>JAFXWC010000048.1 GCA_017534445.1 Treponema sp.
GAGGTTTTATGCCCTTTTTACCCCTTCGTTCGCTTCTTCCTCCCACCTGGTCGGCGCTCTCTGCGGGCGGGTTCGACTCCCGACATTTTTTTATTACGATTTTATTGTTTGTTTTAGAATTTGGTTTTTATGTTAAAAATTTGTTTCTAGCGGTAGACGGGAGTCGGACCCGCGTGTCAGGCTTGGGAAGCGTGCATAATACCGTTATATGACTACCGCGTGGTTAGGATAATATAGCATAAAATCATGAGGGAATGCAAGAGAAGCTTGCTGACATGCGTCCAGAAGAAAATGCTTAATTTGCTGGGATTAAAGAAAAATTTGATTTATGCCGATAAACGTAAGGGGGTATTATGGCCGAAAAAACAGGAAAGAAGAGCGCGGCAGAAGCGTTCAGTGAGTTTACTAAGATTTTTAAACGATCACCTCAGTCAAGGGACAATTCCAAGCAGAATATTTTTTACCCGGACGAACTTTTGCAGAAAAAAATAAATGCAAGGGAAGAAGACTATAAGGTTACCGTAATTTCCTCCTACAAGAAATTCCTGAACCCATACAGGACTCTTGGAAAAACACAGGAGGCTCAGTCAATCGAAAATGACGAAAAGAACCTGCTTAAGGCATACGAATTATTTAAAGCAGTTCACGATGCGAATACACAGATTGGTGACTTGAACACTTTTGCAGACATAAAGTACATACACTCACCGCTTACACAGAGAGACCGATACACGGTGGGAGGTGAATTCATCTACCTTCAGTGCTGGCTTATTTATTCGCAGAACATAAGAGATTTTGTTCCCAACCTGGTGGAAATTCAGGAAAAGCTTGGGACTTTTTACGCGCTGGAATTTGTTCCCGCAAAGAATTATTCGTTTAACTTTCAGGACAAGGAAGTGCTTGGCATTATTCAGGGTGCCTACCACAGCTAGGTCTTTGCAAAGGGCTTGAAGATGAAGATACGGAGACACTATATCTTTTCCGGCATGGTTCAGGGGGTGGGCTTTAGGTGGCGTTCCGAGCAGATTGCCAAGATGCTGGGCATTAGCGGCTGGGTGCGCAACAGAAGCGACGGCCGAGTGGAAATGGAGGCTCAGGCTGAGGAAGAGGTTCTGGATAACATGCTAAACCTTTTGGAAAGGCAAAGCTTTATCCAGATTGACGGCATTGAATCTTCTGACATTCCGGTGGAAAGTCAATCATATTATTTTTCCGTAAGGCATTAGTTAAAACATTAACCCTGCTTTCCGGAGAGAAGCTTGTTCAGGTCATCCTGGGAAAGTGTTAGACCCTCCGGGGTTGCACCGCTTTCGTTCCTGCTGTTGTCGCTTCTTACTCCTTCGAGGATTTTATTTTTTTCTTCTTCCGTAAGTTCATCCTTGTCTGACATAATTCATCTCCTTATTGCATTCTATTTGCATTCAATTTGTTTACTACAGTAGATTCCGAATCAAGTTCGGAATGACAACTCATGTAGTATTCAACATACTATTTGCTGGTGGCAATCCATCTGCCGTCCCAGTCCGCATCGGGAGGGGTGGCTATGAATTCCGTGCATTTTTCTAGATAATTCTTGGCAGCGGCATCAGAACTTGCTATGCTTTGGAAAAGTTCCTTGGCTTTTGCAAAGTTTGCGCTGTAGAATTCCTTTAGGGCTTCTGCAAAGGTTTCCAGTTCCTTTTCCCTCTTTGCAAAGACGGAAGGAGACATTGGCTCAAAAACCGTGACCGCTTCTTTTTTGCCAACAACCTGGAGCTTGGCAAGTTCCCTGAATTTTAGCTTTGTGCCATGTTCAACCGCGGCATTTTTTGTTTCCGCAGAACACATGGTGTAGGTTCCAAAGGACTTGTTCTGTCCTTCTAGACGGGCCGCAAGGTTTACGGAATCACCCAGCATTGTGTAGTTGAACCTCATGCGGGATCCCATGTTTCCTACAACCGCGTATCCAGTGTTAAGACCTATGCGCTGCTTTACGCTTTTGTGGGAAATCTTTACAAGTTCTTCCTGCATTTGCTCAAGCCTTTCCTGGCAGCTGATTGACGCTTCCACTGCCCTAAGGGCATGGTCTTCCTGGTCGGTCGGGGCATTCCAGAAGGCGATTATTGCATCCCCTTCGTACTTGTCTATTGTTCCTCCGCTGTTCATTATAACATCGGACATTTCGCTTGTGTATTCATTCAAAAATGCGGTTAGTTCCGCAGGGTCAAGGCCTTCGCTTATGCTGGTAAAGCCCTGTACGTCGGAAAAATAGCATGTTATCTGCTTGCGTTCTCCACCAAGCTTTAGCTTTGCGGGGTCTGCAACAAGTTCGTCTATAACGATGGGGCTAAGGTACTGGCTGAATGCGGTCTTGATGTACTTCTTCTGCCTACCTTCGGAAAAATATCCTGCGGCTGTTGAAGATGCAAAAGAAAGAATGAAGGCTGTAACAGGCGCAACAAGGGCAATCCATATTCCCCATGCAAACAAGGCGTAGCAAAGGCCCACGTAAAGGACAAGCGGCAAGACAAAGCCCATTGCGGTAAGGGCAAAGGCGGCGCTTCTTTTCTTTACTACGGAAATTAGCGGTATAAAGGCTGAACCCAAGAGAGACATCAGTGCAATTAAAAGCGAGGTAACAAGAGGAGAATTTGCATTCTTTATCTGGTTATTGTTTCTTAGGGTGTCCAGCAAAGAAACGTGAACTCCCATTCCGGGGTACATCTGGGAAACTGGGGTGCTGCAAATATCAAAGAGGCCTGGTGCATATACGCCGACAAAGACTGTCATTCCCTCAAAATCCTCTGGAGCAAGAAGGTCGTCGCTTTCTTCATCGGCCCCGTCATCTTCTTCCGCATTGCTTAGCGCGGCATAACTTTGAAGAATCTGCATTGCGCTGTAGGGAATGTAGTCGTTAAGTGACTTTGTAAAGCGCAAGTTTACGGTTTCGCCAGCCTCAATTTTTTGCCTAAGTTCTTCGCGGGTAGTTTCCCCAGCCGCAAGAAGAGGAGCTGTTCCCAACTGGGGAAAGACATTGCCGTCCATAACAAAGCCGTAGCGGTTACGCCTTACAACGGTATCAAAATCCTTAGCGCTAACAACGCTGGAAAGAACTCCAGCTGAATCACGAAGCTCCGGGATTGGATAGACAGCCTGCACGCTTCCTGAATCGCTTTCCAAAAAATGCACGGCTATTGCGGTCCTTCCAAATTCCCTGTTGGCACTTGCGAAAGATTCATCATCATCCTTACCGTAAACGGAAGGCTCCGTGTACATCATATCGAAGGCAACACAGTTGGCATTTCCCATGTTAAAGAAACGCACCATGTCTCCGTAAGATGAGCGAGGCCAGGGCCATGACCAGCCAAGGTTTTCCTTAGCCCAGTCAAGGCTGTCCTGGTCTATGATTACTACGGCAATATTTTCGTCCGCCTTGAACAAACCCGCAGTCCTTGCCATCCTTCCGTCGTACGATTTGTACTCCAGAAATCTGAACAGGCCCAGCAGGTTCATCAGGGTGCAGAATGCAAAGACAAACGCACTTACAAGGCAAAACCTTATGAACAACTTTTTCATAATTCAACCTGAGGATTTTATGTCTTTTCCACCCTATTTAATAGAAGACGTTGCTTCTTTAAAACGCGCCTTACGCTGTGCAGAATTGTCTTCCTTTACCTTTCTTTTTGCGGCAACAACACTAGCCTTTACCGAAGACTTTCTTGACTTTGGTGAAGGATGGGTCTTTCCAAGCCCTGTATCCTTGCTGCCGAGCTTTTTTTCAATAAGGTCCAGCATTTCTGTCATAGCCTCTGGATTGTAGCCCGCCGCAGCCATCAGTTCAACAGCACGGGAATCCGCCTCGTATTCAGCTGTTTTTGAGTAGCCGGAATTTACCAGTGTGTCCGTAAGGGAATCGGCAACTGTTGAAAAAGATTTCGTAATGTCTTTTGTTCCCTTTGTGGCAATTGTACCAGTTGTGCCGACAACAGAAAGAAGCGCATCTGCCGAGCGAGAAGATTTTATTGACTTGGTTGCATGCTTTAACTGTATGTGGGAAACCTCGTGTGCAATTACAGCCGCAAGCTGGTCCTCGCTTTCCGTAGCCTTTACGAGACCCTTGGAAATAAGGATGTGGCCGCCCGGAGTAGAGACCGCATTCAGCGCATCCGAATCAAGAAGGGCAACATGGTAGCCGTTGTAAAGTTCCGGCTGATCCGAATTGATAACGACTGCCTGGCAAATCTGGTTAAGATAGAGTTCTGCAGCAGAATTGTTTTTTGCACGCGGTGTTCCAGAAAGAATCTTTGCGGCAACTGCACGTCCAATGTAATACTCCTGCTCAGGAGTTATATCTTCTGCAGCCTTGGAAACTTTCTCACTGGTAGTCTTAATGGAAGAAGCCATTGTCTGGTTGTCTTCTGACTGGGGGTCAAAGGTTTCATCTATTACATCCGTAACCTTCTGTGCCTTTTCGTTTATCTTTTCACCGACAGAAGTGGCCTTTTTGTTCACCTTGTCAAGCTTGCCCTTAAGACTGTCGCCCCAACCAGCGGCAAAAAGACTTCCTGACGCAAAAGCTATTGCTGATGCCGCCAAGGTTATTTTTATTGCTTTGCGGCTGATATTTTTTTTCATATTAACTCATCCTTACTTGATAAAACTTTTTAACAAAACCCTTCGAAAAGTTTCCTTTCCGAATCACCTTCATTGACACCATTCACCTAAAGAGCTTATTCACCCTTGTTTAGAGAACCTTCAATAAGGAAATTTGCCTCTTGGCTTGCAGGAACAGTTATTGTTTCTATCTTGTCCACAGAAGCATAGTCCGTACCGGAGGAATTTTTGTAGCTGTTTTCTATTTCCTGGGTAAAGCCCTTTCCCGCCAAAGAAATTTCTTTTGCGCTGGCATTTGCCTTGGATGAAGAAGCCGTAATCTTTTTCTTTGTAAGGCTGGATGTTGCAATCCATCCCGTTGAAGAACCGCTTTTTACCTGAGTCCATTTACCGTCAGTCTTAACAACCGACACCTGCGTTCCGTAATCTACAGTAGTTACCGTCTTTGCAAAATAAGACGGTGAATTTTTCAACTCTGCGTTCTGCACTGCGACATAAAGCTTTGAAGCCGCAAACACCGGCAGCACCGCGACCATTACACTTAGAAATAAAACTGTTAATCTTCTCATATAATATAGTATATGCCATTTAAAAGAACAAAACAACCTTGATTTTTAATTTTCCCTTTTTTTTGGAGCACATTCCTCTGTAAAACTGCCCCTTCGGGGGCTCTTCGTGTTACGGGCTTTCCGGGGCGGTACCCTTCGGGTACGCACTCCGTGCCCCCTCCAATCCCGGCTAAGATGCTTATGCAATTCTGCAAGTTGCTAAGCCGCCTGCCCTGAAAAACCCCCTCCGTGGATTTTTTCAGGGATTGCAGAATCGCTTCGCAATTCTGCAGGTTGCTAAGTCGCCATCCGTGGCTCTATATTTCTTGGCAAGTACGGGGAAAAAAAACATCCGTGGCTATACACTCATTGGCAAGTACGGGTAAAAAAATATTCGCATTTGTGTCAGATTCTGAATTTCTTCTGCTTATATATAGTATAGAGGAAATGTATTATGACAAATATTTCAAAAAAATCTTTTCACATACTGAATCCGCGCCTTGACCCCAACTTTAAGGCCATATTCACACAGAACACCAAGGCTTCTAAGATTGCGCTAAAATCCTTCCTTTCTGCGGCAATCGGTAGGGATGTAAAGGAAGCTGTTGTAGTACAGAATGAGGATGCCGCTCTGTACAACTTCCAGCGGGCGGTGGACTACGACATTAACTGCGAGTTTGCGGACGGAACCAAGGCACAGGTTGAGATGCAGGGCTTTGACCAGCAGTACGACTACGGCAAGCGTGCTGAATACTATGCGGCTCGTCTTGTCTCTTCCGTGATGGAGGTTGGTGATGACTGGAACTCCGTGGCGCAGGCCTACCAGATTTCCGTGCTGGACTTTGCCTTTGACAGGGGCAACACAAACCCAATCCACCACTACCAGATGGCGGACCTGAGCGACGGTGCAAGGCTTTCTGGCAGGCTGAACGTAATCTTTATGGAGCTGCCCAAGCTTCCCAAATTGACTAGTGTGGAAGAGGTAAAAAACTTGCCAACTCTGCTTAAATGGTGTAAATTCTTAAAGGAAGCGGACAATCCTGGGAGCCAGGATTTGATAAGGGAAATAGTAAGGTCAGAGGATGGCATAATGAACGCGAAGGATACTCTGGAAAAGATAAGCGACGACGGCTGGCGGTGGGTAATACAGGGGCAAATCGAAGGAAAAAAGCGCGACTACACGAGCGGCCTTCTGGCGGCAGAAAGGCGAGGACGTGCAGCAGGGCTTGAGCAAGGAATAAAAGAAGGACTTGAACAAGGCATGCATCAAAATGCGGTGGAGACTGCAAAAAAGTTACTGGCAGAAGGTATTGCTCCCGAAATGATTGCAAAGTGCTGTTCCATTCCGCTGGAAGAAGTTCTTAAGCTAAAAACTGAAAGCTAAAATCAAGATTGTTTCAATAAAAACCAAACATTAAAATTTTGTTAATTCGTGTGAATTCCGAGAAGAATTTGCTAGCAATATTTTGAGTATAATGCTATAATTTTTAGATATGGAAGAATTGCAGACGTTTGCTGGAAATCCTTTGCCGATTGGCACTCAAGTTTATCCGGACGGAGTGAACTTTAGCGTATACTCCAGGAATGCAACGCGCATTTTTTTGGATCTGTTTGACAAAAGCAGCGATGTAAAGCCTTACTCGACTCTTGTCCTTTCCCCAGAGCAGAACCGCACCGGGGATCTGTGGCACATTTTTGTCAAGGGAATTAAGGCCGGCACCCTTTATCTTTTCCGCGTGGAAGGGCCTTTTGAACCTTCGGAGGGGCACCGCTTTAATCCAAAAGTCTATCTTTTTGACCCCCGCGCAAAGGCTTTGACTTCCGAATCACTGTTTCTGAACATTCCGCCAACTTACAGGCCTCCTGTGGACAAAGAGGACATGGAAGTTTTTAAGGGCAGGGATATGGAAAAATTCCCCAAGTGTGTGGTTGTGGACAATTCCGCCTTTGACTGGGAGGGTGACAAACCGCTTAACTACCCCCTTTCCAAATGCGTCATCTACGAAACACACCTTAAGGGCTTTACTGCAGGAAAGGAAAACAGCGTCTCTTGCCCCGGAACATACGCAGGCTTTACCCAAAAGATTCCCTACCTTAAACGGCTGGGTGTTACAAGCGTAGAGCTGCTTCCAATCTTTGAATTTGACGAATACGAAAATACAAACGTCAACCCCAGGACTGGCGAGCGCATGAAGAACTACTGGGGCTACAGCACAATGTGCTTCTTTGCCCCCAAGGCTTCCTATGCGGCAGACAAAAGCCCCGGTGGCTGCGTAAACGAATTCAAGGCACTTGTAAAAGAGCTTCACAAAAACGGAATAGAGATAATTCTTGACGTTGTCTTCAACCACACAGCAGAGGGCAACGAAAACGGCATAACCTTCTGCTTCCGTGGATTTGAAAACAGCGTCTTCTATCTTTTGCCCCAGCAGCACAAGGAACACTACATGAACTATTCAGGCTGCGGCAACACTGTAAACTGCGGGCACCCGGTTCTGGCAAACTACATCATCGAATGCCTTCGCTACTGGGTGCTCAACTACCACATAGACGGCTTCCGCTTTGACTTGGCGGCTGTTCTTAACAGAACACAGGACGGGGGTCTTGTAGAAGCTTCATCTCTTGTAGACGCTATCCAGCAAGATCCGGTACTCCACGACACAAAGATGATTGCCGAGCCTTGGGATGCGGGAGGAGCTTACCAGTCTGGTTGCTTCCCCGGACGCTGGGCAGAATGGAACGACCGCTTCCGTGACGACATACGCAAATTCTGGAACGGTCACGAAAAGCTTGCCACCGCAGCTGCCACAAGAATAAGCGGTTCAAACGACCTCTTCCAGTTCAGAAGGCCATGCAACAGCATAAACTACATAACATGCCACGACGGCTTTACCATGAACGACCTTGTAAGCTACAACGGAAAGCACAACGAGGAAAACGGAGAGGCAAACCGCGACGGCAACGACTCAAACTGGAGCTACAACTTTGGCTTTGAAGGCCCAACCGCAAACCCATCCATAGAGCGCACACGCACAAGGCAGATGAAGAACTTTATCCTTACAATGCTCATCTCCCAGGGAACACCAATGCTCCTTGCAGGGGACGAATTCAGGCGGGGTCAGCAGGGCAACAACAACGCCTACTGCCAGGACAACGAGACAAGCTACATCGACTGGGGAATATGCAGACTGAACGACAGGCTGGTAACATTCACCCAGAGGGCAATAGAACTCAGAAAAAAGCACGCCGTATTCAGAAGGGAAAATTTCTTCAGGGGCAACAAGGCAGGAGAAGTGCCGGACATTCAGTGGTACGCCTACGACGGAAGCCTTCCCGATTGGAACGTAATGCAGAACTTTTTGGGCTTTACGCTCAGCGGAAAGTACAGCCTTAACGAAAACGGCAAGAGCGACAACGACTTTTACATAGCCATGAGCACGGACAGGCACGACACTCTGGTAACAATCCCAACGCTAAAAGACGGGCGAAGGTGGTACCGGGTGGCAGACACTTCAATAGAAGCAGACGACAGCCTTGTTCTGGAAGGACGCATAGAGCAGCTTCACTCGCAGTCACGCTATGTGCTTCCGGCTGGCTCAATGATAATACTGATGGCCAAATAGCATGGCCAAGCAAATTGGGAATAATACGGTCTGTGGAGGCACCGTGTTTTTATATACAGTTCTTAGGAGGAACAAATGAAATTTGACGCAGAAAAGTTCAAGGAGAATTTAACAGCGCGTCTTCGCAGGCAGTACGGTAAAGACATTACCCAGGCCACAAAACACGACCTGTTTGACGCAGTAAGCGCAAGTGCCCTTGAAATCATCATGCCAAACTGGATGGAAACACGCCGCGCTTACGAAGCAAAGCCCACAAAGCAGCTCTATTACCTTAGCGCAGAATTCCTTATGGGACGTGCCCTGAGCAACAACCTTATCAACACCGGAATCATGGATCATGTAAGGGAAGTTCTTAAAGGCATGAACGTTGACTACAACGTTATAGAAGACGAAGAACCCGATGCTGGCCTTGGAAACGGAGGCTTGGGACGCCTGGCAGCATGCTTTTTGGACAGCCTTGCAACCCTTGAATACCCCGGACACGGCTACGGAATCCGCTACGAATACGGAATGTTCGAGCAGCACATCATCGACGGCGAGCAGGTTGAATTTCCGGACAACTGGCTAAAGCACCGCGACCCTTGGGAAGTAAAGAGAAGCGACCTTGCAGTAACCGTAAAATTCGGCGGACAAATAAAATACGGCAAAACCCCGGACGGACAGGACCGCTTCTACATAGAAAATGCGGAAGAAATAACTGCAACGCCATACGACATGCCAATAGTTGGATTCGGAAACGAAACTGTAAACACGCTCCGCTTGTGGCAGGCATCAAGCCCAGACGGATTTGACCTGCAGCTCTTCAACGACATGCAGTACAACCGCGCAGTGGAAAAGCAGAACAATGCAGAAAACATAAGCCGCGTACTCTACCCCAACGACAACGGCCCCATGGGCAAGGAACTCCGCCTTAGGCAGCAGTACTTCTTTACATCAGCATCATTGCAGGACCTTATCCACCACTTTGTACTCAACGTGGGAACAGACTTCAGCAAATTCCCCCAGTACCACGTAATCCAGCTTAACGACACCCACCCGGTAGTAGCAATCCCGGAAATGATGCGCATACTCCTTGACGAATACAACGTAGGCTGGAACGACGCATGGAACGTTGTAACAAAGACCTTCGCATACACAAACCACACAATCCTTGCAGAAGCCTTGGAAAAGTGGCCAATCGAAATCTTCCAGAGACTGCTCCCCCGCATCTACCAGATTGTAGAAGAAATCAACCGCCGCTTCATGATAGAACTGCGCGCAAAATTCCCCAACGACTACGGCAAGCAGAACCACATGTCAATCATCCACGACGGAAAAGTTTACATGGGCTGGCTTGCAATCCACTCATGCTTCAGCGTAAACGGCGTTGCGGAACTTCACACAAAGCTTCTTAAGGAACAGGAATTCAAAGACTGGAACACAATCTACCCGCAGAAGTTCAACAACAAGACAAACGGCGTAACACAAAGACGCTGGCTGCTCTGCTCCAACCCGGAACTTGCATCCTTCATCACCGAGCGCATAGGCCACGGCTGGGAAACAGACCTTACCAAGCTCAAGGCACTCGAAAAGTTTGCAGACGATGACGAAAGCCTCAACAAGCTTACCGAAATCAAAAAGCACAACAAGCAGAAGCTGGCAGACTACCTCAAGCACGCCCAGAACGAATTCCTTGACCCGGAAAGCATCTTCGACACCCAGGTAAAACGCCTGCACGAATACAAGAGGCAGCTCTTGAACGTATTCCACATCATGTACCTCTACAACCGCATCGTGGAAGACCCGTCATTCAACCCGCCAAGCCGCACCTTCATCTTTGGAGCAAAGGCCGCATCGGGCTACCGCCGCGCAAAGCAGATAATCAAGCTCATCAACACCGTAGCGGAAAGAATCAACAATGACCGCCGCGTTGGTGGAAAGCTCCGCGTTGTCTTCGTAGAAAACTACCGCGTATCCGTAGCAGAAAAAATCATCCCGGCAAGCGATGTTTCCGAACAGATTTCAACCGCAGGCTACGAAGCATCTGGAACCTCAAACATGAAGTTCATGATGAACGGCGCACTCACCCTGGGAACAATGGACGGTGCAAACATAGAAATCGTAGAATCCGCAGGAAAGGAAAACGCATTCATCTTTGGCCTCAACTCAGACGAAATCATCAAGATAAACAGCGAGCACAGCTACAACCCGCAGAAGTACCTGGACCGCAATCCTCAGCTGGCAAAAATCCTGAACCAGCTTGTGGACGGAACCTACGACAAAACAGGCCTCCTCTTCCGCGACCTGCACGACAGCATCGTATTCGGAATCGAAGGTCAGAGGCCGGACGTCTACTTTATCCTCGCCGACTTCGACAGCTACGTACAGGCACAGGAAAAAGTGGCAAAAGCCTACGCAGACAAGCGCAACTGGGCACGCATGGCACTCATCAACATTGCAAACTCAGGCAAGTTCTCTTCCGACCGCACCATCGAAGACTACGTACGCGACATCTGGAAAATCAACAAAATCAAGATTGACTAAAAGCTCCGGCCTTAAGCAATCCAAATGACCATCAAAGACTTGTTCGGAAGACCAGTTTTTCCGGGCAAGTCTTTTTTTTTAATTTTCTGGACGGTACCTTTGTACGCTCCACCATTTTATTCCATGGCTAACTCGACCGAAGGCCCCTTTCGCCACCCGCTTTCCAGGGTTCCGCCTTCCGACTCCATTGCTAACGCAACCCGCTTACGCGGGCCCTTCCAATCGGGCGTAGGTCGCATAAAAAAATCCCTCAGACTAAAAACAAATCATCAAGAAGAACCTGGCTCTGGACAAGGTTTGAATACATATTCTGCTTTACGCCATAAGTTGTAACCATTACCAACTGCAAGGCTTTTTTTGTACCAGTCACCAATCTGAACGTGCCTATCTTATTTCTAAGACTCATATCATACTTTTTGTCAATAACAAACTGCTGCTCACAAAATTTCATTTCACAGATATTGATTACCCGGTCGCGTCTTTCAATTAACATATCAATTTGGGCACCGTCATGAACCTCATTCCCCTGCACAAACCATTCAGAATCTTCCGAAGCCACAGCCCCAATTGGAAGGGCTGACCGGACACGGAGTGCCGGGCACAGTTAAAAAAGGCAATACGTTCCAAAAAAGAAAAGAGAAATTGCACTAGATACATTGCCCTTCAAATGCTATAATTCGCCCATGAAAAAAATATTTCTTTTTGTAATTATGGCAATGCTTTCTGCGGCAGCTTTTGCAGAAGGGCATTCGGCAAGCGAAAGGGTTTCTACGGACGAGAAGCAGATTCGGCTTGAATACGCTCTGGACATAACCGACTACACCCAGCGCATAAGGACCATGACAAAAAATCCGCTTCCTCCATACATTAGCGCATCGGAATACATGGAAATGACGCAGGCAGAAGCCTTTGAGCAATACAAGAAAATTGCAGATTCAGACCCGGACAATCTTGTTGCCCAGTGTGCAGTGGGCTACTGCTACATAAACGAAATTGGAACGGAAGCTTCCAAAGAAAAAGGCATGAGCTACATAAAAAAAGCAGCGGACAAAAACTTTGCGCCGGCCATAAACACACTGGGCGCATATTCGGATTCAGACGAAGAGGCATTTAGGCTTTACCAAAAAGCTGCGTCCTTAAACTACATAACGGCACTTTTAAATCTTGAGGACTGCTACGAAGAAGGAAAGGGCTGCGAAAAATCACTGGAAAAAGCGGAAGAGACTCTGCTAAAAATGCGGGACCTTTATCCCGACAATGACACGGTTTACATCTACCTGGCTGTATTCCACAGGGAGACCCTAAACGAAGAAAAAAGCAAATACCTTCCATATTATTTGCAAGCAGCAGAAAGGGGAAACAGGGATGCAATGTTTGCTCTTTGGTTCAACATCTATTCAGAGTACGAAGATGATGAAGACGGGACCAACGGGGAAAACAGGGCAAAATGGTACCGCCGCTACCAGGAAGAGCGGGCAAAGATGCAAAGAGAAAAGGAAAGAATAGCAAAGGAAAAGTTTCCCTACCTTTTAAAAAGGGCAGAAAGGGGAGAACTGTATGCAACGAAAAAACTTGTCAGCTACTACAACGACTATTCCGGCAGGCACAAAAACACAAGCAAGGCTTACGAATGGAGAATAAAGGCCGCGGACCTGGGAGACAAAGACTCTTACACATACCTGGCAGAAGACTTTGCAAAAGGCTACTATGGAAGCAGGGACTTTAAAAAGGCTGTCTACTACTTTGACAAAGCGGTGGAAACAGCAAAAAACAAGGACTTTGTGCTTAGCTATTCCATCAAAGACATAAACGAAGCTGCATTCGGAAAGCTAAAGGTTTACGGATTTATCAACCGCTACAACAAAAGCCAGGATGAATACGCCAGCACCTACCTTGTCTACTACGGGGACGACCTTTCCTTTGTAGAAGAAAAAGACGCACTTGCCTTTTGCGAAAAGTATGCGGAAAAAAGCAAGGACTGTTCACTTGCACTTGCATACTACAAGTACCTTAACGAATCAAAGGAAGCGGCAGAAAAATACCTGGACGCCCACGGACTTTCGGACGCAAAGGAATTTCTTGACTACACGAATGACCCCTACGATCCAAATTCAAAAGAAAACCAGGTTAAGCGGGCAATGTGGGATAGGCAGCAAAAAGAAGAAATGGAAGGGCTAAAAAAAAGGATTGCGGAAAATCCTTACGATGCAGAGGCATGGTATTTGCTTGCAAATATTTACGACAACTCTTCCACAATAGAGGCAAAGAAAAAAGCATTTGACTGCTACACAAAAAGTGCTGGGCTTGAATACACAAAGGCATACTATCAGCTTGCAAACTTTTACAAATGGGGCGACATCTGCGACAGTAACGCAAAAAAGGCAGGCGAACTTTACGAAAAAGGCGCAGATGCAGGAGACAGTCTCTGCCTAAACGCCCTTGCACAAATGTACCGTGACGGAATTTATTTTGACAGGGAAAAGAATGACTTTGTGCAGGACTTTGACAAGGCAATAGAGCTTCTAAAAAAGGCCCTGCAGCTGGACCCGGACTCATTCAGCGCAAAGCATGAGCTTTCCATGTTCAACATAAGGGTTGGTGACGACGAAGACGATTCACTCTACTGGTTCTTTCACGACAAGCCAAAGAAAGATGCAAAACCCTTCGACTGGGATTCATGGACCTTTGGCGACTTTGAATTTGAAGACCAAGATGCAAACATTCCCGAATACAAGGAAGACGATGGCTACTGGGAAAACACAGAGATTGTGGAATGCTCCTTTGAAAAAGACAAGGAAAACTATTTTGCAAAAACAATCGACTCGCTAAAGCCCGGAAAGAACTACCGCCTGGTCTTTGCAGAAAACATAGAGTACAACACTAAAAAGCTAGATAGCCTCTACGATTATTTTTCGGAAAGCAAACAGGCACAAGAGCTTACCCTGGATTTGGACTTGCGCAAATGTAAGACCAGCTGGCTAGGCTCCAACTCAATCTGCGGAAGGTTCAGGAACATATACCTTCCGGACAAAGCGGCCTTCCTTGCAAACGACTGCCTTCTTGTGTATGCAAAAAAAATTGTCTTTGGCTCGGCCATAAAAAATTTCGCAGACCCAATAGGCTCCAGGGAAATTGGCCTTATGGACTTTACCCTCGTTAGCGAAGAAAACTTTTCTGCAAGGCTTGCATATTCAATCTCCCAGCTAAAGGTAAACTACATGAGGGGCATTCCAATAAAAGCCAACTTTGAATTCTACACGGTGGAAGACGTCCACAACCTAAAAATCATCAAGGAATTGCGCAACACACTGGAATCCAACCCGGACAAAAAATACGTCGTGGATTTTTCCCACTCAGCCTATGCGCGAGACCCTCTTACCGGAGAAAACATCCCCTTCCCCAGAAACTTCCTTGCAAAGCAGACAAACCTCTACTACCTGATTCTTGCCGGCTGCGACAAGGTGGAATTCCCGGACAACTTCTGCCGCGACTGCAAAAACTTGCGCTCAATAATCATGTGGGACTTTGACGAAATTGGCGGTGACGGGGCATTCGAGGGCGTTTACAAGGACTGCACCATAACCGGACGAATTGGCCCAGAGCAGCTTCTCCGCAATTTGTTCTAATGGACGAAAGGCCAACTTTTACTGTGCCCGGCACTCCGTAGCCGGTCAGCTCCTTAGCCTTTTTCCCTAACCGCAAACAAGGAGCGCCATGGACGGCGCGTCATTTGGTTGCAATTCAATCTGGTGACTTTTCGCAAGAAAAGTCACGGGTAAAAATGCCAAGGAGGGTATTTTTACCCGCTTTCCGCGGTTTCAGTACCGCCAAGGCGGTACCACTTCGTGCCGCTACAATCGAGCGTAGGTTGCACCGCATTCACCGCAAAGAGACAAGGACTTTTGCAAAAAAAATGTCTTTTAACCTGCTATTCGTAAGGACTGTGAATTTTTCACAGTTTTTTATGTAAAAATTCACTTTTTTTTGTGCGTAAATACTCACTACAAAAAACAAATTCCAATCTAAAATAGAATTAAACCCAGAAAAATATATCTTCTAAGATATAGACATAACTTCTGGAAGGAGAAAATTATGAAGAGAATTTGCGGATTGCCACTTTTGGCATTGGTTGGACTAGTGTTGACTCTTCCTGCCTTTTCAAAGGGTACGGAGAAGAAAAACGAGAATGTGATTATCGATCAGCCATATGTTACGTATCACGTTGACAGAAAAACTGGAGATGTAACTGTTGACAGCAGAATTATGCTTCCAAAAAACGATAACTGTCTTTGGGGATGTGCTACTGATGATGGAGATGACGGCGGTCCTACATATTTGGTTGATACGGCTTCGCGCACTATTACCGTAACAACACACTGGGATGATGAAGATGACGAAATTGAAAAATGGAGGTACTCTAAGGACGGTGCAATCGTTTACTGGTATGATGAAGATTACCTTTATTATGAAGTTAAAGCGAATGCAAAGTTCAACGCAGAAAAGGCAACGGAAGTAATAGGAAAAACATTCAGTGGAAAGTGGACTGATGATTGCACGGCATCAATCACATTTGGCAAGAATGGTAAGGCAACTGTCGAGTTTAGTAACGGCGACAAGGGTAGCGGTTCATACCTTGCAAGTGATGATGACAACATAGTTTTATACAATCACAACAACAAAGGAGTATGGTTTGCGTTTACTTATAGCGACACAGACAAATCTGCTGTCTTTTATCGCAAGTATGTTGGCCCCAACAAAACAGGCAACCGTTATTTTATGAAAGGAAAACAGTACACCGACTGGAAAGTGCAGTAAGTGAAAATCGTCACACAAACCTTCAACAGTAAGGCTTGTGTGGCTATTTTATGATTCAGAACTTCTTTATGAAAATCCATACCATCAGGGGAACGATGTCGGCTTCCGTGTAGTGCGGACTGCAAAGTCAGGTCTTTTTACAAAAGGGGCTAGCTGTGTTTTACTACTGCAAAAAAAGCCTAGCCCCGATTGGAAGGGCGCGGAACGCGTTGCCGTTAGGCAATGGAGGCGAAAGCCGGAACCCTGCAAAGCGGGGATTGCTAAGGAGGCTGACCGGGACGGAGTACCGGGCACAGTTAAAATAGCAATATGCTCCAGAAATGTATAAAATTCCTAGATAAAGCGCTGGGCTGGGGTTACTATCCAGACGGCTTTTAGGATGCCGTCGCCGGTGTTTTCGATTGTGTGGGGGGATGTTGCGCTAAAGGAAACGCTGTCTCCTGCAAAAAGTTCGTGCTCCGAGTTTTCGTAGACAAGTTTTCCGCCGCCTTCTATTATAAAGCCCATTTCCTTGCCGGGGTGGCCGTAGCTGCCACGGTGGGTGTGGCCTCCCTGGGGAATTGTAATCAGGTAGCATTCAAAGGAATGGTCGCCGTCTTTTTTGGAAGGACGCAGAATTTCCTCGTAAACAACGTCGTCTTCCCGCATGGACCTTCTTTCCCCGCCACGTATAATCGTAACAGGACGGCTGCGGTTGTATTCTTCAAACAGGTACTCAAGGTTAATGTCAAGCGCATCTGCCAAGGCAAGCAGAGTGTCTATTGCAGGAGAAACACGGTTGTGCTCAATCTGAGAGACAAGGCTTTCGCTAACGCCAGCTTCTTTTGCCACGGATTTTAGAGTAAGATGCTTTTTTTCGCGCACGTCCTTAAGCTTGTCCCCAAAGCGGTAGGTCTTTTTTTCTTCCATAATAATTAACACCACACAGCAAGGCTACAGCAAGCTAGGGCTGCTTTGCAAAGGCATCGTTCTTCTGCTTTTCGCTGTTCTTTTCCATAATAAAGCGGATAAAGAAGTCTTCCAGGGTCTTTGTGGGGCCGGGAAGGTGGAGACGGCTTCTTGCACGGGCATTGTCGCGGCGGACTGTATACAAAAGGTAAAAGTCGCGGTAGTCAAGGCTAATGTCTGTCTTTACACGCTCACCAAGCTGGGCACTAACTTCATCACGGCCAATTGCCTTTATGCCCTGCTCACGCAAAATCTCGCGCAAACGGATAATCTGCTCGTAGGAAATACCGAACAAAAACTCTTCCATGGCCTGGGAAACTTCGTTGTCTCCAAGACGCTCTTTTATAAAGGAAGTCCACTGTTCGTCCATCTGAATGGAAACAAGCAAAAGCTCACTTGTACCCATCATTGTGCCGAATGCGGGGGCAATCTTTCGCCTGGCGGACCAAACGCTCTGTAAAACCGGAGCAATGTCGGAAATATTCTGGTCGGAGCGGTGTTCCCAAAGGATAATCAGGCTGTTTGCAAGTTCCCTTCGCAAATCCATGGAAAGTGAGGAATCTTTTATAAGGTTAAGGTAAACGTCTTCCGCCATAAGGGTGAACATCATGCTCACAGTCTCGTCGCTGTACTTCTTTACGGTCTTTTCGTCCATTCCCGCATAGTCGCGTGCCAGTTTGGACATTGAATAAAAGGTGTGAATCTTTGCAACAAGGAATCCCTTGCCCAAAATGGCCTTGGATGGCATGTGAAGCAAGGTATCGCCGTCTTCCTGGTAGGAAATAAGGCTTTCTACAAGGGCTTCCGGGGTGCGCACCGTGGTATTCAAAGTGGCCCTTTCCAGCAAAGAGGGGAATGCCGCCAAAGCCTGGGCCAGCTGCTTAATGTCTGCAAGGCGGTCGGTCAGCTTTTCCACACGGTCCGGGGCATTTTTTTCCAGAGCCGCAAGCAGGTTGTTGTAAAGCTCCTCCTGATGTGGCGTAAGGACAATAATTCCCGTGCTAATCAAATCTTCCGGCTTTTCGGACGAGTCAAAAAACGTATCCAGGCTTACGGGTGTATAGCCAGCGTTCCAATCCGGTAATTTAGAGGCTTCCATTTTGTTAAGTTCGTTAGAATTTTCCATAACGGACATTTCTTCCATCTATAAAATTACTCAAATTATATCATACAAATTCTTAAAAGTCTATCGCACTTTTTTGGACGGTACTTTTTTAGGCTCTACCATTCATTTTATGGCTAAATCGACAGTCCATGCCCCGCGTCACCCGCTTTCCAGGGCTCCGCTATCGCTCCGGCCCGCCTACGGCGGTCTGGCTGCGCCCCCCTTCCAATCGGGCGTAGGTTGCTTCGGTTGGGGCAACAAATGCGGCATCCGTAGACTTGCTGGCTGTTTTGCTTGCACTTTACCCCCAAAATAATATAAAATTGCAGCCCAGGAGTGTTAGGAAAATGATTTTTCTTCAGATTGTCGCGCCAATCGCATTTATTGCATCATGGGTTTTCGTTATAAAATATGCCATTGAACACTCAAGAAAGTATAAACGGATGGTGGATTTTTTGCGGCTGGAAGGCGACAACGAGACATTGAAGGCAATCGGCTACGTAGAATTTTATGGTGAGGAATACGGCCTAAGAAAAACATTTTCCGTAACGGATGCTTGCCTTAAACTCTATACGCGCTACGAGGAAAGCAAAAAAAATGAATATTTGGAATATGCGGAATATCTTGAAAAAAATAAGAAAGATACAATTCGGCATATTCTGATGATTTTTGGCTCCTTTGCCTTGCTGTGCATTGCCTTTGGTAAAATATGATAACTTTGGCACAAGGAGTGTAAAAAATGTTTTTTAATTTTGGAAAAAAAAGAAAGGAAAAGGATTCAGATTTGCTGCAGAAAATCAAAGGCTATAAAATGCAGCACTTTGATGTATGCAAAGATTTATGGAAAAGCAAGGTTCCTTCTTCTGGACAGGCGGACGCTGTGCAGGGAGAGCTTCTCAGGCAAATTGAAAAGCTCCGTAACGAAGCCTGTGACAACGGAAACATAAATTGGGACAGTGATTTTTCATATTTCTGCCGTTTTATAGGCGAAACCCTTCATAAAGCAAATATTTTTGAACCAGAAAAACTTTCACTTTTGCAGGCAGCGTTAAATCATATTTTGGAATGCGGAGAATATGCCAGAAAATTCAATGACGGCAATATTGCAGAAGATGCCGTAAATCCCGACATGATTGCCTATACAAAAGACGATTTGTACGATTTTGTTTCAGATGCCATTGCTGAATTTGCCTTGAACAATCCCAACGACATTCCACTTCAGAAAAAGGCAGGGCTTTGCCGTTAACCTTTGCCATGGAAAGAAAAACATTAAAAAAAGAAATGCTTCCGCTAATTGAAAAGTACCGAGAATTGATGGCTCTGTAGCACAATTATTCAAAGCGAACCTACGCCGCCGTGGAGGGGCGCGCAGCGTTCTCGGTGAGGACGCTCCCTGAGCTTGTCGAAGGGGCGGCATTACCGAGAATGGAGCCGAATGGCGGAACCCCGGAAGGGCGGTGACGAAAGGCCTGTCCGGTCGGATTAGCCAAAGAACAATATGGTAGAGCAAATAAAGGCATCGTCCAAAAAAGATAAAAATTTCACAAAAGACTTGCCGAAAGCTCAATTTTTTTTGTATTTTATATAGTAAACAAAAGAAATTACGCCTTCCCCAAGTGGAAATGGCGCTTTAATTATAGGAGTTGTAAGAAAATGGCTAAACAGTTGATTTACAATGAAGAAGCCCGCAAGAAGATGCTGAGCGGGGTTGAACAGATTGCCCAGGCTGTAAAAGTTACGCTCGGTCCCTGCGGCCGCCTTGTTATGCTAGACAAAAAATACGGCGCACCTACAATCACAAAGGACGGCGTAAGCGTTGCAAAAGAAGTTGAACTTAAGGACCCATTCGAAAACATGGGAGCCCAGCTTGTACGCGAAGTTGCTTCCAAGACAAATGACGTTGCTGGTGACGGTACAACAACAGCTACAGTTCTTGCCTATGCAATCGTGCGCGAAGGCCTCAAGGCTGTTTCTGCCGGTATGACACCTATAGAAATCAAGCGCGGTATAGACAAGGCTACAGCCATCGCTGTTGAAGCCGTAAAGAAGTCAAGCCGTGCAGTTAAGGGCAACGACGATATTACCCACGTTGCAACAATTTCTGCAAACAACGACCCGGAGATTGGTAAAATCCTTGCAGAAGCCATTGAAAAGGTTGGCAAAGACGGTGTTATTACAGTTGAAGAGTCCAAGAACATGGACACAACCGTTAAGACTGTTGAAGGTATGCAGTTTGACCGCGGCTACGTAAACGCTTACTTTGTAAACGACCGCGAGCGCATGGAATGCACTTTTGAAAATCCATACATTCTTATCCACGACGAAAAGATTTCCACAATGAAGGATTTGCTTCCAATTCTTGAAAAAGTTGCAAATTCTGGCCGCTCACTCCTCATCATTGCAGAAGATGTTGACGGTGAAGCCCTTACAACACTCGTTGTAAACTCACTCCGCGGAACAATCAAGTGCTGCGCAGTAAAGGCCCCTGGCTTTGGCGACAGGCGCAAGGAAATGCTTCAGGACATAGCTATTCTTACTGGCGGAAAGGTTATTACTAAGGAAATGGGCCTCAAGCTTGATTCCGTTGAGCTTACAGACCTTGGTACCGCAAAGTCCGTTAAGATTGACAAGGACAACACAACAATCGTTGACGGTTCTGGCGACAAGAAAGTTATTGCGGACCGCGTTGCAGAAATCAAGAAGCAGATTGAAAAGTCTACTTCCGACTACGACAAGGAAAAGCTCAAGGAACGCCTTGCAAAGCTTTCTGGTGGAGTTGCAGTAATCAGCATTGGTGCAATCACAGAAACAGAGATGAAGGAAAAGAAATTCCGCGTAGAAGACACTCTTGCCGCAACACGCGCTGCCCTTGAAGAAGGCATTGTATGCGGTGGTGGAATTGCCCTTATTGAAGCAAGCAAGTCCCTTGACGAATCAAAGGCAAACCTTACGGAAGACGAAAAGGTTGGCTTTAAGATTGTTAAGAGGGCACTTGAAGAACCAATCCGCCAGATTGCAGAGAATGCAGGCGTAGACGGTGCTGTTATTGCGGACAAGGCTAAGAACGAAAAGGCTGGTGTTGGCTACAACGCTGCAAAGGACGAATGGGTTAACATGATGGACGCTGGTATTATTGACCCGGCAAAGGTAACCCGCTGCGCTTTGCAGAATGCCGCTTCTGTTGCAGGAATGCTCCTTACTACAGAATGTGCAATCACAGACATTCCGGAACCTCCGGCACCTCCAGCAGCTCCTGCTCCAGACATGGGCTACTAAGCTAGGGTAAGATACAAAAAAAAGCCACCCTTGGCATTTGAAGGCATATTGGATTGCGCTTCTTTTGCCAAGGGTGGCTTTTTGTTTTAGCAAAAATGCCTGTCGGGAACCTCTTCTAAGGGGGAGTTTTCCGAGGTTTCCTTTCTTTTAGTCTTCAAAGCGGGTCATTTCTTTGTTGCCCTTGAATTCTCCCTTTATAACCTTGTCTGTGTGTCCAACGTAGCCAATCTTGTAAGCCTTCATGTCCGGAATTCCAGCCTTGTGGTATTTCTTAGCAATTTTGTTAAAGAAAGCCAGCACTGAATCCGCATCTTTTTTGCTTACTGCCAGAACGAATCCAATTCCCATGTTGAAGGTGGAATACATATTCTTTTTGTCTGCTCCAAGACGGACAAGCTCATCAAAGATTTCCGGCACTTCCCAGCTGCCGTTTTTGATTACGGAGCAAAGCTGCTTCTTGCCCTCTTTTGCGTGGGGGTACATGCGGGGAAGGTTTTCGTAGAAGCCGCCGCCTGTTACGTGAACCATTCCGTGGACTGAACCGGGGAATTTCTTAAGGGCTTCCATTACTGGCTTTACGTAGATGCGGGTAGGTGTAAGCAGGACTTCTCCGATTGTCTTTTTGCCAGCCTTTCCTGCAGGGGCATAGGGTGCATTAAAATTCTTTACAAGCTTTCTGATTAGTGAAAAACCGTTGGAGTGCGGGCCTGTAGAAGAAAGTCCAATAAGAACGTCGCCTTCTTTTATCTTTGCACCGCTAATAATCTGGCTCTTGTCTGCAAAGCCAACGCCAAAGCCTGCAAGGTCGTACTTGCCTTCATCGTAGAAACCGGGCATTTCGGCAGTCTCTCCGCCAAGAAGGGCACATCCTGTTTCTACGCAGCCGTCGGTTACGCCTTTTACAAGTTCACCGGCAATTTTTGCATCAAGCTTACCGCAAGCAATATAGTCAAGAAAGAATGATGTCTGAACGCCAGAGCAGAGTATGTCGTTTACGCTCATGGCAACGCAGTCAATTCCTACAGTGTCGTATTTTTTTAGCTGAAAGGCAATGTCAAGCTTTGTGCCAACGCCGTCAGTTCCGCTTACAACAACGGGATTCTTTAGGCCCTTGGGAAGAGCAAACATTCCGTTGAATGCGCCTAAATCTGTAAGAAGGCCTGGAACCTTTGCGCGTGCGCTTTCCTTCTTGTAACGGTCAACAGCACGGTAGCCTTCGTTTACGTCAACACCGGCTTTCTTGTAATCAACTGCCATAATTTACCTCTTTGGAATTTTATATGCGTATTATAGCAAAATTGACTATGCTTTTTCAAGGGAAAGCATTGGCAGTGTTTTTTATGGATGGACTTTTAGCTTTCAGTTTTTAACTTAAGAACTTCTTCCAGCGGAAGGGAACAATAGTTTGCCACTTTTTCAGGGGGCATTCCGTCACCTAAAAGTTTTTCTGCTGTCTCAATT
This sequence comes from Treponema sp., assembly GCA_017534445.1. Classification (GTDB taxonomy): domain Bacteria; phylum Spirochaetota; class Spirochaetia; order Treponematales; family Treponemataceae; genus Treponema_D. The sequence continues at coordinate 22,893 of JAFXWC010000048.1, forward strand.
GCCTTTTGATGCATGCCTTGCGCAAGCCCCCGCCTTTCTGCAGCCAAGAGGCCACTCGTGTAGTCGCGCTTTCTTCCCTCTATCTGTCCCTGTATTACCCACCGCCAGCCGTCATCGCTTATGTTTTTAAGAGTATCGCTTGCCTTCATTATGCCGTCCTCCGACTCCACAATTGCCCTTATTAAATCCTGGCTCCCAGGATTGTCCGCTTCCTTTAAGAATTTACACCATTTGAGCAAGCTTGGCAAGTTTTTTACATCATCGGAACTTACCACTTTTGGAAGCTTGGGCAGCTCCATAAAGATTACGTTAAGCCTGCCAGAAAGCCTTGCCCCGTCGCCCAGGTCTGCCATCTGGTAGTGGTGGATGGGGCTTGTGTTGCCCCTGTCAAAGACAAAGTCCAGCACGGAAATCTGGTAGGCCTGCGCCACGGAGTTCCAGTCGTCACCTACCTCCATCACGGAAGAGACAAGGCGGGCCGCATAGTATTCAGCACGCTTACCGTAGTCGTACTGCTGGTCAAAGCCCTGCATCTCAACCTGTGCCTTGGTTCCGTCTGCAAACTCACAGTTTATGTCGTAATCAACCGCCCGCTGGAATTTGTAGAAGCGGGCATCCTCATTCTGTACGACTGTAACTTCCTTAACATCACGCCCGATTGCCGCTGAAAGGAAGGACTTTAGCGCAATCTTTGAAGCCTGCGTGTTCTGGGTAAAGATGGCCTTAAAGTTGGGGTCAAGGCGGGGATTCAGTATGTGAAAAGATTTTTTTGAAATATTTGGCATAATATAATTTCCTCTATACTATATATATGCAGAAGAAATTCAAAATCTGACACAAAAGCGCAAAAAAAATTAATTTTTATAGCTTACAGCCATTCCGGAGGAGAATCATTCAAATATATCTCCCAATCACATTTTCGAATGTAGTCAACAACTTCATAAAGCCTATTGCCGTCATGCAAAAGACAAGAATATGTTGGCCTTAAATGGTATTCAAGAGATATAACTGAATTTTTTTCAGTATATCTATCTTTCAAACACAAATCATTTTCAGCACGGCCGTCTTCAGCAAAATCCGCAGGCAAAACCCTTTCTGTATAAAGAGGTCCCTTAAAAGTTCCATCCTCATAAAATTTATAAGCAGGCTCCCCATCCTGACCGTCTTTTACCCATGCACTTTTTAAGCCATCTTCAAATAGAAAAGCCCTCACATAAACTTCTGTAGGTTTGTACAAGACAAAAGGTTCGCCAGAAGGAAGAAAGACAATATTCCCAACATACTCACCGTCAACAGTCACTTTGCCGGTATCAGGCTCATACAAAAAACTCCCGCTGCTTTTTTCTGTATGCCGAGCGCCATCAGGAAAAGACTCGGACTCTTTAACATAATCCACAAGGTAATCCTTTACAATCCCATCTTTATCCGAAAGAAACTCATATATTGTATCAGAAAAGGCAGAATCACAAAGGCTAAGCTTAGTCCCGGCAGGAATTGTCCCGCCCACAATCCAAGAAGCATTTCTAAAAGGAGAACTGCTCCAAATTTCATATTTGTTTTTTCCAAAGACAAGGCAGGAAACGCCATCAGGAATTTCTATTGAATACTCAAAACTGCCGCTTGCACCTTTTTCATGAAAGGGAGAAACGTCAACCTTCATGCAGATTAGCTCAGCCTGCCGCTCCTCATAGATTTTTCTTACGCAAGATGCAGAGTCGGCGCACAAACCGGAAACTTTTAAAACAGTCTTACCGCCAGCAAAAGATTCCTCGACTTTAAAATCCACCACACCATCACATTCAAGAGTCGAGACAAAAAGACTTGAGCAAGAAAAAGATATAAAGCACAGAATGCAAAGAAGCAGCTTTCTCACATTCACACTGCCTATTGTGCTGCATCGTGCAAAACATGGCCAAAATTCTTCATGTAGTCAAAAAAGCTTGCAAGTGCAAGGAAGACGCAGACCGTAAAGAAGCCCCAGCCAATGTATTTAAAAAGCTGCATAGGCAAGTCAAAAGTAGCGGCAAGATTCAGGCGGTACAAAGACTCCTGCACAAGGGCAACAAAGCAGCTTATAACGTAGAAGACAGTCTTTATCTTTCCACCCTTGCGGGCAGCAACAGCCGTCCCCTGCTTTGCACAAGCCATGCGTAAAAAGTTCTGGCTAAATTCGCGATAAAGTATTATTATGTAACAAGATACAGGCATATAGCCAAAACGGGACTCATCCGTTGCACCGGTAAAAGTAAAACAGGTGAATGTAGAAAGGTGCAAAAAAACATCCGCAAAAGGATCAAACATCTTTCCAAAGTCGCTAACTTCGTTGTTCTTGCGCGCAAAGTGTCCGTCCCAATAGTCCGTAAGCTCTGCAAACCCCAGGAGAGGAATCAAAAAACAAACGGACGCTATGCTAAAGGGATGCCCAGCCGGCAAATTAAGCCAAACCGGGATAAAATATATGACAAAGAATATTGGCGCTGCAATTATTCTAGCAAATGTGAATTTATTCGAAGCTTTCATAATAACCCATTATAGTTTAATATGGAAACAATGTCTATGCCATTCTGTAAACCTGATGCCATTCTGAGGACAAGATGCCATTCCGTGACCCAGATGCCATTCCTTTCCTAAAAGGCCTTGTAGTCGCGGGAAATCGTAATGGCACTGCGAATCTCGCAAGTGGGCAATATCTTTGCGGCAGCCTGAACTGCACGGTCAACAAGGGCATGTGAATCCGCAACCCCCTGCAAAGTAATCACATCCTTTTCCACCACGGCACGAAGGAAGTTTATGTTCATCTTAAAGTCAAAAAGAAGCTGGTTAACAAGCCTCTGCCCCTTCAAAAGCATGGCAACCTTTTCCTTACCGGCAGCCTCCTTTTGCGGAGTAATATAGGACTTTACAACCCCTTCTATAATCTTAACCGACTCTTCCCTGCCCAAAAGGCCTGTGTTCAGCGTAAAAAGATGGCGGGAAGGGTTCTCATGTTCGGCATTAAAAAAGCTCTTGTGAAAGCCACGGCGGTTGTTGTCGCTCTCGTCTATGCGGGCCTGGGCCTGCTTGTCTTCCCAAGAAAATTCATTCTTAAGGCGCTCCAAGCGCACGTTGTCGTTTGCCACAAAGCGCATTGCAACAAGATTTGGAAGCTCATCCAAAATTATAAAGGCACCACGGCCAATCAGAATGCAGTTACCGGAAGATGCGGCCTCCAAAACGGCATACTGAAGGTAGTTCAGGTATTCATCGCGGTCCTTGGCAAGGCTTGCAAAAAAACCGGGCTTACGCTCATCATATTTTTCAAGCTTCTCCTTTGGAAAGCCCAGCTCCACAATGCGTTTCTCTATCTGCTTCCTATCTATAAATGTATAGCCAATTTTCTTTGCAAGGTCAGAGGCTATTTCGTCTCCAAGAGCGGCCACCTGTCTGGAAATTGTTATGACTGCCATAAGCTCCTCCTCATTTTAAAATTGCTTTTTTTGCAAATCTACTATATTATAAACTGAAATCGTAAATTTTCCAACAAAAAGTTTACGCTTCTTTCTTTAGCCTTATTAATCTGGACGGCAGGCCAACTTTAACTGTTCCCGGCCCTACGGGACCGGAAAAACCATGCAATTTTTCCCGCTTTTCGGGGTTCCGGCATTCGCCTCCATTGCTTCGCAACCCGCTTTGCGGGCCCCTACAATCGGGCGTAGGCTTATTTTGAAAACGACTAAAAAACAGGAGATTCTTTATGAACGCAGATGAAAACCTAATGTGGAAAGAACAATCTTCCCGCGACCTTCTTAAGACAGTTGTTTTTACCGTAACAGAACGCACAAGCACAGGCCCGGACGGACAAAGTGGAAAATACATAGTGGCAAACGCACCAGACTGGGTAATTGTAATCCCGGAAGAAAAAGACTCCTTCCTTATGGTAAAGCAGTGGCGTCACGGAGAAAAGGCCCTTAGCATAGAATTTCCCGGCGGAGTAATAGACGCAGGTGAAAGCCCAGAAGAAGGTGCAAGAAGGGAACTGCTGGAAGAAACAGGCTGCACGGCCGCAAAGCTCACCCTGCTTGGCAAATTCAACCCCAACCCTGCCCTCTTTTCCAACCACACCCACGTCTACCTTGCCCAGGAACTTTCATCCCCAAGGGAGCAGCACCTAGACAAAGACGAATTCCTTAACTTCTTCAAAATGAAAAAAGAAGAAGTCTACACCCTTCTCGGCACCCCTGCCTTCCCCCATGCCCTCATGGCAAGCGCCCTGGGACTGTACTTGGTGCACGAAAAACAGTCTTAGAAAAAAAGCAATATGCCATTGCCACACGGTTGGTGAGCGTGGCTCTGCCCAAGTCGAACCACGACACATTTTGTAAAAAAACGACATGCAACCTGTTAGCAAAGAAACGTCTTATTTTACAGACAAAAGCCTACCCCCGATTGGAAGGGTTGCGCAGCAAGACCGCCGCAAGGCGGGCCAGAGTGAAAGCGGAGCCCTGGAAAGCGGGTTAGCAAAGAAAAGCTGGTCCAGAAAAAGCAAAAAAAAGACAAAAAAAAGCCGGCCTGCAAAAGAAAAACTCTTGCAAACCGGCATTCTAGGCTGCTAGCGGGTCAGACCCGACATTCAGCTAAAAGCTATTAACGAGGTGCGTATGGCTCGTACTTTGTGTCTGGGCTGTAAACACCTTCGCGGTATTCACCTGTAAGAGAAGGAATTTCCATCTTCATGCCAGGAAGAATAAGGTTAGGGTCATTCTTGCGGGGAATGTTGTTCTTGTTAGCCTCGTAGAGGTTTTCCCACAAGTATGGGTTGTTGTAAACATAAGGGCGGCCAGAAATGTTCCAGAAGCAGTCCTTTGTTTCTGCCCATGGGCGAACAATGTAAACGGCTGGAAGAGGAATAAGTTCCTTAATCTGGTTAAGGGATTCAAGAACCTTCTTTGCGTTTTCCAATGCTGTCTCGTACTCTTCTGCATCAAAAGCTGTTGTAGCCTGAGTGTAGTAGTTTGTTGCGGCATTGTATGCAATTGGGTAGTTCTTGTCTGCAGAAATCTTTTCTGCATAGTCAAGGCGCTTCTTTGCAAGGGCAATGGCATCCTCTGCGTCTCCGCGGGCAGCCATGCGCTTAACAAATGCTTCAGAAAGGGCAGCGTTTTCTTCTGCTTTCTTTGCATAGTCTTCTGCAAGAAGGTATTCACCTGCATCAAGAGCCTTTTCAGCCTTTACAGTGTACTCTTCTGCAAGCTTCTGGTAAGTGTTGTTTTTGTAGCTTACGGCAAAGGCAGCAAGCGAAATAACCGTCAGTACGGCAATAGCAAATAACTTTTTCATTCTGTCACCTCTTCTGAACTTGTAAGAGAAGTTGATTCAACTTCAATTTCTGTATTTTCTGTGTAAGAGAAGTCGTCATCTTCAAGCAACTTTGCGTCGGCAGCTTCGATTCCCTTTACAGGCTGATTGCCCAAAGGAGCAACCTTATCCGCAGCGGCTGCTGTTGCTTCACTTTCGTCTACGCGCTTCTTTGCGTCTTCAATCTTCTTAAGGGCTTCTGCTCTTGCCTTAGAAATTACCTCGTAAAGATTCTGGAATGTTTCCTTTGACTGCTTGAATTCTTCTACAGAAGCTTCAGGATTGCGAGAAGTGAACATCTTGTAACCAGAGCGGTACTTTTCTACACCCTCAACATATTCATCCTTGCGTGAAATCTGAGCCTTTACGCTTTCTGCATTGAGCTTTGCCTTGTAAGCGGCGCGGCGTTCCTGTTCTGCAAGTGAGCGGTAAGCTGTATCCAAAACGCGGGCAAAGCATGCGTCTGCAATATTTGCCTTCTGGAATGCCTGTTCACCTGTAAGTGAAGAAGCAGAAGAGCCTGTTACCTCAGAAAGAAGGTCTGAACCCTTTGTATAGTTGCTCATGCTGTAAGAAGCATAGCCAAGCTCGTCAATAAGGTCTTTCTTTTCCTGGGCGGCAATGATTGTTGCCATTGCGCGGTAGCGGTTGTTAAGGTCGCGGAGGGAAGCAGAAATGTCTACCTGTTCACCGCTTTCTACAATAGCCTTGTCTGCGTTGTAGATCTTTTCTGCTGCGTCAAAGTCAGATGTAAGCTCTTCCTCTGCACCAGCGTTGATTGCTTCAAGGCGGGACTTTTCAACCTGCTCAAAGAGGCGCTTGTTGTTTGCAGGATAAGTAGCCGGGTCAACCTTTGTTGATGAGCTAAGACCTGCTGCGGCAAGAACCTTGTCAAAGTCATCGTTTGCAGTCTTTGCCTTCTTATAGAAGTCTTCGCCGGAATAAATTGCAGCCTTAGAAGAAGAAAGCTCGTCTACAAGAGATGAACCCTCGTCATAGCTCTTCTGGTCTGAAGATGCAACTCCAAGGGAATCAATGCGTGCCTTCTTCTGCTTTGCGTCTGCAAGAGCGGCAAGACCCTTGTAGCGGGCATCAAGGTCGTTAAGAGCCTGTGAAAGGTCTACCTTTTCTCCCTTTGCAACGGCATCCTTTTCTGCCTTGTACTCCTCTTCTGCTGTCTTGAAAGCCAATGGAGAGTAAGTTTCTGCACCGGAAGCAATTGCCTGCTGGCGTGACTTTTCTACCTGGGCAAGAAGCTTCTTGTTGTTCTCTGGCCATTCGTCAGGAGAAAGAGTCTTCTTTGTGGTAGTCGTTGTGGTTGTGGTAGTAGTCTGTGTCTTGCTACCGTCGCCAGCATTTGACGTACCGGACTTGTTGGAACTGCTGGTACTACTCTTTGTGTTTGTTGTAGTCGTAGCAGACTTTTTGGTTGAATTCTTCGTTGTCTTAGAAGAATCCTTAGTGGTTGTTGTCTTAGAAGTTGTTGATGTGCTCTTTGTTGCAGTAGTCGCTGTTATCTGATTAGCGTCCTGTTTTTCGGTTGATTTACAACCAGCAAACACAAACGCAACTGATGCAAGAACCGCAAACGCTGCACGTTTAGTTCTATTCATTTTTCCTCCAGATTTTACCTTATAAATTTTTATCGGAATATTTATTATAGAATACTACACTTTTCTGATTATCGCAAGGACAAAGATAAAAATGTGTGCGTTTTACCCAAAATTCTTAAAAATAAGGGGCAATTTGTCGAAAATCTCAATACAAATTCTCAACATCAATAAAAAGAAGGAGTTTCTATGGCAGAAGATTTTAGCTTTGAAATTAAAAAAAGTTGCGGATCCATCTCCGAAAGCAAGGGCGGATGGAAACTTGAGCTTAACTACGTTTCTTGGGGCGGCAGGGACGCAAAGTACGACCTTCGCTCTTGGTCACCCGACCACGTAAAGATGGGAAAGGGCATTACACTTACCCCGGAAGAGCTACAACTGGTTTCATAAGCTTTTGGACCAGGTTGTTATCGCTCGTGGCAAGCTCGAAAAAAAGCTGCAGCTGCGC
>JAFXWC010000049.1 GCA_017534445.1 Treponema sp.
CGCTTTCCAGGGTCGCTTGAAACTTCGTTGCGAGAACCGGCTTCCGCCTCCATTGCCTGCCGGCAACCGCTCCGCGGCCCTTCCAATCGGGGCTAAGTTTGGTTTCAAGCACCCCTAATTTTCAGCGAGTAGGTGTCTCCGTTTGCCCTTGGCGGATTATCTCCTGAACTTCGGCTTCTGTTTTGCCAACTGCCGAGGCTATCAGGCTTACGGAAACGTTATTCTTATAAAAGGCAAGGATGTTGCGCCGTGTTGCCTGTTCCATTCCAGTTGCAATTCCTTCGGCTCGGCCCATCTCCCTGCCCTGGTAGATTGCGTCGTTTATGTAGATGTTCTGCATCATGTACTGCCTCCTGAATTTGTTGGAGCCCTTAACTTCCTTGGAAAGCTCCTCCAGCCTCCGCGTGAATGCGCTCGTGGCGTCCCCGCTGTCTATGTAGCGGAGCAGGCTCCTGCGCTCACCGTCACAGTCGGACTCCCACGCACTCACATTATACAACACCTTCCGGCTTTTGTCGCCAAGTTTAAGCGAGGAATCCTCAAGGCACGTGTTTTCAAAGGTGTAGGCGGGAAGCCTCCGGTCAAAGGGGTCAGCCCTGCAGATGAATATGACGTAGCTTTGGCACAGGTCCCCGTAGTCCTGCCCCTTCATCAGCAGGTCCATGTCCAAGAGCCCCTGGTAGTAGCGCATCCTAAGCGGAAGGGAGGCATGGGCGGCAGTCTGCATTTCTATGTTGTAAAGGGTCTTTCCATCACGTGCAAGCACGTCAAGCCTTATCCCCTTTGAGTCATAGAAGGGGTTTATGACCTTCTGCAGCTCGGGGTAGGTTATTTTCCCTGCCCTTATGCCAAGAAGCCTTTCTATGACGCCTGCACAGACCTCCTTACGGTACATCAGGGCACCAAAAAGGAAGTCGTCTGCAAAGGTAAGCTCTTCCACCGGCTTGAACCTTACCCTGAGCCTCCTGCACTCGCGCTCAAGCTCTTCAGTCTCCAGCTTTTCCAATTCCGAAAGGGATCTTAGTTTTAGTTCCATACACTTATACATTTGTCACTGGAATTCAGAAAATGACGCTTTTACGCAGATTTTTTTTGTTTTTTTCCGCCTCGCGTCTGGCAAACTGTCCAAGAGGCGGTGAAATCGCAGAATTTACCCGCTGTACCGGTGTATCTTTGCAGTGGCAGCTTTTTTTGGGAGTTTACAGGTTATTTTCTTGCAGTACAAACATTTGCCTGAAACAAACACCGTAATACAGGTAAAATGACCCTTAAAAAACACCTATTATTAATTCTGCTATATAACAGTAGTGTAAGTCTGTAATTTGTTACATTACAGGCATTTATCTAGGGTGGTTAAAAATATAACAAAAAATTATTTTTCGCCCAAAATTTTATTGCAATAACCTTAAATTCTCTTACTTGAAAAAATGTTAAATTCACCAACAAAATGTTAGTTTTTAAATATTTAGGGTCATTTTGACGCAAAAACCTTCAACAAAACTTTAAGAATGGCAGCTTTCGCAGCTGTCTCTTTCGCAGAAGGTATCACATTTGGTGCTTGGCTCCGCGCTCTTGCTGCTCCTGTAGCAAGCGACGGAAAGGACACAATTACTGCTGCTGGTAACTCTTGGGGTTACGGTGCTCGCACAGCTCGTATCAACGTTTCTGCTGTAGCTCCAGACGGAAACGCAGGTTTCAACATGGGCGTTTACAACGACGTTTCTATGAACCTCTCTGCTGGTGACGAAGCAAACCTCTGGGTAAAGCCAATTGATATCGTAAAGGTTTCATACGGTAAGTATGACAACAACACTCTCCGTGGCGACTTCTGCTACGGTTCATGGAACTGGCTCCGCCCAACATCTTCTTGGATCGCAGAAGACGAAGGCCTCTTGATGAGCGGAAACGGTGGAACAGGTCTTATGGCTGAAATCACACCAATGGAAGAACTCTATGTTCAGGTTATGCTCCCAATAACAACAAACCAGGTAAAGGCTGCTGACACATACAAGAACCTCCGCGCAGGTTTCGCATACACAGTTCCTGGTCTTGTAAAGGTTAAGGGTCAGTACATCGGACAGGGTAAAGGCAAGGCATCTGATGAAGAAATTGCTGACGCTGAAGACGCTCTTGCAGATGCATTTGCAGACTGGCTTGCTGATCCTAGCACAGATACATATGAAGCATTGGAAGCAGCTACAGCAGATTTGGCAGCTACAGACGGAAACAGCAACTGCGCTCTCGAAGCAGAAGTTGACGTTCTTGCAGTAGAAGGCCTCACAGCTGGTGTAGGTTTCCGCTACAATGTTGTAAAGGACGGAAAGGATTTCCAGGCTGATGCAATGAAGATCGCTCTTGGTGTAGCTTACCAGGTTATGCCTGAGTTCAAGGTATCTGCAAGCGGTGCATTCTTTACAAACTACGACAGCAAGGTTAACCCACGTTTCCAGGCTGGTGTTGGTGTAGACTATGACCTCGGCGACGGTCTTGCTGCAAATGCAGACGTTCGCTACCTCTCACCTGTTAAGTATGACGGTGAAAAGGCTGACAACACAGACCACATCGCATTCTCTGTTGGTGTAACAAAGAGCGTATCTTCTAACGGCTACATCGGAGTTGCATTCCAGGGACAGACAAACAGCGGTACATTCGCTAACAATGTAATCGAAGGTAAGCCAAACGATGACGGCGAGATGAAGAACTTCACATGGGCAGTACCTGTTGCTCTCTCTGTATGGTTCTAAGCCTAGCGTAGTTAAAGCTACACTATCTTAACCAAAAAAGGTCACTGGTTCACTCCGGTGGCCTTTTCTGTTTTTAAACTTTGCATTACTTTGCAAACACCACACCCTTCGACTGGCTCAGGGTGACGAAAAGATTCGTTTGTACAAAAACAAAGCCTACCCCCGATTGGAAGGATGGCGCAGCCAGACCGCCGCAGGCGGGCCGGAGCGAAAGCGTAGTCCTGAAAAGCGGGTTAGCAATATAAATGCGGGTCCAGAAAATTAGGATTTTTCACCTTGTAAAAATTCATCTTTGTATCTATACTTTTATTTTGAGAGGTAATTTATGAACAGGTTTAGTCTTTTTGTGGCAGCAGTTTCTTTGGCGGTGCTAGCGCTTATTGGGTGTGAAAGCCTTCCCAAGAAACCGGCAACGGTAGTTTATACATACGAGAACAATGGCAGTCCGGTGGAAGTAACCGTTTTGAATACAAGTGCAAAAAGAAAAAGCAAGGAGCCTAGCTCGTGTACCGTTACGCTTTGCGCAAATCCAACAACAGGATACTCATGGTCGTACCGTCTGAATCCAGACAAGGTTATGAAAATGACTGATGAAAAATATGTTCAGGATAAGAAGGATGCGCGTGACGTGGGAACGGGCGGAAAGCAGTATTACGTCTTTACTCCCCAAAAGCAAGGAATTGCAGATGCCATCTTAACCTATTCACGCCCCTGGGAAAAGACAAAATCTGATCAGAAGATAAGAATAAAATTCAAGATAGACAAGAACTGCGACATTTATGTTCAGGATGTAATTCTGGGAACAGAAAACTAGGCAAAGCCTGCTTTAAAAATCATGTTGAACTTCTTTATTCAGCAAAACAGTTTAAAACAGGCCAAAAATTCCTTTTTTTACCGCTAGCTCTTTACCTCGTCTATTATAGGCACAAAGATTTTTTCGCTGGCAGATTGGATTTCGCTAAGGGCGGCTTCGGTCTGGTGCCGGGCGTAGTGTTCAAGCATTTCCTGCGTCTTGTGGCCGGTTACAAACGAAAGCTTTCGGCCGTCTACAAAATCTGCCATGTTGGCTGCAAAAAAATGCCTCCAGCAGTGAAAGGTTATTTTGTCCCAGTTGGGAACCTTTAGCAGGTATAGCTGGTGGTGAAGGGCCTTGTTCCAATGGTGTGCCTGCTGGGGTACGGTGCGCTTGTGGCCCCAGAAAAGAAAGTTGTCTTTGCTTTGGCCATAGGGATTTTGCCTTGCGTGGCAGCGGATAAGCTCGTAAAGTTGGCTGGGAATCTTAATTTCCCGCTCAAGGCCGTTTTTGGGGCATTTTAGACCTTCCATCCGTGCCCAGTTGTGGCGGACCAAAATGCGGTCGGGCTCAATGTCGCCCAGCTGAAGTGCCTGGACTTCGCCGCACCTCATGCCCGTGCACATGGAAATTAAATTGGCAAGCTTGCAGTCGGGCTCTTCCCATTCCATGCTGAACAAAAGCTTTGCCTGTTCCATGGTAAGAATGATGCGCTTCTGGTGGGTAACCCGGCAGTACATGATGGAGCTAAAGCAGTCGCGCTTGGTAAGGCCGTTCCTGTAAGCCCATTTTAAAGGCCCTGTGGCAGCCCGCACAATTTGATTTACGGATTCGCTGCTCAGCATCCGGTTTTTGTAGGACGGATACAGAATAAGCTGGCGCATTACATATTTTATGTCGTCTTTTGTTATGGAATTCAGCGGTCTTTGCCCCAGCCTTGGAATCCAATAGAGCTGAACCCGCCTTTTCATGATGCTGGCGTAGCGCCTGTGGATTACCTGTCCGGTAAGATTTTTTTCTTTTATGTAGGGGGAGCGGTCAAAGTCCCAAAATCGTTCAAGGAAATGTGCAAAACTTTCGGCTGTTGTCTTTTTTGTGCCATCCGCAGTGTATGCGCTTTCTGCAGAGATGATGTACCTCTTTGCCCTTAGAGCATTGATAATTTGATTCACGTCTTCGGAATTTAAATCGGTAAAGAGAATGCTTCGGGCTATTCTGTTGAATTGTTTTTCTTGCATGGCAACCTTCCTGTTTTAAGTGAAATTTTAATTGAATAGTATAAATTTCGACTTTGTGCAGGGATGTTTATAGGGAGCTTGTTTGCAAAAAAGTATCGACACTTCGGCAAGCTCAGTGACCACACTTCGACATGCTCAGTGACCGCGTTGGAGTACATGGAATTTCTGTACAAAAGTACTAGTTCTTTTTGGAAGTCTTGTTCAGTTCACTTCGGATTATCTCTTCTACTTCTTCCTGCGTCTTGCCTAGGGATGAGGCTATTATGCTTACCGGAACGTTGTTCCTGTTAAGGCCAAGAATATTCTGCCGCATGTTCTTTTCTGCGCCACGAATCATACCTTTTGCTTCGCCTTTCTTTTGTGCAAAGTAGAGCGCATCGTCGAAATGCATATTCTGAATCATGTATTCCCTCCTGAACTTGTTCATCTTCTTTATTTCTTGTGCCAGGCCATCCAGGCGGCTCGTGAATGAACTTGTGGCAATCCCTGTCTTTATGTAGCGCAGAAGGCTTGAGCGCTCGGTATTGCCGTCAGACTGCCATGCACTTACATTATAAAATATCTTAATGCATTTGTCATTCAGTTTTAGCGAAAGATTCTCCTGGCAGCTGTTGCAAAAAGTGTATACAGGAAGCTTTTGCCCGAACGGATCCTTTGTGCAGATGAAGATAATGTAGCTTTGGCACAACTCCCTGTACTTGTGGCCGCTCATAAGCAAATCCACGTCCAGTAGCCCCTGGTAGTAGCGCATCCTTAGCGGCAGGGATGCAAACTTTGAAGTCTGCATCTCAAGGTTGTAAAGCTTCTTACCGTCCCTTGCAAGCACGTCCATGCGGATCCCCTTTGACTCGTATAGGGGCTTTATGTTCTTTTGCAGCTCCGGATATATGATTTTACCCGCCTTTATGCCCAAAAGCCTTTCCACCACTCCCGCGCACACTTCTTTCTTGTGCATAACCTCGCCAAAGAGATAGTCGTCTGCAAGGGTCAGCTTGTCTACGGGCTTTATCCTGTGCTCTCGGGCCTGCTTCTCCAGTTTGCTCATGGAGAGTTTTTTTAGCTCCGAGATGGATGCGAATGTTTTTTTCATACATATATATATGTACCAAAAAAATCAAAATATGACATGTTTGCGAAAATTTTATGGCTTTTTTTCTTGGGTCTGTATAAGTTGTGGTTTTATTTTTGACAGATCCTGAAGCAAGTTCAGGATGACTTTTTTTTTAACACAAGAGTCTGCCCCCTGAGCCGGTCGAAGGGAGCTTGCTAGCAAAGAAATGCCGCACCCTGAGCCAGTCGAAGGGTGTGGTGTTTGCAAAGTAATGCAAAGTTTAAAAACAGAAAACCCCCGGCACTTCGACTATGCTCAGTGACCGGGGGCTTTTTGTTAGGTTAGTGTAGTGTTAGCTACGCTAGGCTTAGAACCATACAGAGAGAGCAACAGGTACTGCCCATGTGAAGTTCTTCTTCTCGCCATCATCGTTTGCTTTGCCAGTGATTACGTTGTTAGCAAAGTTACCGCTGTTTGTCTGTCCCTGGAATGCAACTCCGATGTAACCGTTAGAAGATACGCTCTTTGTTACGCCAACAGAGAATGCCATGTGGTCTGTGTAGTCAGCCTTTTCGCCATCAACACCAGACTTTGAGAGGTAGCGGAAGTCTGCGTTTGCAGCAAGACCGTCGCCAAGGTCATAGTCTACGCCAACACCAGCCTGGAAGCGTGGGTCAACCTTTTCACCGTAGAATGTGAAGAATGCGCCACTTGCAGATACCTTGAGCTCAGGCATAACCTGGTAAGAAACACCAAGAGCAACCTTCATGTTTTCGTCACCAGCATTGTTTTCCTTTCCGTCCTTGCGAACGTCATAGCGGAAACCAACTCCTGCGTAGAGACCTTCTACTGCAAGAATGTCAACTTCTGCTTCGATGTCACAGTTGCTGTTTCCGTCTGTTCCTGCATCATCATCAGAAGCTTCGCCCTTACCGATGTACTGTCCCTTAACCTTTGCAAGTCCAGGAACTGTGTAGGCAAAACCACCGCGGAGCTTCTTGTATGTGTCTCCAGCCTTTTCCTGCTCTGTTGTGATTGGGAGCATAGCCTGGATGTAGAGCTCTTCCATTGGTGTGATTTCAGCCATAAGACCTGTTCCACCGTTTCCGCTCATCAAGAGGCCTTCGTCTTCTGCGAGCCAAGAAGATGTTGGGCGGAGCCAGTTCCATGAGCCGTAGCAGAGGTCGCCGCGAAGAGTGTTGTTGTCATACTTACCGTATGAAACCTTTACGATGTCCATTGGCTTTACCCAGAGGTTTGCTTCGTCACCAGCAGAGAGGTCCATAGAAACGTCGTTGTAAACGCCCATGTTGAAACCTGCGTTTCCGTCTGGAGCAACTGCTGTTACGTTGATACGAGCTGTACGAGCACCCCAACCCCAAGAGTTACCAGCAGCAGTAATTGTCTCGTCACCATCGCTTGCTACAGGAGCAGCAAGAGCGCGGAGCCAAGCACCAAATGTGATACCTTCTGCGAAAGAGACAGCTGCGAAAGCTGCCATTGCAGTGATAGCCAAAATCTTTTTCATAAGATTCCTCCTATTTTTATAAGAAAGTCCCAAAAGGGATTTCTATTAATTACATTATCACCAAATTAGAAATATGTCAAACGAATTTCTAAAAAAATTGTTATTTTTTGTAACATTTTTTTTAGAATTCTAAATATTTTCCAAGGCAATCCCTTGGAACCCAATCTTTTGACATATGTTTATCTTGGAATGTTCCCTTCGACTGGCTCAGGGAACGGGGGTTTACCCCCTCCAAACCACCTTCGACGGCACGCACTTGCTACCGTCTCATTTCCAGCACCGACTAGGGGCCATATCGCTCAACGTTTCGCGATATGCCTAAGAACCCGGACTCTGCAAAAGATACAGTTAAATAGGTGTATATGTTATTGGTTGGAGAGACGCAAGCTTCCTTTGACGATTCTCAGGGAGCGGTTCTGCAACCAAAGTCCTTCCCTTAGTATTGACAGTCAACTGACAGATTCTGAAACAAGTTCAGAATGACGATTTCTTTCTGCCGATATTCTTTCTTTCGGCATCTATATTTTTATTTATAACAGATTTTTATTTCTTTTGTCAAGTTTTTTTTTCGGTTTATTCTTCAAAGGCAACGGGGCCTAGTTCACTGCGGATTATTTCTTTTACTTCGGTTGTGGTTTTGCCTAGGGAAGATGCTATTATGCTTATGGAGACTTTGTTTTTGTAAAAGCTGATGACGGTTTTACGCTGTTCTCGGGCTTCACCTTCCAGGATTCCTTCTTGCAAACCTTCTTCGCGTCCACGAATCAAGCCTTCTTCCATGCCCTCTTTTCTTGCGTCGTCTATGTAGATGTTTCTCATCATATATGCCCTCCTGAATTTGTTCATCGTCTTTATTTTTTGTGCGGCTTCGTCCAGCTGTTTTGTGAACGGGCTTGTGATGGCACCGGTGCTTATGTAGCGGAGCAGGCTTGAGCGTTCGGCATTGGGGTCGGTCTGCCATGCAGTTACATTATAGAATATATTTAGGCTTTTGTCGTTAAGTGTTTGGGGAAATTTTCTTGGGAAAGCGGATGTTTTGTTGGGAAGGGGGAAAGGCAACATGGGAATGCCTGGCAACACGGAAATGCATTTAGCCAAGTTGACGGAAACGACGCAAAGATATATATTGGAAGAAACGGGGACGCAAAGCAAACTAAAGCGACAGTCTCCGTAGCTTGTGTTACAAGCCCGCCGAAGTCGTCACACTATGGGCGGGCTTTTTTATGCTCTTTTCCTTATTTTATTAGGAAGGTGAGCGTGTCTATAACAAGTGCGATTATTGCAATGACAAGCATTGCTTTTTCGTATTTCGTCACAGACGGCCTCCTTCATTCATGAGAAATCGGAGGCAAGCCGCCAGTATTTGCAAAGCGTCCCCTATGCGGTGTATGTTAGCATAAGAAGCAGCATAAAATCAATCGATTTAGAATTCCTAAAACCACCAAGATGGCTTCAAAAAAGTAAAATTCCTAATTTTCAAAAGTACGCAAAAGTGCTATATTTGCGGGTAATGTATTACGGCAACATAAAGAAATTTGACATTGCGGACGGCGAGGGAGTAAGAGTTTCCCTTTTTGTAAGCGGTTGCAGGGTTTGCTGCCCGGGCTGCTTTCAGAAGGAGACATGGAATTTTTGTTTTGGAAAGCCGTTCACCCCAGATACCGAGGAAGAAATCCTAAAGGCCCTTGAGCCAGAATTCATCTCTGGGCTTACAGTTTTGGGTGGGGAGCCGTTTGAAGAAGAGAATCAGGCCGTACTTGCGCCATTTTTACAGCGCGTAAAGCAGACTTTTCCGCAAAAGAACATCTGGTGCTATACAGGCTATATTTACGACAAGGACATTTTGCCCCCGGACGGCAAAAAGCATACCGAGCACACACAGGCCATGCTGGACTGCATAAACGTTCTTGTGGACGGGCCCTTTGTTCTTGAAAAAAAGGACATATCATTGAACTTTAGGGGATCAAGCAACCAGCGTATTCTTAGGCTAAAATAGGTGGGATAAAATGTCCGCTTAAGTCTTGCCAAGTGGCAGTTTTGTTTGCAAAGCCCCGCAATGCACTGTTACTTCTTATGGAAAAAACTTGTTATATAAACAGACAGCAGAGAGAGAACACTTTTTTAGAGGTAAAAAATGAAAGTAGTAAAACCGTGTATTTTGATTATGGCAGCATTCGTCTGCGCAACTTCTTCTTTTGCAGCAAAAACAATGTCTTCTTTTACTATGCAGAAATACCGGGACTTTACCGAATGCCGCGCACAGGCATCTAAATCCACGGACTATACGGCTATCATAGCGCAATATGGAAGCTTTGAGGCGGAAGTTCTTGCCCAACTGCCAGCCCAGGCAACAGACCTTGAGCAGGAAAAGCTTTTCTGGGAAAGCTGCGTGCGGCTTGCAAAATTTGAATACATATTCAACATAAAGGCAGACATAAAGCAGGAGAGGCTTGCCCTAAAGAGCCAGATGGAACGCAACGAAAAATACATCAGCGCGCACAGGAAGAAGGACGGTGTTGCCCCGCTCTTTTACATGATTACTGGAGACACCACGTCCTGCTACATGAGTTTTTCTGTGGCAAGTGCAATGTTCCACGGAATGAGGGTAAGGACTTTGTACGAAACTTCTGCGGAAAGCGGTGCAAACATGTGGGCGGCAAACCTGGGGCTTGGACAGTGGATGTTCTATGCACCGGGACTTCTTGGCGGCAGTATGAAGAAGGCGGAAAAGCACTTTCTTGCGGCAATAAAGGCATCTGTTACCGATGCGGAAAAATTCTATACTTACACTTATTATGCCCAGTTCCTCTTTGAGCGCGGGAAAAAGGACGATGCTCTGGCCTACATGCAGAAGGCTGATTCCCTTTACCCGGGAAGCAACTACATTGCAAGAATAAAAAAGCTGAATGCAAATGGCACGGGGCTTTTTACTTACAACAGGGAACATTCAGGCGTGGACAGCAACACAGACCCGGATGCAAAGGATTTGTAGCAAAGGGGCGGAGATTATACAGACCCTGAATCAAGTTCAGGGTGACGAGCTTCGTTAGGGTGGCGGTATTTCGTCTGGGCGGCGGTTCTTTGTCTGGGCGGCGGTACATCGTCTGGGTGACGAGGCATCGTCTGTTTTTACAATGCGAAATAGCAAAATAAGCCTAGCCGGGATTGGAGGGGTTGCGCAGCAAGACCGCGCCAGCGGGCCGGAGCGAAAGCGGAGCCCCGGAAAGCCCGATGAAAAAGGCCTCCTTGCCATTTTTACCTATAAAAAGCCGCCCGCTCTTACCGCCAACATTTAACGCGCCCTCCTTGGCACTACTTGTTTTACACAAAATCGTGCAAGGCAGTTAAATATGCAATGCGCTCCAAAAAGAAAATGAACGCAAAGCTTTCACAGACCCTGAATCAAGTTCAGGGTGACTGTTTAGCCAGGGTGACGCGTTCACCCTATCACCTACTACAGGCGCTCGCTGTGGTCGTCGCGCTTGCCGTTTTTGCCAAGGACTACGACTATCTCGTTCTTTTCGCCAAGTTCGCTTGCAGGAACGGTGATGCCATCGATTTTTTTGCCGTTAAGCGTAACCTCCGCAACTCCGCAGCAGACGTGCTCCGGGTTCTTGACTTGTATGCTAAGCGTTTTGCCCCGGAAGACGCGCTGGATTTTGTAGCCGTCCCATTCGTGCGGAACACAGGGGTCAATCATCATGCCTTCGTACTGTGGGCGGATTCCCAAGATGTACTGGGTGATTGAATAGTAGTTCCACGTTGCAGCCCCGCTAAGCCAGCTTACGCGAGTGTTGCCTGCCCTTGGCGAGAAGGTTGAGTATGTGGTCTGGCCAACAACATAGGGTTCGCTCTGGCGGATTTCTGCCTTGTCGTTGTAGGCGGCGGGAATTGCAGCCTTGCAGTATTCAAATGCCTGGTCACCGTGGCCAAGAAGTGTCTCTGCAATTATGCCCCAACCCTGGGTGTGGTTAAAGATACCGGCATTTTCCTTGATTCCCGGGTTAAAGACTACTGCGCGCATAACGTCCACGCTTGTGTGCACAAAAGGCGGTGCGCTAAGCATAAGTCCGTACGGTGTGGCAAGCTTTTCCTTAACAGTCTTCATGCAGGATGCAGCCTGTTCAGGTGTGGCGGCAGAACTAAGAACCGACCAAACCTGGGTGTTAAAGTAGACCTGGCCCTCTTCGTAAGTGTGGGTTCCGTAAACAGTGCCGTCTTCCGCAATGGCCCAAATCCACCACTTGCCGTCCCAGCACTTGTCCTGAATTGCCTTGTCAAGCTTTGCCCTCTGAGCCAATGCCCACTCGCTTTCGTCCTTTTTGCCAAGACGCAGGGAAATGTCGGAATATGTAGTAAGACCAAGACGCAACTGGAAAGCCACGAACAAGCTTTCTCCGTGGTAGCCAAGGCGCAGACAGTCGTTCCAGTCGGCAAGAAGACCGCAAGGAAGTCCGTCCTTGCCCATGCGCTCAAGGTTGAACAAAAGGGCCTGCTTTAAGTGGCCGTAAACCGTAGCCTCTCCGTGGTCAGCGTAGGGAACAACAGCATTGTAAAGGTTAAAGTCGCCGTTTTCCGCAATATAGGCAGGAACAGCGTTAAAGAACCAAAGGCAGTCGTCTGAGCGGTATTCATCCTCGTTGGGTGCCTTTTCGTGGCCGGGATTGTGGTCCGTTCTGATTACAGGAATTGCACCGCCGTTTGCAACCTGGCCGCTTAGCATGCGGAACATACGCTCCTTTGCTTGCTCCGGAATTGCCGCAGAAACGCCAAGGATATCCTGAACTGAATCGCGGTAGCCCAAGCCGTCGCGCTCTCCGTTGTAAACAAGGGATGCAGCCCTGGACCATGCAAAAGTGATAAGGCAGTTGTAAAGGCCCCACATGTTAACAGTGTGGTTAATGTCCGCATCGGGAGTTTCTGCCTTAAAGCTTGCCAGCTTGGAATGCCAGTTTTCTGTAAGCTTTTTAAATTCAGCATCGGCACGCTCTGTAGAACCAAATTCCTCAACAGCCTTTTTGCCGTAAGTGTTGGCCTCGCCAATACCAAGCATTACCATAATTTCCTTAGACTGGCCCGGGGCAAGCTCTATCTCTGTCTGCAAAGAACCACAGGAAGAGTCGCCGTAAGCGTCGCTGTTTGAACACTTGCCCTTTATAACAGCCGCAGGTTCCTTGTAGCTTCCGTAAGTTCCAAGGAATGCAGCGCGGTCTGTATCGTAAGCCGTAAGATTTGAACCGCACAAAGCCATCCAGGCGCTCATGCACATGTCACCACCGGATGCAAGCGGGCGGTCGGGATTCTGGATTGCAAAGTTGTCCTGAATTGAAATGCGCAGCATGTTGTCCTTTCTGCTGCCCTTGGTAATAAAGATGGAATACTGAAGGTTAACCTGGTCCTGCTCGGTTGACCACTGGTTTGTAAATTCGCAGTAGCTGAATGCGCTAAGCTTTCTTGCCTTGCCTGAATTGTTTGTAAGGCGCAGCCTCCAGTATTCAAAAGTCTGTCCAAGCGGAACGTAGTACAGGGTCTCTGACTTTATGCCTGAATATTCAGAAGTAATGGAAGTGTATGCTGTACCGTGGCGGCATTCGCTCTTGTAGGAAGCAAGGTCCTTGCCAACCGGCTGCCAGGAAGCAGACCAATAGTCACCGCTTTCGTTGTCGCGGAGATAAAAATAGCGTCCCGGCTGATCCATTGGAATGGAGTTAAAACGCATGCGCAAAAATCTTCCGCGGGCACCAGACTTGTAAAAACCGTAGCCGCCGGCATTGTTGGTAATAACGGCACCGTATTCCGTTGAACCCAAGTAGTTACTCCATGACTGAGGGGTGTCTGGACGAGTGATTACATACTCTTTTTTCTCATCATCAAAATATCCGTAATTCATTTAAAACTCCATCGAAGGTTAGGACAATGTTGCGTCAAAAGACGTAGCTACAAGTATAGCGGATTTGGAAAAAAAATGAAAGTTGAAAACTAAGACTTGCTAATTGAAAGTTGATATTTTTTCTGGATGCAATTTTTTTGGACGGTACTTTTTTACGCTCTACCATGCATTTTTTGACTAACCCGACAGAAAGCCACTTTGCGTCACCGCCCTTCCGCCCTTCGGTAACCCTCATCCCGCTTACGCGAGACTAAAGGGGCTCCACGGCGGCGTAAGCTTGGCATTGAAATTAATAGGAAGAATAATATGTAGAAAGCCCAGTTTTGTCCTTTTCGGAAAGGGTCTTAAAGTAGTCGTAGGCGGCAAAAATTGTGGCTGCTACAAATTCATTCTCTTCCTGGCTAAGAACCCTTGAAAACTTCTTGTTTACAAGAAAGTCAGCCGGGTAGGAATACAGGTCCACAAGGGCATATTCTTCGCCGTAGACATAAACTTTCATGCCAAAAGGAATGTCCGAAACAAGGGTATAGGTCTGACCCTTTTGGTCATACTCGTTTACCTTTACAATAACAATCGGAACCGCATCGGCACTGGAAACAATCCTGTCTTCATTCTGCACAAGAATCTTTGTGCCGCTCCTTCCAGCCTTAAGATAGCACTTTTTCTCGTCAGTAGTATAGACAAAGGTGCAGTCAAAAGCAGGCTCCATTTCGCTAATAAAAGTGCCAGTAAAAGCACGCTTTGCATCCGGGTATTCCTTTAGGATGGCTGTGTTAGCCTTCTTGCCGGAAAGTGGCTGCTCCTTTAGGTCCACGGAATAATTCCTCCAGCCAAGAGAGTGAACCTCCTGTGCAAAGAGCCCCACCTTGTAGGAAAGTTTTTCGGGGCTATATTCGCTACCCTCTTTAACATGAAGCTTTGCGGAACTGCAAGAAACCACCCCCGCCAAAAGCACCACTGCAAACACTATTAATATAGAAGAAATCTTTTTCATAATGAAATTTATAGCATTAAGAAAGAGGTTTTTCAAGGGTGTGCCCTTGGACCCCACACTTGGAGGGATTTTTATACAGGCACGGCAGGGATTGGAGGGGCGGCGGAGCCGTTGCGGCAGCAATGGAGCCGAAAGGCGGAACCCCGGAAAGCCCTTTGCATAAAAAACTGCCGCAAGAGAATTACCGTACAAAAAATTCGATTATTGAATTCAATGGCGAATATTGATATTATAGAAAAATCTAGTGCTAGAAGGAATTATTATGGAAATTGAAAACTCTGTTAGCAAAGAACAGCTTGAAGAATGTGCAAAATATATTGACTACTGCCGCAAGGAAACGGCTGTGCGCCTTGTTGGCCAGACGGAAATCGTTGACGGTATTTTAACGGCGCTTATTGCAGGCGGTCACATTTTGCTGGAAGGTGTTCCAGGTTTGGCAAAGACTTTGGCAGTCCGCACTTTTGCGGAAGTTTCGGGGTTGGAATTCAAGAGGATTCAGTTTACGCCCGACCTTTTGCCTGCCGATGTTACGGGAACCTTAATCTACGAGCAGAACTCCGGCCGCTTTTTGGTTCGCAAGGGACCTGTCTTTACGAACATTGTGCTTGCAGACGAAATTAACCGTGCCCCGGCAAAGGTTCAGTCGGCACTTTTGGAGGCAATGGCAGAAAATCAGGTTACAATCGGCGAGACTTCATACAGGCTTCCAGACCCCTTCTTTGTGCTTGCCACCCAGAACCCCATTGAGCAGGAAGGAACCTACAAGCTTCCCGAAGCAGAGCTTGACCGCTTTCTTATGAAAATCATCATTTCCTACCCCACTCCGGAAGAAGAAATTAAAATTGTTGCTTCAAACGGCAAATTTGTTGACACACCGGTACGCAGGGTATTCAGCTCACAGATTTTGGCAAACTGCCGCCGCGCCGCAGAGGCAATTACCGCAGACGAAAAGATTCTTAGCTATATCGTAAGCATAATAAACGTAACCCGCCCGGACACAACCCGCAAGAACGAAAAGCATTCGGCTTCTTCCAAGGGCAAGAACGACATCCTGCACTACATATCATTCGGTGCAAGTCCAAGAGCAGGCATTGCACTTTTGCGCTGCGCAAAGGTTCAGGCCCTTTTCTCCGGCAGAAGCTTTGTGCTTCCCGATGACGTTCAGAAGGTTGCAAAGCAGGTTTTGCGCCACCGCCTGGTGCTCAACTACGAGGCTGCGGCAGATTCAATTACGGCAGACGACCTTATCGGTAAGATTATAGACCTTATGCCGGTTCCGTAATCCAAGGTCGGCTAAAGTATGGACACGAACAAACTTTCCAACAAGGCAAGACTCCTCCACTTAAGCGCACTTTCTCTTGCGCAGGGAATGAAAAGCGGCTCCTTTAAGTCACTCTACCGCGGCCACGGTATAGAATTTGACGGTGTTCGCGAATATCTTCCCGGGGACGACGTGCGTTCAATAGACTGGAACGTAACCGCCCGCATGGGGCACCCCTACGTTAAGATGTACGAAGAGGAGAGAGAGCTTGACGTGCTTGTGATTCTTGACGTTTCTGAGTCAATGAATTCCTATTCGGAAAACAAGTCAAAGCTTCAGACTGCACTGGAAGCGGCATCCCTTATTACCCTTGCCTCTTACCAAAATGCAAGTCCTGTTGGCTGCGTAATTTTTGACGGCCAGATAAAATTCTCCTGCCCACCGCGCCCGGGTCTAAACCAGACCATGCTTTTGCTTTCCAACTTTGAAAAGAACGAGGCACCCCTAAAGAGTGAACAGACAAAAGGCTCTGTTTTGGACAACGCAATCAGGGGTGCAGGCCGCCTTTTAAAGAAAAGGTCCCTTGTGATGATTTTTTCGGACTTTAGGACAGCCTCTTGGACAGAACCCTTTGATGCCCTTTGCCAAAAGAATGACGTTGTTTGCGTTCGCCTAGTAGACGCCTTTGACGAGAACCTGCCGGATGTTGGTTCAGTACGCTTTTCCGACCCGGAGACTGGTATTTGCCAAGTTCTGCCAACTTCCTCTTCAAACTTTAAGAGCCAGTGGAGGGACTTTAACTTTAACAGGGTGGAGCAATGGAAGCACGAATGCATTAGGAGGGGTGGACTGCCGCTTCTTCTAAAAACTTCTGCCGATCCGCTTGCAGAACTGACCAGATTTTTTGCAGCGAGGGAAGTACAATGATTTTTTACCCGCACAAATTTAGCCTGCGCAAAACCGCCGTTTTTGTCTTTTTACTGCTTCTGGGAAGTGCCGTTTTTTGTCAGCAGGCATCATTGAACCTTGCAATGGAAGACGTAAACCAGATTCTTATTCCAAAGGAAGTTTACGTTGGAGACACTGCCGAACTGCGCTTTTCCTTTAACGCACCGGTAGACCTTTTTGCCGGAGTGCCTGCAGAAAAAATCAAGAACGGTGAGCTTTTGCTAAGTACGGAAAACCCTTCCTTTAAAATGCAGAATTATGATGTAAAGCAAATTTCCCTGCGGTTAATAGGAAGGACATACACGCTTTCACTTGTTTTTGTGCCTTGGGTAACAGGAACAATAAATTTTCCGTCCTTTGACCTTAACGCCCTAATCCACAGCGAAACAAAGGTTTCCATTCCAGAAGAGCTTGCAGACAAGCCCTTTGTAATAGAACTGCAAAGTGTGGAAGTTCTTTCCCTGGTGCAAAAGTACAATGCAATCACCTTGCGGCCACCTCTTCCGCCGTCACTCCTTCCAGGAACAAACTACATAGTCTGGTCTTTCATCATACTGCTAGTTCTTTTGCTTTTCGCAGTAATTTTCGTTCTTGCGAAATTCCCAATGATTTCGGAAAAGTTCTACTCATTCAGCGACAGCCTTGCTCTTGTTAAGAACGCACGCCAGACCAAGCATAAGATACGCGCCCTTGCAAAAAAGAAGTGTTCGGATGCAGACTTTGCCCAGGAATGGCAGGCAATAACAAGAAAATATCTTTCAGCAAGGTTCTCTACGCCTTTCAATTCAATTGCAACAAATTCCATTGCAAAAAGAATAATGAACGTTACCGGCAACTTTATGTCAGGTGAGCAGGAAGACTCTGTTATATCGCTAACCTCTCTCTTTACCCGCACGGACTACATACGCTTTGCAAGGGACTCCATAGACAGCAAGCTCCTTCCATCCGAAGAGCACGAGGCCGCTTTCTACCCAGGAGAAAAAGAAATGATTGCGAAACTTACGATTGACGCAATTTCAAATCTTGAGGCAAATCCAAAAGGAGACTTCTCACTATGATTTCTTTTGAAAATCCTGCCGCATTTTTTGCACTGCTCTTTATTCCAGCACTCCTCTTCCTGCGCGGATTAAAAATATTCACCCCAATAACCATTCCGCTTACAATAAGCGACTGGAAGGGGACAAGGTTCAACTGGAACGATCCCGTAAGAAAATTCATATCGTACCTTTACCACATAACCGCAATGCTCGGTTTTATTTGTGCCGTTACAGCATGGGCATCCCCAATAATCCACAAGCAGACAAAGGTCTATTCTTCCCGCGGAACGGACATCCTTTTTGTCTTGGACACAAGCCCTTCAATGGCGGCACAGGACACGCCCGGAGTCACCAGGCTAGAAATTGCTAAATCAGCCATGGAAAGCATTCTAAAGACCAACTCCGGTGAATGCGTGGGCATTGTAGAGATGGCAAAGGAAGCTGCCCTTGTCGTTCCCCCAACCATGAAAAAGGAAGCCTTTTTTGAAAAGCTAAAGACCATTGTTCCAGGAGAATTAGGCGACGGTACGGCCATTGGCACGGGAATAAGCTGCGCGGTCTTTCACCTTGAATCATCTGCCGCTCCAAAAAAGTGCATTGTTCTTCTGACTGACGGTGAAAACAATTCAGGCGCAATCCATCCATATACAGCTGCCCGCCTTGCAAAGGAAAAGAACATTTCGCTCTATGTGTTGGGCCTTGGAACAAAAGGCTCTGTTCCCCTTGAATATGTTGACCCAAAGACAGGCCGCGTCTACTCTGGTTTCCTTGACTCAAACTATAACACCCAGACCCTTGCCAAAATAGCATCAGAAGCCGGTGGCAAGTTCTTTGAGACCACAAGCCTTTCCGCCCTGTCACAGACAATTGACGTAATCATAAAGAACGAGAGCGTGGTGCAAAGCTATCAAATCCACAACACGGACAAAAAATACTACACCCAGTTTCTGATTGCAACGACAATCCTCATGATTCTTTCTATTTTCATCAGGACTGCCATTCTGCGGGAGGTATTATGAATTTCGGAATTGAACATCCACAGGCCTTGTATGCCCTGCTTTTGCTGATTCCATGCTACTTTAACATGAACAAAAGGTTCAAGCGGCTCGTAAAGGAATTCTCCTCGGCAGAATCATCCACAGTTTCTAGGGAACACATAAAAAGAATAAAGGCAAGGTTCACGCTAAGAATGATTTGCGTGCTTTGCGCATGGACCATGCTCATAGCCGCAATGGCAGGTTTTTACTGGGGAACAGTCTCCGTGCCCATGCAAAAAAGCGGCAGGGAAGTTGCATTTGTTTTCGACATTTCCTACAGCATGGAAGCCACGGACGCACCAGGTGGAATGACCCGCCTTGAGTCAGCCGCAAACTATGCTAGCGAACTTCTTGACCACATGCAGAACGTAAGCGTTTCCGTAGTGCTTGCAAAGGGAGAGGCAACCGTTGCAATTCCGGTAACCGAAGACTACAACGCCATACGCTCACTTCTTTCTTCACTTTCACCCAAACTCATAACGAGTCCGGGAACAAGCCTTGGCAACGGTATTCAGGCAGCCCTTTCCTCCTTTCCAAAAGAGTCTTCCAGGGCATCATGCATTTGGGTTTTCACAGACGGAGAAGAAACGGATTCATCTCTTGCCCAGGTTCTTGCAAAAACTGTTGACTACGGCATTCCGACAGCAATAATCGGCTTTGGCTCAGAACACGAGTCATCAGTAATGGCGGGTGACGGAAGTACCATGGTGCAGACTGCCCTCCGCTCCAAGCAGATTCAAAAGACAATTGAATCTGTCCAGAAAAAAGCCATAAAGCAAAAGTGGGCCAACCAGCCGCTACTAATGTTCACGGATGCATCGGAAGTAGGCTCTGCGTACAGGCTAATGCAATACATAAATCCTGCACAAACGGAAGCCACAGCTTCTTCTGCCTCAAAAGAAAACGCAAGTGACGCTTCTGTAGTCTACGAGGTAAAAAGCATACCAAGGAACTCCCTGTTCACAGGGCTTGCAATATTATTCTTTGTCCTCTCCTTTGTCTTTAGCGAATTCAACACGCTGCCCCAGCTTTCAAAAAAATCATCCGCAAAGAAAGGGACCCTTCTGGCTACAATAGTATTCACAAGCCTGCTCACTTCCTGTGGCGGAAAATTCTCCAACGGAACAAAAATACTTGAGGGCCGACTGGACTACAACCGCAAGGACTACCAGGGGGCAATAGCCAATTTTCTGGAAGCCTACGACAACGCAAAAGTTACCGGAGACCAGACCTCGCAGGAATACGCCCTCTTTGGACTTGCATCCACATACCTTATGCAGGACGAAAACGAGTCGGCGGTAAAACGCTTTGAACAAATAAGCGCTTCCGCTCCTGAAAACATCCGTTTTTCTGTTTACTACAACACAGGAATCATTGCCCACAAAAACGGAGACTATGCAAAAGCGGCCACAATGTTCAAGAACGCGCTGGAAATAGACAGTACAAACATAAACGCAAAAATAAACTTGGAACTTTCCCTTGAAGAAAATGCAGTACAGGCACGCAAAAGCGAACAGCAGCTTGCTCCTGTCACAAGCGAAAAAGAAGAGGCCTCTCCTTTGGAAAGTGCAATATATTCATTATTAAGGGAGAAAGAAACAGAACAATGGAAAAACAGCCAAAAAGATTCTGCAGAAAGAGATTCATTGGATTACTAATTCTCTGCATAGACATATTGACTTCCGCACAAATCTTCTGCCAGACCACAGGCTCGTCATCAGGCAAAAAACCGTCATGGCAATACGTCCAGAGTCTGCACTTTAAGAAATCAAAGGAATATTTCTTTACTGATGAGGAAAGCATTTTTTCTGTAGACATAGAGGGTGTTGAGCCGGAAGATGTCAATGTCTTTGTAAATGACGTACCAAAGAACGTAAGCTTCGTTTCTTCAAAAAAGGAACTCTTCGTGGGGCCGAGCGACAATCCCCTTGATGACATGCGCAGGGGCACCCACCTTGAAATTGTATTCCAGTTTACAGAACCGGGTGTCTTTCACATTTCCCCAATAGACGTACGTGTAAGCGGAATGTACAACAGGCTGAATTTGGACACCGTACTTGTCTACGAAAACCCCAACACCGTTCAGCCGCAGATTTACCTTGAATTTGAAGACCCGGCCTTTAACGCGGCAGGAAAAAACCTAAGCGCAAACGTTGGCGACCATGTTGTCTTTATGATGTACATACGCTACGCAGTCCAGATTTTGAATTTCAGCTGGGAGATTCCAGAGAATTCTTTGTTTGATGACGTTAAGCGCTTTCCCATCACCGAAGGAAATTCGCGCGGAACCCAATTTTCACCGGCAGCCATTCCCGTTGCAAAATTTGACTGGCAGCCCCTTTCCGAAGGAAACTTTACCCTACCCGCCATCCACATAACGGCTATAACTTACGGCAATAAAAAAGTGGATGTCAAATTTCCAGAGTACAAGGTAAGCGTTTCAAAAAAGAAGGAAAGCCAGTATGCCCCGGAACAGGACGGTGTCTTTGGATACGCCTTCTCCACTCCATTCGCAGACCCAGCAACCACAGACTCAAAGCAAAAGGCAAACGTTGACCTTACAAGGCTTCTTGACCTTCACCAAAAGGAACGCCACTCATTCCACTTTTTAAGCAGTGCCTACAAAGAAAGGCGTGCGGCAGAAGACGAATACGGAATAAGCCATGCGGAAATAGAAATAAGCGTACCAGGTTTTATTACGGTTTGCATAGCAACGGCCCTTCTGATTGTCCTTACAACCATTCTCCTGCTTTCAAGAAAATTCCGGGAGCACAAGAAGCTTCTTGTTTTCTGCGTTACGCTTACCATAGCTTTGGCGGTAACAAGCATCTGCATGTGGATAAAGGTTAACAAGTCATACGGTCTTTTCAAGGGCGGCAGCATCAACCCCATTCCCGAAATAAACGTGCACTCAAGTGCAAGCATTCCCCGTGGCAACGTTGTCCAAATAGAAAAAAGGACCAACGGCTGGCTTTACATTCGCTACCATGAAACCTACGGCTGGGTAATGGAAAGCGAGGTTCTCCCAATAAAATAGCTTACATAAAAGAGGCACAAGATGGATTTTGGCGACATTTTATCCCAGTGGGATTCTCAGCAAAGGGGTCAGAACTCAAAACCCAAGCAAAAGGGTATTCAAAAGTCCCACAAAAAAGCTAACGCTCCCACAAAGGAAGAAAAGGAAGCAATGAGGCAGGGCTATTCCTGGGAAGAACAGATGGAAGCGGACAACAAGCGTCACATCAACCCCATGGAACTTTGGCTGAACCGTTACGGCACCGTGGACAAGGACAAAATCTCCGACGAGGCTAAAAAGGACGAGCTTTTGCACAACAGGGAATACCTTAGGAATTTGCGCCCGGAAGCAGTTCTTGACCTGCACGGCCTTACACGCGAAGAAGCATGGAGCAAGATGAATTCATTCGTTACGGACTGCGAGCGTAAGGGGCTAAAAAAGATAATGATAATCCATGGAAAGGGAAACCACAGCCACGGAAGCGACCCCGTTCTTGGCCAGGAAGTGCGTCTATTTATAGAAAAAGACAAAAGGCTCGGCACTTCTGGGCATCCGGACAAAAACAACGGTGGCACAGGGGCTACTTGGGTTCTTCTAAAATAAAACTGCTAAAACAAAAAGCCCTTCTTCCAGTGCCAAAAGGGTTTTGCAAGGGCATTGCTAAAGGGTTGCTCCCTCCTAAAATCAGGAAGCCAGCTTGTGTCATCGCTCAAATCCTGGTAGAAAAGGTATTCAAATTCATAGCCGTCAATCAGGCTGCGAAGGGTCTTGTCCTCTTCTCCGTTAACAAGCCTGTTTTGGAAAGCAGAAAGAGAGTCCTTTCTTTTATCCAGCTCACTTTTGCTGCCCTCAAAGGGAACCGGCGTATACTGGGACATAAGGGATATACAGGCCTTGCCGTCTGCATGGGCCTTTAGCCAGTCCAAGGTCATAAGGGTGTCATCAGTTCTGCCCGGCAAAAACAAGTGTCTGATTATAGTTCCGCTGAACATTTTTTCTTTTTTTTCACCCCCGCAAGCAACTTCCCTTACGTCCATGGGGGAATTGGAAATCATCCAGCGGATTGCCCTCTTTGCAACCCTGGGATAATCCTCTGCTTCAAAAAGGGTCTTGCTCATGATGGGGTTCAAGGTCTTTAGGTCGGGAAGCCAAATGTCAACAAGGCCAGACAAAAGTTCAAGGCTTTCCACCGACTCGTATGCGCTTGAATTCCAGGCCACAGGGATTTTAAGGCCTGCTTTCTTTGAGGCACACAAAAAGTCAGCTATTGCGGGAATGTGGTGGCTTCCAGTTACAAGATTTATGTTTTCCGCACCCTTTTCCTGCAAAAGAAGGCACATTCTTACAAAGTCTTCCCTGCTTACGGCAGAACCCATGCCCTGCTGGCTAATCTGGTAGTTCTGGCAGAATGAGCAGCGCAAAGTGCAGCCGGTAAAAAAGATTGTTCCGCTTCCTCCAAAAACAGTAACGGGAGGTTCTTCACCAAAATGAAGGCCCGCACTTGCCACACGGACGCTTATGTCCTCTCCGCAGAAGGCTGTTTTTCCGCAAGAACGCTTTGCCCCGCATTCACGGGGACACTGCCTGCACTCATCGTAGAATTTCTGCATCACACTGCCTGGTTGTCAACAAAATTCTTCATAAGACTGCTCAAAAGCTCAAGGGGCAGGTCTTCCGCCTCGTAATTGGTAAGTTCGCAAAGTTGTTTCCAGTCCGCCTGGGTAAAGCACTCCGTAAATTCCCAGCTGTCTTCCAAATCAAGCAAAAGGGCAAGCATTCCCTGCAAAATGGCTATATGTTCGCTTGTAGGCTCATCATCCATGTTCTGGGAGGGCAAAATGTAAGTTTCCTTCCAATAGTTGGCATAGCTGTGGGCAAGAGAGGCAACTTCCCGGTTCTGCTGCTCAAAAAAGTCTGCAATCTGGTCGCAAACCGCCTCTCCGCTATAGGTCTGGTGCTCGGCCCTATAATGCTTCTTTATCTTTTCCACGTCAGAAGAAAATTTTTCTATTGAATTCATGGGCTGATTATATACTCTAAGCCGCAAAAAAACAAGGTAAGGCAAAAAGGTCATAAAAACTTGCATTATTCACAGTTTGATTATAGAATAAAAGTATATAGGCAAAAAGGTCTGGATTTTTAAATAGGTTTTACATGGTTTATATTTATTCGGTAGTTGCAATTTTCATCATTCTCGCCATTCTCTTGCTGGTCTGTTCCATCTGGGTAAAGTTTGCAAAGAATCAGAAATTCAGCAAAGAAATATTTTCCTACCTGTTTTCTTCTATAATACCCCTGCTCGGCAACCTTCTGATTACTGCCAGCAGCAACTACAAGATATGCCTTTTGGGCTACTACCTTTACATGATTGGAACAAATTTCATGTTCTACAGTGTAACGAACTTCTTTTTAGCTGTTTTTCCGGGCAAAAACCCCTTTTACAAGCGGCTTCTAAAGGCAATCGTTATTTTTGATTCAGCCTCACTTATTGCAAACCCCATATTCGGCCACGTATTCTCCATAATGCCCATCCAGCTCTACAATGTGCGCATTTACTACTCCCTTGTTTCATACACATGGCACTACGTCCACCTTGCAATATCCTACGCCCTCTTCCTTAACATGTTCCTGATTGTGTTAAAGGGAACGCTTAAGACACCGCGCATCTACTGCGAGCGCTACATCATCATCATAGCATGCCTTGTAATAGCCTCAGTCTGGGAGACAATCTACATCTTCTGCAACATTCCTGTTGACATTGCAATGATTAGCTACGCAATCTGCGGAATCCTAATCTTCTACTTCATACTCATTTACAAGCCCCTCTTCTTTATTGGACACATAAACCGCAAGGTTCTTGAGTCATCACCAAACGCATACGTCTTTTTTGACAAGGAAAACATCGGCTTTTTTGCAAACGAGTCTGCGCGGAAGATGTTCAACCTGAACAAACATAACCTTGGCGAAAGCTTTAAGACAATATCTGCCTTGCTTAACACGGACCTTAGGGACAAAATTACAGCCGTAACCCTAAAAAGTTCCAGAATAGACAAGCAGGGGGCCACGCATTACTACAAATACAGCTACATTCCCCTTCTTGACGAAAAGAACAGGTTCCTTGGTTCTTACATAAAGGCCATTGACTACACCAACGAAGAAGTGGAAAACCAGAAGCAGATTTACCTTTCATCCCATGACTCGCTTACGGGGCTTTACAACAGGAATTACTTTATAGAAAAAACCAAGCAGATTATAGGCGGCAACGAAAACCTGTATTACATAGTAGTCCTGGACATAAAGGATTTTAAGCTGATTAACGACACCTTTGGCTACGAAGAAGGCAATGCCCTGATTACCGAAATTGCGGAAAAAATACGCGGCGGAAAAATCCAATACCCATGCTACGGACGGCTTGGCGGCGACAACTTTGTCTTCCTTGCAACAGAAAAGAACATAATGGAAAAATTTGCGGACAACAAGGATCCGGACAACTTTACCATAAAAAACAACAGCAACTATCCGGTTATTGCCCACTACGGCATTTTCAAGATAGAAGACCGTTCTGTAAGCATTGACTTTATGATAGACAGGGCCCTCATGGCCATATCAAAAATCAAGAGCAACTACAACCAGACTTTCTCCTTCTACGAAGACACCCTGCGCGCGGACAAAATCTGGGAGCAGAAAGTTACAGGCATGCTGGGGGGCGCAATCAAGGAAAAGCAGATTGTTCCATACCTTCAGCCACAGATAAATTCAGAGGGAAAGCTTGTTGGCGCAGAAGTTCTTGTCAGGTGGAACCTTCCTTCAGAAGGGATTCTTTCTCCCGCAAAATTCATTCCTATTCTTGAACGCAACGGCCTGATTACAAAGATTGACCTTTACATCTGGGAAGAAGCATTTAAAATCATGCACAAATGGCAGAATGAAAACAGGAATGACATTTCCATTTCCGTAAATATTTCGCCAAAGGATTTCTTCTTTACGGACATATACGGAACCTTTACCGGCCTTGCCCAGAAATACGATGTGCCGCCGTCCAAGGTCCATTTGGAAATAACAGAAACCGTCGTCATGACAAACCTTGAATTTAACCTTAACATTTTGCATTCCCTGCAGAACGAAGGCTTTATCATAGAAATTGACGACTTTGGAAGCGACTACTCATCACTCAACACCCTCAAGGACATTCCGCTTAACGTCTTAAAGATTGACATGCTCTTTTTGTGCAAGACCGCAAACCCCGAAAAGGCCAACATCATCCTGAACACGATTATAGAGCTTGCCCACAGGCTTAACATTCCGACCATTACGGAAGGCGTTGAAACAAAGGAACAGCTGGACATGCTCATCAAGATGGGTGGCAACATTTTCCAAGGCTATTACTTTAGCAAGCCAATTTGCGTGGAAGAATTTGAACAAAAGTTCCTAAATAACGACAGTCTGCTTTAAAAGGGAAACGTCATCCGAAAATTCTTCTCCTGATGCAACCATCTCCTCTATTTTCTGAGCAGAATATTTTGATGCGGGATAGAGGACAATCACAATTCCGTCTCCATCCTGCAAGAAGTTGTGCTCACCAAAATCCGTGTAGCGCGTTGCACCAATGGAAACCATTATCTCTTTTGGGTAGGCACATTCCTTAAGATAAAGGCCTATGTTCTCCAAGTTGAATTCATCAGCCTGGGTGTTGAACTTCTGAATGAGCCAGTCACTTAGTTTTTTCCAGATGTAGCTGTAGCCGGAAACAGGGCTGTCTTCTCCGTAGGCAAAAGTGTCGCTTCCCCTCTGCAGAAAGCTTGCTATGCGGTAGTCGCCCAAAATGCCGTCTGGGCCAAAGGAGTCTATTTTTATGCAGTTGGAGGCAAAACCCTTGCTGTTTGCACCCCAGTTCTTTTTCATGCTGATTTTTTTGCAGCCTTCCTTGCGGATTGTACAGTCATTAGAGGCGGCAAAACACTTTGCGGTCAAGCCGGTAAGTTTTCCTTCCTTCCATTCAGCATCAAAGACAAGGGCACATTCCGGTTCAAACTGAACTTTTTCTTCGCCCTTTGGAAAAATGATTTTATCCGGGGAAAAGGGATAGGTGTTTAGGAATTCCGGCACACTGGCCCCCGCAACTTTTGGAAGATAGGTTGGAAAGACACCCTTGGGAGCAGAAGCCTCCGCTGTTTTTACAAGGGCAAATTCCTTTGCTTCGCCCGCCTGTTCAAGATGGCCCGTAAAGTTTCCTGCAACGCCAAAGCATGCGGCTGATTTTAAATCCATATATATCTCCTAGCAAAATAGTAATAGTATTTAGACGCATTTTCAAGTATACTGTTTTACATGCATAGAATACTTTTTGTCTGCCGTGGGAACATTTGTCGCTCCGCAATGGCTGAATTCGTCATGAAAAATTTGGTAAGGGAAGCCGGTGTGGAAAAAGACTTTCTTATTGAATCCGCCGCAACTTCCACGGAAGAAATTGGAAACGACATGTATCCCCCCGCGAAGGCAAAGCTTAGGCAGGAAGAAATTCCCTTTACAAGAAGGTCTGCAAGGCAAATAAGAGCTGCCGACTACGAGCGCTACGACTTGCTTATAGGCATGGACAGGGAAAACATCTTCTACATGAACCGCTGCTGGTCCAACGACCCTGCCGGAAAAATACACAAGCTTTTGGAATACACAGGCAGTACCCGTGAAGTTTCCGACCCCTGGTATTCAGGAGACTTTGACACCGCCTACAATGACATAATGCAGGGTTGCCGTGCGCTGCTTGCCTTTCTTTTAAAGGACAGTCTTTAAGTCCTCAAGTGAAGGAAGAATTTTCCAGCACAGCTCTTCCAGTTCGGCGGTAGGCTTAATCCTGTCGGGAACCATTATCACATTCATGCCGGCTGCACTTGCAGAACGGATTCCGTTGGGGCTGTCTTCTATTGCAAGACAATTCTCCGGTGCAACATTTATAGAAGAACATGCCATAGCGTAAATCTCCGGGTTGGGCTTACTGTGAAGGACCATCTCTCCGGTAACGCGCTTTTCAAAATAGTCTATAAGACCAGCATTTTTTAGCTGACGTTCAACAGTGGGGCCTGATGTGGAAGAAGCAAGGGCAAGGCGGTAGTTTGGCTTAAGGTATTCAAGAATTTCTTTTGCATAGTGCATAACAGGAATTCCAGAAGTAAATTCCAACTCGTGAAAATACTTTCCGGTAGCCGTAAGGAAACTTTCCACATCAAAATCCTTTCCGTAGATTTCCTTAAGAATCAGCATGATGTCGCCCTTGTTTGAACCGCGGCACCTGTTCAAGGCATCCTGTGGAACCGAAACATTAAAATCCTTGGCGGCCATAGCCCATGTCTTGTCGCTCATTGACTCAGTGTCCAAAAGCACGCCGTCCATGTCAAAAATAACGGCCCTTATATCTTTTTCCATTTTTTTCCTTGTGTCAGTTTGTAATTGAAAATTCGGAGAGTTTCCCCGCCAAATTCAGCTGGCTGATTAAAGAAGTAAAATCATCTTCCCTTGGAGCCTTTACCGAATAATGAAGGATTATCTGCTTGCTTGCCATTACGTAGCTTACGTTAAGGTCGGAGATGATGAATCCATTCTTCTTGATTATGGCCTTTATCTTTTTCATGTCAATGTTTTCGTTTTCAAAGACAATGTGAAGAATCTTGCTCTTGCCCGCAGGAAACCATTTCTCTTCCGCACGCTCCAAAATCAGAAGGGCAAGTACGGAAGCAACTAGCACAACAAGCGACTGTAGGTAAAGCCCTGCCCCAATGGCAAGTCCAAGCGCAGAGTCCGTCCAGATGATTGCCGCAGAAGTAAGCCCCTTTATGTTAAGGCCGTGATGCATGATTGCACCGCCGCCCAAAAAGCCTATGCCGCTAACAACACCGGCTGCAATTCTTGTAGGGTCGCCACTCACACTGATTCCGCACAGGGAAGGATCGGCCAAAAAATAGGACAAAATGGAAAGCAGGGCAGAAGAAACGCTTATAAGAATGAGGGTCCTTGTGCCAACATTCTGGTTCCTTGACTTTCTTTCAAGACCAAGCACAAAACCGCTTACAAGGCTAAGAAAAATCTTTAGCGCACACTCTGCAAAAAAATGAATATCCAAGCTAAAAGCACCCATACTACTTCTTTCCAAACAGGCTGAATTTACTTGTGGAAACCGAGAAGGTAGCCCCAGGCTTTACCCACACGACTGACTTTTTGGCATTAAGCTTTGTAGTCTGGGCTTCCACGGCATCCATGTAAGTTCCAAGCCACTTTGCAAGCGAAGTGTCGGACGTTACAATGTCCGTGCTTCTGTCTCCCCGGGCAAGAATTATGTTCACAAAAGGCAGGTCTCCGTAAAGGGCCGCAATGTTTTCCGCAAAGGCGGCAAAGGATGCGGCTGCCGAGGCAATCAGCGGGGAAGCAATCGGATAGGTTCCGTTGCGCAGGGCAGGCATTTTAACGGCATCGCTTGCGCAAGGCCCGTCCTTTAGCAAAAAGACCAGGGTTCCAGGCCTGTCCGTATTCTTCTGCTCAAAGCGGGAAAGAATTTCCATTGTAAGGTACTGGTAAGAAAGAATGAGTTCATCGCTAGTCTGGGCACATTCTTCTATATTAATATGGTTTGCCCTGGAAGAAAAAAGCTCCTCGTCAAAGTAGAGCACAGCTTCTT
Source organism: Treponema sp. (assembly GCA_017534445.1). GTDB lineage: Bacteria > Spirochaetota > Spirochaetia > Treponematales > Treponemataceae > Treponema_D. Next base: position 29,204 of record JAFXWC010000049.1, read on the forward strand.
CCATCTTGGTAAAAATGCTTTCCATATTCAGGATAAGCGTGCGCGAAGAAATAGGAGATGCCTTGTTCCACGAGACGGGGGCAACTCCCGAAGCCTTTCCCATAAGCTTCTGGTGACGCTCTGCAACGGCAGCCGTAGCTATGGCATTGTCCGTGTTTTCTGAAATTTCATCATCATCAGGCTTGGTAACAACAACAAAACGTCCGGTTCCCGCAAGTGTATCAGCAAACTTTGCGCCGGCCGGAATATCTTTTCCTGCAACAAGAATAGTTTTTCCCATAGATTGCATTATAGCATATAGAAGGTTCTTTGCAAACTGCCGTTAAATTGATATACTGTGCTATCATGAAACTTTGGTTTAAATATTTAATTGGAATTGCAATCGGAATCACAGCAGCCCTTTTTCTGCCGCAGAATAATATACACGTGCAGACAACAGTTGAATTTATTTCCAACCTGATGCTGCGCTTTGGACGATACATGCTTTTGCCAGTGCTATTCTTTTCTGTTGCAACGGCATGCTTTAAGCTGAATGAAGAAAAAATGATTTTAAAGACAGGATTCTGGACTTTTGTGGTGATTTTTGCATCAACGCTGCTTCTTGTCCTTATAGGCCTTATTTCTGCCCGCCTTGTTCCACTGCCAAGAATCCCCAGCACCTTTGAAAAGTCAACGGAGCTTCCCTCCCTTAACATAAAATTCCTTTTGGAAAGCCTCTTTCCCTTCTCTGGTTTTGAGGCTCTTATAAACGGCGCTTACCTTTTGCCTTGCTTTGTATTCGCAGGACTTGCCGGAGCCGGTGCTTCAAGCGAAAAATCAGCGTCAAAGACGGCATTTTCTATTTTTGACACTTTGAGCAAAGTCTGCTACAACGTAATGGCCTTTATCACGGAAATTCTTGCGGTAGGAATGATTGCCATTGCCACAAAGTGGATGTTCAGCTTTTCTTCCGTAATGGAAAGTGGCGTATACAAGCCTCTCTTTATCCTGCTTACGGTGGACGTTGCACTTACGGCTTTTGTAATCTACCCCTTCCTTTTAAAGATTCTCTGCAAGGAAAACCACCCTTACCGCGTACTGTACGCAAACTTCTGCCCCTTCCTTACAGCCTTCTTTAGCGGCGACACAAACCTTGCCCTTACCCTTGAACTTAGGCACGGAAAGGAAAGCCTTGGCATAAGGCGCAGAACAAACGCAGTCGCACTTCCACTCTTTTCAATTTTTGGTAGGGGCGGCTCTGCAATGGTTCAGGCAGTAAGCTTTATTGTAATCCTGCACTCATTTTCTCCACTTAAGATAGAGCTTTCCAACCTTATCTGGATCGCAACCTTCTCTTTCCTTATCTCCCTCTGCCTTTGCAGCTATCCGTCCGGCGGTTCTTTTGTGGCAATCACAATAATGTGCACCCTTTACGGACGCAGCTTTGATTCTGGCTACCTGCTTTTAAAGAGCGCAGCCCCTCTTCTTTGTGCATACGCAGCCGGCATGGACGCAATTACCGCCATGTTCGGAAGCTACTTTGTCGCGCATAAGACCCACTCCATAGAAAAGGTTGAGCTTAGGCACTTTATCTAGGAAAAACTTGTGTATGGGAATAAAAGAAGCAAAAGCCGCAGCTGAAAGGCTCCTGAAAAGGCATGAAGATTCTTTCTATACCTATGCAACAGAAGGATTTGTGCAAACACTCGCAAACTGCCTTTTTGACCTGCCCAAAGAGCGTTGCGAGCAGGCACTAGGCACATACCCGGAAGATTACATTGCCCTGGAAGATGGACTGCAAGATTTGAACCCGGAGGAATACAGTGAATTTTACGAGGAATTTGAAGCAAAAAACAAATGGCTTGCAGAAAAAATCAAGGCGCTCCGCAACAAGCTTGCAGAGTTAGGCAGCCTGGATTACAGCCAAATGCAAAAGCTCATACAATCCCTTAGCTTGGTAGATTTATACAACATCCATACATATTCATCAGAATCTGTTAAAAACGCAATATTTGGCAACATGTCAAACAGCAAGAAAAATATGCTTTTAAAAGACTTTACTTCCATCAGCGAAAGACTCAAAAAAGATTGCAGTTATAAAGAAACCGTTCAAAAAATAGACAAGTTTATGAAAAACACTCCTCGCCTGTAAGGAGAAGAAACCGTGTTCAGTTTTTTTAAGAAGACTAGGGCAAAAAAGGAATTCTCCGGGGCAGACAAAGAAACTTGGTTTGCCAGGGTTTTCAACAGTGATAATTTTATCCAGCAGAAAGAATCCCCACTAAATGGCAAGATTATACTATTAAAAGACTCTTTAGTTGATGCAAATGAAAAAAAATGTTTCTGCCCCATTCACTTTAAATGGGAAAACGTGATTTCCCTAGACAAAAATACCGTCTTCACCGAAAAATGTAATTTTTCCGGCAACATTCAAAAATACGAGGTCCTTTCAAAGAAAAACGGTGAGTTTGATTATAGCATCTTTCACGAAAGCAAGCTTTTTTATTCCGTAAAAACCAAGGAAGTTTCACTGGAAGAGCTTACAGCTACCGATCTAGTCAGTTATCTAAAAGAATACAGAAATTACCTTAAACCGAGCAATGCTTGAACACGAATATCCTTTTACCAACCACCAAATTACAAAAACACCGCTACTATTAACATCTGAATTTTACGATGTAAAAAATGACAAATATGAAATGCTAATGAACCAAGTTTATACTTTGCCATCAAGGCAGATTCAAAAATTGAACTTGAAGAATTTTTAAAATCACAAAAATACAGGCTGGATCCAAACTGCTACCAGAATTACTGTAACTCGTTAGGATTTTCTTCCTACAGAACCCTTAGAAAACTTTATTACAAAAACCAAAAACTGCTGCACGTATTTCCAATACTTAATCAAATGGGCTTTAAAGACATTAACATAAAAAACCGCATCCTTTCGCAAGAATCTGCCGACAGATTGTTTCTTAATTACCATAATGAAATTAATCAAGACACCCTTTTCTTTTACCCAAGGACTATGATAAACTAAAGAAAATAGGCGCTGCCCTTCACAACTGCGTCGCATCCTATAAATATAGTATCTTAAACAAGGAAAGCCTTATAGTATATGCGGTCAAAGACGGAAAATACAAACTCTGCATAGAAGTGCGCAAAAAGGTTGTGCATCAGCAGCGTGCCAACTGGAATCAAGAGCCAGAAGGAAATGATGCAGATGCACTTTTTATCTGGAGAGGCAAACACGAGCTTCTTTTTTACCAAAACAACTATTAAATTAAGTATCCACGAAACGTAGGTTGCTTTCCCAAGAACCTGCTGATATAGTTATCTCCATAACAATAAAAGCTTCTGCAGAGCTACAAATGGAGACAACTTATGAACGAATACGTTACTGGAGCTACAATCAAAAGCCTTCGCGAAAGCAAGGGCATGACCCAGGCACAGCTGGCAGACAAGATATTTGTTACGGCAAAGGCGGTTAGCAAATGGGAGACGGGGCACGGGCTTCCGGACATAAGCCTACTCGAACCACTTGGAAAGGCGCTTGGACTTTCGATTATAGAATTATTGAACGGCCAGCACATCCAAAACAAAAACAGGGGCTTTAACATGCAAAGGCTCTGTTTCTACGTTTGCCCGGTTTGCGCAAACATTGTCCAGACAACAGGCGAGGCAACAATCAGCTGCTGCGGAATTACGCTTCCACCCCTGCAAGCAGAGGATGAAGATGAAGGGCACAAGATTTGCCTGGAAAAAGTAGAGGACGAATATTATGTTTCTTCAAATCACTCCATGACAAAGGAACATTACATTTCTTTCTTTGCGGCAGTTTCCGACAGCGGTGTCCAGTTTGCAAAGCTTTATCCAGAGTCAGATGCCCAGGCAAGGTTCAAGATAAGCGGAGTAAAGTGGATTTATGCCTACTGCAACCGCCACGGACTTTTTAGGATAGAAGCTAAAAGCATTTAAAAAATTTTTGGGGAGCATTGCCCAAGGAAAATTCTACCTTGAATTTTCCTTGGGATTACAGAATCGATAGCAATTCCTTTAGCAGAAAAAATCCTAGCCGGGATTGGAGGGGTTGCGGAGCAAGTACCCGAAGGGTACCGGCCGGAGGGCAAGCCCCGGAAAGCCCGTAACACGAGGAATCCCGCAAGGGCAGTAAGACAATAAAACTCGCTCCAAGTTAATAACTAGCAATTGAGTAAAAGACCCATGTCCTTGAAAAGACTATATTTTTTCGCTAAAATAGCACCATTATGGAAAATGCAAAAAGAACAGTAACCTGCGGTGACTTGACTGCCGCCGACACAGGAAAAGACGTTATACTTAACGGATGGGTTCTCCGCACGAGAGGACTTGGCGGGCTCACATTCATACTTTTGCGTGACCGCTACGGAATTACTCAGGTTGTCGTTGGTGACAAGGCTTCCGAAGAGGTCAAAAAAACAGCAGCTTCCTTAAAGTCAGAATACTGCATTGCCGTAAAAGGCAAAGTTGCCGCCCGCAACCCCAAGGACGTGAACAAAGACATGCCCACCGGAGAAATTGAGGTAGAGGCAGACGAAATAGAAATCTTTACAAAGAGCGACGTTCTTCCATTTGCAATTGACGAAGTTCGCCAAAAGGACGGAACTATTGTCCTTCCAAACGAAGACCTGCGCCTTAAGTACCGCTACCTGGACCTGCGCCGCGCACCAATGCAGCACAACATCATCCTGCGCTCAAAGGTTGCATTTGCCACCCGCGAATTCCTTACGGAAAAAGGCTTTTTGGAAATTGAAACTCCTACATTCATAAAGTCCACACCGGAAGGGGCCAGAGACTACTTGGTTCCAAGCCGCGTTCACCCGGGAAAATTCTATTCACTTCCCCAGAGCCCGCAGCTTTACAAGCAGCTTCTTATGGTTTCCGGCTTCGACAAGTACTTCCAGATTGCACGCTGCTACCGCGACGAAGATGCCCGCGGAGACCGCCAGCCGGAATTTACCCAGATTGATATGGAGATGAGCTTTACCAACCGCGAGGAAGTTCTTGAAACCACAGAAGGCCTTATGGGCTACATCTTCAAGAAGACAATGAACTACAGCCTTCCCGCAAAGTTTGACCGCCTAAGCTGGGACGATGCCTTTAACTTCTACGGAAGCGACAAACCAGACCTGCGCTTTGGAATGAAGATTCAGGATGCGGCATTCATGGCAGGGCTTAGCGACTTTAACGCATTCAAGGCAGGGGCAGCAAACCCGGGCATGGATGTTGAACGCCACAAGAGAAGCGGACTAAAGGCTCTTGTAGTAAAGAACGTTGCAGACAAATACAGCCGTAAGAATATAGAGGCTTTGGAAGAAGTTGCAAAGAAATACAAGGCAAAGGGACTTGCATGGATGAAGGTTACTTCGGCAGACTCAGCAAACGGCTCCGGCCTTGCATTCGAGGGCGGAATAAGCAAATTCTTTGCAGGAAAAGAAAACGAAATCTGTTCAAAGCTTGGTGCGGAAAAGAACGACCTGCTTCTTTTTGTAAGCGACGAGCAGTGGCAGACGGCATGTACCGCAATGGGTGCAGTCCGCAAGCAGCTGGGCAAAGACCTTAAGCTCTATGACCCAAAAGATGAATTCCACTTTGTATGGATTATAGACTTCCCCTACTTTGCATGGAACGAAGACGAAAACCACTGGGAAACAGAGCACCACATGTTCACTCTTCCCCAGAAGAAATACTGGCCAACTTTGGAAAGCGACCCGGGGGCTGTAAAGGGAGACCTCTACGACCTGGTTCTTAACGGCTACGAACTTGCAAGCGGAAGTATGCGTATTAACGACCCGGATTTGCAGCAGCGCATCTTTAAGATTGTTGGCTATTCAAACGAGCGCGCGCAAAAGGCTTTTGGCTTCTTGGTTCAGGCATTCAAGTTTGGCGCACCGCCACACGGAGGAATTGCTCCTGGCCTTGACCGCCTTGTAATGCTTATGTGCCACGAGGAAAGCATCCACGAAGTTATTGCCTTCCCAAAGAACAACCTGGCAGCATCCCCAATGGACGAATGCCCATCTCCGGTAGACGAGTCGCAGCTTAAGGATTTGCACATAGCTTGCACTGAAGTAGAAAAAGACTAGTTTCTTCTTTCTTGATTTTTGGATGGTAGCTTTTTTTAGCTCTACCATCCATCTTTTTGCTAAATCGACCGAACAACCGGGGTGCAAGCACCCCTTTTTCGCGTCACCGCCCTTTCGGGGTTCCGGCTTTCGCCTCCATTGCTTGCGCAACCCGCCTTTGGCGGGCCCCTACACGGCGGCATAGGCTTGATTGAATTTTGTCTGCAAAGGGGAAATGTTCAAAAGCAAAAAGGGCAAAAAAATCGCCGGACGGCAGGAAAAAAATTAGGAGGATAAAACCTGCAGGCCGGCAATTAATAGAAAGATTGTAATGATGTAAAGGAGAGTAACCATCATTTCCTTAAAAATCTACTATTACAACTATACATCATATCTTAAAATAAATAAAGAGTTATAACAAAAGATTAATAAATTTTATAGTGCATTTGACATCAATATAAAAAAAAACTACACTAGCACCAG
>JAFXWC010000050.1 GCA_017534445.1 Treponema sp.
GAAAGCTCAAGAAGTGCGTCGTGCTTGGTCTGGTGGTTCATAAAGATGATGCGTTCTGGAGAAAGGATGTCCTTTACAAGAATCTTTATGTCTGCCGGGGCCGCCTTGGAAGAAGACAGGCGTTCGTTAACCCATTTTTCTATCTCGCCCTTCTTAAAGCGCCAGACAGTTCCTATCTTTCCGCTGGGAATTTCGCCCCTTTGCGCCCAATCATATACAGTGCGTTCACTTACGCGCAGGTACTTTGCAACTTCTTCTATTGTAAGGATTGAATCTTCCATGATGAACCCCATGTTTTTTTAGATAATCTTACGGTATTTTAACATTCTTTACGGTTTTTTGTCAAGTTTTATATGCTATTCTGTATAGAAATGTATTCTCTGCTATTCTGCAAAGGCCTTGTGTGGCAAAGTGGGCGGAAGGCAAGTGTAAATTTTCAATAATCGTAATGCAAAATATGTTAAGAAAGCACTGGAATGTAGGCGGAAAACGTGGCAAAAAAGCATTTGCGCGGTGCGAACCCGGCAGCGTAGCTTCAAGCCCCGAAGGGAGTCAGATACCTTGTATCCGCGCTCGGCTTTTTTGACGCGTTTTCTGCCGGGAATGGAAGTGCTTTCGTGTTAACATTTATATTTACTGTCTTTTATTAAGATTTGTACTTGCCTTCTGCACTAATGCTTTTTTCATTGCTAACCGCCAAAAAACATGCTATAATTCTCGCATGTACAATATAGTTGCAAACGTCCTCAGCGGAAAAGGTGCCGGGGAGAAATGCCTAGAAGAAGTCCGTAATTATTTGAATGAAAAAGGCCTTGAATTCCAGATAGACATAGTGGACGGCCGCGGAGCCGGAAAGCGCATAACCCAAAGGCTTTGCGAACAGGGTGCCAACGTTGTGGTTGCCATTGGCGGAGACGGAACTTTCCATGAAGTCCTTAACGGCATGGACTTTTCCAAGGCAAGACTTGGCTTTGTCCCGGCAGGAAGGGGAAACGACTTTGCCCACGGAGCCGGATTCAGCTTTGACCCCAAAAAGGCAATGGATGCAATTATAGATTCAAAGGAATGCGACCTAGACTATATTCAGGTTGGAAAGCGCAGGTGCCTAAACGCTTGCGGAACAGGCCTTGACGTAGAAGTATTGCGCCTAACAGATGCCAAAAATGGCACATACGTAGGTGCCCTTGCCAAAACCCTCATGAATTTCAAGCCCTACCGGGTCCGCGTGGAAGCCTGCGGAAAGAAAACCGAATACGAATGTGTCACAGCCATCATCTGCAACGGAACCCAGTACGGCGGCGGCATGAAGGTCTGCCCCCCTGCAAAAATAAACGACGGCCTTTTAGACCTGATGATTCTTGAAAAACCGAAAATTCCGGCCCTTTTTGTAATGCCATCATTCGTCCGCGGAAAGCACATAGGAAAATCCTACTGCACGCACATCCCTTGCGAGACAGCCACAATCATAAACGAATCCTTTCCCTACATCCAGCTGGACGGTGAAATCTACGAAGGCAACAAACTGGAAGGAAGAATAGTCCGCGGAGGCCTAAAAACCTTCCTCCCCTAAAAGTACCGAAAGCCCTGAAAGCCTCAAAAGCTACTGTTCAAAAGCCGCTATTCAAAATCCTTGAGCATGGAATCAATGCCTTCGTCTCCACCCCTGCTGGTCACAATTATGGAAAGAATGTATTTTCCAAGCCTGTAGCTGTAGTAAATCTGGGTAATGTCAAAGCCAATTGCCTGAACGGTAGTCTTTAGCTCGGAAAACTCCCTGCCGGCAATCTCCCTGGTGGTAATATCGCTAACCTGATAGTCAATTGCATCCAGGGCCTCAAGCTGAGTCTTAAGGGTCTTAGAATACGTTTCCGCTGAAATCCCAAGAAAAGTCTTTTCCGTAATAACGCAAACCGTATCACCGTTCATAGGATTGTTGGCAAGAAGGTGGTAAACCGTGGTCAGCTTGGAAAGCTCTGCAAATTTCTTCTGGTTGTCATTAAGCAGCTCCTTACCTAGGTTCATCATTTCGGCTATCTGCTCGTCATTATATTTTGTCCAACCTTCCGGCATCGTGTACTTTATGCCCAGAAAATCGTTTGTATATACATTTTCATTCCATTCACCAGTAGAAAACTCTTTAGCCGCTGACTCTTGCGCATCCTCTGCGGCCACAAAAGCTACAGCAAAAAGAAAAAAAACAAAAGCAAAAAAACTTTTTTTCATATCAACTCCTTGTGCCAATTATACCGTCAGACCCGAAAAATGCAAGTAGCAAGGCTTAGAACGGTAATCTTGCCTGCTCTACCATTCTGCTCTTTGGCTAATTCGACCGGACATGCCGCTGCGCCACGGGCTTTCCGGGGTTCCGGGGCCCCAACCCCTACATTGCCTTTTGGCAACGGCTGCGCCGCCCCTCCAATCCCGCGTATGTCGCCTTAAAAAAAACAGTTTTCTATTTTAACTTTATCTGCTATAATAATAGCATGCCAGATTTACCGTTTGATTTACAAAGCTTCAAATATGTTTACGAAAGAAACAACTCTGCCTTTTTCATCGTAAAAGCTTCCGATGCGGGCTTTAGCTTCGTCTGGGCAAACAAGGCTTTCGAAAACATCTGTGCATCCCCTGAGGCTTGCCGTGAAGGAAAAATCCTTTCGGACGGCACTCTTCCCCATGCGCACGACCTTCTTTGTGAATGCCGCCAAGTAGCAGAAAACGGTGAATCAAGGACCTTCTTGCTTCCCGGAAAAACTGATGACACTTTTGTTAACGGCCAGTGCTTCAGAATAGAAAGCGCTTTTGTGGCTGTAACCCTTACCCCGGTTCTGGACACGCAGAAAATCCAGAACGCCATCAGCAAGAACAAGGAACTTAATGACGAAATCCTCCGCCAGGCCTGTCTGGAGGTAAACGAATTCATAGCCGTAATAGACTTTGCCTCAAAGCTCGTTACCCTAAAGCACGGTTCCTGGTATTCCGTCCCAACGCCGGATAGCGAACGCATAGCAACCCGCGAAGAAATTCTTGCCAACATTTCCAAGCTGTACCTTAACGACGGAGAAAAGCGCAAGGACTTCAAAAATACCTTCTTTATAGACAACCTGGAGGAAAGACTGGACAGGGAAGGTGTCGTTTACATGGTTTTTGACTTTGCAGGAGGCAAGTCTGGCCCTACCAGAAAGCAGTTCCGCATCACGTGGCTAAGCCGTAAGGAGCGCAAGGCACTGCTCATCAGAACCGATATTTCCAAGAGCTACCAGCTTGAGCAGAAGCTTGTGGAAGACGACATGCTCCTAAAAAAGACCGCTCTGGACAACGTGGACTTCATAGCCCTGCTTGACCCCAAGACCGAAAACATAACCCTAAAGGTTGGAAACTGGTTCCAGGGCAACGAAGATGTTCCTGAATCAGAAAAGACCATAGCCTATTCCCAGCTTTTAAATGAGGCTTCTGCGCTAACCGTGGACGAAGTTGAGCGCAACAGGTATTTCGACATGTTCTCCGCCGTAAACATAAGAAAGCAGCTTATGACGGAAAGCGAAATCCTCTATTTCTTTGACTTTTATTCCGGCAAAGACCGCAGCGACCTAAGGAAAAAGCAGATACGCTTCATCTGGCTGGACGAAAAGAAGCAGAAGATTCTGGTCTCCCAGACAGACATAACAAAAAGCATCCGCGAAGAGACAAAGCGCAACGAGCAGCTCAAGGATGCCCTGGAAGCCGCAAAACAGGCAAGCCGCGTAAAGAGCGAATTCTTCTCAAAAATGTCTCACGACATACGCACGCCAATGAATGCCGTAATAGGGTTTTCGTCTCTGCTTCTAAAGAATGCAGACAATCCCGACTACGTGCGCGACAGGGCAATGAAGATCCTTGCTTCCGGGAACCACCTGCTGGACCTTATAAACGACGTGCTTGACATGTCCAAGATAGAAGCAGGCAGCATGATTTTGAATGTCCGCGAATTCAACATTGCAAACACGGTCTCAATCATAGACAGCATAATGCGCACCGGAATAGAAAAGAAAAGGCAGAATTTCAACATCTACGTTAGCGACATCAAGCACGAAAAATTCGTTGCGGACGAGAACCGCCTGGAGCAGATACTTATAAACCTTGTCTCAAACGCGCAAAAGTACACGGACGAGGGAGGAAAAATTACCCTCAGGATAAAGGGCCTGCCAACAAAGTCAACCCTTTACGAAAACATTTCTTTTGAAGTGGAAGACAATGGCCGCGGAATGTCCAAGTCCTACATGGAAAAAATATTCACTCCTTTCAGCAGGGAAGTCCTTTCCGGCTACGAAGACGTAAAGGGAACCGGACTGGGGCTTGCAATCACAAGAAACCTTGTAGACCTGATGGGCGGAACCATAAACGTTGACAGCAAAATTGGCAAGGGAACAAAATTTACCGTAATACTCCCGCTAAAAATCGTAATAGACGAAGGCGATACAGAATTCTGGGGCAAGCATAACTTTAACAGGATGCTTGTTGTGGATGACGAAAAGGAAGTCCTTGAAAACATTACGGAAGAAATGAAGGACACCGGGGTTTCAATCCAGTGCGTGAACAGGGGCGAAAGGGCTTTGGAGATGCTGACTGCGGCTAACGAGGCTGGCTTTGGCTTTGACATAGTGCTGCTTGACCTGCTCATGCCGGACATTGACGGCCTTGAAACAGCACGGCGAATAAGGGAGTCCCTTCCGCCGGACATACTAATTTTCCTTTTTACATCCTACGATTTTTCCCAGGTAGAAAAAGATGCCAAGGCTGCTGGAGTTGACGGTTTTATTCCCAAGCCCTTCTTTATGACGGCTCTTAAAGCCGCAATCTCTAAAATAGAAGAGGGCAGGAATTCAAAGGAGCCTTCTGATGAAAAAAATGCAAGCGATGAACAGAAAGAAGACAGCGTTCTTTCCGGGCTTAATTTCCTTGCTGCGGAAGACAACATGATAAACTCGGAACTCTTAGCGGAAATCCTTAACGTGAACGGTACCAAGGTAAAGATTGTGGTCAACGGAAAGGAGCTGGTTGAAGAATTTAGGGCTTCTGCTCCCGGCTCTTACGACATGATTCTTACGGACATACAGATGCCTGTAATGAACGGCTATGATGCTGCACGCGCAATCCGCAACCTGAATGACGACGTTTCCATCAGCATGGAAAAGCGCAAGGAAGCAAAGAACATTCCGATTGTCGCAATGACGGCCAACGCCTTTAACGAAGACGTTCAGAATGCCCTTCGTGCTGGCATGAACGCCCACACCGCAAAGCCCCTTAGCATAGAAAACTTTAAGAAGATAACAAAGAAGCTTCTAAAGAACAAGATAAAGTCCGGTTCTTAGCGGAGTCTTTTCCCAAACCATTGAGCCTTTGCAAAGCGGTAGCCGGAGCAAGCTACGCCGCCGTGTAGCCCCGTAGTTGCCGCCTGCGGCAATGACCGCAAGGGAAGGGCGGAAGGGCGGTGACGCATAGGCATGGCAGGTCGTCTTAGCCAAAGGACAAAATGGTGGAGCCGCTAAGATTACCGTCCAAACCTACTGCTCAAATGCACCGAATGCGCACATCTGTGAACAGACTCCACAGCCCACGCACTGGGTTGAATCAATAACAGCCTTTTTGTTCTTAAAGCTGATTGAAGGGCAGCCAATCTGCATGCAGGACTTGCAGCCCCGGCACTTTTCCTCGTTCACCTTTAGCGGCGGGTTGTGCTTTACGTATTTTAAGAGGGCGCAGGGCCTTCTGCTTATGATTACGGACGGCTCCTTTACAGAAAGCTCTTCTTTTACGGCAGCTTCCGTTTCCTTAAGGTTGTAGGGGTCACAGACGCGTACACGCTTTATTCCCATTGCCTTGCAAAGCGCCTCAAGGTCAATCTTTCCTGCCGGGTCTCCGCGAAGGTTAAATCCTGTGGTTGGGTTCTGCTGGTGGCCAGTCATTCCTGTAATAGAATTGTCCAGAATGATTACGGTTGAATTGCTCTGGTTGTATGCAATGTTTGCAAGACCGGTCATTCCTGAGTGCATGAATGTGCTGTCTCCAATAACCGCCACAGTCTTTCCTTCCGTTTCACCGCCAGTCGCCTTGTTGAATCCGTGGATTGAGCTTACGGATGCCCCCATGCATTCAGTTGCGTCCATTGCGCTTAGTGGCGGCATTGCGCCGAGTGTATAGCAGCCAATGTCTCCCATTACCGTGCACTTCTGCTTGTGCAGTGTGTAGAAAAGTCCCCTGTGCGGACATCCTGAACACATTACAGGAGGCCTTACAGGAAGGCCGTCTATCTTTGAGCAGCCAGTCTTTGCTTCCTTTCCAAATTCCTTGCCAAGAAGCGATGCAACCATTCCCTGCGAAAATTCATCGGTAACAGGGAAGATGTTCTTTCCTTCTGCCTTAAGGCCCATTGCCTTTACAAGTGTTTCTATAATCGGGTCAAGCTCTTCAAGGACAACCACGCGCTCAACCTTGCCTGCAAAGTCCTTAATCAGCTTTTGTGGAAGGGGCCAGACCATGCCAAGCTTTAGGATGGAAACGCTGTCTCCAAAAACTTCCTTGGCGTACTGGTAGCAGGTGCTGTCGCAGATTATGCCAAGCTTCTTTCCTTCCGGGGCAGAGGAGTATTCAACCTTGTTCAGGTCACTTGTTTCTGCAAATTCGGAAAGCTTTTTTGTGCGCTCTTCTACAAAGGGGTGGCGGCGCTTTGCGTTTGCGGGTGCCATTACGTATTTTGAAGCATCCTTCTGGTAGGGCTTTGCTGGCGGCTCAATGCGCTCGGAAGTTTCAACAATGCTCTGTGAATGGCTTACGCGGGTGCACATCTTTAGAAGAACCGGCGTGTCAAATTTTTCTGAAATCTCGTAGGCCTTTTTGGTAAAGTAAAGGGCTTCCGCAGAGTCGCTCGGCTCAAGCATTGGAATCTTTGCCGCAATGGCATAGTGGCGGCTGTCCTGCTCGTTCTGGGAAGAATGCATTCCCGCATCGTCTGCAACGTTTATAATCATTCCTGCATTTACGCCTGTGTAGGAAATGGTGAACATTGGGTCTGCCGCAACGTTAAGGCCAACGTGCTTCATTGCACAGAAACTTCTCTTTCCGGCAAGGCATGCACCAAAGGCAGCTTCCAGGGCAACCTTTTCGTTTGGAGCCCATTCGCAATATATCTCCTTGAATTTGGCAGCTTCTTCCGTAACCTCCGTGCTCGGTGTTCCCGGGTAAGAGCTTGCGACTGCACATCCTGCCTCGTACAAGCCGCGGGCCAAAGCCTTATTTCCTAACATAAGTTCTTTCATTGTAAAACATCCTTACAAGTAAAATCTAAAACGTTCCATATTATACAACTATTTGCTTCTTTTTTTCAATGGACGAAACAGCACCCCGGAAATCGGTTTTTTGTTCCGCTTGCTTTGCATAGGAAAATAAAGAATAAAAAACACAACTCTTTCTTGCCAAGCAGTATCAAGCCATGGATGGCGGGGAGGGATTTTTTTTGTCGTACGCCGCCGTGGAGCCCCTTTAGTTGGCGCGCAAGCGGCAATGAGCGTTAGCGAAGGGCGGAAGGGCGGTGACGAAAGGCCTGTACGGTCGAGTTAGCCAAAGAATAAAGTGGTAGAGCCGGCAAAGGTACCGTCCAAAAAAAGAACTTGGTCTATTTCCAAACCCTGCAAATTATGCTATGCTAACACCATGGACAAAAATACAATTCCCCTAAGAAAAGACGTTCCCGCAGAATACAAGTGGGACTTGACGCAGATTTATAAAAGCGAAGAAGAATGGGAGAAAGACCTTGCTTCTGTAGAAGAGGCAACACAAAAGCTTGTTTCCTTTAAGGGCACTCTTTCTTCCTCCAAAGAGAATTTTTTGGAAGCCCTAAAGGCAGACCAGGCATTGGACATGCTCTTGGAAAACGTCTACCACTGGGCAAGCCTCCAGAACGAAGCAGACCAGAGCGACAGCAAAAATCAGGAGCGCGTAAACCGTGCATCCATGGCCTATTCAAAGGCTGCGGCAGAAACAAGTTTTTACGTACCGGAAATTCTTTCCATAGAAGATTCAAAAATAAACGCATGGATAGAAGAAGAGCAGTTTGAACCCTTCCGCATCTACATAAAGAAAATGCTAAGGCAGAAGCCCCACACTCTAAGCGAAAAAGAAGAGCGCATCATGGCCCTTCAAAGCGAGTCAGGCCAGACCGCAAGCAATACCTTCTCGCTTTTGAACGACGTAGACCTGGACTTTGGTAAGGTGACTGTATGCGGAACAGAAATGCCTCTTACCCACAGCACTTGGACAACATTCATGGAAAGCCAGGAGCGGGGTGTAAGAAAAGAAGCCTACAACAAATTCTACGGACAGTTTGCTTCCCATGCAAACACACTTGCATCCCTTTATGCAGGCTCTGTAAACAACGACGTCTTCCATGCCCGCGCAAGGGGATACGCTTCATCTTTGGAGGCAGCACTCTATTCAAACAAGGTGCCGGTAAGCGTCTACAAAAATCTTATCGAGACCGTCCACAAAAACTTAGGTCCTCTCCACCGCTTCTATTCACTCCGAAAGAGGGTGCTTGGTCTTGAAGAGCTCCGCCACTACGATGTCTATGTGCCCCTCGTAAAGTCCGTAAAGAAAATTACAACTTACGAGCAGGCAGTAGAAATAATCCGCCAAGCCCTTGCTCCACTTGGAAAGGAATACACGGACACTCTTTGCTCAGGACTCTTGGGCGGCTGGGCAGACCGCTTCGAAAACAAGGGAAAGCATTCCGGGGCATTTTCTTCCGGCTGCTACAAGGGCTACCCCTACATCCTGCTTAACTACAAGGACGACTCTATCCGCGACGTTTACACAATGGCTCACGAGGGCGGACATTCAATGCATTCCTGGTACAGCGTGCACAATAACCCATTCATGAGCTACGAGTACACAATCTTTGAGGCGGAAACAGCCAGCACCTTTAACGAAGAGCTTGTCTTTGAATACATGTTCAAAAATGCAAAAGACGAGGAGATGAAAAAGTACCTTCTTAGCATGAGGGCAAACGACATTCTTGCAACATTGCACCGCCAGACCATGTTTGCGGAATACGAGCTTATGGCACACGAAGCAGTGGAAAGGGGAGAGCCTCTTACCACGGACTTTTTGCGCAAAACCTACCGCTCGCTTCTTGAACTCTACTTTGGGCCCGAGATGCACTTTGAAGAAACCAGCGACCTTGAGGGCCTTCGCATTCCGCATTTCTACAATGCATTCTATGTCTACAAGTACGCGACCGGAATTTCTGCAAGCCTTGCACTTGCAAAGCGGGTTACCACAGGCGGCGAAAAGGAGAGGGAAGACTACTTTAAGTTCCTTAAGAGCGGCGGTTCCCGTTACCCAATCGAAAGCCTTAGGGTTGCAGGCGTTGACATGGAAAGCACTCAGCCGGTTCAGGCAGCGCTCGACACTTTTGCAGATATAGTTGGCCAGCTGGAAAATCTTTTGTAGTTTTTCTTTCTGGACGGCATTTCTTCTTTAACTGTACCCGGCTAGCCCGCCGGGTAAACCTCTGTTCAATTTTTACCAATTGCGAACAAGCAGCGCCATGGAGGGCGCGTCGTTTGTTTGCAAAACAGCCGGCAAGTTTCCGAAAGGAAACTTGTGGGTAAAAATTGAACGGAGGCAATTTTTACCCGCTCTACAGGGTTCCGCCTTTCGGCTCCATTGCCTTTGGCAACGCTTCGCGCCCCTACGATCGGGCGTAGGCTTGTTGGCAAGATCAACTCTTAAGAGTCTATTTTCTTTGTGTACATAAGCCTTGTGGCATTCAGTACTGCAAGCATTGTAACACCCACGTCCCCAAAGACAGCGGTCCACATGTTTGCAATTCCAAGAACTGCAAGAACAATTATTGCAGCCTTTATTCCAAGCGAACCGAATATGTTTTGCCAAACAATTCCCATAGTCCTCTTGCTGTGGCTTATTGCAACTGCACTTTTGCTTGGCTTATCATCCATAAGCACAACATCAGCGGCCTCTATTGCGGCATCACTTCCCATTGCACCCATGGCAATTCCAACATCCGCGCGTGTAAGGACAGGGGCGTCATTTATTCCGTCTCCCACAAACAAAAGCACTCCGTCGTTTTTAAGAAGTTCTTCCACCTTGCAAACCTTATCCTGGGGAAGAAGCTCCGCATAATATTTGTCTATTCCCGTCTTTGCTGCAAGACTTGCGGCAACCTTTTCTGAATCCCCTGTAAGCATTACAGTAGTTTTTACCCCTGCCTTACGCAGCATGGAAACTGTCTTTTTGGCATCGTCCTTTTCCGTATCGCTTATAATTATGTGTCCGCAGTATATTCCATCCTTTGCCACGTGAACCATAGTTCCTTCACCGCATCCTTCCTTTTTGCAAGGAACAAGGCCTTGAACTTTTTCCTTTTGCATAAGGGCACTGTTGCCAACAAGAACCTTGCTTCCTTCTATGGTGCATTTTATTCCGTGGCCTGTAATCTCCTGGGTGTCGTTTACGGTTATTGTTTTGCAAAGGGGGCAGCTGTGGGCATTCCTTAGAGAACGTGATATTGGGTGGTTGGAGTAGTATTCCGTGTGGGTTGCAATTGCAAGAAGTTCCTCCGCATTCATTTTGCTTTCGTCTGCCGGGTGGATTGCGCTTACTTCAAATGTTCCCTTGGTAAGGGTTCCTGTCTTGTCAAAAACAACAGTCTTTGCCTTGGATAGCTGCTCAAGATAGTTTGCACCCTTTATAAGAATGCCGCTTTTTCCAGCCCTGCCTATTCCCGCAAAGAATGTGAGCGGAACAGATATTACAAGTGCGCATGGGCAAGACACAACCAAAAGTTCCAGTGCCCTGTAAACCCAAAGCTTCCATATTGCAGAAGAATTTATTCCTGTTATAAAGAAGCTTACCAGCGGCGGCACTATTGCAACAAGAAGGGCAAGTGCGCATACAAAGGGAGTGTAGACTTTTGCAATACGGCTTACAAACTTTTGCGTGTGGCTCTTTTTTTTCTGTGCATCCTTTACCATTTGTATTATTCGGGAAGCAGAGCTTTCTCCAAGAAGCTTTGTAACTTCCACCTGAACCTGCCCGCTTGTGCTTATAAAGCCGGAGAGTATGTCGTCTCCCTGCAAGAGCTCCCTTGGAACAGATTCTCCGGTAAGGGCTGATGTGTCTGCCAAGGTTGTACCCTGAACAATTTTTCCGTCAAGAGGAACCCTTTCTCCCGGACGGACAATTATTATTTCCCCAATGCCAACATCTGCTGCGTCAACAGTTTCTTCTTTTCCGTTGCGGAGGACACATGCCTTGTCCGCCCTTATGCTAACAAGCTTTGTTATTGAATGCTTTGCAGAGTCAACTGCCTTGTCTTCAAGGAATTCCCCAAGACTAAAAAGAAGCATTACTGCAACCGCTTCTGAATATTCACCAAGGATTATTGCTCCAATCGTGGAAACACCCATGAGGGTTTCTTCCGTAAAGAAATTTCCCTTTGCTATGTTCCTAATCATTCCGTGAAGCACTTCCTTTCCGCATTTAAGGTAGGCCAGGGCATAGAGGGCAAGGTATGCCGCTCTTATTCCAAGGAAAATCTTTTCGTTTCCCTTTGCAATAGGTCCGTTAAAAGAAAAGAAAGGCAGTTTTTCCAAGAGTAGGGCTGCAATAAAGATAAATGCTACAAGGATTATTTTTTTTAGGGAACCTTCCTCTTCTTCCTCATCGTCATCATCTTCTTCCCCATGTTCGTGGTGGTGATGGTGTTGCTCATCTTCTTCATCATCATCGTCGTCATCGTCACAGTGGCAGTGGTGGCAGGAATGCTTTTCGTGGCTGTGGCACTTTTCGCCGTTTTTTTTCAGAGCCTTTTCTGCTGTATTTTTCTTTGCCTCTTCAATATTTTCTGCGTCAGTTTTTAAAGCCATCTTTTACTCCTTGCCGTTTTTTTCCAGTGTGTGTTCCATTCCTATGCTAAGGATTTTTTCTACGTGGTCATCATCCAGTGAATAGAGGATTGATTTTCCTTCGCGCCTGTTTTTTATTAGTCCGTTCAGCTTAAGAACCCTAAGCTGCTGGCTTACCGCCGGCTGGGTTATGGCAAGTGCGTCAACAAGCTCCCCCACGTTTTTTTCGCCGGATGTTAGCGCAAAAAGAATTTTTATCCTTGTGGAATCCCCAAATATTTTAAAAAGGTCTGCAAGCTGAAAAAGCGTTTTTTCGCTATAGGATTTCTTTTCCTTTTTGACAGCTGCCATGGCATCCTCCTTGAACTGTATAGTTCTTAATTATATGAATATATTAGTATATGATTATATGTTTTGTCAAGAGTCTTTTTTCTGGAGTTTAATTTTTAAATGTGATTGTCATTGCTTTGCCTATCCCGGCTTGCGGTTGTTTTAGTCTGCCGAGTCTAGCCCTTGTGAATTGCACTGGTCAAGCATTTGCCAAAGCTCAACGCAGCTGTTCTCTGCGCAAAAGTCTTCTATTAATTTGTTAAGTTCATCGGAGATAAGTTTTTTCTGGGTAGGCTTAAAGATGTTCCTTAAAAAGCTGGGTGTCTTTGACTTCTTTTCCCTTTCGTCGCGGATTTCCTGAAAGATATTGGACTGAACCTGCTCCTGAATAAGCTCAAGCGCATCGGAACTGTCCTCGTTCTTTAGCGTAAGGTAAACCGATGCGAGTGGCAAAAAATCAAAGTCCGTCTTTTTTACTGCGGAAAAGCGGGGTCCGTATTTGTACATGATTCCATCGTACCTTGCTCCAATCTTCCGCCAGATTGCATCTACGGTAAAGCTGTCGTACTTGATTATGAGCTGGTTGTTCAGGTTTTCAAATTTTTTGTTGCCGCTAAAATACTTTGTCCCGCTTTTCACTTTTTCCTCCATTCACTTCTGTTAGAAGAGCCCGCTGATTGTTCCTTCGTCGTCCACGTCTATGTTAAGGGCGGCTGGCAGCTTTGGAAGACCCGGCATGTCCACTATGTCTCCCGCAAACACAACTACGAATCCTGCTCCGCTGTAGAGCTGGGCATCTCTTACCGGGAATGCATATCCTTCTGGTGCACCGGTAAGTGCCTTGTCGTGGCTTATTGAATTCTGCGTCTTTGCCATGCAGATAGGAAGGTTTCCGTAGCCCTCCGCCTGGAAGCGGGTAAGCTTTTTCTTAGCCTTGTCGTCAAATTCAACGGAAGCAGCATGGTATATCTCTTTTGCAAGAACCTGAACCTTTTCTATTAACGGCAGGTTGTCTGAATAAAGCAGCTTGAATTCATTTTTCTTTTCTGTAATGCCAACAATTTTTTCTGCAAGATCCGTGGCACCTTCTCCGCCTTTTGCCCATCCTTCGCAGAGAATTGCATCCGTTTTTTCTGCGGCACAGAGTTTTTTTACAAGTTCAATTTCTGCGTCTGTGTCCGAGATGAATTTGTTGATTGCAACAACAACCCCCACGCCAAATTTTTTTACGTTCTGAATGTGAGCCTTTAGGTTTGCAAAGCCTTTTTCAAGAGCCTCAAGGTTTTCTTCACCAAGGTCTTTCTTTGCAACGCCGCCGTGCATCTTCAGTGCCCTTATTGTTGCTACAATAACAGCTGCGTCTGGTGCAAGGCCGTTCTTGCGGCACTTTATGTCAAAGAATTTTTCTGCTCCCAAGTCAGCGGCAAAACCTGCTTCTGTTACAACATAGTCGCCTGTTGCAAGTGCGCACAAAGTTGCGTTTATTGAGTTGCATCCGTGGGCAATGTTTGCAAAGGGCCCACCGTGTATAAAGGCTGGTGTCTTTTCCAAAGTCTGCACAAGGTTTGGTCTTATTGCGTCTTTCAGTAGTGCGGCAATTGCTCCTGTGCAGTTAAGCTGTCCAAAGGTGACGCTTTCTTTTGTATATGTTTCACCGATTGTAATTGCGCTAATTCTTTCTTTTAACTCACTGATTGTGCGGCTAAGGCAAACACATGCCATTATCTCGCTTGCTACGGAAATCTGGAAGTGGCTTTCGCGTGGAACACCGTCTATCCTGCTTCCAAGCCCAAGAATTACGTTGCGCAAGGCACGGTCGTTCAGGTCTACGCAGCGTTTCCAAGAAATTGTTCTGGGGTCAATGCCAAGGTCGTTTCCCTGCTGAATGTGGTTGTCTATGAGTGCTGCCATCAGATTGTTTGCGGCAGTGATTGCGTGGATGTCGCCTGTAAAGTGCAGGTTGATGTCTTCCATAGGAACAACCTGGGCATAACCTCCGCCACAGGCACCTCCCTTTATTCCAAAGCAGGGACCCAGTGAAGGCTCGCGTAGGGCAATAACGCTCTTCTTTCCGATTTTGCGGAGCGCATCACCAAGTGCAATAGTTACGGTGGACTTTCCTTCTCCAGCGGCAGTCGGAGTCATGGCTGTAACAAGGACAAGCTTTCCCCTTGTAGCAGGGTTTGCCGCCTTTTTCTGAAGCTCCGTTAGTTTTGCAAAAGAAATCTTTGCCTTGTACTTTCCGTAAAAGTCAAGGTCGCTTTCTGTTACACCAATCTTGGAAGCAACAGCCTCTATGTTTTCCATTATGTTCTTCTGGGCAATCTCAATGTCAGTCATCGCTTTTTAACCCCTTTCGTAAAAGATTAAGCTCATCATCCGTAAGCTCGCGGTATTCTCCGCTTTTCAATTTCTTGTCAAGCTCAAGCTCGTTCATTTTTATTCTTTTTAAATACACGACCTCGTTTCCCAAAGCCGCAAAAAGTCTTTTTACTTCGTGGAACTTTCCTTCAAAAACGGTAAGGGTGCAGACTTCTTTGCAATCCACCTTTAGAGAGCCGTCTTCATTCTGGCCTCGCTCGTCCGTAAAGCCGCCGTTTCCCCATTCAAGTATGGCAGGAAGGCAGTCAGCCTCTCCGTCTTTTCCTTCTGCCGCAATGTGAACTCCCTTGGAAAGCTTTTCCTTGTAGGAATCTTTTGTGGCAGAATCAACTGCGTCCCTAAGGTAAACAAGGTAGGTCTTTGGAATGCCTGACTTTGGGGATGTAATCTTGTGGTTCAACATTCCGTCCGTGGTAAGAACCAAAAGGCCTTCCGTGTCTGCGTCCAAGCGTCCAATGGAACTTAGCTCGCCACGCTCAAACCTGCGCGCAGCCTCATCCTCCAGAAAGGAAAAAACAGTAAGGTGCATTCCGCTCCTTGCAGAGCAGACTGAACCCGCGCTTTTGTTCATCATGATGTAGAGTTCTTTTTTTATCTCCAGCGGAATTCCGTCCACGCTGATAACGTCGGTCAAAGTGTTCACACGTGTCTTTCCGTCCGTAACGACATTGCCGTTAACCGAGACGCACATCTTGTGAAGCATGCCTTTTACCCGGCTTCTTGTGCCAAAACCGTTGTTGCTGAGAACCTTGTCCAAGCGCGAAATTTCTTCTTTAGCCATCCACGTCATTCTAGCAGAAACGCCAATTATTTACAATCAGTAGTTTTTAATCTTCCTTTATACAGGGACAACGCAAGGCTCATTGTAATAAGGAATCAGTGAGTCGTGCGTCAAAAGACACATATTTTCTGTTTTTGCCTGACAAATCAACATTCTGTCAAATGGATCCTTGTGTGGGCGGGGAGCATTTTCTGAATAAGAAAGCGTTTTCAATGTGATTGCATGCTCCGATTTTATTGGGAGACAGCTAATATTTGCCTGATTGCATAAATAATACAAGTCCTCGCCTGAGATTGTAAATGCTTCTGGATGAGCAGAATGTTTTATCTGAGTTTCCCAAATATTTACAGGACTATAAAAAAAGTCATGTTTTGGATTTTGCAAATATTCAAGTGCTTTTTGAGAAAGCTTTTTCTGAGCAACGTGAAGCCAAATCAAAATATGAGTGTCCAGCAAAATTTTCATAAATTATTATCCGTTTCTTCAAGAACTTTATCAAAACTTTCTGCAACTTCATCATCATAGGCATTTATATCATCGGGAATCTTATATTTGCCTTCCCCAAGCCCCATGATTATACCTTTTTGCTTTTTCTGCTGGTCAAGCACTGTAATTTTATATTGCAAAAGTTGTACATAGCGAGAAACTTCTTCCAAGTATTCTTCTGGAAGAGACTTTAATTGCTGTTCTAAAACTGCATAAGACATAATCCGCACCTCCGCTAATAGGGCTGTTAAGAATATAATACCACGCCTTGCTAAAAAAATCCATATTCGCTTGCTTTTGCCACAAAAACAAACCTACGCGGGATTGGAGGGGGCGCGAAGCGCGTACCCGCAAGGGTACCGGCCGGGAGGGCAAGCCCCGGAAAGCCCGTGGCGCATTGGCCTGTCCGCTCGTTTTTAGCCAGGGACAAATTGGTAGAGCAATAAGGACTTCGTCCTAAAGACTTCCGTCCAAAAAGCTAAGCTCAAAAATTTTGTTGTAAAAATCGCGGCAATTCGCTATAATCCATAGCACTATGGCTTTTTATGATTCCTTTGACGTGGCTGTTGTAGGCGGAGGCCACGCCGGTATAGAAGCTTCACTTGCGGCAGCGAGGATGGGGCTTAGGACAGTTTTGATTACCCAGACAGTTGACTCAATCGGGCGCATGAGCTGCAACCCTTCGATTGGCGGCATTGCAAAAGGCAACATCGTCCGCGAGATAGACGCATTGGGCGGCGAAATGGGCAAGCTGATTGACCGCTCAATGATACAGTTCCGCATGCTGAACAAAAGCCGTGGTCCCGCAGTTCAGGCACCAAGAAGCCAGGCAGACAAAATAACCTATTCCATTTTGGCGCGTCGCACACTGGAAACAACGCCCAACCTCTGCACCCTAATGGACACCGCAGTTGACATTCTTACTGTTGCATCCTCCACACCTCTTCCCGAGGGCAGCGACAGTTCAAGCGAATACGGATCAATCCCCGGAGAAAAAAGGGGAAGCCCTTCCTATGAATATGCAACGGACGCTGCAAAAAGCGGAATGCGCCAAAAAGTAATCGGCATTGTTACGGAAAGGGGTAGGGTAATACCCGTCCGCTCCATAGTTCTTACAACAGGCACTTTTTTGGGAGGCAGAATCTTTATAGGTGAATTTGATGCACCCTGCGGAAGACTTGGAGAAGCCGCTGCCTTTGGACTTACAGAAAGCCTTAACCGCTTGGGCTTTACAACAGGCCGCCTAAAGACCGGAACACCGCCGCGCATTTTACGCCACACGGTTGACTTTTCCAAGTTTGAACTCCAGGAAGGCGATGCGGAAGTTATACCATTTAGCTTTGATGACGAAAGCGTTGACCGCCCAATGGTTCCCTGCCACCTTGTCTACACCAACGAAGAAACACATAAAATCATCCGCGAAAACATTGGCCGTTCCCCGCTTTATTCGGGAAAGATTCACGGTGTTGGTCCTCGCTACTGTCCTTCCATAGAAGACAAGGTTATGCGCTTTGCAGACCGTGAGCGCCACCAGCTTTTTGTTGAACCGGAAGGAATAGAAACAGACGAGATTTACCTTAACGGATTAAGCTCCAGTTTGCCTGAAGAAGTTCAGGATGCATTCCTCCGCACAATGCCTGGCTTTGAAAACTGCGTTGTTAGCCGACCGGGATATGCGGTTGAATACGACTACGTAGAACCAACTCAGCTTTTCCCCTCTTTGGAAACAAAACGCGTTGCAGGCCTTTTTAACGCAGGGCAGATAAACGGAACAAGCGGTTACGAAGAAGCTGCGGGGCAGGGGCTCGTTGCAGGAATCAATGCCGCCCTTTACGCCAAGTCCCACAGGGAATTCTGCGGGCCGCTTTGCAATGCTGATTCATCATTCGGTGCAAGCCCTTCAAGCGCAGAGGCAGGACACTTCCAGCCCAAGCCAGTATTCAATTCCGACGAGCTAAAAAACTTTGCGGAAATTTCTGAGCGCGAAACATTGGCCTTGTCTTGCAAAATGGAAGCGGCACAAAAAAATGCCGGCTTTGAAAATTTTAGAAGCATACCCCAATACAAGCCGCTTGTACTCGGAAGAGACGAAGCCTACATCGGTGTCCTTATTGACGACCTTGTAACGCTTGGAACAAAGGAACCCTACCGCATGTTCACCGCCCGCGCCGAATACCGCCTTAAGCTACGACACGACACAGCGGACAGAAGGCTTCGCGCAAAAGGATTCGAGGCTGGACTCGTAAGCCAGGCACAGATGGATGCCCTCAACAAAAAATATGCGGCAGTAGAAGAAGCCCTTTTGCTCTTGGAAAAAAATCCCGATGCGCAAAACCCCGGGAACTTTACCGCAATCGAATGGACGGAAGCCCTGGAAGATTTTAAGTACCGCTACTACATTCAAAAGCAGGACGCCCGTGTTGCAAAAATGCATAAAATGGAAAAGGCAAAAATCCCCGCCGACTTTGACTACGGTGCCATCCCCGCCCTTAGTGCAGAAAGCCGTGCCAAGCTGGAAAAAGTCCGCCCGCTCACACTGGGCCAGGCAAGCCGTATCTCTGGCATCCGCAATAGCGACATCATGCTTCTTATGGTCTATCTAAAATAATTTTTTTCTCTTCTGGACGGCATGCCATCTTTCACTGTGTCCGGCACTCCGTGTCCGGCCAGACTCCTTGCAATTTTTACTTGCTTGCAAACAAGTAGCGCCAAGGAGGGGCGTCATTTCTTTTCAAAACAGACGGGTAAAAATTGCAAGGAGGCATTTTTTACCCGCTTTCCAGGGTTCCGGCTTTCGCCTCCATTGCCTTCGGCAACCCGCTTGCGCGGGCCCTTCCAATCGGGCGTAGGCTGGTGGGCAAGAACGCTTGTCTACATCCATCATGTGCTGTATACTTAAAATACAAAGGAGGTCGTGTATGCAAAAGAAGGACCAGTCATCTTGTGCAGGACATGAATCGCTTGAACTTGAGGCGGCAGAAATTAGGCAAAAGCTAAAAGATTATTTTTCCAAGAAAGACCAAGTGGATACGGTGTTGCTTTTCGGTTCCTTTGCAAAGGGCTGCGCTACTTCACACAGTGACATAGATATTGCAATTCACGGTACAAAAGAGTTTGGCTATGAAGAGCTTTCAGAAATTCAGACGGACTTGTCCCTTTTGTGCCGGAGGGAAATAGATCTTGCCGACTTGTCAGTTGCGGAAGGACTTTTTCTCTATCAGATTATGACAAGCGGTGTAAAGATAAAAATAGAACCCACTGTCTTTGTAAGGTATTTGACCAAGGCACTTTGCTTTAAAGAAGATTTCATGCCTGTAATCGAACGCTTCCAGAAAGAAAAAATAAGGAGGTTTATAAATGGATGAAGAAGTTATACGCACAAAAATAGAAGCATTGATCAGGTGCGTGCTCCGGATAGAATCGCAGAAAGTTTCCTCACTGGAAGAACTTGAATCAAACCTCGACAAACAAGAAATAATTATTCTAAATCTACAGCGGGCTGTTCAAATTTGTGTTGATATTGGAAACCATATGCTCTTAGACTTTTGCACCCCGACACCAGTTACAATGTCAGAAACATTCAAGTACCTTGCCGAAAACAAAATAATAGAAAAGAAAAATGCAATTGATTTGAGTCATGCAGTTGGATTCAGAAACATTGCAGTCCATCAATATGAGAAGATAGACTGTAAAATCATATTTGCAATTATCCGTGACCATCTTGGAGATTTCAAAAAATTTGCAAATGCAATCGAAAATTTTTCAGGCACAACATTATGTTAAAAGTTGCCAGATCTTTTAAAGAAACCTGTTACAATCAGAATAGATGATGAAGCGTATGTTTCTGAGGCAAGGAAAATCCTAAGCTTGTAGGACTTTTTCCTGCCTCTCCACCTACATCCTAAAAATCCGCGAGTTGGTCAGCAGAAGGTTTCCGTCATCGGTAACAAGCACATCGTTTTCTAGCCTGCAACCGCCAAGCTGTGGATCGTAAAGGCCGGGTTCCAGCGTTACGATGTTGCCGCTCCTAAAAAGCGTGTCTTCTTTTGCCCTCATGCTAACAAAAGGTGCCTCGTGAATTTCAAGGCCTGTTCCGTGGCCAAGTCCGTGTGGCATGGCAAGGCCTTCCTTTGCAAAGATTTCGTCTGCTTTTTTTGCGGCTCCTAAAACAGGCAATCCTTTTTTGTAGAGAGGTCTGCATTCGTCTGCTGCAACTTGAACAAGGTCAAGGATTTTTTCCTGGGCGGCATTAAGTTTTCCGCGTGCAACCGTAATGGTGCAGTCGCTTGCGTAACCTTCGTAGCAAACGCCGTAGTCCAAAATGCTAAGTCCGTCGCAGCCCCACAAACCGCCTGTGTAGCCGGGAAAGGCATGTATTGCATAGCTTCGTGAAGGGCCTGCCGCAAGAGTGTCAAAGCTTGTGCGCTCGCATCCTTTTTCGCGGAGAGTTTTTTCTATAAAAAGGGCAACGTCGCTTTCTGTTTTTATTTTTCCTTCCGCAAGAAGAGGTATGATTGCATCCGTCATTCCGCTTGTAATTGCACATGCCTTTACTGTACAGGCAATCTCGTATTCATCTTTTACAGCCCTAAGTTCCTTTGTAAACTTGTGAACTCCTTCTTCCGTGCACTCAACCTTCCAGCCGTCACCGCCAAGTGCATCCTGAAACTTTTTAAAAGAAATGTAGGTCGTTTCCGTTTGCAGCGAAACAGTTAGCCCCTTTGGGTTTGCCAAAAATTTTTTAAGCTCGCCTTTTACGGCATCCGTGTTCACCCGCTTGTATTCCGTAAGCGGAGTTACAAAATCAGAATGTGCGCGGAGGGCTGCCAAGTTTTCGTCCCATGGAACAAGGTGGGCTTTTTTATCCGCCGTAAGAATCAGGATTGCGTCAGACGGATGGCCTGTAAGGTAGCGGACAGCTGGTGTCCTGTGCTCTTCATTGTCTTCGTAAACCGCCGCCGCAATATTGTGTTGCTCCATGTAGGCATAAACTTTTTCGCGCCTTTCCCTGTAGATTGAATCAAGGTTGGCATTAGCTATTATCTTTTCGTAATCCTGCAAAATATTTTCGTTCATAAAAAACTCTCCTTTTTTTCTGGACCAGCTTTTATATGTAAACCCGCTTTCCAGGGTTCCGCGCTAACCGCGCTCCATTGCCTAACGGCAACGGCTTTGCCGCCCTTACAATCGGGGGTAGGCTTTTTTTTGCTCAACGCTTTAGTTTTTTTGCTACGGTTCCAACAAGCGAATCCTTAGTAATAAGAAGCAATGCTATTCCAATTCCGCCAAAGATGCAGCCTGTAATTGCAACAGGAATTCCCTGCGAAATAAGGCGGTTGTGCCCTGCAAAAAACTGCACGATTCTTTCCCTAAGAAGATAAATTGGAATGGCCGCTATTGCAGAAAAGAGGGTGACCTTTAGTGCATATAAAAGTGTGCTTCCAAGAACGCTTGCAATGTTTATGTTCTTCTTGAACTTTAAAAAGTAAAAGAGGAAAGCCGTGTTAACAAGACTTGCAACAGAAAGTGCCAGTGCAATTCCTGAGCCGCTCATCTGCCTTACCAAAACTAATGCCAGTGAAATGTTCACTGCAAAGTTTATGAGCCCTGCAATGGTTGGACTTTTTGTGTCGCCCTGTGCATAGAAAGCCGGAGAGACAATTCTGTTAACCGCAATAAAGGTAAGCCCCAGTATGTGGCAGCAGAAAACTTTTTGCGTC
>JAFXWC010000051.1 GCA_017534445.1 Treponema sp.
AGCCCTTTTTGTTCAAGAGCTGGACTATAAAGTTGCCGGACTTTAGCGTGTTGAGAGAAACCTTCATCGGGATTTTTCCTGATGATGCGCTGATAGAATTTCCGCCTACAGGTGAAACATTTGCGAGTGTTTTTCCAGCAGAGTCCTGCAGTGAGCAAGAGTTTATGAGAAAGTTCCAGACGGCGCTTCCTGCATTTGAAACGTTAAGGTCAAAGTTAAGGTCTATGTTAAGGTCAACTCCGTCAAAGGTGTCTGAGCTTAAGCTGCGTCCTGCCAAGATTGATGCGGCTACTGTTGCGGCCTTAACAGGGTTCATTCCTCCGTTTACCAATGAATTCTTTAGGTCTCCAAGTGTCGGAAGCTGAATCTTTGGGTTTGAAACGGAAAGGCTTGGCTTGATTACAGGTACGTCAAAGCTCTTGCTGAAAGGAAGGGTAAGGTTTTGTCCTGTGCCAAGAGCCTCGCTAAGGTTAAGGGACACATTGCCGTCGAAAGTGAAGGGGAGGGACTTAAGGTTGCTTGAGGATGCTGCGCCCTTTGCAATGCTGATGATCTTATCGTAAGGAATTTTGAAATTAACGCTGTTCGTTTTTGAACCCATTGCGGCAACGCTTATGCCTTTGTCTGTGACAATCTTTGCATAAGTTGAGCTGTTGTGCAAGATGTTTCCTTCAACCTTGTCGATTGTAAAGGCAACCGGATATGGGTTGGTGATTGAGTAGTCAACATTGAAAGTGATTCCTTCCAAATCCAAGGACTTAATTCCTACGCCCTTCATGGAAAGAGACGGTGTGGAAAGCATTCCTGAAAGAGATTCACAAGAAAAAGTAATGACGGAAAGAATAGCCGCCAAAGCTCCGCATAAAAATATAGATTTTTTCATAAAGAAACTCCTGATTTTGATGTTTTAGAGACTGCTTATATTTTAATGCCTAAACATAAGAAATTTCAAGACAAATTAAACGAAATTCTGTATACTTTTACTGGGAGTATAGTTTGAAGAAAATTCTGCCTGTATTGTTTTTTATTCTAATCTGCATACTGACGCTTATTTATATGGGAAGGGCAATACCCTCTTTTAGGGCCAACGTTTCTGAAAACAAAGGCATTTATAAATCCATTCCCATGAACCGCAGCCAGTTTTTGCGGCAGACATACAACAATTGTGCGCCATATTCAGCGATGGCCGTCATTTCAATCCTGCGGAAAAATATTATTGACCCGGAAAAGCTTTCTGAAGAAATAAACTGGAGGATGGAAAAGAACCTAACCTTTCCCCAGGGCCTTGTAAATCTTCTGCATAATTATGACGTTGAGACAGAGGAATATTCAATGTCTCGCTATTCTGATGAAGAAAAAATCAACTGGCTAAAGAATATGGCGGATAACGATACGCCTGTGATTTTGCTGATAAAGGAACACAACATACTTCACTTCATAACATTGCTTGGCTATGATTCGCACGGATTCCTCTTTTATGATTCAATGCAGGACCGCCGTGGTGAGAATTCTGAAATGACAAAGGTTGATCGTCCTGAATATGAAGGCAACCGTTATTTTTCTATTCAGGAATTCATGCCCATGTGGAATGAAGGCCATGTTAGCATTTTTTTTAAGAACTGGGCGGTTGTCTGCCACTAAGGAGATATTATGGAATTCAATTCATTTGACAGAACTGGAAGCAAGTCTACGGCACCGGTGGCACGTGAAGCCGTAAACCGTAAGGTAGCCCGTGAGTCTGCCGCAGAAGGAATGGTACTTTTGCGCAATGACGGAAGTTTGCCTCTTTCTAAGGGGGAAAGCATTGCGATATTCGGAAGCGGTGCCAACCATACTATAAAAGGCGGAACAGGTTCTGGCGAGGTGAATGAGCGCGAGTGCGTAACCATACTTGAAGGTTTGCGTAATGCCGGTCTTAAAATAGAAAACGAGGACTGGCTAAAGGATTTTGATGACTCATATCAAAAGGCTCTTCTTGAATGGAGGGACGCAATCATCAAAAGGTGTGGCGGAAACACAGAGTCCCCTGATTTTTTTGTTGCCCATGCAGAAAATCCTTTTAGGTCACCAAAGGGCAGGGCTATTACAAAGCAGGATATGGGAAAAGCGGAAGTTGCAATTTATGTTGTAAGCAGAATTGCCGGTGAAGGAAGTGACCGCAAAGAAGAAAAAGGCGACTACTATCTTAGCGATTCTGAAGAGCTTGAACTAAAGACACTTTCCTCCCTTGCAAAAAAGCTCGTCGTCCTTATAAATACCGGCGCCCAGATAGACATGGGCTTTATTCATTCCCTGCCGAACCTTTCTGCCATTGTGGACGTAAAGCAGCCTGGCATGGAGGGTGGCAATGCCGTTGCAGACCTTCTTACCGGAAAAGTTACCCCCAGCGGAAAGCTTACTGCAACCTGGGCAAAGAAATACTCTGATTTTCCTGGAGCCGCAAATTTTAGCTATAAAAACGGAAACCTTCAGAAGGAATACTATAACGAAGGAATTTTTGTAGGCTACAGATATTTTGATGCCTTTGGCATTAGAGTTGAATATCCATTTGGCTTTGGACTTTCCTACACGGATTTTTCTATTAAATTCCTTTCTGTTGAATCTGGTAAAAATGTCCGCGTAAAATTTTCTGTTACCAACACAGGTTCAAAATTTGCAGGAAAAGAAGTTGTGCAGCTTTACGCTTCTTGCCCACAGACTGCACTTATAAAAGAAGAAAAAAGACTTGTTGCCTTTGCTAAGACCCGCCTTCTTAACCCGGGCCAAAGCGAGGAGGTTGAACTTTGCTTTGCAACAAAAGACATTGCTTCTTTTGATGAGCAGAAGGGCGAGTGGGTTCTGGAAAAAGGACTCTACGCTTTGTTTGGCGGAAACAGCAGTGCGGATGCAAAGCTGTGTGCTGTTTTGAAAGTTGAAAATGACTTTGTGGTGGAAAAAGTAAACCATGTTTGTCCTCTAAAAGAAGAGCTTAAGTCTCTTGAACCAAATAAGGATTTGCTAAAAAAAGCAGAAGAGGCATGGCAGTCAAAAGCCAGGGAGCTTGGCTTAACCCCAGTTGTATTTGTTCCTAGTGCAGAAGAAAAGACTCCTTACCAAGAAGATGAAAAGGATGCCCTTGCAAAGAAAATGGCGGCTACTCTAAACCGTGAACAGCTTATTACTTTTGTGCACGGTGTATTTAACAAGGCTAAGGGTGCTACTGTTGGCGATGCAGGAAAGCGAGTTCCAGGTACGGCAGGCGAGACAACCGATGAATTGGTGGATTTGGGAATTCCTCCGGTAATAATGGCAGACGGTCCTGCTGGTGTGCGTGTTGTGCAGAAGTACGAAGTGGACAAGGCTACAGGCAAGCCCTATTTTGACGGCCTTACCCAGTCTATGGCACACGGTTTCTTTGCAATGGACCATCACAGGCAGAATGTGGATATTTACTGGCAGTTCTGTACAGCCTTCCCAATCGGCTCCCTTCTTGCTCAGACATGGGACAAGAATTTGATTGCGAATGTGGGAAAAGCTGTTGCTGTGGAAATGGAAGAATTCCATGTTTCATGGTGGCTTGCTCCCGGAATGAACATTCAGCGTAACCCTCTCTGTGGGCGTAACTTTGAATACTTCTCCGAAGACCCCCTTGTAAGCGGAATTTGTGCGGCTGCAATGACGGACGGTGTTCAGTGCGGAAACGGAACTGGCACTACAATCAAGCACTTTGCCTGCAACAACCTTGAAGATAACCGCAAGGGTTCGGATTCTGTTCTGACGGAGCGTGCCCTGCGCGAAATTTATTTGCGTGGCTTTGAAATAGCAATAAAGAAGTCCCAGCCAATGGGATTGATGACTTCTTACAACCTTGTTAACGGAGTTCATTCTGCAAACAGCAGGGATCTTTGTACGGAAGTTGCCCGCAATGAATGGGGTTACAAAGGCATGATGATGACCGACTGGACCACAACGGATTCAATCGGTGGCAGCGAGGCCTGGATGTGTCCAAAGGTTGGCAATGATTTAATAATGCCTGGTGCCCGTTCTGATGAGGAAAGCATGGCGGCTGCACTGGCGGAAGGAAAGCTTACCGATGATGAGTTGCGCTCATGTGCGGAAAGACTCATCAATGTAATTTTGCGAACCAATGCATTCAAGAATTCCGTTCCGTATAGAACAAGATTCGCTTTTGCAAACAAGGTGTAATACTTTTTTACCATGAATGAATTCTCAAGATTGCAGATGACTGTAGGAAAAGAAGGCTTGGAAAAGCTTAGCAAGTCCAGGGTTGCCGTTTTTGGAGTTGGCGGTGTTGGCGGCTACGTGGCAGAGGCCTTGGTTAGGAGCAGCATAGGTGCAATTGATTTGATAGACAATGATATCGTTAGCATTAGCAACTTGAACAGGCAGATTATAGCCCTTCACAGCACGATTGGAAAATACAAGGTGGATGTTGCCAAAGAGCGTTTTTTGGACATAAACCCAGAATGCAAGATAAATGCCATCCGCTGCTTTTTTACAAGCGAAACTTCCTCCCAGTTTGATTTTGCAAACTATGACTACGTGGTGGACTGTATAGACACCGTTAGCGGAAAGATTCAGATTGTAATGCAGGCAAAGCAAGCGGGGGTGCCCGTAATTTGCAGCATGGGTGCCGGCAACAAGATGAATCCTGCTCTTTTTGAAGTGGCGGACATTTACCAGACAAGCGTTTGTCCTTTGGCCAGAGTGATGCGCCGTGAGCTAAAAGAACGTGGCGTTGAAAAGCTTAAGGTTGTTTATTCAAAGGAAAAACCGATTCAGCCACAGTATACCGAAGATGAATTGCAGCAGATGATGGTGGCAGGTGCAAAAAGGGCTCCGGGAAGCAATGCGTTTGTTCCTGCAACTGCCGGTTTGTTGATTGCGTCGGAAGTAGTAAAAGATTTGTTGCTTTGAAAATATTTTTCCTATAACTATTGCATATATTGGAAATATAAACTAAACTAACTTACTTTAGAAATACCATATTTGTACAAGGATAGGGTAAAGCCGATGCAAAATTCCTTTTACATTAGCCGTCAGGAAGAAACGGAGTCAAATGCGCGTTCTTATCCGCGCAAGTTTCCATTCGCTCTTGCCAAAGCGCAGGGCTCTTGGGTTGAAGATGTGGAAGGCAACCGCTACCTTGATTTTTTATGCGGTGCGGGTACCCTTGCTTTAGGGCACAATGATGCAGAAGTGAATGCTGCCATGGTTGAACTTATAACCTCAAATGCGCCGCTTCACACCCTTGACTTGACAACTCCAACAAAAGACACATTCGTAGAGACTCTTCAGAATCTTTTGCCAAGTAATCTTAAAAACAACGCAAAGATTCAGTTTTGCAGCCCGGCCGGAAGCGATGCAGTTGATGCCGCAATAAAGCTTTGCAAAACTGCAACCGGACGCGGTACAATTGCTGCTTTTAGTGGCGGTTACCACGGCATGGGTCACGGTGCTTTGTCCGTAACAGGAAACCTTGGTGCAAAGAGCAAGATTCAGAACCTTATGGGTGGAGTACAGTTCTTCCCCTATCCATATTCATACAGGTGTCCTTTTGGCTTGGGCGGAGATGCCGGTACAAAGGCTGCATGTGCTTATTTTGAGCGCTTGCTTAAAGACCCAGAAAGCGGAGTTCCTCTTCCTGCAGCCGTAATCATAGAGCCAATTCAGGGTGAAGGTGGCGTAATACCAGCTCCTGTTGAATTTTTGCAGACAGTGCGCCGTGTAACAAAAGAGCTTGGCATTCCCATGATTGCAGATGAAATTCAGTGCGGTATGGGAAGAAGCGGAAAACTCTTTGCTTTTGAATGGGCAGACATTGTTCCCGATGTTATTCTTATAAGCAAGGCTATTGGCGGAAGTCAGCCACTTTCCCTTGTTGTTTACAACAAAGATTTGGACAAATGGCAGCCGGGAGCACACGCTGGAACTTTCCGCGGCAACCAGCTTGCAATGAAGGCAGGAACCGTTACTCTTAACAGAATCAGCAAGACCGAATTCCTTGCAGACGTAAAGCGCAAGGGTGACTATCTCTTTTCTAAACTGGAAGAATTAAAGCAGCAGGTTAGCATAATCGGTGATGTTCGCGGCAAAGGTCTTATGCTTGGCATAGAAATTGTTGATCCCCACGGTAAAAAGGACAGCCTTGGTGCCTTGCCTGCATCCGGGGAGATTTGTGCACAGGTTCAAAGGGAATGCTTTAACAACCGCCTTATTATGGAAAAGGGTGGTAGAAACGGTGCCGTAATGCGCTGCCTTTGTGCCCTTAACGTAAGTGATGAAGATATAGACAAGATGATTTCTATTTTTAGTGCGGCTGTTAAGAAAATTGATGCCCAGATAAAGAAAAACTAATTCAAGGCTAGCATTACTCTTTGTGCGGAGGAACTCATGGGATGTTTGCTTTCCCCAGAATCTTCGGATTTGGATTTATACAGGGAGACTGTTTTAAAGACAGCTGATGCAATTATCGCTTCCATAAAGGATGGAAAGGCCTATGCTGGTCCAGAACCCAGGGCATTGAACAAAATAATTTCGTCCTACGAGATTCTTCCCCGGCATGGAAGTGGCTTTGATTCTGTACTGGCAGACTTAAAGAAAGACGTGCTGCCCAATTTTTTACGCACTTTTTCTACGGAGTACATGGCCCACCTGCACAGCGCGGCTCTTGTGGAATCCCTTGCCGCTGAACTGATAATTTCTTCCTTTAACCAGAGTATGGACAGCTGGGACCAGTCGCCTGTTGCAACCGAAGTTGAAGAAGCCGTTACAAAATTCCTTGCCTCTCTTTATGGCCTTGCAGACGGAGCTTTTACAAGTGGCGGTTCACAGTCAAATTTGACCGGAATCCTTTTGGCCCGCGACTGGTACTGCAAAAGCGTCCTGAATCATGATGTGCAGAAGTTGGGGCTTCCCCAAAGCTATTCAAAGCTAAGGCTTTACACAAGTTCCGTTTCCCACTTTTCTATGGAAAAATCTTGCCACCTTTTGGGAATGGGATATGATTGCGTAGTAAAAGTTCCTGTTACAAAAGACCAGAAGATGGATTTGGGCGAGCTTGAAAGGTTGATTCAAAAAGACAAAAGCCAAGGAAATCTTCCTTTCTGCGTAGTTGCAACAATCGGAACAACGGACTTTGGTTCAATCGATGAAGTTGAAAAAATCAAGGAGATAACGGACCGCTACAATATGTGGCTCCATGCTGATGCCTGCTACGGAAGCGCTTTGGTTCTTTCTTCTAAATACAAGGAGCGCATGGGGAATCTTGGACTGTGCGATTCACTTTCCGTGGACTTTCATAAGATGTTCCTTTTGCCAATAAGCTGTTCATGCATTCTGCTAAAAGACCCTTCAGATTTTGCCCCTCTTGAATACCATGCAGACTATCTTAACCGCGAAGAGGACGAGGCAGACGGCTTTACAAACCTTGTGGACAAGTCGCTCCAGACTACAAGACGTGCCGACGCTTTAAAAGTGTGGGTTTCCTTTAGGACAAGGGGAGCTGACGGTTTTGAGACAATCATCAATACGCTTGTGGAAAACGCGGCCTACACTTACGAAAAACTGAACGACGCATCATCCTGCAAGGCAGGTTTTTGCTTTGAAAGCGGCCCCAAGCCTCAGATAAGCTCTGTGGTGTTCAGGGTAAAAAAGCAGGACGGAAGCTTTACGCCACAAGAAGAAGACGAACTTAACAAAAAAATCCGCCGCCATCTTTTGCAGGACGAAGGAATTGTTATTGGGCAGACTGTTTACGATGAGCGCGTTTTCCTAAAATTTACGCTTTTAAATCCAAACGTAACGCATGAAAAGTTGGACGGCATACTGGACACAATTTTAAAAAGCGCAAGCACTTATGGCCAACTTTAACCTTGCCCTCCTTTTAAAGCAACAAAAGGAATTCACTTTTGCGCAAAATATTAGCTATGTTTGGCAGCTTAGCCTTCCGGGAATCTTTGCGCAAATTTCTTCTATAATAATGCAGTACATCGATGCCGCAATGGTGGGCAGGCTTGGTGCAAATGCTCCGGCAGCAATCGGGCTTGTTGCGTCTTCCACATGGGTGCTGGGCGGTCTAACAAGCGCAATGTGCACAGGCTACACTGTTCAAGTGGCACACGCTGTTGGGGCTGGAAACAAGAATTTGGCCAAGCATATTTTGTGCAGTTCAATTTTTATAGGCCTTGTTTTTTCTTTGGCACTGGCATTGCTTGGCCTTGCAATAAGTTTTCCGCTTCCTCTCTGGCTGGGTGCTTCCAAAGAGCTTTGTGGCGACGCTTCCTTTTACTTTTTGATTTTTGCCCTTTCAACACCGCTTTACATGCTTGTCTACCTGATGAGCGGAATGCTTCAGTGCAGCGGTAACATGAAGGTTCCCGGTTTTATGAATGTGCTGATGTGCATTCTGGACGTGGTCTTTAACGCACTTTTTATTTTTGGAATGAATCTTGGCGTAAAGGGAGCGGCTTTGGGTTCTGCTGCTTCTGCTTTGGTAACGGCTGTCCTTATTTTTTATTTTACGCTTTACAAGTCAGATTACCTGAATCTTAGGGGCTTTAGGGATAGCAATGTTTTTGACCTGCCTCTCTGCAAAAGTGCCGTAAGAATTGCAATGCCTGTTGCGGTGGAAAAAGTTGCCTTTACCGGAGCACTTGTTGCCGTAACAAAAATAATAGCTCCACTTGGGGCAGTTGCACTTGCTTCCAATTCCTTTGCGGTAACGGCGGAATCACTTTGCTACATGCCTGGCTACGGAATAGGGGAGGCTGCTACCACTTTAACCGGACAGGCTACGGGTGCTAGGCGCAAGGATTTGTCTCGCAGCTTTTCCTGGATGACGGTTTTGTTTGGAATGATTGTAATGGCTGTTATGGGCGTAATAATGTACTTTATTTGTCCAGCGGTGTTTTCTTTGCTTACACCAATAAAAGAAGTTCAGGCTCTTTCTGCAAAGGTTTTAAGGGCAGAGCTTTTTGCTGAACCGCTTTACGGTGCGTCCATTGTCTGTAGCGGTGCCTTGCGAGGAATGGGAGACACTCTTGTTCCCGGCATAATGAATCTCTTTAGCGTGTGGGTTGTCCGCCTAAGCCTTTCCTTCCTGCTAATATCCAACCTGGGTCTTTCAGGCATTTGGATAGCAATGGCAGTAGAACTCTGCTTCCGTGGCCTCATCTTCCTAACCCGCCTCTTGGTAATGACCAGAAAGTAGGTGAGTGGTAAATCCCCAAATTCATTTTATCTTATGCAAAGAAACTGGGAATCAATTTTGGGCGTAGAAGGTAAGTGCGGGTTTCTAACAATTGCAATGCAATAAACAGGTAAAGAAAGCACTGGAATGGAGGCGGAAAACGTGGCAAAAAAGCATTTGCGCGGAGCGAACCCGGCAGCGTAGCTTCAAGCCACGAAGTGAGTCAGATACCTTGTATCCGCGCTCGGCTTTTTTGACGCGTTTTCTGCCGGGAATGGAAGTGCTTTCTTGTTGGCATTTGACTTCTGCACTTATGCTTTCTCCACTCGACTAAATCCAAAATTTGATTATACTTAATTCATGCGTAAAAACATTTTCTTTTTGATTCTTACTTTTACCCTTTTGCTGGCACAGACACTTTTTTGCCAAGAAAAAACGCCTGCAAAAGACGCACCCCAAATTTCCGTAGAAAAAATAGGAACTTACCCTTGTGGCCGCCAGCCCAAGCAGGTTCTTTTTTCTCCAGACGGGAAATTTATTGTTATGCCCCTTTTGGAAGACAACGGATTTGATATTTTTAGCGTTGAAGAAAAAAAAGTTGTAAAAAGAATAAATCCCCCGAATGCAAAAAAAGAAGGTTTTGCCGAAGGACTTTTTATACCTGCAAAGAATGCCTTTTTTGTTTCCCAGATGACTACCGGAAACATTTATGAGTATTCATACCCCGGCTTTGAATTCCGCAGGACGGTTTACACCCATGGCAACTGGTCAAAGTTCATTGCCTGGTGCCCGGAAAAAAATATGGTCGCTGTTTCCAACTGGATTTCCAACGACATCTCTCTTTTGGACTATGATTCAGGAAAGCTTCTGGGTAAGCTAAAGACCGGTGCTGCACCAAGGGGCATGGTCTTTTTGGACGGAGGAAAAAATCTTCTGAGCCTTTCCTTTGATTCTGGTGTTATAGAAAAATTTGAAGTTGATTCATTCAAAAGAATCGATTCAATAAAAATTCCAAAGGCATGCATGAGGCACGTGATTCTTTCTAAGGATTCAAAATATGCCTTTATTAGCGACATGTACAACTGCAAGGTTTACAAGCTGGAGCTTGCGGCCTTTAAGATTGTGTCATCGGTAAAGATTTACATCAACCCCAACACCATAGACATGTTCACTTCCGGGGGACATTCGTTTATCTTTGCTTCCACCCGCGGCCCAAACAACCCAAAGGACTACACAAAGCGCAGTCCTTCCAACGGAAAGATTCACATAATAGACGCGGACACCATGACGATTGTAAAAACCTTCTATGGCGGAAACCAGCCCACAGGCCTTGACGTAAGCCCGGACGGTTCGCTGCTCTGCTTTTCTAATTTCCAGGATGCCAACATAGAGCTTTATAAAATAATTTGCCAAGAAAAATAAATTGCGGAAGGGAGAATATGATGAAAAAGATAATGCCAATAGTTGTGCTTGCCAACATCTGTCTTTGTATGGCGAGCCTTTTTTGCACCGGCTGTAAAAAAGACCAGGTGCTTAGCGAACGGAGTATGTATTTTTGGAAGAGCATTTTTAAGCTTGACCAGGAAGAAAAGTCCTTTGTAAAAAAGCACAATGTAAAGAAAATCTATGCCAAGTTTTTTGATGTTGTTGAATCAAACAGCGGTGAAGTCGACGACTACAAGCTGTCTCCAATAGCAACGCTTAAGTTTGAAGATGAGCTTCCAAAGGACGTGCAGATTGTGCCGGTTGTGTTCATAAGCGAAAACTGCTGGGAAAGCAACAGTAGATACTATTTTAAATACGAATTGCCAAAGCTTCTTTCCTACCGCGTGCTCCAGATGTGCGAAACCCATGACATTCCGGTAAAAGAAGTTCAGATAGACTTTGACTGGACGGAAACAAACCGTGAAGACTATTACGAAATGCTTGAAGAATTGCGCAAACTCCTTGCGGAAAAAAATGTGGCGCTTTCTGTTACTGTCCGCCTCCATCAGCTAAGAATGGAAGAGCCGCCGTGTGATAGCGGAGTTCTTATGCTTTACAACACCGGTAACTTTAGGGACATCAACTGCAAGAATTCGATTCTTTCGTATGAAGATGCAAGCCCTTATATTAAAAACCTTTCATCCTACAAACTGCCGCTCAGACTTGCTTTTCCAAACTTCAGCTGGTACCTCTGCTTTAAGGGGAACGAATTTGCCGCCATTTCCTACAATGTGGACACTGGAGACAAAAAATCATTTAAGGACAAGGGCGACGGAAGCTTCTCCGTGCTAAAGGAAACCTATCTTAAGAACTGCTCACTTACGGAAGGGGACACTATCCACTACGTAAAAGCTGATTTTGAAGAAATTTCAAAAGTTCTGGAAGAAATAAAGCAGGTGGACAAAGACCTTGCCGGTAACAACATTATATTTGACTTGAACAGCCGCAACCTTAAGAACCTTGGGGGAAGTGAATATGAAAAGATTTTTAACTAGTGCTATTTTTGCAACGGCCATGGCATTTTCCTTTGCATGTGGCCCTTATTGGATGACTCCTGTAGACTTAAAGTCCCTCTACAACGTAACCCCAAGCTGCAAAAACAACGTTAATTTTTATACCAGCGTATATTGGACAAACTATAACGAAATTGGTGCTACGGAAAGCGACCTTAACAAGC
The DNA here is from genome assembly GCA_017534445.1 of Treponema sp. GTDB lineage: Bacteria > Spirochaetota > Spirochaetia > Treponematales > Treponemataceae > Treponema_D. The sequence goes on from JAFXWC010000051.1 coordinate 11,853, forward strand.
TTATTGCGGAAGGTTCACAGGCAATAGAAACCAGCGTAAACCCTATTGCAAAAGCCTTGCGCCAGAGCGGAAACAAAGAAGACATTGAATACTTTAAGATTCTCTGCGACTACTATGCAAAGGGCTGCGTAGACACCCAAAAGATGAACTACTACGGTGACTGGTATTACCCCACAAAAGAGGAATACAAGAATTGGGGCGTGGTAAAGTCCAAGCTACTTAAGAAAATAGAAGAGTATGACGGTGAAAGGCTTGCAGACCGCTATGCCTACACTGCAATGAAGATTTACTTTGACCACCTGGATTTGGACGGTGCAAACAATTATATAAAGACTCACAAAAAGGAACTGGAAAGCCTAAAGAAGTCTCCTCTTTACGACATGTACCTAAGCCTCTATGCAGGAATACTTTACCGTACGGGCCTGGAGCTAAAAAAAGCAGCGGAAATCTATGCGGAAATAGGTGACCTTGCAAGCTTAAACTACATGGGCATTTTTTCTGATGAAGTCTTTGACCAAATGTATGCAATATGGGAAGATGATAAAAATTCTCCGCTTTTGCCATATCTTTTGGAAAGGGCCATAGCGCGCCCTTCTTCTACGGACAAAAACCTTTGCGATCTTGCAAATGCTGCTGCCAAGGATGCTGACTGCAAAAACCAGCAGATGTGGAAATGTGCTGCTGCTGCCATCCATTCAAATCCGCTTTCAAAAGTCTACGATGTTTCTGCTGCGCTAAAAGAGATTAAGGAAGCAAAAGACCTAAAGGGAAACGCTCAGTCCAACCAAACAACACGTGTGCTTACTTTCTACATCAAGAGCCTTTGCCAGAAGGAATGGTCTAACGACTTTGCAAACTATGCCTTGGGTGAATACAACTGGATTGCCGGTTTGGGAGAAAAGGGCAACAATGCTCTTGCAACCATTACTTTGGAGGGCATAATTCCACTCCTTGAACGCTGCGGAAAAAAGGATGTGGCAGGCTTGCTTTCTATGCGCATAAACCCCTATGAGCCATATTATGTTTTGGATTCCAAGCTGAATTTCTCTTCCAACAGGTATGTAGAAATAATGGATGCGGATGTAACAGAAAAAATGTTCCAAAAGCCTTCTTCCCCGGACAAATTTGTTGAATGGGTATATTCCAGCCTTGAATCTTCAATTGCGGAAAAGCAAAAGGAAATTACCGAATACATAGGCACAAAATATCTTCGCGAAGGAAATTTCTCCAGGGCGGAAGAATTCTTGTCCAAGCTGGATGATTCATTCTGCTACGAAAACCGCGTTTACACTGTTCCAAGATGGTTCAGGGAAGAAAACATAATCAACTCATACAAGGGGTTGAACGAATGGTCCGACAAAGACTATTCTTCTGCCCTTACCGCTGAGCAAAAAAATACCCTTGAAGAGTGGAGCAAGGTAAAGAATAAAAAGCTCCAGTATTGCAAGGACATTCAGGCTCTCATAAAAGCATACGAAGCGGAAGACCAGTCTTCTTCAGACGGAAAATACGAGCTTGCCTATAGGATTGCCGTGCTTTTTGACCAGGCTTCACATTCAGGCTACTGCTGGTACCTGCGTCAGTATGGCCGTGGAAGCTGGAGGTTGCCGCCGCCAGCAAAAGAAGCCAAATGGCAGGGTGAAGAAGGCGGAGACCTTAGCCTTTTTTACAAGAGACCCTTCTATTTTGAAAACGAGGCAAAGAAATACCTGGCTTTGGCATCAGAAAGCCCGGATCAAGAGCTAAGCTACAAGGCCAAGTATGCGCTTTTGTTCCTAAGCTATGACGACGGCGACAGCAAGAAGATTGCACCTGCGCTTAAGAATGAATTGTACGAGGCTCAGCAGCAGGGGTTGCTTTCCGGTGAAATGGCCCGCTGCGATTTGCTTGCTGACTACATTAAGGAGAATTGGTACTAGGGAATGCCCCGCGGTACAAGTGCCGCGGTAAAAACTGTTATTAACAATTCGGACAAAATATTCCGATATATAGAAGGAGAATAGTAGTTTTTTTTGAAGAAATGGGGCATAATATGAGTATGGATATGAATAATAGTGAAGATTTTGGCGCAAAATTCATGGCCGCGTTAAAAGAAAAGGAAGCTTGGTTAAATTCAACGCTGCTTCCAAAAATTCATGATGATTACAGGCTTCACTTAACGTGTCTTAATAACTTGGTGGAGGCGCTTTCCAAAAAATCCCTCATAACTCCAGACCCCTACCAGAAAGACAAGAAAATTACTCAAATTCAAAAGCCGGAAGAGTCCACTTTTACCGATAATGAGCGTCCCGTAAAGCTTGGATTGCGTATTTGCGACTACCAGAGCATGATTGACTATGTCTGCAACTACATGAAATTCAACACCGACCAGCTGAATTTGGACAAAGTTCAGCGCCTTATGGAATTGAATGGAACTTTCCAGTGGTCAAGCCTTACGGCAAATTCCCCAAAAATGAACACACAGGCCCTTGCTATTTGTATTGGCAACTTAAAGGCTGGCGCACAGCAGCTTCAGATAGCAATGATTAACGACAGCGTTAACAAGACTATAGAGGCTATGGCGGAAATTTCATCCGGCCTAAAGCAAACTGCCGACTTTATCCGCGAGCGTTACAAGGGCGAGGTCCGCAAGAACATTATTGCAAGCGACAAATTTGATGTTTCCAAAAAGGTCAATCCCGCAACCTATATGGCAGAAATAAAGCGTCTCTTCCCTACTATAATGGTAAAGAGGCCCTTCTCTAATGATTTGATAGAAGAAATCATCCAGGAAGATATAGGCGATAACAAGGCCGCCGTACAGAAAAAGACTTTGGACAGACTCCGCATAGAAGAGACAAAGGTCGTTGCAAAAGAGACCGGCCCCAATACTCACGAAGTTCTTATGGAAGCAATCCGTAACCTTGGTACCACTTCCGAGCAGTACGAGCAGGTTCTGATGAAGATTGTTTCAAACAACAAGGTCCTTCAGGGCGGACGCAATAGCTTAAAGGACAAGATTATCCGCTTTATCCGCAAGATTTTTGGTCTTCCAGAGCAGCAGATTGACTATTCTATCGTAACAACAGATGCCGCAACCCACGCAAAGAAGCACGAAAGCTTGAATTATACCGAGTTTGTAAGCAACTTGGCAAAGCGCAACAAGTTCTACTCTGGTATTGCAGTCAAGAATTCAATAGCATACAATCAGATTTCTTCCCAGGATGAAAAGAAGGCTTTGGCTTGGCTTAACAAGCAGATGACGGAAAACAGCCGCATTCAGGTTGTGCTTGCGGGGCTGGATGCTTTCTTTAAGTCTTCCGTTTCCGTTTTGGACAGGCCAAAAATCAAGGGAATTACGATGGAACTTACTTCTTTAAAGAATATACTCGTAAAAACCAACCAGTTGCGTGCAGAGTATGTTGCTTACATAGAAGAGAAGGAACAGATGAGGAAATTAGGAATTACTGAATGAAAAATAAGCGCATTTTTTCTTTGGCCGCCTGTACATGCCTTGTTGCCGCGGCGGCTTTTGCACAGTTTAATTTTACTATTCCAAAAACAAAGAATACAGCACCAGATCCATCTTTGCAGCGTGTTCTTACTATCCGGGACATGGTGCACGAATATGACCTTAATCCTTATACAGCAAGTTACAATTCAGAAGCCCAGCTTTTTACGGCTTTGTACGAAGGCCTTTTTTCTTATGACCCTATAACCCTTGATCCTGTAAACGCAATCTGCGAAAGTTACAAAATTTCGCGCAACAAAACCCGCTGGACCTTTACTTTGCGTAAGGGGCTAAAATTCAGTGACGGAAGCCCATTGAACGCTTCTGCAATAAGAGACTCTTGGCTTGCCCTGCTTTCTACAAGGAACGCTCCCTTTGCATCCCTTATTGACTGTATTGAAGGGGCGGAAGCCTATCGTAGCGGAAAGGGAAGTGCAGAAGACGTGCGCATAATTGTCCGCGACGAGGAGACCCTTGTCGTTCACCTTACTGAGCCAACCGAGCATTTTCCCCGCATTCTCTGCCACCATGCTTTTGCGGCCGTAAGCAAAAAGAAGAATGTTTTTTCCGGTCCTTTTGTAATCAGCTCCTACACCAATGGCGAGCTTAAGATGGTAAAGAATAAGAACTACCGTGACGCTGCCGCAGTTCAGCTTCCTGGCATTACGATATATCAGGGTGATGACGCAAAGGAAAACGCCCATCTTTTTAATACTGGAGCTGCCGACTGGGTTACAGGCGATGTTGAAGTGGAAAAAATCCTGAATAAGGATTCAATCAATATAGCAGGTGAATTTGGAACTACATTTCTCTTTTTTAAGCAGTCCAAAAAAATCTGGAACACCCAGGAATTCCGTACCGCACTTTTGGAGGCCATTCCCTATGATGAGCTAAGAAAGGATTATGCGGTTAAGGCAACATCCCTTGTTTATCCGCTTTCTGGCTATCCTTCTGTAACCGGTTGGGATGATTATGATTTGGAAGATGCCCTTGAGCTTATGAACATTGCCCGAAAAAAGGCAGGTCTTTCTTCTTCGGACATTTTAAAAATCACCTTCAGCATTATGGATTTGGATTACATGAAAAGCTGGGCTGAAGTTCTAAAGAAGGCTTGGGAACCTCTTGGGGTAGAGCTGGTTGTAAGCGTTGACGGCAACTTTACTACTTATGTTAACAAGATAAAAAAATCTCCGGCAGACTTGTTCATGTATTCATGGATAGGCGATTTTGCCGACCCCACGACATTCCTGGAGCTTTTTAGAAGCAATTCCACGCTGAACGTTTCGGGCTACAATAATAGCCGTTACGATGAGCTTTTAAAGCTGGCTGCTGGTACTGCAAAGCAAAAAGACCGCTTTGCCATCCTTGCAGAAGCAGAGCAGGTTATACTTGATGATGCGGAAATAATACCAATTTCACATCCGGTTTGCATGCACATAATTAACACGAATGTGATTGGCGGTTGGAAAGGAAATGCTCTGGACATTCATCCATTTAAATATCTTTATATCAAATCTGTTGAAACCGCACTTCCTAATCTTGTTTCTTTTCCATTGCGGCCATCGCTTGTGCAAGAACGTCTTCCAGATTCACACTTATAAAACCGGAGCGGCCAGTTTTGTAAAAGCTTGTCTGTTCCCATGCGGCGTATAAATAGTTGCCGGCAATTGCAATTTCACCATAATTGTAGCCAGCCGGCATTAAAGGCAGTCTGAACGCAATAACCTGCGAGTCGGCTGCCATTTTTTTTATGTAAGTTGTTCCGTCTGCAAATACGCATGCAATGTAACCCGCAAGAGGGGCCTCTATTCCGTGGGCGCTAACAGGAGATGCTCCGTTTCCGCTTTGGTAGTAGCTAAGCGGTGTCGTCCCAGATTCATCACGCCATATAAGGTAGAAGGGGAATTCACTTGGTATTGGTGAAAGCAAATCCTTAACTTTTTCCGGGGCAGAATTGTAGAGCTTTGGCAGAATGAGCTTCTTGTATTCATCTTCGTTTGAGGGCTTGAAAAGCAGCATGTCTTCTGTATTCAACGCTGGAGAAAGTTCTGAAAGCTGTACGTAAGGTTCCCATGTAAAATACGAGAATTCAAAGCGGTTGGCGTCTGGCTTTCTTTTTGCAGAACATGCCCAGGTCTTTCCGTTCCAAACGTAGCCGGTTACCTGGTCTTCTTTTGCAAGATGAAGGTTTTCGTAAGACACAAGCGGAAAGAAGAGCTTTGCAGAAGGATTGAATTCCACCAGAAAGGGCCTGTGGGTTGGCTTTTGGGAAGGCTCCTGTGGCTGGGAGAAGGGTTCCTTAAGCTGGTTAAAGAAAGTGCTCTTATATAGATAAAAAATGGGCACGCCCTTGCTAAATACAAGAGAATCCGCGGTTTCGCTTGTAAAAATGGAAAGATCTGAAAAAAACTCTGGTCCATCTTTTTTTAGGGCAAGAATTCCTCCGTGGTTTACAAGTGCATAGGCCTGGTAAGGATAGGTGTTTCCATCCGTAGAGGGAACGCTTCCTGCAGAAGATATGCGCACTGCTTCTGTCCAAGGCTTTTCCGGTACAGCAGGGGCTTTTTGCGGAAGATCGCATTTTTCAAACCCGTTCTGGGTAAAATAATACCAAGTGTGGCTTTTTTGCACGGAGCGCAGTTCCATAAGACCGTCATCTTTTTTTTCGGCCTTTTTTGTCGAACATGAGCAAGCTAAGAGGACTACGCTAAAAAATATAAGAAAGCTGCGAGACGCAGTATTAAGATCAAAAATTTTCATTGCACTACTATATAATACATTTCGGCTTTATTCCACCGCAACATTACTTGTAGAAAATTACCTTAATCTTATGTCGCTCTTTTTGAATTTGCCAGAAGAAATGGCCTTCATAATACGCTCTTTGTCCAAAAGCCATGGATTTGATGTTTTTTCAAGACAAGTCTGCTCAAATTTCTGCCAGTTAAAGAGGCTAAGGAATTCCTGCACTTGCTCAGGATTTTCACTTGAGCTTTCCTTGTACATTGAATAAAGAACAGATGCCGCAAATCCATTCCCAAAGCTAAGCTCCTTGTTCAAGGGATAAATTGCCCCCGCAGGATAAAGAGAGCATTGTCTTTCCCTGCTTGTCCTAGCACAAACAGGTTCTGCAATAAAAGCGGCAGCACTGTTCTTGCAAACTTCTGCATGAAGTGTACTGCCGGAAGGAAGTCTTTCCCTGTAACCAGAATTGATTCCATCCGTATAAGATACATTCCAAAATTCTATGGCAATGGTATTTCCAAAAGAATCCTGTGTAAAAGAGGGAATAACCATTTTTACTGATTCCTCAGACGAATTTAATGCCTCTGCTTCAGTGCAAGCCAAAAGCAGGAAGGAAAAAGCCAAAGCTAGTGCCGAAAAAAGTATATTTAATTTATTCATCATATAATATATATGCAGTAAAAATCAAAAAGGCCCAGAAAAGCGCAAATTTTATTGGGCAAAATGTGGACTAATATGCATGATTGCAGGTAAGGTAATTTTTGTAGTATACTTGTAGGAAATTGGAGGAACTATGGACGCAAAAGCCGATGCCGTTGTTGAGACAATCGGAGAAATAGGGACGGAAGTAACAGAACAGACCAAATCTTTTCTTCATGTTAATGACCTAAAGAATTATCTTACCTGGAACAATCTTTTTAAAGTTGCAATCAGCGTGGTTGCAATCCTTGTCTTTTATACCCTTTACAGAATCATAAAGCGCATAGTCAAAAAGCGTGTTGCCATAAAAATGGAGCCTCATAACGCGCAATTGCTAAGCAAGGCTATAAGCTACATCTTCTACATACTAATGGGAATGTACATTCTTAGTCTATTTGGAATTGACCTAAAGGCTATATGGGGAGCTGCCGGTGTTGCAGGACTTGCAATCGGTTTTGCAGCCCAGACAAGCGTTAGCAACATTATCAGCGGGCTCTTTGTTGTTTCCGAAAAGACGCTTAAGATTGGCGACTACATAGAAGTTGGCGGTGTGGCAGGAACTGTAGACACAATAGGTCTTTTGAGCATAAAAATCCATACGGCGGACAACCAGATGATCCGCATACCAAACAGCACAATCATCAACAATAACCTTATCAACTACAGCCGTTTTCCCAAGAGACGCTTTGTCTTTGAGATTCCCATCGGCTACGACATGGACCTGAAGTACGTCTACAATGTGGTAAGCAAAATTCCTGCAAAGTGTAAGTCTGTCATAAAAGACCCGGCACCCCTTCTTTTCTACGATGGCTTTGGCGATGCAATAAAACTAAAGCTTGCCGTATGGTTCAACAACGGAGACCTCTTTGCTGTAAAGACGGAAGTTTACACGGAAATTGTAAAAACCTGCCGCAAAGAAAAGGTCACAATACCGTTTACACACTATGACATTACTATTTTAAATGACAAGGGTGAAGTGGAATCCCTTCCCAAGGTGGCAGAACTTCCCAAGACAAAAAGGTCTCGCGCAAAAAATGTTGCAGGCACAAAAAAGAGAGGTCCTCTTTCCCAGGCCGAAAAAAGAGCCATAGAAGCAGGCATTTTGGCAGATATGGAAGAGGACGAGCTTAAGTAATTGTTAAAAACGAATGGTTACGGCTTTTACCATGTCTTTTGCCGTGGTTAAGCCGACTGTGCCTTTGTGGATTTTTCCGTCAGAACCGTCGACCGAGCCTGTTCCCAAGAATTTGAATTCTGTTTGGGCATTTTCGCCTTGGGTAACATAGGCTTCGTAGACAAGAGACGGTTGGCCGTTATCATTTGAATTCTTTTTTGTAAACGTGTCGTTGTAGTCAAAGCTTTTGTTGAATTCAGCTTTAAGGACAAAGTTTCCATTGGGAATTTCATCTTTTACCTCAAATTTTGCTTTTGGGGTTGCGCTTGTTACGGCATCAATTTGGGAATCGTTTTTAGAGACAATTTTTTTCTTTGTTTTTGCACTGTCGCGCTTTGAAGCTTTGTACCAAACAGGAAGACTTTCTGGACGGCCCTCGTCTGGAGCAAAGATCCAGCTTTTTTTGCTTGCTTTTTTTGTTACGTAAAGTGTCTGTATGTAGTTTCCGTTAGTGTCCTCAAGCCAGATTGCTGCCTGGGGCAAATGTCCCTTTTTCCAGCTTTGGCCTTCTTCTACAGAGATGGTGATTTCCCTTGAGAAAGCAAAAGACATTCCGCTTGCCACAAGGACAAGAAGCGCTGCGATTTTTTTTATCTTTTTCATTTTTCTATTCTCCCTATAAATATTATACACTCTTGTATAAGAAATTTGTCACTCCTGATGAAAAAACTGCCTGCAAAAGCTTGTGCCTTGTTTTTAATACCATTCTGTGCTATTTTATCAGCATGAAAATTTCAACAGAGCAATCAGAACTTAGCGGAGAAGTTTCCGTCCCTGGTTCCAAGTCACATACAATACGCGCACTTCTTTTGGCGGCAATGTCAGACGGGGTATGCAAAATATCAAACCCCTTGCCGAGCGAAGACTGTCTTAGCACTTTTAAGGCACTTCCGCTTATTGGCGCACAAGCAGACGCAAAGCCAAAGCTATGGACTGTATACGGAGCTGGAGAAAACCTTCACTTGCCCAATGACGTTGTAAATGTCGGCAATTCGGGTTCCTTGCTCTACTTTTTGTCCCCAATAGCAGCAACCTTTAGCGGATGGAGCGTTTTTACAGGAGACGCAAGCATAAGGAAACGTCCGGTTCATCACGTTGTGGACGCGCTCAGCCAGCTGGGGGCCAATGCCTGTACTTCTGTTCCAGGAACTTCCACATGTCCGCTTTTAATACAGGGGCCTATCAGCGCAAAAAACAAAATTACAACCAGCGGAACAGTCTCAAGCCAGTATATTTCCGGCTTGATGATGGCAGCCCTGCTCTTGAAAGGAACCTTGCAGATTGAACTGACGGATCCAAAGGAAACGCCCTATCTTACCATGACACAAAAATGGCTGGAAAGCGTTGGCGCAAGGGTTCATATAAGCGCAGACTTTAAGCACATAGAGGTGGAAGGACCGGTAAAAATAAAGGCCTTTGATACGACCATCCCAAGCGACTGGGAAGCGGTAGCCTTTCCTCTGGTAGCGGCGCTTATAACAAACAGCGATATTACCATAAAGGATATAGACGGTTCTGGAACTCAGGGGGATGACGCTATTGTTGGTGTGCTTACTTCTCTTGGAGCAGATATAGTCTGGGACAAGGAAGCAAAGACTCTGCGTGTTCGTGGGCTTAAAAAATCTTCCAATGGAATAGGTAGACTTTCTACGGAGAATCTTCCGGGCAAGGAGTTGCACGTAAACCTTTCAGGCTATCCAGATGCAATTTGTGCCGTAGCAGCCATTGCCTGTTTTACAGAAGGCACTGTCTATATAGAAGACATTAGTGTTTGCCGCAGGAAGGAAACAGACCGCATAAAGGTCCTTCATGAAGAACTTGCCAAGCTGGGTGCTGTAACGGAAGAAGGCGAAGACTACTTTGTTATCCACGGACACTCGCCTGTAAGGGTAGACGGCTCTGCAAACCCAGAATTTTCCCTTCACGGAGCAAGTGTTGAAAGCTACAAGGACCACCGCGTTGCAATGGCATTGGCCTGCATGGGTCTGGCACTTGGGAAGAAAGAAAAAATTGTTGTAAATGACGCAGAATGTTGCGCAGTAAGTTTCCCTGACTTTTTTAAAGTGATGGGCGGTATAGGAGCAAAATTTTATGAAGAACACGCTGAATAATGAACTTGCAGTTTGCGGATTTGCAGCAGTAAAAACTTTGGAAAAGGCAAACTGGGAACGCATCACCAGGCTTTATTTTTCTTCCGCAAGGGCTCCCCTTTTCGGAGGTTTGTGCAAGAAGCTTGCCGCAGCAAAAAAGCCTTACAATCAGGTTAAGGATGAAGTTGAACTTGAGCGTCTTTGTGGCAGCGTGCACCACCAGGGAGTTGTGGCCATGATTCAGACTCCAGAAATAAAAGCCCTGAACACAGAAATTACGGCAAAGTGGGTGGAAGAAAAACAGTCCGCAATTTTGCTTGACCGCGTAGGAAATGCAAACAACCTTGGTGCAATTGTCAGAAGTGCGGCATTCTTTGGCATAAAGAACGTGGTAATTCCCCTGGATGAAGCGCAGTCTTCCGTTACCACAAGCAGCTACCGTGTAGCAGAGGGTGGCATGGAATTTGTAAACATCTATTCCATAAAATCAATTCCACGCCTTTTGAATGACATGGCAGGCAAAATGGTAAGAATAGGAACATCGCTGGATGCAAAAGAGACAACCCGCAGCATAAAGCAGATGTGCGACAGCAAAGGAGTAATCATCATTCTTGGCAACGAGGAGAACGGCATTAGCAGGGAAGTAAAATCTTTGTGTGACCACCTTGTTCTTATTCCTTACGCGGGATTCCCGGAGGCAAAGCCTGTAATAGACAGCCTTAACGTTGCACAGGCATCTTCGGTTATCATGTATGAGCTTATGGGCAAATAGTTTTATGAAGAGTACGTTTGTTTTTACCGCCATTGCCCTTGCATTTTTGCTTCCGACAAATGCTTCTGCTCAAATTTTCAAGGTGAACATTTCAGATAATGAGCTTTGTGTGTCAGAAGAAAAGACTCCCTTTGTACTGGACAAACTTTGGGATCCAATTATTTTGGGAGCTGGAGCCGTAACATACGGAGGCGCGCTTTTTAAAGACCATTTTACCGACAGTGACGATGTTGACTCTTGCAAAATTTACGACAAGGATGACGTGAATCCTATTGACCGTTTTTTTATGAACGACTACAACAAAAATCTGCACAATCTTGGAACCGTAACATGCATAGTCGCCACGGCAGGAATACCGGCCGCAACATTCCTAACAGAAAGTGCATGCGGAAATTTTAGTAACCAGAATCTTTTTGATGTTGCCGTAATGTATTCAGAAGCTATTTTGTTCACGAACGGAATTAAGGACTGGATAAAAATAGGCGCAAGACGCGAGCGGCCTTACATGTATTATGACGAGCGCGATGAAGACGGAATAGCCAGCAACGACTACAGGTATTCCTTTTTGAGCGGACACACGGCTAACGCATTCATGGGGGCAACCTTTACTTCTTATGTTTTTTGCAGCTACTATCCTGACTCAGACCTAAAGCTTCCGGTTGTTGCAACGTCTTATCTTTTTGCGGCAGGAACAGGAGCCTTGCGCATGGCAAGCGGAAACCATTTTTTTACGGATGTGCTTGCCGGAGCGGCAATGGGCACTGCAGTCGGATTTGCGGTTCCTTACGTCCATCATCTTTTTGCACAAAGGAATCTTTCAAATGCAAAAGATTCGTCCAAAAAACCGCAGCTGATGTTCAGCCCGTACGGAATAAACGTACACTTGAATTTCTAAAGACTTATTGCACCTTCTCTTTACCGCCAAGTAAAACCAAAGCCAACGGTAAAGAGGTGGTAAGTTGAAATATCATCATCAAGGAATTCTTTTTCGTCAAAGTAGTTTTCCAGGTTTATCTTCCAACCAAAGTTGTAGCCAATGTTTAGCATGACTTTTCCAATAAGGAAGTCTGTTCCCACGCCAATTTCAGGAGTCAGGTTTTCATCCGTGTGATAATTAAGTGCAAGTTCGGCATATGGACGGATAAAATTCGTTGGCATGAAATTCAAGCCGCCAAAAGCTCCAAAGCAGTAAGAGCTGCTTTCTTTTGACCGGTTCTTGTAATCGTAACCAAAGTCACCACCGACAAAGCCAAATTTTCCAAGTCCAAGGGCAAGGTTCAAAGCTATGGAATTAAGCTGTATGTCCTTTGCCTCAAAATCATTCAGCATGGAATTTGTGATTCTTGTGTCCGTGGAAATATAGACTGCACTTCGTCCCTTCTGTTCAACCTGCTTCTTTTTATCATCAACAAGGGTAATCTGGCCCCTGGACTCTGCCCTGGCAACGGCTTTCTCCTGGCTTGTCTTCATTTCGCCCATAAGAACTCTTGCAGCAGAATTTATGTCTGCCTCGCGTTCAGATGCAGTTCTTATTTCGATACGCGGATAGACTATAAAGGTTGTCTCCGAAAGAAAATCCTTACCAAAAGTAAAGATTGTTTTGTTTGTGTCGGTCCGCACAATTTCCAACTGCTCAGGCTCAAAGCGGTATTCAGATGCTTCCTTCCACTTGCGGATTTTATATTTTAAGCGCACATAGACAACCGGAACTGCCTGGCGGAAGAGGCTGTCGTAGAGCATAATGTTTGTCTCGTATTCATCACGTTCTTCTTTGGTCATTTTTACAAGGGACTTTACCTCTTTTCCTGTAAGAGCCTTGTAAGACAAAGGCAAGTCTATAGAAAAGAGAGACGTGTAGTTGAAAAAATTGGACTTGACGGAAATAGTCCATCGGTTGCGCAAAGTGTTGTATGCATAGCCGCGCAAGACAAGGGTGTCTGTAAGCGATGTTGCTGTATAAACTTTGTTTTCAAGAACCTTGTAAGACTTGTCCAAGTTTACAAGTGAAGCATATTCATCAGAGCTTGAATCCTGTGATGTTGATTTTCTGAACCGCATCCTACGGATTGACCTTTTGGAATTTTCAACCTGCTCTATGTTCTCAAGAAATTTTTCGGTGTCATCGGGATATTTTTCCGCAAGGGTGGCAGCCGCTTCCCTAAAATTTATTACGGCCTCTTCTATTAAATCATTTTGCTCATCAGTACGTTTTTCCGAAAGTTTATTATCTTCTTCCAAAGCCTCCGCATCATAATGTTCCTGGAGCCTGTTCTGGGCATCCAAGACAGGCTCAAAAATATCAGAACTTGTTGCTTGTGCAAAGGCACTGGTTGCTTGTGCAAAGGATGGGGAAGTAAAAATGCCAAGGGCAAGAACAAAAGCCGTAACAGTAAAAATATTTTTCACGCTACCATTTTACACCAGACGCAACGAATTGTCTATTGCGGAACTTGAAAGCGGCTATGGTATAGCATATAATCATCTTATGAATCTGTATGAATCCCCATGCGGCTACTTTGACGGAAGCACATCAAAGGCAGAAATATATTCCTTTCCCACGGAAGAAGAACTGAACGAAATTTTTCCGCAGAAAACCACAATGCCAAAGCAGGAATCTTTTTATGAATTTCAGCTTGAACAAGGATTCAGAAGAACAGGCGAGTTGATTTACCGGGAGACTTGCCCCCACTGCAAAAAATGCATACCAATCAGGATTCCTGCAAAAAAATATCAGGCAAACAAGACTGCCCGTCATCTTTTAAGAAAAAACTCTGACCTTGAGCTTCGCATTAGTGAAGCCGCAGATGATTTTATTACGGAAGAAAAAATTCTCCTTTATCAAAACTACTGGCGGCGGCACAATCCGGGAAAAACAATTTCCCGCGAAGACGCATTTTCTGATCTGGTGGCATTTTCAGGATGCAGGGACAAAAATAAAAGCTATTCGGGAACTAAAAATTTTGACTACTACTTGGACGGAAAACTTGTTGCCGTAAGCGTGCTTGACTTTGCGCTTGCTTCAATTTCTTCAAATTATTTTTATTACGATATTTCACCGCAGATACTAAAACGTTCCCCAGGCACCTTTAGTATAATAAATGAAATTATTTGGGCAAAAGAACACGACTATGACTATTATTACCTTGGCTACTGGATTAAAGGCCACCCCAAGATGAACTACAAGGCCAATTTTTTTCCGCATGAACTTTGCATAAACGACATCTGGGAAGAAGTAAAAGCTGCAGAAATTAACGGGCCATAAGAAAGCTTGAGCCGCCAAACTTGCCCGCCTGCATTTTCTTTGCTATAATTCATGTTATGGAAAACAAAACCCTCAAAAATAAATGCATTGTCTTGGGTGTTACTGGAAGCATTGCCGCATACAAGGCCGCTTCGCTAACAAGCCTCTTGGTAAAAGCAGGAGCAGACGTACACGTTATTATGACAGAGAACGCAGCCCAGCTAATAGGCCCCGCCACTTTTGAAAATCTTACAGGCAACCGCTGCCTCTTGCAAACTTTTGACCGCAACCACGAATTTAAAGTCCAACATATATCCCTTGCGCAAAGGGCAAATCTTTTTATAATAGCACCGGCAACTGCAAACGTAATTGCAAAAGTTGCAAACGGTCTTGCGGACGACATGCTAACAACGACATTTCTTGCCTGCACCTGTCCCAAGATAATTGCCCCCGCAATGAATACAGCTATGTACCAGAACCCTGTTACTCAGGACAACCTAAAGAAGTGCCAGAAGTACGGCATGACCATAGTGGAAGGAGAGTCGGGATATCTTGCCTGCGGAACAAATGGAAAAGGCCGTCTTGCAGAACCGGAGGTCCTTTTTGATTGGATTGAGCACGGGCTTTCTGAAAAAAAAGATTTGGTGGGAAAAAAGATTCTGGTAACAGCAGGGCCCACTCAGGAGTCTTTGGATCCTGTCCGTTACATAACAAACCATTCAACAGGCAAAATGGGATATGCCATTGCAAAGGCCGCAAGTAGGCGGGGTGCAGAAGTAACTCTTGTAAGCGGTCCTGTTACGCTAAAAGAGCTTCCCTTTGTAAAGACGGTTCACATAACAAGTGCTGCCCAGATGGCACAAGCCGTAAAGGATAATTTTTTTGACTCGGACATTGTAATAAAAGCGGCAGCCGTTGCTGACTACAGGCCTGCTACGGTAAGCGACCAAAAAATCAAGAAGCATGATGATGACCTTAGTCTGCCCCTTGAACGCACGGAGGATATTCTTGCATGGTGCGGAAAGAATAAAAAGAAGGGACAATTCTTGTGCGGCTTTTCCATGGAAACACAGAACATGGTTGAAAATTCCAAGGCCAAGCTTACAAAGAAAAACTTGGATTTGATTGCGGCAAATTCGCTTTCTTCTCCTGGCTCAGGATTTGCGGTTGACACAAACGTGCTTACCCTTATTTCTCCTTCCGCTATAAAGGAGCTTCCCCTTATGCAAAAGGAAGATGCCGCAGACAGCCTTATTGATGAAATTCTTTCCCTCAAGGAACAAAGGAGCGAAGAATCTTGAATCTAAAAGAAATAAGCATAAAAGACATTGGTGGTTTTAGAATTGGGAATGCCCAGAATTATGATGCAATGACTGGTGTTACCGCAATTGTTTTTGACAGGGAAAATACTGCCGGAATAGATATTAGCGGTGGAGGCCCAGCAGCAAGGGAATCTTACCTGTTTACGCCTCTTGCCTACAAACAGTCCATAACGGCACTTCTTCTTTCGGGTGGCTCTGCATACGGATTGGCTGCCGCAACAGGAGCAATGCAGTATCTTGAGGAACACAGAATGGGCTACAGGCTTATGGACATGGTGATTCCTATTGTGCCACAATCTTGCATCTTTGACCTAAGCACAAAGACAAAAGTTCGCCCTGATGCAAAGATGGGATATGATGCATGCCAGAATGCGGAATTGGACGCTTTGCCAAAGTCCGGGAATGTTGGCGGAGGATGCGGTGCTTCGGTGGGGAAAATATGCGGGCTTAAGAGGGCGCAAAAAAGCGGCATTGGTTATTACGCCCTTCAGGTTGGACACCTAAAGGTTGGCGCAGTCGTAATTGTGAACGCACTGGGAGACGTGTTTGACTTTAGAAGCGGAAAAAAGGTTGCCGGTGCAATGAATGCAGAACGGACAGCCTTTATGGACAGCGAAGAAGAACTTTATTCCATGCAGAATAAAATTCAGCAGAAGCTTACGGAAGGAACAAACACCACAATAGGGGCTATAATTACAAATGCATCTTTTAGCCAGCAAGAAATGTGCAAGATAGCGGCAATGTCTCGCTCAGGCCTTGCCAGAAGTATTAATCCTGTTGGAACAAGCGCAGACGGAGATACTGTTTATGCAGTTTCATGCGGAGGTGTAAAAAGTGACTGCAACCTTGTTGGAACCCTGGCTAGCCGAGTCCTTAGCATGGCAATTCTGGATGCAGTTACCTCTTCCAAAATGACGGAAGAAGAATATGCGCGTTTTTTGCAGATCAAGGGCGAACTTTCATGTTAGAAAATATTTCGACAAAAATTTTATGAAACTAGGTACCAGAGTATTCCGAATTTCGAATCTTCAGTAATTTAGTCATAGGTGGATAGAATAATGCGAGCAGAGGTAAAAGTTAATGTTTTTTGTATATTTTTGGTTTTTATATCAATTGTGGCAATACCATATTTTGTGCTTTTCAATGAAAAAATAGGTGGTAACACATTAAATGAGGGAAGTGAAATTGTAAACGGGGAATATTATGTTGTTGACAATGATGGAAACAAAAATAAGATTTCAAAATCAGAATGGGAGAAGTGTGAATATGTAAATATTGCTTTTTTTGTTATAGTAACATTAGGTTCTCTTTCTGTTTTTTATTTGTTTTGCCGCTACATTTTCTTTCCGTCATTTATTAAGAATATTCATTTGCTTACAAATTCTAATAAGTAAGATTCTCGTCCTAAAAAAAATCCTACTTTTTTCCGTAAGAAATTCAACTTTTTTGCTTATACGGTAAAAAATTCATAAAAATTTACACACAAATACCTAAAAAATCACATTCAAAATTTACGTGACAGGCTTTAGTATGGCATCATAAGAGAAATATCTAATCGAGGAGGATTTCTTATTATGAAAAAATTAATTTCTGTTGCTGTTGCAGTTTTGATGGCTGCTAGCTTGTTCGTTGGATGTGCAAAAGGAAAGAAAAACGGTGCCATTAAAATTGGTATTATCAACAACCCGCCTTCTGAATCTGGATACCGTGCTGCAAACGTAAAGGACATGGAAGAAGTGTTCTCTGCCGCAAAGGGTTATGAAGTAAAAACTTTCTACAGCCTTAAGAATGATGAACAGCTCAATGCCGCTTCTCAGTTCATTACAGAAGGTGTTGACTACATTCTTCTTTCTGCCGCTGCTACAGACGGATGGGATGCAGTTCTTAAGAATGCTCAGAAGGCTGGAATCAAGGTATTCCTCTTTGACCGTATGATTAACACAGACGAAAGCCTTTATGAAGCTGCAGTTGTTTCCGACATGGCAAACCAGGGTAACACAGCTGTTGCATGGCTTAAGTCTTTGGGCCTTCCTGAATACAAGGTAATCCACATTCAGGGTGCTATGGGTTCTGATGCTCAGATTGGTCGTACAGCCGCTTTGGACAAGGAATTTGCTGCAGGAACAATGACAAAGGTTGTTCAGCAGACAGCTACTTGGGACGAAGCAGAAGCAAAGAAAATTGTTGAGTCTGTAATCAACTCTGGCGAAGACTTCAACATCATCTATGCAGAAAACGACGGTATGGCAAAGGGTGCAGTTGCCGCTCTTGACGAAGCCGGTATTACACACGGTGTAAACGGAAAGGTTAAGGTTATGGGCTTTGACTGCAACAAGTGGGCTCTTCGCGAACTCTTGGCTGGTAACTGGGACTATGATGGACAGTGCTCTCCATTCCAGGCAGGCGTAATTGAAAACATGATCAAGACTGGAAATGTTCCTTCAAAGAAAGTTATCTCTGAGGAAAAAGGTTTTGATGCAAAGACTCTTTCACAGGCTGATATTGATAAGTACGGTCTTGGTGACTAATTTGGTGTAAGCGGACGCGGTGAAAATCGGAGGCAGGACTTATGTCTTGTTTCCGGTTGCACCGCTTTTTTTTTGAATTGATTTTTTTAACTTTATTTTAGTCGGGCGGATTTACTTGTCGCGGTTTTTGTTCAGACTTAAAAATGGCGGGAAATTAAAATGGAAAATAATGTTGTTTTGACTATGCGGGGAATTTACAAGGAGTTTCCCGGAGTAAAGGCACTTCAGAATGTAGATTTTACGCTCCGCAAAGGTGAGATTCATGCGCTTATGGGAGAGAACGGAGCCGGCAAATCGACTCTTGTAAAATGCCTTACGGGTGTTTATGAAAAAGATGCGGGAGAAATTTGTATTGACGGAAAAGACGGGCCTGTTACTATTCGCTCGCCTCAGGATGCACAGAATCTTGGCATCAGCACTGTATATCAGGAAATTACGCTTTGTCCGAATTTGACTGTTGCAGAAAACATGTTCATTGGACGTGGAAACTATAAATTTATAAACTGGTCTGCCCAAGAGAAAAAGGCAGATGAAATCTTGGAGAAGCTTAACATTCCGGCAAAGGCGGCACAGCAGCTTGGAACTTGCTCGCTTGCCGTTCAGCAGATGGTTGCCATTGCGCGTGCTGTTGACATGGAATGTAAAGTTTTGATTCTTGACGAACCAACATCTTCTTTGGACGAACGCGAAGTTGAGCTTTTGTTCACCCTTATGCGTGAGTTGAAGGCAAATGGCGTTGGAATTATTTTTATCACCCACTTCTTGGATCAGGTTTACGAGGTTTGCGACAAGATTACTGTTCTTCGCAACGGTGAGCTTGTTGGTGAATATTTGATAAAGGATATGCCACAGGTTGAACTTGTTTCCGCAATGCTTGGAAAGGCTCTTGATGATATTTCCAAACTTAAGGATGAGAAGGGTAGGTTCAACGAGGCTTCTGAGACTGTTTACGAGGCCCATGACCTGTCTAGTGCGGAAGGCGTAAACCCTTTGACTTTAAGATTAGGAAGGGCGAGGTTAACGGATTTACAGGTCTTTTGGGTTCGGGAAGAAGTGAAAGTGTCCGTGCAATCTTTGCCGCAGACCGTGTTACCGGTGGAAGCGTAAAGGTTAACGGAAAAGAAGTAAAGATTAACAAGCCCAAGGATGCCATGAAGAACGGCATTGGTTATCTTCCAGAAGACCGCAAGGGTGACGGTATTATTTCCGAGCTTTCTGTAAAGGACAACATCATTCTTGCCCAGCAGGTTCTAAAAGGATTCTGGAAGCCCTTTAAAAAAGCCGAAGCTGAAAAAATTGCGGATGAATACATCAAGCTCTTGCAGGTTAAGACAGCCTCAAAAGAAACACCAATAAAAGCTCTTTCTGGCGGCAACCAGCAGAAGGTAATTCTTGCGCGCTGGCTTTTGACCCATCCTCAGTATCTTATTCTTGATGAGCCTACACGCGGAATTGACGTTGGAACAAAGACGGAAATTCAAAAGCAGGTGCTTAAGCTTTCCAAAGAAGGCGTTGGAATTACCTTCATTTCGTCAGAGATTCAGGAGATGCTGAACGTGTGCACCAGACTTGTGGTTATGAAGGACCGAAACATTGTTGGTGAGTTGCGCGATGAGCAGTTGAGTCAGGACAACATCATGAAGACGATTGCGGGAGGAAACTAACAGATGAAAGGCAAATTTGATTTTTCCGAAAGGATAAAAAAACTTACGTCGTCGCAGTTAATCATTCCTGTAATTGCGCTCTTTATCCTTGTTGTCTTTAACTTGATAAGGGATCCTAGCTTTTTTTCCATCGGAATAAAAGTGAACAATGTTGGAAACAATGTTCTTACGGGAAACTTGATTAGTATCTTGAACGGTGCGTCGGAGCTTGTAATTCTTTCCATAGGTATGACGCTCGTAACTTCTGCGACCAAGGGACAGGATATTTCTATTGGTGCTTGTGCTGCCATTGCGGGAAGTATCTTTGTTAAAATTCTTAGGACTGGCTCCATAACGGTTCCGACAATCTTTTTGGGCGTAATTGTTGCTTGCTGCGTTGCGATTATTTTCTGCCTTTTCAACGGTACTTTGATTGCAAAGTTCAATATTCAGCCAATGATTGCGTCTTTGATTTTGTTTACCGCAGGACGTCCTATTGCATACTGGATTAACGGTGGTGCAACCCCGAACGTGGAAAGCAATCTTTTGGGTTATCTTGGCGGCTTTATTCCTGGCTGTCCTATTCCTAGCCCTATCTTGATTGTAATACTTTTCATCCTGCTGATTCTTCTTCTTCTGAACAAGACGACGCTTAGCCTTTTTATCCAGTCTGTTGGTATAAACGAAAAGGCTGCAAAGCAGAATGGTATTAACCCTGTATTCATGAAGATGCTTGTCTTTGTAATCCTTGGCGTGTGTGTTGCGCTTGCTGGTTCAATGAATGTGTGCCGCATTGGTCTTATAAACCACGAGAAGATTTTGCTTGACATTGAAATGGATGCGATTCTTGCTGTTGCAATCGGAGGAAACTCTCTTGGTGGCGGTAAGTTCAAGCTTGCGGGATCAATAATCGGTGCCTACATTATTCAGGCCCTAACCACGACGCTTTATGCAATGAAGGTTTCTTCAACTGACATTAAGGCTTACAAGGCAATCGTAATTATAATTATTGTGGTTGCAGGTTCTCCTGTTGTAAAGGAATGGGTTGGCAAATTCGTAAAGAGGCTTTCTGCAAAGGCTGTGAAAGTGGAGGCAAAGTAACATGAGCAATATCAAGGAGTTTTTTAAGAAAAAATTTAAGCAGCCTGTTTCTAATACGACTCTGCTTTTGACAATTACAATATGTACATTTGTCGTAATGTATCTGCTTGCAATGCTTGTTTGGGGCGGCGGTTTCTTGAATCCGCAGCAGTTCTTCAATATCTTTAACAACAACGCTTATCTGATAATCATTGCCTGCGGTCTTACAATCGTAATGATTTCCGGCGGAATTGATATTTCTGTCGGCGGCCAGGTAGCTCTTATTACGATGACTACGGTTTGCTTTTTGGAAAACAGGGGCGGAAGTGTTTTTGGTGCGCTTATAATTGCCCTCGTTATTGGACTTGCTTTTGGAATTGTGCAGGGCTTCCTGATTTCCTACCTGAAGATTCAGCCATTTATTGTAACGCTTGCGGGAATGTTCTTTGCAAAGGGAATGACCACTATTGTTAGCGTAAACCCTGTTACGGTAAAGGCGAATGAATTTTTCCTTAAGCTAAAAGAATTTACGATTAATCTTCCGGGTGTCGGATATTTTACAAGGAATGGAACCTTCATCAGGTCATACCTTGAGATTGGTGCTGTTGTTGCAATTTTGCTTGTGGTCCTTTTGTGGGCAACCTTAAAGTGGACCCGTATAGGACGCAATTTTTATGCCATTGGCGGCAACAGTGAAAGTGCATTGATGCTCGGAATTAATGTTCAGAGGACACGCTTTACGGCTTATGTAATTTGTGGTGTTCTTGCAGGAATAGCGGGATTTGTTTATTTGTTGCATACTGGAGCCGGAAACGCATCAAATGCGGACGGAGCCGAAATGGAAGCAATTGCTTCGTCAATCATAGGCGGAACCTTGCTTACTGGTGGCGTAGGAAGTTTGATAGGAACTTTGTTTGGCGTTATGTCGCTTAAGACTATCAATACGATTGTAATTGCATCCGGGCTTACTCAGCCTTGGTGGCAGAAAATTACAACCGGTCTTATGCTGTGTTTCTTTATTCTCTTGCAGAGCGTAATTCTTTCAGCAAGGAAAAAGAAGCTTGGAGCAGCCGCTCAGTAGCAAGCTGAAAGTGGCGCAAATAAAGAAATCATTTCTTCATGCTAAGTGCACTTCTAGAAAGCAGGAAGTGCACTTTTTTTTGTGCCCAAAATTTTTGTTGACAAATTTGTATTAATGCATGATAAATAGAATATGTCCTACACACAGCCATTGCCACAGAATGTTTCTCTGCAGGTTTTTAACCGGGATTCTTTGATTTTTGAAAGTTCCGGTAAATGGTTGCATCCTTTGTTTGACCTCGAAGAATTTTTAAAGACCTATGACGGTGAGCGTGACATGCTTGGCAGTCATGATTGTGCCGTTGGAAAAGCTGCCGCTGTTTTGACCATTCGGCTTGGAATAAAAAAAATCAATGCGGATCTTTTGAGCGAAAATGCGCTTAGATATATAAATCTTCATAATGCTCATGCTGCGGAAAGTGACCGCGTGGGTGTTGAGTATAGCCATCTTGTTCCCAAGCTGATGTGTGCCACAGAAAATCAGCTGGAAGAACTTGACGATGATGACTATATGTATTTTCTTTTAAGGCAGAGGGCAAAACTTGTTCAGGGTGTTGACGTTAGTGTGCAAGACCTTGTTCATCCATTTGTTGGCAAGAAAAATCTTTCATTTGAACTTAAGGCGGGTTCCCATCTTATGGTGCTGGGCGAAAACGGTAGCGGAAAGACCACCCTGCTTAGGCTCATTTGCGGAATAGAAAAAAACTATGACGGAAAGATTCTTGTTGACGAAAAGAGCCCTGACAGTTTGCAAAAGTTTACGGTGGGTTATATTCCTCAGTTTACAGATGCTCCTTTTTTTAGCCTTTCCTGCCGGGAAGTGGTTGGGCTGGGGCTTGATCCAAAGGCTAAGAATAAAAATCAGCTTGTAGAAAAATCGCTTTGCCGCTTGTCTTGCCAGCATCTTGCGGACAGAAGTTTTTCTTCTTTGAGCGGCGGTGAAAAACAAAAAGTCCATCTTGCGCGCTGCCTTGCCCAGAATGCAAAGCTTCTCCTTTTGGATGAACCTACCGCAAGCCTTGATGCTGAAAACAAAAAGATGGTGACGGATATCTTGCGCTCTTTAACGCTTTCTGAAATTCCAACAATAATTGTTGTGACTCACGACAAGGAACTTGCCACTTTG
>JAFXWC010000009.1 GCA_017534445.1 Treponema sp.
GACATCGATTCCAACATAAATTATACTTTCCATTGGTGAGTCTCCTTTGTTTGCGGTAACTCGGCCGCTTGTCTTTTATTTAAGTTTGCCGTAAATCCGCGGTTTCTAACATCGCGAGGCTCACCATATTGTATGTTATGTAGACACCCGCACAGGAGGGCTTTTGGAGAAAAATGGAAAATTTTATTAGTTGCACAATCAAAAAACGGCTGTCCTACTTATCATGTATAATTATTGTGTCTGCAATAGTAATTCTGAATATTATTGAAAGATTTGCACCTATCGCATTTGATGTATTTTTCATTCTTGGTATTTTTTATTATGCCAAAGAAGAATTTCCCACTCTATATAAATATAAAATAGAAAACAATGCATTGATTGTAAAAAAATTATTTAAAACACAAACATATAATTTTGATGAATTGGAAAAAGTATTATTTCCAGTTCCGTCAAAGAACGATACTTTTGTATTTAAATTTTCTCAAAAAAGTATAAATATATTCTATGATAAAAATACATCTAAATTGATTGGGTATTTTTATAAAAATAATATCGAGAATATTTACGAAAAGAAAAAAGATAACTTTGAAAATACAAAATGCTTTATAAATATTTCTAATGAGCCCCCTCTCCGTTATCCAAAGATTAAAATGCTTATAGGATTTATTATTTCTGTATTTTGTTTTATTGACGTATTTTTTGAACGCCCGAATGAAATTATCGATTATATTTTTATGGCAACAACTGTGGCATGCGCTATATTCTTTATTATAGCCTTTTTTAAATCGTTTAAAAAGGTTAAAGTTTCAGATTCTGAAAATGAATATATTGATAAAAATGGCTTCCATCTTAAAGATTTATTCATCCCCTTTTGCGAGACTGAAGAAATATTTAAGGTAATAAAAAAATGGGGAATAATAAAATTAAAGATAAAAACTAAAAAAGATGAAGAGTATGAAATACCCACCTTTGGCTTTTACGGAGATATTTTATATGAAATGTATTTGCAAAAAAAGATAAAGGCATAACAAGCGATGCTTTACTTACAAAGATAGACATTGTGGATGCATCCACAAAGCCTCTCATTCATCATAAGCGGTAAGAAGCTTTTCGCCCAACTTAACAAGCGGAGCAGAGGGCAGTTTTGTCCAAGTCTCTTTTTCTGGAACAGAGTCGTCAAACATATTATAGGTAACGGTCTGTTTTTTGCGGGCAAGGTAATTTTCGCTCACCTTTTGGGCATCAC
This sequence comes from Treponema sp., assembly GCA_017534445.1. Lineage (GTDB taxonomy): Bacteria > Spirochaetota > Spirochaetia > Treponematales > Treponemataceae > Treponema_D. Next base: position 1,247 of record JAFXWC010000009.1, read on the forward strand.
CGGAATAGCGCGAAAAAGACCCGTAGTTCTTTCCTATTAAAAAGAAGTCTCCTTTTTGAAAGCGGAACAAATATTCTGTCTTGGGAGAGTCGGAACTTCCCGCTGAATAAAATTCACCCACAGAAATTGTTATAACACCCTTCTTGCTCACTGATATTTCTGTTTCATGAAAGCAGTCTTCATTTTCTTCGTCATTACCAGGAATTGTATTTTTGTATTCCTTAAAAAGCTTGTACCTGTCATTCTCCTGACCTAAAAATATTGCCATCACAGGCTTGTTAAAATTGTAAACATAGCCGTCCTCGCGGGTACGCATAAAATCTGGATCCTTTGGCGTAGCTATAACAATAAGGTCACTGAATCCGTCCTTGTTAAAATCACCGCCTTCCATTATGCAGTCAGATTCAAGTTTGATCGACGACACACCGCCCCAATATTCTGGAAAAAGATTCACATCGTATTCCTTTTGAGCACTAACGGCAGCTGTAAGCATTGCGGCACAAGCAATTGTTGCAAAAATTTTCTTTATCATAACGCCCCCTTTTGGTAAGACCAAGCACAAGTTCATTCTACACTAATATAACAACCTTGACCACCACCATTTGCCATTAAGCAAAAAATATACTATATTAGCGCTATGATTAAGGCTCAAATTCAAGACAAGGAACTATTGGAATATCTGGAAGCGCTTCCTGCAGACGACATGATTCATTTTACTATGGCAAACGGACGTGTTCGCGGCGCTGTTTTTGCAGGAACCCATTTTGTTAACACAATGCGTGCCCAGCACAATACTGGCATTCTTGAAACCTACATTTTGGGACAGGCATCCCTTTGCGGCGCACTTTTAATTCCTGCGGTAATGAAGGGACGCGAGCATTTGAGCTGGCGCTACGATGTTGAAGAATCCGTGGCAAAAGGTTTTAATGTGGAGGCTGACTCTACCGGCTGGGTAAGAAGCTACCTTTTTGAAGACCACATTCCCGTGGAAAAGCCGCTTGAAAGCTGGGACTTAAAGCCCTTCCTTGGCGGCGAAGGCTACATGACCATTCAGACCGCAAGGCCTGGAGACAAGTATCCGCAGACAAGTTCCGTAAACACGACGGGCAATATTGCAGACGACCTTGTTTTTTATTTTGACCGCAGCGAGCAGCTAAAATCAGCCCTTACAACTTCCATCCAGATGGACAAGGCTGGACGCGTTATTGGTGCCGGTGGAATTTTTATTCAGGTAATGCCAAAGACAGGCGGACATTCATCCGACGGAAAGCAGAATCTTGGAGCGCAAATAAATTCATCTTCCGACAATGACGAAGACGAAGAGCTTATTTCTTCGCTAGAAAAATCATTCAACCGCTCACCATCACTGGGCACTTGGTTCAGCAGGGGAAAGTCCGCAGAGGAACTTGTTCATGAACTTTATGCAGACTTGAACCCGGTCGTTGCCCTGCACAGAAGCATTGTCTATGACTGCCCTTGCACAAAGGAAACTTTTATTAAGCACTTAAAGGCTCTTCCCAAAGAAGAAATTGCAGACATAAAGGCAAAGGGAGAAGACATAACCCTTACATGCCGCAACTGCGGTTCTGTTTACACGGTTAGCCCAGACGAGATTTAAAAGGAATGGTAAAGCTTCACATATCCACTTTGCTAAGGCTCTGGCGCTCCAACAGAAATGCTTCTGCTCTTTCTGCACAAGAGGCAGCTTCTGTTAGCAAGGCGCTTTTAAACCTTCAGCGGGGACTTACCGGAGACAGGCAGCTTGCAGGGGCTGGCTACATGCAGGACAAAAATCTTTTGGGGGCATACCTTCTTTACTACTGGCCAGTCTCCTACACGCAGATTTCCTTTTGTACAAATTATTTTTCTGACGAGCTAAAACTTCTTGCAGAAAAAAATGAGCTTAACATTCTGGATATTGGTTCAGGGCCGGGACCAGCATCTTGCGCCCTAACAGACTGTGCTTTAAAGGCAAATGCAAACTTGCAAATAAACCTTGACCTCTTTGATTCAAGCAGCAGGGCTTTGGACTTGGCAAAAAAAATATTTGAATGTGATTACAAGGAAAGTGTTAGCACAAGCTGCAAGACAGTTAACCTTGAGCAGATGGATTTTTCTTTGCTGCAAAAAAAATACGACATAATAGTTGCAAGCCATTCGCTTAACGAGCTTTGGAAAGACAAGGCGGATTCCCTGCAAAAAAAAGAAGGTCTTCTTCTTGAACTTTCCTCTTTGCTGAATGAGGGAGGAATATTGCTTTTGTGCGAACCTGCCCTTTTAAGAACAAGCCGCACTCTTATAGGCCTGCGCGATTTTCTTGTAAAAAGCAATTTGACCCTTTTGGCACCCTGCCCCTGCACTTCTTTTCAACCTGAATGCCCTGCTCTAAGTGCCGGGGAAAACCAAACATGCCATGCAGAAATTCAATGGAAGCCTGTGGAACCAGTTGCAGCTCTTGCACGTCTTGCTAAATTGGACAGGACTTCCGTTAAGATGACTTTCTTTGCATTCAAAAAAAATGTAGAAGGACTTTGTAAAGAAACACACACTTTGCAGGCGGATTTGCCAAATGAATATTGCGTGGTTTCCGACCCAATGCTTAACAAGTCCGGCCGGGTAAGACTTCTCTTGTGCAACGGAAGCAGACGCATTGCCTTTTCTGCAAAAAAGGACGACCGCCATGCAAAAGAAATAGGCTTCTTTGACCTGTCCCGCTACGACAAGATTGCCCTGGAAGAGCCTGAATTGCGCGGAACAGAAGAAGCACCCGCTTACGGCGTTACGGAAAAAACAAAAATCTTGAACAAAAAATCAATACAATAGCCTACGCCGCCATGGAGGGGCGCGAAGCGTTGCCGTGGTGGGTGAGCTTGTCGAACCCCAGGCAATGGAGGCGAAAGCCGGAACCCCGGAACGGCGGTAACACCAAAAACTGACAGTCGAATTAGCTCAAGAATGTAAGGTAGAGCAAAGCAAGCATCGTCCAAAAGAAAAAAAAGAAAAAATTAAGAAGTGCTTTCTTGGGAACTTTGCTCGGAATCTGTTTCCTGCACGGCACCCATGTTGCGGTATTTTAGAGGCGTCATCTTTCGGTACTTTTTAAATATTTTTATAAAGTAGCTAAAGTCGTTAAAACCGCAGTCAAGCGCAATGGAATTTAGCTTGTCGGAAGATTCCCTTAGCCTTGAGCAAGCCCTGTTTATGCGGAACCAGTTAAGGTATTCCACGGGGGAACGGCCTGTAATGTCTTTAAAGACGCGGCAAAAATATTTTGGCGAAAGGTTTGCCTGTTCTGCCATTTCGTCAAGGGAAAGGTCCTTGTTGTAATTGTTGCGGATGTAATTTATTACGCATTCCATCTGCTCGGACTGGCGCTTCTTTAAATTTGAAATTACGTTCTTTGTGGTAAAGAGGTGCTGCTTTTTGTATTGTCCAAGCAAAAGCAAAAGGTAGCCGGAAGCCAAAAGTTCCGTACCGTCGGGATTTACTTTTAGAACGTCAAACAAATTTTCTATGCAGGCCTTCATCTCTGCATTTGTTGCAGGGATTACATTTTCCAGCTTGATTGTTCCGCTTAAAATGTCGCCAATAAAATTGTCGGGCAAGTAGGAATGCTGGCGGATTAAGTCTATGCTAAAGACAACCGATTCATACAGGGCATTGCCTTTTTTTGCTCCGTCTCCGTGCAGGATGTTGCCGGGAATAAAGCAGGAGTCTCCCTTTTGCAAGATGTGTTCCGCCCCTTCTACAAAGAAAGTGTATTCGCCGGAAATTATATGGATAAGCTCAAAGTCGGAATGCCAGTGGATGGGCAAGTCGTAATGAGGGTCAACGGTATTGTTAAGGTAATATTTTAGCGGAAACAAGTCGGTTCCGCGCTTTACGGTTTCTTCTTTGCTTTCACCGAATTTTTTCTGAGGATAGGCTGAATATTCGTTTATTAATACTTTCTTCATATTTTATAAGAATTATATCATGCGTATTTTTGGAATGCAATACTAAAGTTATATACAAAGGCAATTTTGTCGCTTTTCAGATTGAATTTTTGATAATATAATCATATTATGATTGAAAAATATTCCTTTGGACAAAACATAGAGACAGATGCGGTAGTAAACAAGATGCGCTCCTTGCCTTGCGCGCAATTGAACCTTGGAAAGGTAAAAAGCGACTGGCCCTTTGAATGGGAATACGAGCTTGAAAAAGACGCTGTGGTCTTTGGTCTTGGGGAAAACATGCGTGGCATGAACAAGCGGGGCTTTTCCTACACAAGCTTCTGCTCCGACGTTCCAAATCAGGATGAATCAACTCATTCAATGTACGGCGCCCACAATTTTCTTATTGTGTTCAGCAGGATAAAAACATTCGGTCTTTTTTTTGACACCGCTTCTGAAATTACTTTTGACATTGACTGGACAAAGCCAGGGGTGATGAATGTTAGCACAAAGGACACAGGGCTTGACCTTTACATAATCTACGCTGACTCTTGCAAAACAGAGCGCAAGGAATCCGCACTTGACGATATTACGCGGCAGTTCCGCACACTTATTGGGCAGAGCTACATTCCGCCAAAATGGGCATTCGGCTTCCAGCAAAGCCGCTGGGGCTACAAGACAGAAGAAGACGTTCTTGAGGTTGCAAAAAGGCACAGGGAGGCTTCCCTTCCTTTGGACATGATTTGCCTTGACATTGACTACATGCAGGACTACAAGGATTTTACCGTTGATAAAAAAAAGTTCCCGGACTTGAAAAAACTTTCTGATGATTTGAAGAAAGAAGGAATCCGCCTTGTTCCGATTATTGATGCTGGAGTTAAAGCACAAAAGGGATACGATGTTTACGAAGAGGGAATTGCAAAGGGGTACTTCTGCAAAAAAGAGGACGGTTCTGTCTTTACCGCAGGAGTTTGGCCCGGAGCTTCCCACTTTACCGACTTTTGCAAAAAAGAAGCAAGCGACTGGTTTGGCTCAAAATACAAAGTTCTTACGGACATGGGAATTGAAGGCTTTTGGAACGACATGAATGAACCTGCTATGTTCTATTCAAGTGAAAGCCTAAAAAATGCCTTTGACAAGATAAAGGAATACAGCGGAAAGGATTTGGACATAAATTCATTTTTCGAATTTAAGGATTCAAGCTGTTCAACTTTTAACAGGCGAGATGACTATGAGCGCTTCTACCACCAAGTAACGGATTCTTCTGGCGAGACAAAAAAAATGCGCCATGACAAAATCCACAACATATACGGCTCTTTTATGACTCGGGCTGCGGCTCTGGGGCTAAAAAAAGCTTGTCCCCAAAAACGCTTCCTCTTGTACAGCCGCGCATCCTGCATAGGTTCCCACCGCTACGGAGGCATTTGGACTGGAGACAACAAGTCCCTCTGGTGTGACTTGCTGCAGGAAATAAAAATGCTTCCTGCTCTTAACATGGCAGGCTTTTTGTACAGCGGTGCAGATATAGGCGGTTTTGGTTGCGACACAAGCCGTGACCTTCTTTTGCGCTGGCTTGCCTTGGGCTGCTTTACCCCACTTATGAGGAACCACTGTGCTTTGGGTGGCAGGCTGCAGGAGGCATACGAGTTTGACAAGGTAGAAGATTTTAAGAGCATTATGGATTTGCGCTACGCTCTTGTGCCTTATATCTACAGTGAATTTGTAAAGGCTGCCCTTACAGGCGGAATGTATATTAAGCCACTGGCATTTGAATGGCCGGAAGACGACAGGGCAATAAACTGCGAAGACCAGCTTCTTGTTGGCGAAGGCATAATGATTGCACCTGTTTACACCCAGAACGCCAGGGGACGCTACGTTTACCTTCCAGAAGACATGACTATGGTGACTTGGTGCGGCGGAAAGTTTGAGCAAACGCTTCTTGCAAAAGGCGACCACTTTATAAACGTGCCTGTGGAAAAGGTCGTATTCTTTGTTCGCTCAAAAAAGCTTGTGCCACTTTGCAAACCCGCACCATGCACGGAAAAGCTTGACACAAAAAACTTTGCCTTTGCGGGCAACGGAACTTGCTACGAGCTTTATGATGATGACGGATTTTCTTTAGACATAGACTTGAAAAAGGGAACAAGGAGTCTAACCCCTGGACTTTAACAAGATAGCGGTGCAAAAAAGCTAGCGGTCATTCTTCCTGAAGAAGAATCTCTGCCAGCTGAACCGTCTTTGAATCAACCTTGTTTGAGCAAAGTATAATTTGCAGAGCCTCACGACCCAACCCCTGGGCAATAATGCTTTTTGCGGCAGCAATCTTTTCTTGGCAAACAGATTCTTCATAGGTTTCTTTTGCGCTCATAAGCTGCATTATGTAAGCTTCGTCGCTATCTGGGTCAGAAAAATCCTTGTAGTATTCAACAAAGACTTTGAATCCCACCGTGTTAAGTTCGTCCAATAGTTTTTTTGAAAAGGGCATGTCCAGTTCTGGGGCTGGCTGGAATTCCATTTCGTCTTCCATATCAAGGATTGACTCAAATTCATCTTCGGGTGCAGAAAAATCGATTATTTTTGGCATGAACATTCCCCCTCAACAAAAACCTTGGCTTTTATTTTCCTACGCAGAAATGGGAAAAAATTGAACCAAGCACATCATCCGGCGTAACTTCCCCGGTAACTTCTCCAAGAGAATCAAGGCTGTCTTCCAAGTCCTGAACAACAGCATCCATTGAATATCCTTCTTTTGCAACGGTAAGTGAATGTTCCACGCGTTCAAGGGCTTCCGCAACAGATTCCTTCTGACGCTCACTGCCAAGACCTGCCTGCATTCCGCTGTCTTTTCCGGCAAGGTTCACAAGTATTTCTTTTACGGCAGAAACAAGGTCTGCTATTCCGCTTCCTTTTTTTGCAGAGACGCAAACGGCTTTCTGCCAAAGGGCATCGCTTTCGCCGGGAAGGGGATTGGCTGGCAAGGGGTTTGAACCTTCACAGTCGCACTTGTTCCAAACCAAAATGACGGGTCTTCCCTTGCGGCTCTTTATAAAGTCAATGTCTTCTTTTCCAAATTCCTTGGTGGAATCCGCCAAGTACAAAATTACGTCTGCCTCGCTGGACAAGTCTTTTGTAAGCTCAACACCAGCGGCTTCTATTTTGTCTTCCGTATTGCGGAGGCCTGCCGTGTCAAAAAGGCGTGCAGGGATTCCTTCAAAGTCGGCCCAGCTTTCAAGCCAGTCGCGGGTGGTTCCTTCTATGTCGCTTACGATTGCCCTGTCTTCTTTTAGCAGGGAATTAAAGAGGCTTGATTTTCCGGCATTGGTTTTTCCGCACAAGACTAGCCTTGCACCGTCCTGATAAAGTTTTTCGCTTTTCCAAGATTCAGACAGGGAGCGCAACCTTTTTACGGCTTTACGCAAATTTGTTTCGTCAAAAGTGTCAGATATGTTTTCTTCGTCTTCCGGGTATTCAATCTGAACTTCTATAGCGGCCAAGGTGTCTACAATCAGCTTTTTGATTGAATCAATTTCTGCAAAGAGGTTTCCTGCAAGGCGGCCGGCAGCCCTTCCGCGAGAACCGTCAGTTTTGCTGTCTATGATTTCCCTTACCGCTTCTGCCTTTGTTAAATCGGTCTTGCCGTTTATGTAGGCCCGGAAAGTGAATTCGCCGCGCTCTGCCTGACGGAATCCGTTTTTTAAAAGCAGGGAAAGCACAGCCTTTACAACGGAAACTCCGCCGTGGCAGTAGACTTCCACCATGTCTTCGCCTGTAAAAGATTTTGGGCTTTTGTAAACGCCCAGCATTACCTCGTCTATCTTGGTTGTGCCGTCAAGAAGCCAGCCGTAGACAAGGGAATTTGGGGATGAAGCAAGCAGGGCATTGGGGCGGGAAAATATTTTTGCTACAAGCTGAATGCAACCCTTCCCGCTTGTGCGCACAATGCCGATTGCTCCTGGGGAAAGCGGTGTTGCAATTGCCGCAATAGCTTCCTCGGGGGTATAGCCCAAGTTTGTCACTAATAGTTTCCTTTATGAACTGAATCGGATGAAGAGTTGCTGTAGCGCCCCTGTTCCCATTCCTGATTCAAAACAGTATCCAAAATGGATATTATCTTTTCGTCGTGTTCTTTGCCGTAAGCGGGAGCTTTCTTTTTGTTAAGCTTTGCGGAAGGCTCCTCTGCGTTTGCGGGCTTGTCCTGTTCTTTTTGCTCAGACTTAACTTCTGTCTTTTCGCCCTGAGCCTCTTGTTCTGCTTCCTTCTCTGCTTTTATTCCAGCCGTGCTGAATGCTGGGGTTGCCTGATGAACCGTTGCTTCGCTTGACTTCCAGGGGGAATCGCTATCACCCGGATCGGGGAAGATGTCCTGGTAGCGTCCGCTGTTGTTCCAGTACATGTAGCCGCGATCCAAACCGTCGCGTGTTCCAAAGATTTCGCGCTTAACGTAGTTTGCATCGTAATACTTGTAGTCATAGCGTACGCCAAGGTAGAATGCCTGAACCCAAGGCCTTACGATTATTTTGTTGCGGCCAATTACCGTATTGCGGTAGCTGCCGTAGAAATAAATTCTGTAGGGGCGTTCCGTAACAGGTGCGTATTCCATAAAGTTCTGCTCAAAGTGTGACGGATAGAACATTGGGCAGATTACGTCAACATAGTCGCTCATAAGCTCTACGTCCTGTCCTGTTCTTGTGCTTGAGCGGTACCAGCCGTTTGCACCGTAAATGTCGATTCCTATTGGAGCGTTAATGTTTTCGCGTGCATAGCGGAGGAAGGAAACAAGGGCACTTTCCTTGTCCATGCCTGCATCCTTCCAGCGGTATGATGCCTGCTTTAAGTTCAAACCGTCGGTTGGGAAGCGGATGTAGTCAAACTGAATCTCGTCAAATCCGCGTTCAATAAGTTCCTTTGCAATCTGAACGTTGTATTCCCAAACATCTTCTGAATAGGGGTCGCACCAGTTTTCACCGTAGTAAAGGGTCTTGCTTCCGGTAACGTTGCCGTCTGCATCCTTAACCTGTTCGGTTCCCCTTGTTCCAATCCAAGGAGCACCTGTAGAGGCATTCCAAACAGCGTACTGCTTTTTCCCATAGAGGGAAAGGTTTCTGTCCTTAAATACAACAACGCGGGCTACAAGATATACATTATCCTTTTTGAATTCAGGAACAAATTCGTCAAAATTAATCTTGTACTGGCTAACCGGATCCTTGGCCTTTACGTTTGGATTCTTTGGGTCAAAGTGAATCATTCCAGAGTCGTCTTTCATTTCTACGACAAGGCAGTTCAACTTATTCTTCTTGATAAGGTCCCTGTAACGGTTGATTCCCTGAAGGTTTCTAACAGAATAGGCCGAACAGTATACAGCTTTTTTGTTGTCTGCAAGCTTTGAGTAGGGGCTAAGGCAAGAGTCCGGTTTTAAAAGCCAAAGCTCATTGAACTGAAGGGCGGCTGTTCCCGTGTAGTCTTCCGGGACATAAGCGGCATTTACGTTTGAACCAGGAGCATACAAAAGGTTTCTCCAGCTTTTTGTATGTTCTGCTGAATCAAGGGCTTCGTTTGTGCCAAGGGAAACTTTTCCGAATTTTCCTACGCCAACGTAAAAGAGGCTGTCTTTTCCCTGGCAAAGGCTGTCGATTGTTGCGGCTTTTTCCGTACCGGAATAGATTTTTACTGCCTTGCGGGACTTCCAGTCAAAGCGGTAGATGTTGGGCATAAAGCTCTGCGCACAGTAAATCTCTGCATAAACACTGCCATCCTTGGTCTTGCACAAAACCGGAACAATGTCGCTGACCTCGTCGGGAGTTGATGTAGGCAGGGCTACGAATCCTGCAGAAACATCAGTCCAAACAGGCTTCTTAACGTCTGCGCGGTAGTAGCTGAATCCGTAGATTGAATGAGACATGAAAACAACGAGTTCCGTACCGGAAATACTGCCGTCCTTTTCGTAGACAGGCATGTGGCAGGCAGCAACCGCCTTTATGCCGGCTGTGTATTTGCTTGTTGAAGAAATGGATTTCCAGGTCTGGCCGCCGTCGCGCGTAAGGTAGACGTCATCCTTTGTTGCGGTAACAAGAATATTGGGGTCAAAGGGGTCTGCGCTAAGGTCTTTTAAAAGAGCAGGCTGTTTGTAAAGAGACTTTGTTTTTCCGTCGTATTTTTTTAGCGTAAGGAAGGGCAAGCCATTGTTGCATTCGGCAAAGTCAACCAAGTTTATAGAAGAAATTATTCCCTTTGAAGTAACGAAATACCATTTATCCTGAACGCTTCCCTCTTGGGAAGCAAGATCAGTATGGACAATCTGCGTAACCTTGCCGTCTGTCCAAATTGCATTGCTGGCGCCCCTTGAAGACACCTTGTAAAGACCTGCATCCGTGGCAACAAGAAGGTTTTTGCTGGTGGAAACGACCTCCTCTTTTTCCTTGGACTTTATCTTTGCAAGTTCAGAAGCTTGCGGAATTTTATATAGATAATTGCCCTGGGCAATACAGATATTTGCACTTAGAATTAAGCCGATTTTAATGAATATTTTACGCATAATCTTCTTATCGGTATAAATATTTATGCAGTTTAGAGATTTCAAAGAGGGGGAAATATGAGATTGATTTATTAAACTTTGTGTGGCATAATTGAGAAAAAAGGAGGCATCTCTATGGCTGACATCTCAAAAAGAATTTCACGTAAATCTATAAAGGCAAAGAAAAAGTATGCTATTAAGACTATAAAAAGACAGGCTAAGGAAAAAATTCACGACATAAAGATTCAGTATGCGGCAAATCCGGAAAGGCAGCAGGAAAAAGATTCCGAAAAGCAGCACAAAAGAACGCTTAGGATTCAGCGGCGCAACGCCCGTCTTGCATATTACGCAAAACAACCAAGGCCTTTTACAGTCGGAGAGGAAATTTCCAATTCCATAATCCACGGAATTGCGGCTGGTCTTAGCATAGCGGCTATAGTGCTTCTTGCGGTCAGAGCCTATTTTTACGCCCCGGCTGGAATGGACAGGTCTTCTTGCGTGGCAAGCTTTGTGATTTTTGGTTCAATGCTTTTTATAACATACACAATGTCTACGCTCTACCATGCGCTCACCCCCTATGGGGCAAGGAAAGTCTTTTCTATTTTGGACCACGATGCAATTTATCTTATGCTGGCGGGTACATACACACCTTTCCTGCTTCTGGGTACAAAGAGCCATACCGGCATGCTGATTGCCACAATATGGGCTGTTACGGCAGTTCTTATTGCTCTTTACTCCGTATTTGGCTCCAAGCTTAGGACTTTTTCTTTCTTTACATACTTCTTGATTGGATGGATTTTAGTTGCGGCGGTGCTTTGCAGGCAGATAGAGGTTACGCAAAGAAGCCAGAACTTTATGCTCGCAGGTGCGATTGTTTATTCTGTTGGCTGCGGCTTCTTTATCCTGCGGAAATTCAAGTGGACACATTCAATGTTCCACCTCTTTTCGCTTGCGGCAAGCGTGCTGCACTTCTTTAGCGTATACTTCCTTATCTAAAGTCTTACTACAGAAGAATTTTTCAAAACAGGGGCATTCTTGCTGAAGTAGATGTAGTGGGCGTGTTTTTGGCTTAGTTCTTCCATGAATGTGGCTGCATCTGCTTCTTCCGGAATTGCAAAGCCAATAACGCTTTTGCAGTCCTTTATGCGGCGGGCGCAGTGCTTGCAGCTGGCGGTAAAGTTTTCTTTTTGGGCATCTGTAAGGCCAGAATTTCCGGCTTCTGGAACTATGATTGCAAAGCGGTTCTGTTCATCCAGCACTTTTAGAAAGTCCCTAAGGTTTGCCAAAAGCTCTTCGTTGTAGCTTGTTTCGTCAAGGCCTATCTCTTCCCAGGAAATATTAACTAGAAGAGGGCATTTGTTGTCTGCCGGCAGCTGTGAAGATGCAGTAAGGTCTTTTGCGCCAAGCAGGCTGCAATTTTCTGTGGAAACGGCAGTTCCGTCTATGGCAAAGAGGCTGTTGTCTTTACTTGTAAAAAGCGGTTCAAGTTTCATGGCAAAGATTATACACTTTTGTGTAGAAAAAAAAAGCCCCCTGTTGCCAAGGGAGCCTTTGTATTGCTATAAAAACTTATAGAATATAATTCTATTCTGTTAAAATCTTAACAACTTCTGCCTTGTCCTGAGTGTTCAGAATCTGGGCACGCTTGTCGGCAGACTTAAACAAAAGGCTTACTTCTGCCAAGAACTGAAGGTGGGGACCAGTCTTGTTTACCGGAGACAAAGTCATGATAAAGATACGGCATGGCTCCTGATCCAAGCTGTCAAAGTCAACAGCCTTGTCAGAAACACCAATACAGGCAACCAAATCAGATACTGTATCCGTCTTTCCGTGCGGAATTGCAATTCCATGCTTCATGCCTGTGGACATCTTGCGCTCGCGATCCAAAACGCACTCTTTGGCAGCAGCCTTATCTGTTACTTTGCCTGCTTTTACAAGAATCTCCAGCAGTTCATCAATGATTTCTTCTTTAGTAGTTCCCTTCAAGTGGAGCTCTACGGTTTCTGGTGTTAATACAGTTCTTAAGTCCATACTTTCAGTTTAGGATTAGTCGCTTAATTTGTCAAGGAAAAAAATCTAAAACGGTGTAAAAATTTATATAAATATTTCCGCAAATTATTGCACTATTTTCCCAAATTCTCCTTTCTGTTCTGTTATATGATATATTTTTCAGAACATTATGATACAAATTGCTTGTTTTGTAAACAGTTTGCACGCTTAGCAAGCGTCTGCAAAGCAATTCAATGCCTTAGAAAAGAACTTTTTCGTTTGTGATAAAGTTTTTTTTAAGGGAATCCGCTTAGAAAGTACTTCTTTCTTGCCAAAAAATAACAAGCCATGGATGGCGGCTTAGCAACATGCAGAATTGCCTAGCAATTCTGCAATCCCTGAAAAAATCCATGGAAGGATTTTTTCAGGGCAAGTCCTACGCCGCCATGGAGGGGCCAGCCGCAAGGCTGGTTGCGAAAGCAATGGAGGGCGAGATGCCCGGAACCCCGGAACGGCGGTGACGCAAGGCCTGTTCGGTCGAATTAGCCAACAAATAAATTGGTAGAGCCTAAAAAAGCACCGTCCAGAAACTACTTTTCTTTATGCCTTTTATCAAGCTCGTTGTAGACATCCTGCCAATTAACGCCTTCTTTGTACATAAGGACGCTTACAAAATAAAGCAGGTCTGCGGCTTCCCAAATAACTTCGTCTTTGCCTTCCGCTTCGGTAAGCTCTTCCGCTTCTTCCATAACCTTTTCGCGAACACGCTTGTCGTTAAGGGTTGCGGTATAGCTTCCGGGCTTGGGGTTTGCAAAACGGTCCGCAATGGTTGCGTAAAGCCTTTCCATGTTGCTCTTTGCATCCGGTTCAGAAGTAAAGCAGGTCCAGCTTCCTGTGTGGCAGGCTCCTCCGTGGGGGATAACAGTTGCAAGAACAGTGTCGCGGTCGCAGTCTGCGCGGAGCTTAACAAGCTGCAGGAAGTGTCCGCTTGTTTCTCCCTTTGTCCAAAGAGCCTTGCGTGTTCTGCTAAAGAAGGTAAGTTTTCCGTCTTTGAATGTGCGCTCAAAGGCATCTTTGTTGGCATAGCCCATCATAAGCACTTCGCCAGCTTCGCTTTGGGCAATAACGGGAATCATTCCGTCTGTTTTTTTCCAGTCAAGGCATTCTATAAAGCTGTCTTTTAGAGAAACAACGCCAGTGTACAAGGCCATTCCAAGCTGAACGTCGCAGCCCATGTGCTCAAGTTCCACAACCTGCTCTAGGGAATTGACCCCGCCTGCAGCAACGACACGGCACTTTACCGCATTGCGTAGCTCTTTTACCATGCCCATGTCCGTACCCTGCATGCAGCCTTCTTTTTCTACGCATGTGAACAAAAGCTCGCTTGCATATTTTTCTGCCTCACGGGCACCTTCGATAAGCGAAATGTTTGCGGTTTCTGTCCAGCCTTTTACGGCAATCTTTCCGTTTATTGCGTCAACAGAAATGATTATGCGCTGTCTGCCGATTGCCTTAACAAGTTCGTCAAGGAAAGCCGTGTTAAGGATTGGCTCTCCGTCTTTGCGGGAAGCATTCCAGGCTGCAGAACCGATTATTACTTTTTCTGCACCAAGGGAAATAAGCTGGCGTGCCTTTTTTACGTCACGGATTCCACCGCCCACACGGACGTTTCCGCGGCGCAAAAGAGACTTTAAAAGCTCCGTATTTTTTGTATTGCCTTTTTCGTCCGTGTTGCGCAAAGCTGCGTCCAGGTCAATAATTGCAACTTCGCCGTATTTGTTGAATTCATCAATGAGAGCGTCTGAATCATCACGCTGCAAAACCAAATCTTTGCCGTTTTTTAACTGGACAACATGTCCGTCCTTTAAGTCAATAGAAGAAATTACCATAGGGCTAATATAGCATTATTTGGTTTAATAGTTAAGAGGGGCACGGAAATCAGATTTGGGCTCCACTACCAGCAAAATCTGTCTGAAAATTCATGGTGCGCGGTAATAGGACTTTCGCTCCCTTCGGTCGCTCCGTGCAAATGAATTTTCAGCCATATTTTGCTTCCCGTTGCGCCCAAATCTGATTTCCGGGTTCTTTACATCAAAGAAAAATTTGGGGAGCCAATTTTTCTGCTGCAAATATAAAACTCGAAGTTTGGTCTAATCGTTACTATTCTTCACCGCGGAGGATTTTGCGCACAAGGATGCCGCTTTTGGAAAGGTCTTCTTCTTTCCAGCCGCCTTTTGCGTTGCGGTCTTTGTTCATCTTAAGAACACCGGAATCTTCGCCCTTGTTGTTTACAGACCAGTTTGCCCAAGAAATTTTCTTCTTTGCCATAAAGCGGGTCCATTCAAGGGTTTCCTTTTCAAAGACACCACCGTCGCCAGAAGCCTGGGTTGTTCCCCATTCGGTTACAAAAACAGGCAGCCCCTGCTTTAAAGCCTTTGAAACAACATCACGCCCATCTTGGCCGGTTGTTCCCGCATAGAAGTGGTAGGTATACATTATGTTCTTTTGCCCGGTGATGGGATTTTTTGCCGCGCTAAGAAGGTCACTGCTCCAGACTGGGGTTCCCACTATGATTATGTTGTCGCAGTACTTCCTGATTACCGGGATGACCTGTTCTGCAAAGGGCTTTATGTTGCCGTCCCAAGTAACATCATCGCCATTGGGTTCGTTGCATATTTCGTAGATGATGTTGGGGCAATCCGCATAAGTGCTTGCAATCATATCAAAGAATTCCATGGCTTCGCCAACGTTAACAAGCGGATCCTTGTCCGAAAGAATGTGCCAGTCAACTATAACGTACATGCCAAGCTGCTTAGCCGCCTCAATTGAGTCCGTTACCCTGGAAACTATGTTGCGGTTGCTAAGGTAGCCGCCTCTTGTGTACATTGCAGCACGCCACAAGTCGCACTTCCAGTCGTCGCGCAACCACTTAATAATGTCGTAGTTTGCAAACTTTCCGTACCACTGCAAACCATGGGAACTCATGCCGCAAAGCTGAACCGCCTTGCCATTCTGGTCGCAAAGCTGGGTTCCCTGCACGCTAAGAGCCCCATAACGCTCCACGGAAGTCTTTCCGTCGTTAAGGATTTTTCTTTTGCCGCCGCCACAGGAAGCGAACAAAGTCATAAAAAGCATAAATGCTATCGTCTTAAAAAATATCTTCTTCATAGCCCCAATTATAGCACACACCTAAAAATACTACTAGAAAATTTCTTAAAAAAAGTATATAATCGTAAGCAAAATGAACATTCAACAATTTATGCCGGTAGACATACATGATTTCACTCAGCTACGAAACAAAAATTTAATTTTTGCGGACAAATCGGAATGCATTTTTAACCTTGCAAGGCAGGAGCAGTTTGTTTTTCTGGCCCGTCCACCCATGTTCGGCAAATCGCTGCTGGTTTCTTTTTTGAAGAACTATTTTGAGGGCCGCAGGGAGTTGTTCCTGGGACTAAAAATTGCCTGCCTTGAAGACGCGGCAAAAAATCCCTGGACGGTATACCCGGTCCTTTCCTTTAACTTTACAAAATTCCGCAACCTGGCGGAAAACAGCGGCACTGGGCCCGAAGCAAAAAGCACGGCAAAACCAGCCCTTAGCGCAAAAGACGAATTCCTTAGCCAGCTAAGGGAACAAGGCGAAAAGCTAAACTTTAAGGTGGAATCAGAAGACCCTTCCCTTGCCTTAACATCCGCGCTAAAGCAAATGTGCTCCGAATCCCAAAAACCGGCGGTTATCCTTTTTGACGATTTTTTAGCCCCGGCATTTTCATCCCCGGAAGCAGCAAGCCCGGCTTTTTCAGAACAAAACAAGGACAACATTGACTTCCTAAAGACAATAACCCTTACCGTAAAATCAGCAGGGTCAAACCTCCGCTTTGCATTCTTTACGGACAGCGCAAACCTTTCCTACACGGAATCCTTTGTTTACAAAGACATAAGCCTTTCGCCCATGTACAAGGATATATGCGGCTTTACCCACGCAGATTTAACCCGCTACTTTGCCCACGAAATTGCCATGCTTGCCGCAACAACGGCTGTGGCACCGCAAACCGTGCTCAACCATCTTTTAAACAACTACGGCGGCTACAAATTCTCGCCCGCATCAAAAACCACGCTTTACAACCCCTACGACCTTATAAGGCTTTTTGGCGAATACAAATGGAACCACTTCTGGGTAAGCTCCATCCACAAAAGGACGGCAAAACCCTTCATTGTTACGGACAACATTTCCCTGATTAAAAAAATTCCGATGATGGAATTCAGCAGAAAGGACTTTCTCTCTTTCCGCGCAGGAAAAACAAACCTTCTGCCTTTCTTGTATTCAACAGGAATCATTTCCATAAAAGAATACAATGCCGCATCTGAAAAATTCAGGCTTGACTTTCCAAACCAGGAGACACGCGACTTTTTTACGCGCATTGTTTTTTCGGCAAATAAATGAAGATAAAAAATCCGGGCAAGAAGTTTTCATTCAACAACCTCAACGTCAAGCGAAAAATGCTTGCCCTCTACTTCTTCGCTTTCATCCTGCCGCTGGTAACAATAACAATCATCCTTACAAAATGGATCAACAAGACAATCACGGAGCGTCAGTTTGCCCTTGCAAAGACATCCCTCGAACAGACATCAAGCCTGCTTACTTCAATACTGAACAACTGTGAGCAGCTGGGCGACACCCTCTTTTCCACCCGGGCAGTACAAAAGGCCCTTGAATATCAGTTTACTTCAGAGCAGGAAGTCTACAAGTACTATTCAAGCCTTTCCTTTCTGCCGGACTTTTCACGCTCCAACCCGGACGTTCTGAATTTCATCTACTACACGGAAAACCAGACTATAATCGAAAATGCATATTTTACCCGGGCCACGGACGAAATCAAAAGCAAGAACTGGTACAAGGCAGCGGTAAATTCATCGGGAAGGCCTATCTGGGTAATAAAAAATTCAGAGACGCTTGATTCGCAGACCCTGGCCCTTGTAAGGGCACTCTTTAACAGGACAACAGGAACCCTTTCCGGGGTGCTTGCCCTTCACTTGGACAACCGTAAAATAGAACAGCTAATTAACGCCCACAAGGACCAGACAATCGTACTTGTGGACGGCAAGGTAGCCTTTTCTTCAAGGCCCTTCGCATTCAGGGAAAAACTTTCGCTAAGCACTGGCCTTAACATAGGGGAATTTAAGTCAGAGCAAATTCTTTGGGGCAAGGACCGCTCACTTACAATGCTCTACGGACTTTACCACGAGTACGGAAATTCCATAACCCTTGCGCAGATAATTCCCCACAAGGATCTGGAATCCGCCACAAATTTCGTCGTGCTCCTTTGCGTACTGCTTATGGCGGGCGGTTCCATACTCTCCCTTTCCCTTCTGCAAATATTCTCCAACTATATGACAAAGCGCGTAAGCTACCTGCAGATGCAAATCAACAGGGTCGTACAGAACAACTTTGAGCTGGGCCCCCGTCTTTCCGGTTCGGATGAATTTGCAGAAATCTACGACGCACTAATGACAACCTCCAACAACATCAAAACCCTTATAGATGAGGTTTACCGCCACAAAATCCAAAGGGAACAGCTTTTGGCAAGGCAGAACGACATCCGCTTTAAGATGCTGTCCAACCAGATAAACCCCCACTTCCTCTTTAACTCTTTGGAAACAATACGAATGCAGGCCATAGAAGACGACAACAAAGAAGTTGCAAAGACAATCAAGCTGCTTGCAAAAATCCTTAGGCACAACCTTTCCGTTTCCAACAACCCGGTTTCGCTAAAGGCAGAAATTGAGGCGGTGGACAACTATCTTGCCATACAGCACCTGCGCTTTGCAGACAGGGTAAAATACAGCATAGACATCCGCACTAACATAACGGATGCAGTAATCCTTCCGCTGCTCATACAGCCACTTGTGGAAAATTCCTTCTCCCACGGGCTTCAGGACAGAAAAATCGGCGGCCTGATTGAAATTACAATAGACACCTGCAACAATGGTTCGGTCTTCCAAATCTCAATCAAGGACAACGGCTGCGGCATAACAAAAGACGAGCTTGCAAAACTAAAGGCAAGGCTTGCCACTGGAACTGTAGAAAACTTCAGCTCGTCAATCGGAATGGTAAACGTAAACCAAAGAATAAAACTGTTCTACGGACAGGACTACGGCTTGGAAATAGAAAGCGAAATTGAAAAGGGAACCTTGGTTACCATAAAAGTTCCTGCTGAATTCAATTCTGACGGAGGCAAAAATGTCTGAACGGCTAATAAAAGTCCTTATTGTTGATGATGAAGCTATTGTCCGCAACGGACTAAAAAAAATAATCAACTGGGAAAAAATCGGTTGCACAATCTGCGGCGAGGCCTCCAACGGAAAAGAAGCTCTGGACAAGATAAACGAACTCTTTCCATCCATAGTGCTTCTGGACGTAACCATGCCGGTAATGAGCGGAATAGAAGTCCTTGCAGAAGTGCACAACAACCCCAAGAACTACCCCGGCAACCCACAGTTCATAATCCTTTCAGGCTACAGCGACTTTGACTATGCCCACAAGGCAATCAACTACGGAGCAAAAGGCTACCTGGTAAAGCCTGTAGACGAAGACATACTGGAAGAAAAAATAATCGCACTTGCAAACGAAGTCCGCCTTGAATCAGAAACAAACACCCTGCGCACAAAATCCAACAAGGAAAACCTTGCAAAGAAATTCTCACAGATGTTCCTCTTTGGCGCAGTGGACGACGCCTTTAACCCGGAAGAAGACTCCAACGACACCTTCCGTGTGGCCTTTATATCTCCGGTACTCTGCGGCTGCGAAGGCCAGCTACAGTCTTTAAAGTTTGCAATAGAACACTCCTTCAAGTTCTGCAAATTCATCTACTTTTCCATGGAAGCAGAAATGATTCTTGTCCTAAAGAACGAGGAAGATTTTTCTGTTGAGCACAACTTTAATGCCCTTTGCAAAGCCCTGCAAAAGAAAGGCTCCATCGCCGCAATAGGAAAATCCGGCAAGGGACTGCAGGGTGCACTGGACAGCTACAACCAGGCAAGAAAGCTTTATTCAAGGCTCTTCTTCTTTGAAAACACCCCATTCATTACAGAAGAAAATATAGACTCATCCTTAATGGCCCCGCAAAAAAATGCCCCAAAAGAAGACGTAAATTTATTCAACTGTATATGCGACCTTGTAAAATACATAGAGATTTACGACCTTGAAAACATAAGCCGCATAATCAAGGAACAGAGGGAAATTCTAAAAACAAGCATGAAGACCGCAGACGAAGTAAAAAAAATCTGCATGGCCTTTATTGTGGAACTAAGCAACGAAATAAGAAAGAAGCATCCGGAAAAGGAACTAACCGCAGTTTCCGCAATGGACCTTGTGAACCTAATCTATTCGCAAAACTACTTTGACGAAATGATACGCATCGTAAGCGACTACACCAACGGACTTGCAGAAGCCTTTACATCAAATTCGTCAAATTCCACAATACTCAAGGTAATCCAATACGTTAAGAGCAACTACAATTCCGACCTAAAACTGGAAATGCTTGGAAACCTCTTCAACTGCAACAGCGCCTACCTTGGAAAAAAATTCCGCGAATACACAGGCGTTCCCTTCAACACCTACATGGACATAATCCGCATAGAAAAAGCAAAGAACATGATTGCCACCACCGACCTAAAGATTTACGAAATCTCAAAACTCGTGGGCTACAGCAACACGGACTACTTCTACCTAAAATTCAAAAAGCACACCAACATGACCCCAAAGGAATTCAAAGCGTCCCAGGCAAAGACCCAGGGTTAGCATAAGGAGGGGGAAGTCTCCCCCTGCGCCCGCACTTCGTTGCGTGCTACCCCCTCTGCGGGCTCAAACGCCGCCCGCAACGCCTGCTACAATTTGTTTTCATTACCATATAGTTTTTACATTATACAATGGAATCTTAGAATCTGTTGTTAATCACATATACTCCGCAAATTCTTCAAGTGGCTCATCAAAATCTGGAGACATTTTGCATAGTAATCTTCAAATGGTCGTGGGAAGAACGTTCAGTATGTCCAAAGAATTTTCGCTGAAGGCTGCTTCGTAAGACTTGCCCTTGTATGTAACACACACGCTTTCCGCATGACGGCTTCCGGGAACAGCCTGCAAATCAGCAGCCTTAAGGTTTCCGTCCTTCCATTCAATGTTAAGCACCAGGTTGCCCTTTATTCTTAGGCCCTGCAAGCGTCCGCTTTTCCACGGCAAAGCAAGGGATGGCAGCAGTTCTATCCGCACAGTTCCATCTTTAAAGTCGCTCTGCACAAGACCTGCATTCATTTCGCAAAGGCTCTTTCCCGCAAAAAATACAGGTGAAAATCCATCCGCAAAAATCTCTACTGAATCTTTTGACTTCTTCTGTTTTACAGAAGCTCCTTTTTCTTCATTAATGGATGATGAAAGCCTTTCAAATTCGCTCTTCCACTTTGAAAGCTCGGAAGCCTTTTCGTTCACCTTCAAATATTTTGCGCAAGTAACCGCACAGTCAAAGAGTTTTGCAATAAGATTTTTTTCCTCTTCAGAAAGAACAAATTCCCTGCCCAAGAAATCTTCAAAAAAGTCACAGGCAGATTTTATCACATAGAAATTTTTCCTAAGGAATTTTGAATCCATTGTGCGCTCGTAGCAGTCCTTTATAAAAAGCGCAATCTTTATTCCGCCAAGAGGCACTATGCTTTCTTTGCCAAAGCCGGAACAGGGCGCGCTGTCTCCCCACAAGTCCGTGCTGTCAAAAGCGGCAAAACCTTCCATGCCAAACATTACGCGGGCGGTCTTTTTTCCATTCTTGTAAATTCTTTTTATCAAGGCGGATGGAAGTTCCTGCCCCATTGCAAAGTTCAAGAAATCAAGGGAAACACCTGCCCTTCCCTGTTCAGAATCAAAGCTGTTGTTCCAAAGTCCCCAGTAGCCCGCAGCCGGAACCTCATTCTTTTTTAAGGAAGAAACATAGAGGTAGCGGCACCAGTTCCAATAGAGCTCATTTGCCAGCGGTGTCTTTTCCATACTTTTTGACAAAATATCTTCTATAAATATGGGGTTTGCATCATTTTCATTCTTGGGAGAAAGCTCAAGTTTTTCCTGATTGTAAAGCTCTGAAAATTCAGAAACGTGTTCTTTATAGGAATCTGAATATTCGCAGGATGATGCAAAGCACAACTTTTTCAGGGCATAATCTGATGACCAAGTTGCAAGCGAATTCTGGGAAGAATGCACGTTGCCCTTTTTCATGTTGTAGCTGCCCTTACGCCAGGCAGACTGAACGTCTATGTAAATTACAACTTCATCGGCAGAATCCACAATAAGACTTGAGCCAGAAGTTTTTACCCTTCCGCCAGAACAAACTGCAGTTGCCATAAGGGTAAAGGGAATTCCGTGCGTGTCCTGAAGGGCAATAGTATCATCGGCAAGGGCAAGGGCTTTGGTGGTAAAGTTTCCACGGTCAAATCTGGCCCTAAGGTGGATGCTCTTTGGAGTGGAAGCCCCAATGTGAATTATAACCACGTCCTGGGTCTGGCTTACAAAGACATCGCGGTAGTATTCAATACTGCTGCCCCTTCTTCCGCCGCTAAAAATTGCTGTGCTTGGCAGGGGGCTTTCCGAAGTAAAGGTTGTGTTTGCAACTCCGGTCTCAAAATCCAGGGAACGCTTGTAGCCGGAGCATTCGCTGTAGGGGACTGCACCTTCTGCAAGGAAAAAATCTATGTGGAACTCTCCTGCAGTCTGGTACATGGCATGGTTCTTTACCACAGGATTAAAACATGTGTGCAGCAAATCTTGAACTTCCGCATTACGTCCCTCTTTTACAAAGGCATTTATTTTTGAAAGGGACTTTCGGCAGCTGGGATTGTTGCGGTCTATAAAGGGAGACGACCAAACAGACTCTTCATTAAGCTGAATTACTTCGTGCGCGGGATTTCCCCAGACCATTGCTCCAAGCCTTCCGTTTCCTACAGGAAAAGCCTGGTCCCAATTCTGTGCGGGAGATTTACTGCAGATTGTTTTCATTGATATCCTCTGGAACGTTTTCTGTATTTGAATTCATTCTATCATAAAAACAAAAATATTCCCACTAAAAAAAATGCCGGCACGCCCACCCATGACCGCACCGGCTAAAGATAAATATTTGATAAGGAGATTATTTAGTTTAGCATATATAAATGCATTTGTGAATATAATTCAGATACAAAAATCTAAAAACTTTAGCAAAATCGATATAATTTTTTGTAATATTTAGGAAATAGACTGGCGGTAGCGCTCATAAAGCAGAACCCCCGCCGCTACAGAAACATTCAGGCTGTCTATTTTGCCGCAAGTTGGTATGGAAACAACGGAGTCGCACTGCTCTCCCAAGAGCCGGCTTATTCCATTGCCCTCGCTGCCCATAACAAAGCAGGTTCTTTTTGCAAAGGATATGTCCTGCAAGGTCTGTCCGCCAGCATCAGCCCCGTAAATCCAAAAGCCGGCTTCTTTTAGCTGTTCCGTAGCCCTTACCAGGTTGGAAACAACGGCCGTGTTTACCCATGCGCTTGCACCCGCGCTTGAACGTGCCACAATCTCGTTGTTCTGAACGTCATTCATTCCCCTGCGCTCGGGAAGAATCAGAAGGGAAGCTCCAAACTGGTCGCAGGAACGCAGTATTGCTCCAACATTGTGGGGGTCTGTTACGCTGTCAAGAATTACGACGGTTGCAGACTCTGGAACAGAAGAAAGCCACTGGTCAAGCTGAACCAAATTGCTAGCCTTGGCCTTTTCGCCCTGAACGCTAAGCACAATGCCGCGGTGATCCTGGGCCAATTGAGGAAGGCTTTGAACCATTGCGTCAAGTTCATCTTCCGAAACCTGACTGCATGGAATTTGAGCTTCCTTTGCCAGCGAGAGGATTTTCTTAATTCTTGGACCGGCCTTGCTGTAGAAAAGGGAGGGCTGGCCACCGCTCTTTTCCTGGGCATAGCGGCGAACCCTTTCTTCTACGGCATGAAAGCCTGTGTATATGTTAGACATTAGTTTTTACAAAATTGTTGCTTAAGCGTTCTTACCGCCTTTGGGAGTTGCTCCCAGAGGTCGCAACATTTTACAAAATTGTTGCTCCAAAAATGCTACGCATTTTTTCCGCAACAATTTTTAAACTTCTTTCCGCTACCGCAGGGGCAGGGTTCGTTTCTTCCTATTTTGCGGCCTTCGCGGACTACTGTTGTTGGGCGGAGGAGGCCTTCACTGTAGAGCCATTTGCCGTCTATCTTTCTAAAGCCTGCAACTTCGTGATGAACGTCGCGGATACCCTTCTGTGTATAGATGGCTTCAAATTCTACTACGCCTTCTGTATCATCCGCACCGCCTTTTTCTGTGCGGAGAATCTTAAGACCGTGCCAGGTGCTCTTGTTGCTCCAGTCTTCCGTAGCCTTGCGGTCTATCTCCGCAATCTTTTCACCGCGCTCAACCGTATTAACAATAAAGTCAATGTTATGCACAACGTATGCTGAATAGCGGGCCCTCATCAAGTCTTCTGCAGTAGCCGCTTCTTTTGTACCGTTAAGGATACCTTCACAACACTCTGAATATTTCTTTCCGCTGCAGCATGGGCAGGGATCAGATGATTTTACTTCTTTTACTTCTGTTTCACTCATAATGTGGCATTTTAGCAAATCAAGCAATAAAATTCAATCAGACGGATTAAAAAGTCTTAGAAATAAGTTTTTATCTCTTCCCCAAACAAATCCTACCCCCGATTGGAAGGGTGCGCGAAGCGCATTCCGACCGAAGGGAGGAATGGAGGCGAAAGCCAAAACCCTGGAAAGCGGGTTAGCAGATAAAAGCCGGTCCAAGAGAAAAAGAAAAATATTTTTTTTCATTCCCGTGCATTGGGAACAAGAGTGTTTTATATTGTATATCATAAGGAAAGGGTGTCAACTTTTGAGAAAGATGCGCTCTTATATATTGTGGACAGTTACGGAGGTTAATATGGGTATGTACGAGATTGTTCAGAGGCATTTGAAGGGTGTGCTTGGCGAGGTTTCGGAGAGTGAGCGCGAGGTTCTTGTTATGCGTTTTGGGCTTGACGGGAATGGCAGCCACACTATGGATGAAGTGGGGGAGCGTTTTGGGCTTTCGCATGAGGAAATCCGCAAGATTGAAGAAAAGGCCCTGGGGCTTACAGGCATTGGAAATTATGAGGTTCTGCAAAAAAACTTAAGGTGCGTGCTTGAACAGCTTGAGCCGACAGAACAAGAAGTTCTTGTTATGCGCTATGGGCTTGATGGCAATGGCAGCCACAAAATAGAGGATGTGGCAGATGCACTTGGGCTTACCCGCAAAGAAGTGCGCATTATGGAAGTAAAGGCTCTTAGGCTGCTTAGGGAAAAGCACTAGGGCGTGGCAGTTCACACAAGAAAGCAAAGGAGGCAAGGGTATGATAGAAACTGATGTTGATACTGTCATTCTTTTAATCCTATTGTTTTTAGGCAGTAGTTTTATGGCTTGGTTAATAAGCTGGGCTATTTTTGGCGGGCTACTAAGAACAGCTAAGGCAAGAGAAGAACTTGAATCTCTTTCAAGCGGAGGCCAGGATGAATAGAGAAGAGCATGTTGTAATCAAGGACAAGACATTCACAGACATAGCAGTTAACGAACTTGCAGATGTTAAGGCGCGGCTTATGATATACCGGTATTATCATCAAAATAAAACAGCCGCTAAGCTTCCTGTGTTCAAGAAGTTTTTGACTTGTTATGAGCAAATGAATGACTATGACAAGTTGCGTGTTGACAGAAAAGCTACAGACTTATTTGCTAATTATATGACAAACCCCTTAGGCTTTATGCCATATAAAACGCTTAAGCGCCGTGCTTTTATCTTGTGGCTTATATTCTTTTGTATATTTTTCTTTGGCTTTGGTGCGCTTTTTGGTGATTATATGCTTATTTATGTAAAGCCAATGTAACAAAAACAGACAAACTGTTAAGGAGGTGCGTATGTACGATGAGCAGACGGTTGTTATTAAGGACAAGACTTTTACGGACATTGCGGTAAAGGAGCTTGCGGATACAAAGGCCCGACTTATGATGTACCAGTATTACCATGCCGAATCTTCTGCAAAGAAGCTGACCTTATTCCAAAAGTTTGAGGCATGCTATGAGCAGATGAATGACTACGACAGGATGCGCGTGGACAAGACCGCCAACGATTTGTTCGCCGTATACCTGGGCAACCCGGACGGATTCATGCCATACAAAGCTTTGAAGCGCAAGTATTTTAAGATTTGGCTTTTGTGCACTTTTTTTACGATAATAATTATTTCTTTTATTATACATCCGCCATATCCCCCTACTTTTACTTTAAGCCAAGGCTGCCTAGAAGACTGTATCTTAACTTATTTTTGGTTATTTACCGTTCCCACTAGTAGCGGATTTGTTGTTTGGCTACTGTCTTTCGCATGCCCAGGCTTTCATGAAGATCTTAGGTTTGCAAAAGCGCGGGAGATGTTTTCCAAGTTTTCGGATAAGACAGAAAAAGAAATTGAAGAATACGGGAAAAAATCTTGAGTAGCAAAATCCATTCCCGTGACTTGGGAACATGCGTCTTGTATATTTTCTATAACAGATAAAACTGTTAAGGAGGTGCAATAATGCTTGAAGATATTATAATAGCCATCGGTGTATTTGTTGTAGTGCCCATAATTTGCGGCTTGTTCGCAAAATTTATTATGTGGTTAATAGCAGAAGACAATTTACGTGCAGCAAAAGCGCGCGACATGCTTTTGGAGGAGTCAGTATGTATAGAGAAGAAAAGATCGTAATCAAAAACGAGACATTCACAGACATTGCCATAAAAGAGCTTGCAGACGTTAAGGCCCGCCTTTTGATATACAAGTTCTACCACATGGAAAACAAGGCACAGAACTTGCCGGCATTCCAGCAGCTTGACTACTGCTACAGCCAGATGAATGACTACGACAAGATGCGTGTGGACAGCCGTGCAGCGGATTTGTTTGGAAAGTACATGCAGAAGCCAGATGGTTTTATGCCTTATGCAGTTCTTAAGCGCAGGTACTTTAAGTATTGGCTAATGCTGTTTATATCATTTTTACTCACTGCTTATCTATTCGTATTTTTTGAAGGCACTCAAAGCATCTACAATATTGTCGTTGAGCTTGCTGAACAACCTGAAGACAAGCCCCCTTTGTATCAGCCGCATAATATTGATATGGAGCAAGCTGGTATAATATGTACATAAAAAACAGGATGTACTGGTAATGGCAAAAGCATCCAGCTGAGTGGTGTAAGGAGGCTCGCAATGATTACTTTTAAAATTAGTCATTCACCCGAATGGTTTAGCCTGTGGGCAAAGGCCGTCGGGTTAGAGCGCCAGTACCACGATGAAGCGGGGAATCTTCCGGTAACAGACTTCAAGCTGACTGTAAGAAATGTCTTGGAATGGCACAGGAGCTGGATGCAGAGCCTAGAGATGTTTGCTGACAATATTAACATGACAGAGAAAAAATTCTTTAGGAATTTTTGCAGGAACTCAGAATATCTTCCAACAACCCCATTTGAATTAGAGATGCTTGCACTCGCGTTCAAAATGATGGAACGTAAAATTGCAAAAAGTTTTAATGCACCAAAAGACACTCTTACTTTAATCAGGTTAATTGCAAGTGCCCTAAAATTCTATTGCAAGCAGGGCTAATTTTAGATATTATGTGGATATGATAGAACTTAGCAGTAAGCAGCGCCACGGACTTGAAAAACTGGCGCATCCGATTCAGCCGCTCGTAATTGTAGGTCAAGCCGGCGTAACAGAGGCTGTAACAAAGCAGGTTGGTCTTTTTTTGAACGACCGTGAACTTGTCAAGGTAAAATTCAATGCCTTCCGTGACGAAAAAAGGGAGCTGACAGAAAAGCTTGCCCAAGACACCGGTGCCACATTGGTGCGCATTATAGGAAACATTGCAATTCTTTTTAAGGAAAGCGACGATCCGGAAAAACGCAAAATCTTTATAGAAAAACTAAAGTAAAAAAGGTGTTTTATATGAAAAAAATCGGTATTATTGGCGCCATGGATGTGGAAGTCAAAACCCTTAAGGCTGCCCTTTCACCTTTACCGGGTGAATCTTCCGTCCGCACTACAGTTGCAGGTGGATGTGAATTTTACGAAGGCCTTTTGGACGGAATTGCACTTGTTGTGGTAAAGTCCGGGGTTGGAAAGGTAAATGCAGCCCTGTGTGCCCAGCGTCTTATCCTTCAGTTTGGGGTAAGCCATGTTATCAACACGGGAATTGCGGGTGCCATGGCTTCGGGGCTTAAGGTGCTTGATTTTGTTGCAAGTACGGATGCCCTTTACCATGACATGGACGCTACAGGCTTTGGCTACAAAGTTTGCGACATTCCCCAGATGAAGTGTTCTAATTTTCCCGCTGACCAAAAAATGCTTGATGCCGCCACCCTTGCCTTTGCTTCTCTTGAGCAAGCAAACGGTCACGAGCTGATTGCCGGCCGCATTGCTACAGGCGACCAGTTTATTAGCGATAAAGAAATCAAGGGGAAAATAAAAGCGGCTTGTAATCCTGCATGCGTAGAGATGGAAGGGGCTGCTATTGCCCATGCCTGTTACCTAAACGACATCCCCTTCGTAATTATCCGCTGCATGAGCGACATGGCTGACGACATGGAAGAAAACACATACACCTTTAACGAAGAAACAGCGGCAGAACTGAGCGCAGCTTTGGTTCGCGGTATGCTTCTCTTGTTCTAATTTGCAAAGTATTATATGGAGGAAAATATGTCAGAAGAAAAGAAAAAGTATAATGTTGACTCATTCAACTTGGATCACACAAAGGTAACGGCTCCTTTCGTAAGGCTTGCTTCCGAAAAGACAGGACGCAAGGGAGACATTGTTTCCAAGTATGACATAAGGTTTTGCCAGCCCAATAAGGAATTCATGGAAAACGGCACAATTCACACCTTGGAGCATCTTATTGCAGAATACATCCGCGACGAAATGCCCAACATCGTAATAGACTTTAGCCCCATGGGTTGCCGCACAGGTTTTTATTTTACAGTCTGGGGCGACCACGAAGAATCATGGATTGCCGAACACCTTGTAAACGTGCTAAATAAAGTCGCTGTCTGGGACAAGCCGGTTCCTGCCGCTACGGAAAAAGAATGTGGCAATTACAGGGAACACAACCTTGAAGGCGCAAAAGAAATGGCAAAGAAATGGGTTCAGGGAATTCGGGAAAAAGGCTGGAACTGCTACAAATAAACTCTTTTTCAGGTAATACATGAACCTTCTTTTAAAGCTAAAAGAAACAATTTCATCCGTACTGCCCATAATGGCCATCGTCTTTATCCTTGGCATAACAGTTGCTCCTCTTGGCGCAGAACTTCTTGTCCGCTTTTTGGCGGGTGGAGTGCTGCTCATACTGGGGCTTACTGTTTTTCTATTGGGCGTAGACATAGGTATTCTTCCCATTGGAGAGCGGAGCGGTGCATCCCTTACCGCAAAGCGCAGCCTTCCCCTTTTGCTTGGCGTTTCATTTGCAATCGGCTTTATGGTAACCGTTGCAGAGCCAGACGTTCAGGTGCTTGCGGGGCAGATTAAGAATGTTTCGCCTGCCGTTAACAAGTGGGCGCTTGTTTTTATGATTGCGGCAGGAATAGGCCTTTTTGTAGTGATTGGCCTTCTTCGCACAATGCTTTCCCTAAAACTAAAATACGTCCTCTTGGCAGCCTACGCGGCGGTTTTTACGCTAGCATATTTTTGCCCGGGTGAATTCCAAGGAATTGCTTTTGACGCAGGCGGTGCAACCACGGGACCAATGACGGTTCCATTTATAATGGCACTGGGTGTTGGCGTTGCGGCAGTCCGTTCAAAAGGACAACTCCACGGCGAAAGTTCTTCGGCAAAGGCAAAAAAATCGGCGGAAAGTTCATCAGACGACTCTTTTGGTCTTACCGGCATTGCTTCCGTTGGGCCTGTTGCGGCGGTTTGCTTTTACGGAATAATGCAGCGCTTTTTGCAAACAGGTTCCGGGGATGCAGACAAAGCCATTCTTGCCAGTAGCGGTGAAGGTGTGCACCAGGCTGCATCCGGTCTTTCGGTATTCATAAGCGAATTGCCCTCCGTACTCAAGGAAGTAAGCATGGCTTTGCTGCCACTTGTCGCAATGTTCATCGTCTTTCAAATTTTCCTTTTAAAAATGCCACCTTTCCAGGTAAGGCGAATGATAAAGGGTCTTGTCTACAGCTTCATAGGGCTGGTGCTCTTTCTTTTGGGAGTAAACGGCGGTTTCATGCCTGCTGGACAAAGCCTGGGCGGACTTCTTGGAACCTTTGCTTCCAAAACAGGCGGCTGGTGGGTTCTTCTTCTTTGCGGCACGGGAACTCTCTTTGGCGCGGTAGTCGTTTGCGCAGAGCCTGCCGTTTGGGTTCTTACCGAACAGGTAGAAAGCATAAGCGGAGGAACCATAAGGCGCAAGGTTATGCTGGCGGCCCTTTCTGCCGGGGTTGCAGTTTCCATTGGGCTTAGCATGCTGCGCGTTCTCTTTTCCTTTAGCCTGTGGTACATACTTGTTCCCGGATACGCTCTGGCCCTTTTGCTAAGCTTTGTCTGTCCGCCACTTTTTACAGCCATTGCCTTTGATTCTGGCGGAGTTGCAAGCGGTCCAATGACAAGCACCTTCATCCTTTCTTTTACGCTGGGAGCATCACTTGCATGCGGGGGAAATCCCGTAACGGACGCTTTTGGAGTTATAGCCTTGGTTGCAATGACACCTCTTGTTGCAATCCAAATTTTGGGAATAGTATTCCGACTAAAACAAAGGAGGGCAAAATGAGCAGCTACAATTTGCTTGTTGCCGCCGTACCGCACAACAAGGCGGAACTTGTTTCCAATGCCGCACTTTCCGCAGGAAGCTGGGGAGGAACGGTTCTTATGGGAAGAATGATAAGCGCAAGTTCCTTTCTTTCGGTTCTGGGACTTGGCGGTGCCACTCAGGACATCGTGCTTATCCTTAACGAAGACAGAGGAATGGAAAAAATAATGGATGCCGTAAAAATGGCCTGTAAGACCGAAAGGCGGCATTTTGGCTTTATGTTTACGCTGAATGCGGACACTTTTTTAAAGAATGGAATCATAAGCGGAGGAGACGGTTCAATGCAAGACAAAGAAACTAAGCAGGACTTGATTTGTGTAATAGTGAACAAGGGCTATGCAGACGATGCAATGGCTGCAGCTCGCAAAGCAGGTGCCGGCGGGGGCACAGTCCTTAACGCAAGGGGAACAGCCCGCGAAGACGACCAGAAATTCTTTGGCATGCATATAGTTCCCGAAAAAGAAATGCTGATGATTGTAACAGAGCACGAAAAAAAGGCCTCTGTAATAGAAGCAATCAGAACCCTTCCCTGTCTTGAAGAAACTGGAAGCGGAATAACCTTCAGTGCCGGCGTTGAAAATTTCAGTGTTCTTGGAAAGAACTGATTGGAAAAGCAAATATGTGCGACTCTTTTACCGCCAATGATTTCTGGAAAGAATTTCTTGCCCTGGAAAAGCCACGTGAAGAAAGCTTAGAAGCGTCATCCGGACTGCTTTCCAAAGAAAAAGTTTCTATTTATGGGACAACAGGCAGCACCAATACAGAAATTCTAAAAAGCCTTAATGAAAATTTCTACTCAAAGGGCTTGTCTTTGCTTTCGGAAGGCGGGTCAAGCCAGGAGCTTACAAAAGAAGGCCTGCTCTTTCACAAAAGCCTTGTAGCGGCCGCAGAACAGACGGCTGGAAGAGGCCGTTTGGGCCGCAAGTTCTACTCTCCCGCAAAAAGTGGCATATATTTTTCCTTTGCATACGTACAAAAAGGCGGCGTAAAAAATCCTGCCCTGTATACGATAACGAGCGCAGTGGGGGTTTGCAGGGCAATCAAAAAGCTTTTTGGCATAGAGTGCTCAATAAAATGGGTGAACGACGTCTACATAGGCGAAAAAAAAGTCTGCGGAATACTAACAGAAGGAATCACCAACCCCAAAAACGGAATAATTGAATGTGCGGTAGTCGGCATTGGAATAAACATAAGTGTAAACGAAAACCTTCCCGACGAACTGCGCGACAAGGCCGGCGGAATTTTGGGCAATAGTCTGAACAAAGAAAAAACAGCCGCAAGCAGGACAAAACTATTGGCTTACTGCATCCACGAAATCCTAAAAAGCCTTGATTCATCAGAGAATATAATAGAAGAATACAAAAGCCTTTCCATGCTAACAGGACGCACCGTAACCGTAAACCCCACAATTGGCGAAGAAAGGGGTTGCTACAGGGCAAAAGTCCTTGGCATAAGCGACAATGCGGCCCTTTTGGTCCAAAAAGAAGACGGAAAACAATGCGAGCTTAACTCTGGCGAAGTCTCCCTGTCCCTAAAATAAAAATGGAATTTAACCTTGATAGAATCAAAATCCCATGTTATACTTTTTAGTATATTAGTGGAGAATTTAATATGAGCGACAATGATGATATTGACCCTGGCATTGCGGCTCTGCTGGAGCAATCGGAAGCCAGTATGGACCAGGATTCCTACGATGATGGTGACAACACTAGCGCTGCAGAAGCCGAACACATGGGCTTTGAGCTGACCACTGAACGTTATACGAAAGACGATGATGAGGACAAGAACGATCAGTCTCCGCTTCCTGTAGACCTAAGCAAAACACAGTTCAAGCCGATAGAAAAATATTTCGAAGACACATCAAGCGGCGTTTTTGACGACACCACATATTACAAAACTTGTCTTAGCGGAGAAGGTGAAAGCGCACAGCGTCTTCACATGCTTCTTTCCAAGTACCTTAAGACCGAAGACAAAAAAGACCGTGCAGTTTACCGCCAGAACATAGTTGCTTCCTGGTGGAATTTCTTGCGTTCAATTGCACCTAAAATGGCCAACCCAAAGACTCCAATGCCAAAACGTATGGCAATGCGCTTTGGTGTAGTCCTTCCGTCTTTGTTCACAGCAGAACAGAAAGACTTCTTCTCCCGCTCCATTTTCCAGAACATCACGGGCGAACCTATCATGTACGCCGACGAATGGATTAAGGAAGTTGCATCTGGCCGCCTTACCCTAAGCGTTACCGACGAAGTTGGTCCTTCCAAAAAGAGGGGCCCCGGTGCTGACCAGGCACGCCTTTCCCAGCTCATCAGCAAGAACAGCGGTAAAATTGCAAGCGCAGACAACCTTGTTTCCGCAAAGGAACATGAACGCGAGCGCCTTGAAAACCAGATCCGCGACCGCTTGAACGATGTTTTCTCTCACTCAGCATTCATTGGCCTTGAACCTCACGTTCACCCTTATGATGACACCCAGCGCAAGGCTTTTGCAGAAATAGCCAATCTTATGCGCACGGTTCAGAAAGTTGACCGTGATTGTGCAGGCTACATAAAGGAACTTTTGGAAGCAAAGGAAATCCGCGAAAGCTTGGACGAAAAGGCCCAGGGTATGCCGGAAGAAAGCGCAAATGTTGGCCTTGAAGACATCCTGCAGGAAATGACGACAATCCGCCAGATGGCAAAGATGACTTGTGGCCGCCAGGGTAACCAGTTCCCTATCCTTACCCGCGAATTCAACCACTGCAACGACAAGGAAACAGGTTTCCGCGAAAACGTACTGCGCGAGCTTGCCTGGATTGAATCAATTGACCCGGGCTGCTTCTGCCGCATCCACAGAAATGTTCCAAACCGCATAGTTCCTTACGTTCTTTTGGTTCCTACATACGGTGACAACGGCTTCTGCTGGGAGCCATTTGACCGTTACAACCGCATAACAAGCCGTGGACGCATTGTAATTCCAATGTATCCCCGCAACCTAAAGATTGCCTGTCTTACAGCCGTAGCAGACTTAAGATGGCAGGTTGCAAAGGAAAAGGCTTCTTTTGACTGGATGTCAGAAGGCTTGACCGGTCAGTATTACCAGTACATTGACAACAAAAAGCTCAAGGGCGACCTTAAGTCATTCTTTATAGAAGACTACATCTTGTGGATGACAAAAGAAGCCAACGGTACCCAGAAGCTTGAAAAAGAAGTGCGCGCAATTTTCTGGAGATTCTTGCCATTCCCGCAGGAGCGCAAGGACGAACTCAAGAAGCGCAGCATGGTCTATCAGGAACTATACCAGAGGGATATAAACCGCAGCATGAGCGACGGTTATTGATAAGGATAATTATACCATCAGGTAGGCAGGCTGTAATGGCCTGCTTTTTTTATGCAAAAGTGAAATTTTCAAAGTTTTTATTACAAATTTTGATAAAAAATCATTGAATTTCGATATAAATTCACGAAAAACAATATTTTTCCGATTAAAAGGTTATATTCTAAATGTGTAAGGATAAAAAGTATGATAAGAAAAAGGTGTTATATCCCGTTAATGGTGGCGGTTTTAATACTGCTGATTGTTTCCTGCTTCGGCACAAAGGCTCAATTCCAAGGCAAAGGTAAGAGAGTGCTCCACAGTTCGAGCCAGACTACCGTACAAGTAAAGCATCAGTAGCATTGGACAGGATTCGGAAACAAAAGCTTCCGAAAGCTCCCCTTATTCTGTCTTATTCTTTTTTGATTCTTCCCAAGCCCGAGCTTCTTCTTCTCTTTCTTTAATCAGGGCTTGGGCATCTTCATTATTCTTTTCAAGGCCACGTTTTAGTTCATCTATGCCAAAATTCTGGTAGGTAGAATTGCCATTCCATTTTTCTTCCTCTTCCGGCTCAAGCACAGACTGGGGCATTACGGTCTTCTTCTTTTTCTCCTGAGGAAGCTGGCTTGCAAATTTTGCACCTTCCGGCAGCTGTCTTGCCACAAATGTACTGTTCAGTTTTGGGGCAAGGTTGAATTTCTTTACAGCCCAAACCGTAAGCTTTGAGAAAAAATAAAAATTAAGGAACATTCCCAAGACAAAGCAAACAAGAAGTCCCATGTAGACTACATTACCGTTATTGCAGCCCAGCATTTTGCAGGCAAACACAAAAACCAAGGCAAGAAGTGCAATTGTGGCAACCGTCAGAATTATGTTTATTATGGTAGAAACCAGTGTAAAAAGAACCGTAAAAGTATTTTTATTCATTTTTGCCTCCAGAGGCTTTTCCTTTCCGCAGATATACGTAACGCAAAGAAATTATGAAAAGAATTCCGCAAACCACCACGGCAGAATCCGCAATGTTAAAGGTAGGCCATCTTTCCAAGCCAAAAAGGTTCCAGAAGTAGCAGCTTATAAAGTCAACAACTCCGTCCGGCCTAAAGAAGCGGTCTATAAGGTTTCCTATTCCACCGCCAAGAATTCCGCAAATGGCCCAACGCTGCATGGAAGAAAATTCATTGTTCTTAAAGTAGATTACAAAAACCACTGCTATAATGATAAGGGGAATGGCCGCAAAGAGGATTGCCCTCATGCTTGTAGGCAAGGAAGAGCCCATGCTGAATGCCACGGCCTTGTTCCTTACGTGAATGAACCACAGGTATTTGCCGCAAATCTGCACTACTCCATCCAAGGAGCTTCCAAGAAGCGGTATGTATTTTACCACAAGGGCTTTTGTTATCTGATCTATAAGTATTACTAGCGCGCAAAGTGACAGCGGCCACATTTTTTTTGAAGTAAAGATTTTTTCTTCCGGCATATAAATTCCCCGTCTTTTCTGAATTAGAGATTATTATATAGAATAATAATGTTATTGTCGATATTTTATTCGCCTTTAGTACCAAGAACCTTGGCGCTTATTTCCTGCGTAAGGCGGATTTTTTCTTCGGCTACGGTTGCAACGTGGCTTGGCATGTAAAGGGAACGGTCCCTTTTTAGCCCCAAGAAGCGTGCGAAAACCGGATCCGTTTGCTGGACAGGGCCATAACCGGGCGTCGGGTTGCCGGGAACATCCCCAATGTCAAAGCTGCCAAAAATAATGTCCGGGCTTGCCGAATGCAGGGCTGAACCACCGTCATTCAATCCATCGTCGGAAAGGGCAAAGACAAAGGTTCCTTTCTTTATGTCCAGCATCTTTGCAAGGGAGCTGTATGAATCCAGAAGGTTCTGGTACTTTTGCATAGTGGCTTCCCTGTAGGTCTTCTTGTTGTAGAGCTTGGCCCAGCGCATAAAGCTCCTTCTGAAAGACTTAAAATCGCGCCAGTCATTGAACCAGTGCAAGTCATCCGGGAAAAAATCCGCCGCATAGACAGTATAGCCGTCATGGGCAAGCTTTACCAGAATAGGTTCATAGTCCTGAATGGCACAGCATTCGT
Source organism: Treponema sp. (assembly GCA_017534445.1). Lineage (GTDB taxonomy): Bacteria > Spirochaetota > Spirochaetia > Treponematales > Treponemataceae > Treponema_D. The sequence goes on from JAFXWC010000009.1 coordinate 36,967, forward strand.
TGGGAACAAAGAGCACTATGTTTTCTGCATCTGCATTACCTTCCTCAGCCTCTTGAGATTTTGGAGGAATAGCCTCGTATTTCTTTACGACAGCGGAATTAAGGGTGAAAATTTTGTCTATTTGCTTAAATCCTTGCGAAAAATTGCCGTAAAATGAGTAAGAGCTTTCCCTTACGTTGAATTTCTTGAGGTTTGCTTTTGAGGGCCTGTAGTAAAGCACAAGCACCAGAAGTACCGCCACAAAAATCAGGTTCAAGGCAGAGCTAAGGATAAAGAGAACGCTATAGTGGTCAACAACCAGCTTGGACTTAAAGCGCAAAAGCGAACGGAAGTTGATTATAAAGGCGAAAACTGAGAGTGCAAGGTTTGCAACTTCAAAGGGACCGCATCCGAATGCCAGGATATTCAGCAAAGAAATCAGCAGGGCAAAGGAAGGAACTGTTGCAACTGGATCCGATCGGGAATCCTGTATAAAAAAAATGCGCAAGCTGGCAATGCCGCATAGCAGCAGAACCAGAAGTTGGCTTAAAGTTTGGCTTGTCATGATAATTATTCTAGCGAAAAAATCATAATTCTGCCAGATGTTATTTGAATATTTTATTAATTGTGGTATAGTTAATTAAAGGGGTTTTTAAGCCCCGAGTAGAAGGATATTAAATGGCACAGGAAAAAAGAATAAAAGTAGACGTTGAAAAAGTGCGCAAGGCCATAGAATCAGGCATTCCGCTCACAGTAACTACTTACACCCTTCCCCACGAAATAGAAGAATATGCATGTGATATTCTGAAAGTCTTTTTGACCGAACTTGACCAGGCTCAGATGGCAGACAGCCTAATCTACTGTTTAAAGGAACTTGCCAACAACGGAAAGAAAGCAAACACCAAACGTGTTTATTTTGAAGAAAAGGGCCTGGACATAAACGACAAGGCCGACTATGAGCTTGGAATGAAGAATTTCAAGATGGACACAATGTCCAACATAAACTACTACCTTAACCTGCAAAAGGACAAGGGCCTCTACATAAAAATTTCCATGCAGACCCGCAACAACAAAATCAAGGTAGAAGTCCGCAACCGCGTAGAACTTACGAATTTTGAATACAAGCGCATCCACGACAAGATTACCCGCGCCCAGATGTACAATTCTGTAGAAGAAGGAATTGCATCCCTTCTGGACGACAGTGAAGGTGCAGGCCTTGGCCTTGTAATCATGATTCTCGTCCTAAAGAAAATCGGTGTTACGGAAGAAAACTATCAGGTCATAAGCGAAAACGGTGAAACCATAACGCGCATGATTCTTCCTTTCAGCGGAAAGTCTACCGACAGCATCAACGACATTTCAAGCGAATTTGTAAAGCTCATAGAAGGTTTGCCAGAATTCCCGGAAAACATTACGGAAGTCAACAGGATAATCAACGACCCCAACAGCCAGATGAGCGACATTGCGCTTAAGATTTCCAACGACGTTTCCCTTACCACTGAATTGCTCAAACTTGTCAACTCGGCGGCATTCTCCCTTCCAACACCCTGCCATTCAATTGGCGAAGCTGTAAAGCTTGTAGGACTTAGGGGAATCAAGAACCTTCTCTACAGTATTGGCTCAATGAAGGCCCTTACCGAAGATTCAAACGAAGAAATAAAGGCTCTCTGGACTCATGCATACAGAATAGCCTTCTATTCATATAACCTTGCAAGAAACTTCCTGCGCTCAGACAAAAAATGCGTTGACGACAGCTATGTCTGCGGTCTTTTGCACGACATGGGCAAAATCATCTTTGAAACGGCCCATCCAGAGGTTTTGGACAAGATTGGTTCCATGTGCGAGGAGCGTGGCGTTTCGCAGAACCTCTTTGAACGTATGTTTGCAGGCGTAAACCACGGCGAAGTAGGCTCCCTTATTGCAAAGAAATGGAACTTCCCGGAAGTAATCATCAGCGCAATCCGCTACCACCACGATCCGCTTAGCGCACCGGAGGAATTCCGCAAGATTACGACGCTCATCTACTTTGCAGACATGCTTTCACATTACAGCGAAGGAAACTTTGACTATTCCCTCATTGAACCTTCTGCCCTTAAAATGTTTGGCATTACAAGCGAAGAAGCTCTTAAGGTCTTGGCAGACAAGCTGGACAATTCATTCAAGAAGGAACAGCACTAAAAGATTCTTTCTTTTCTCTTTTTGGAGCACAGGCCTTGGTTTACTGTGTCCGGCACTCCGTGTCCGGCCAGACTCCTTAGCATTTTCCCGCTTTGCAGGGTTCCGGCATTCGCCTTCATTGCCTGTCGGCAACGGCTGCGCCGCCCTTCCAATCGGGGCTAGGTGTTATTTCGTAGAGACGTAACCCAGGCCTGCATCAGTATTCCAAAGGCAACTCCCACGTTAAGAGAGGCCTTTAACCCCGTCATGGGAATGGTCACATGTCCGTAGGTGGCTTTCTTTAAGGCTTCCGGGCTAACCCCAAGTTCCTCAGAGCCTATTATAACAACCCCCTCTTTTGGAAATTTAAATTCCCCAATTGGAGTTCCGCCTGTCTCTAGGACAAATATGGGCTTGTCTTTGGGCAGTTCATCCAAAGAGCAGCGAGTATAGCCCAGGGTTTCTATGCAGCCCATTGAGCTTCTAACAGCCTTGCTTTGAGCCGGATCCGTGCACTGGGGTGAAATGTAGACTTTTTCGCAGCCCATTGCCTCTGCGGTACGGAAGATGGAGCCCACATTAAAGGGAGAGCGTATGTCTTCTGCGTAAACACATACCCCTGGGAAGAATTTGCGGTTTTCTACTGTATTGCTTTCTGCTGAATGCGGGGCAATCACCAAGTCCCACTCTGCCGGAAAAGTGCCTATTATGGCCAAAAGTGCGTTTCTTGCCAAGTTGCAGGCCCGCCTTTCGTTAAATGGCTGGTCTTCCAAAAGGGAATTAAGCTTTGAATATGCATCTGGGGAAAGCTTTGGGTCTTGGAGCACAATCCGCACAAGGGCTTTTGTGTAGTCAGCACGGCTCATCTTGGCAAAGTTGTATTCAGTGCCTTTTTCTGCAATTCCTGCAATGTCGCGCTCAAGTTCACCAAAGCAAAGGGCCAGCTTGCGTCTTTTTTGGCCGGCCCCTAGCTGAAAGAGTTTTTCTGGATCTATCATACCCGCATATTAGTACGCGGTTTTGATTATGTCAAACAGGTCGTCGCTTGTCATGCTGCGCTGCATTGAGTTGATAAGCTCAATTTCTCCTGCATCTTCTGCACAGAGAGAAAGCTGCTCAATGGAAACATTCAGGTCCTTTAGGCGAGCCGGAAGGTTAGCCTTGGCAATGTGCTGCCTTACATACTCTGCAAAAGCCGTAACAGCTTCGTTGTCAGGGGTCTCCTGTGGGCAAGCACGGACTATGCGAGAAAGCTTTGCAAGGCGGTCTGAACGGAATTTAGCGGCATCTTCTATGATATGCGGGAACAAGATAGATGTTGAAAGTGAACGTGAAATCTTGTAGCGTGAGTTAATGCAGAGTGAAAGCAATGTGCTTGCACCAATAGAGCTTGAAGCGGATGCCAAAGAAGCCATACAACCGGCCTGACTGTAAAGGACTTCCTGAGGTGTTGTAATTGTAAGAGTTGGAGAACCGTCCATTGCGTAGCTCAAAAGCTCTGCGGACTTTTCTGCAATCATGTCGCTAAAGAAGGTTGCCTTCTGGTTCAAATATGCTTCTGTTGCAAGACAAAGCGTTTCTATTGCCATGGATGCAGTCTGGTTTTCCGTCAAAGTGCTTGTAAGGTTGGGGTCAAAGAGGACAAGCTTACAAAGGTTTGCCTGTGTCTTAAGAATCTTTACCTTGGAAGAACGTGCGTCATTTATTGTGATGAAATTCGTAAAGATAAAGCTGTCGCGCATTGTGGTTGGAACTGCAACAAGTGGGAGCGGGGCTGTAGTAGGCATTGTTCCGTCCAAAAAGTCGTAGAGCTCATGTGTCTCGTGGTAAAGGGCCGCCACTGCACGTGCTACATTCAAAGTTTTTGCACCGCCAACTGCGATTATGCAGTGAACGTGGGCTTCACGGGCAAGACGCAGCGCATCAGTAACAACCTGGGTGTCTGCGCCCTCAGGAATTTCGTCAAATGTAAAGAAGTCTATTTTACGGTCTGTTAAAGTGTTGGTGATTTTTTCTGCGTTGCCGACCTGCTTTAATATAGGGTCTATTATGACCATGAATTTGCTGCCATAATCACGGATATACTGTCCAAGGCGGCTGGTTGTATAAGATCCCAGTACAATGTTCGGTTGAATCCTAAAAATAAAATCAGACATAAATAACTCCCACATATTAAAAAAAAAGACGGAAACTAGTTCCGCCTTTTATCTACTGAATAAGCCAGCCGTACAAAGCACCTGCCATGACGGCTGCTTTTTAAATAAACGCCGGAGATTACAGGCCGTATGCGCTCAAGATACGATCTGCCGTGGCTGCGATGGTTGCATCGTTAAGATAGTTCGGATCCTGAATCTTAAGTTTAACCTGCTCAACTAAGTCCTGGCGAACATCCGGTGTTTCCTCTGCGACCTGGTGCATGTAGTATGCATCAGCCATAGCCTTTGCCTCTTCAGAAACATTGATTTCATCGGGTGCAGACTTTGCATTGCTTACAGCTGCAGCCCTCTTCGCGTTCTGAAGATTGTTAACCGGGTTAATCCCGTAAACCTTGTCTATCATCATAATTAACCTGCCTCCTTTTTATTATCGGAACTGACTTCTAAAAGTTTAGCACTTTTGCTTTAAAACTACGCTATTTATAGTGTTTCTCCCTCACCGTCAGCCTCATTTTCCGCTTTTGAAGTTGCCTTGTTGCCGGAAATAAAGACCGCAAATTCACCCAAAACCTTGCTTCTGGACGAATAATCCTCATAAATTTCCCTGGCAGTGCCGTCATTTATCTCTTCGTGAAGCTTTGTAAGCTCCCTGCCAACAACAATGCGCCTTTCACCGTCAATTTCCGCTATGTCTGCCAGCAATTTTACCACGCGGAAGGGGCTTTCGTAAACAATGCAAGCCGCAGGAGTGCCCATAAGCTCGCGCAAACGGCTTCTTCTTCTGCCTGGCTTGGGCGAAAGAAAGCCTTCAAAGACCAGAGTCTTGCCGCCGGAACCAGCCACGCTTGCCAAAGTTGCAAATGCGCTTGGACCGGGGATTGGTATTACCCTGTGGCCAGCACTGCGGGCTTTTTCTGCAAGAACCGCCCCCGGATCGCTTATACCCGGAGTGCCCGCATCACTTGCATAGGCCACCTTTTGCCCCTTGTCCAGCATCTGTATAATCTTTTCCGAAGCAAAGCCCTCGTTCTGCGCACGGCAGCTTACCAAAGGCTTACGGATTTCAAAATGCGTTAAAAGCTCAAGGGTGTGGCGGGTGTCTTCTGCCGCTATAACATCCACAGACTTGAATGTTTCCAGCGCGCGGAAGGTAATGTCGCCAAGGTTGCCAATCGGCGTACCCACAATGTATAATTCAGACACAAATATATAATACAGGTAAATCTAAATTCTTTCAATACTTAAAGATGAAGGCAGCTTTACAGAAGCAGGAATTTTCAATATCATGCGGTGAGGGGGAAAAATGGTATCTGTCATTGCAAGAGGATTTTTTGGCACATTATTGAAGGGATTTTTCAGCCGCCTGTCGCAAAAGGAAAGCGAAAGGGAAATGTCTCAGGCTGAACAGGGAAGCAGTTTTGCAGTTCATTCTCCAAAATGGATGTTCGCGCTTTTTGCACTTTTTATGGCGGCCATACTGGCAGCAGGGATATTTTTGTTCACCAAGGGAATAAAATTTTCCCTAGTCGGGACGGCTTTAGCGGAATGCATACTAGTCACAATCATTTTATACGAAAAGGAATACCGCATCAGGATTGAAGGCCAGGAAATCTTCTTTGACCGCACCTTCCTTGGCTCCCGGACTTTTTTCCTAAAGGACATTACAAACTGCACCAAGGACAATGCCGGCACAATAAGAATAACATTCGGCAGGGACAAAATTTTTATCTCTCCCCTAAAGGTAAACGCGGAAAGATTTTATGAACTTGCACGAAAGGCCCTTTACGACCACGTGGACAGTCAGAAACTTGCCCCCTACAAAATCATAAGGAACAAGGGCGAAAGGAAATTTATACTTTTCTGCGCATCAATAGCGGCAGCACTTCTTTTTATCTTCCTTTCCGACAAAGAAAAAATGCCCCTTGCCGAATACATTAAGGCCTTTACGGTCTTTGGCGGAATAATTGCGGCAGCCCTCTTGTATTTTCCGGCCGTTAACAAAAGAAGCATTATTGTTGACGAGCAGGCAAGAACATTTTCCTACGTAAAAGGCTTTAAAAGGCACAGCGTAAATTTTTACCAGATAGAAGAAATCGCGGAAAAGAAAAGGCTGTGCGAAGAAGTGGCGGTAAACTACCAGCTCACCTTTTATGACGAAAGGACATTAAAAAAGAAAATTTCTTCGCTGGACAAGAATGCGGTACGCTTTGCCCTGCTGCTTTTTAAACTGTTTGAAGACGCCAACAATGAAGCTTAAAGTTTCCCCGCATTATATTTTAATTGAACTTTGCCAGAAGTATGCTATACTTTTAATTGAAAGAAAAAAGGAGGCTAAAAATGCCTATAAACCAGCATACTTCTACCCCGCAAAAACGCCTTGAAAGCCTTATGACGGCACGGCTCGAACCCGGAGCAGACAAAGAAAAGATTGACGGGCGCATCTGGGATTCTTTTGGCGAAAAATGGTGCGTCATGTTCACCGACCTTAGCGGCTTTTCCAGGGGGACGGAGAAGTTTGGAATCATCCACTTTATGCAAATCATTTTTGAATCCGAGCGGCTTATCCTTCCGATTATTGAAGACTTTGACGGATTTTTGATTAAGAGCGAGGGGGACAGCCTGCTTGTGCTATTCAAGCGCCCCGAAAAGGCGCTTTTGTGCTGCAAGAAAATCCACGCGATTCTGCATGAATACAACAAGACAAAAAGCGAGGAAGAGCAAATCCTGCTGTGCGTTGGGCTTGGCTATGGCGACATTCTGAACATTGGCTTTGCGGATGTTTTTGGCGCAGAAGTGAATGCCGCAAGCAAGCTTGGCGAAGACACGGCAAAGTCTTGGGAAATTCTTGTAACCGAAAACGTAAAAGATGAAGTTGAAAAGCTTTCCGGAGACAAGGACCTGTCTTTTGACTTTGAACAGATTGATTTTGTTCCGCCCGGGGCAAAACGTGCCTACAAGGTGACGGTTTAAGACAGCAGGCGTTGTCCGCACGCTACGCGTGCTATCGAGTTACTTCGTAACTCGCAGATTTATATTCTAACACCAATCCCCCTTGGGGCGTTGCGGGGCTTAGCAAAGGGATTGTCCCGCAGAGGGGGTAGGCGGAAATGAGGAGCGTGCGCATGCATGCGACGAATTGTAGCCGAGGGGGAGACTTCCCCCCCTTTACTAAGAAAAATAGAAGGGGGTATTCAAAGTAAGTCTTTGAGCATCCCCTTTTTGTTGTTTAAATATTAATGGTGGAACAAGCGAACGCCGGTAAAGGCCATGACCATGCCGTACTTGTCGCAGGCCTGAATTACGTTGTCGTCACGGATTGAACCGCCGGGCTGGGCTATTACCTTTGCACCGCTTCTGTGGGCACGCTCAATGTTGTCTCCAAATGGGAAGAAGGCGTCGCTTCCAACGGCAACATCAGTGTTCTTTGCTATCCATGCCTTGCGCTCTTCTTTTGTAAAGACGGCCGGCTTTTGGGTAAAGAAGTTCTGCCAAACTCCTTCTGCAAGAACGTCATCGTAGTCGTCGCTTGTGTAAACGTCGATTGTGTTGTCGCGGTCGGCTCTCTTTATGTCGCTCTTGAAGGGAAGGTTCAAGACCTGGGGACTCTGGCGCAGCCACCACTTGTCTGCCTTGTCTCCTGCCAAGCGTGTACAGTGGATGCGGCTCTGCTGACCGGCACCAATACCAATTGCCTGTCCGTCCTTTACGTAGCACACGCTGTTTGACTGGGTGTATTTTAGGATAATAAGGGAAATAAGGAGATTGTCGCGCTCTTCTTTGCTAAGGGTCTTGTTCTGGGTAACGATGTTCTTAAGACATTCATCGTTAAGCTGGATAAAGTTGTGTCCCTGTTCAAAGGTTACGCCGAAGACCTGCTTGCGCTCAAGGTCTGCCGGCTTGTAGGCAGGGTCAATCTGGAGGACGCAATAGCCGCCCTTCTTTTTTTCCTTAAGGATTTCAAGGGCATCGGCATCGTATGCGGGAGCAATGATTCCGTCGCTCACTTCTTTTTTGATGAGCAGGGCAGTTGCCTTGTCGCACTTGTCGCTAAGGGCAATAAAGTCTCCAAAGGAAGACATTCTGTCTGCACCGCGGGCACGGGCATAAGCACAGGCAAGGGGAGAAAGCTCTGCGTCTGAATCCACAAAGTAAATCTTTTTAAGGGTGTCGGAAAGAGGCCTTCCAACAGCAGCTCCGGCTGGGGAAACATGCTTAAAAGACGTGGCGGCAGGAAGCCCTGTTGCTTCTTTTAGCTCTTTTACAAGCTGCCAACCGTTAAGGGCATCGAGCAAGTTGATAAAACCGGGTTTGCCGTTTACTACAGTAATGGGCAAATCGCCTTCTTCCATAAAAACCCGCGCAGGCTTCTGGTTGGGGTTGCATCCGTACTTTAATTCAAGTTCTTTCATGGCATGATTGTACAATATTATCGGGGGATTTGCAATTAAGCAGAAAGGAAATCAATTTTGCATAAAAAAAATATCGCGGGAACGGATTTCCGTGATTTGTAAAGCGTGCGCTTTGCGAGCCTAGTGTACACTAGGCTAAGGGACTTGACTAAGTCCCTTAGCGCGAAAATCTCCCTACGGTCGATTTTCGCGCTAAAAAAATTCGGAGGTTTGTTATGAAAAAACATCTCTTTGGCCTTTTGGCTTTGCTTTTGCTTCTTGCACTTACTGCATGCAGCTCAGGATCTTCATCAAGTGATGATGATGCAGACACCATTCCAAACGGATATTATGTTTATACCGAGGGAGGAGAAGCATCAGCTTACATAAGGGTGAACGGTTCATATGCGACTTCGTATCAAGCCGTTGGAGGTTCATGGATAGATTTCGGCACTTTATCCTATACTCTTAGTGGCAACAAAATAATAGCTGGCGGCAATGAATTGGGAACATACAACAGCGATTCCCAAACCATCTATATCAACGGCAACTTTGTATACAGTGCCACAGAACCTACACCAGGAAGCGGACAATTTATACAACAAGTAGAAAGATAAGTAAAATTTCATGGTAACTCGCACGGGCCGGATACACAGGTTTACATAACGGTGTTCCTGCCCGTATCTATTTTGAAACCCTAATATTGGTAAGGGCGCACTGGTCGCCGGTTAGGGCTACATAAACCTCCGGGAAGTCTTCCTTTAGGACGGTGTCGCTCCTTATAAAGATTCCAGAATTTTCTGTAACAAGGGTAATTTTTCTTCCTGCACGTCTCAGGCTTACCGTACAGTCAATGCCACTGCGGTTTGCCTCTTTCCATTCATTCCAACCTTCAAAACGGTCACTCTTATTTATGACAATTGTATTCGTTGCATTGGCATCTGAATCCCATGTTTCGCCGTCAAGACGCACAAGTACAAATTCATGGAAATTCTTTCCCCTAACCTTTTTGTCATCAGAATAGAAGAGGGAAACAAAGGGACAGTGCCAGATAAGCCTTGCGGTGTCAAAGCTCTGGGAGTGGAAGCTAATCTTCATTCCGTCTTTTACCGGGAAGGCTTCGCTTGCGGCAGTCCGCCATCCGTTAATCTGGACATTGGGAATGTCTCCTTCAGGCCCATTTATATAGGAAATTTCCGGTGCAATGCGGGGAATAAGCCCTTCATTTGCGGGGGCAACCTTGCTTTCTATCTGGACATCGGAAATAAAGCAGTTTTCACCCGTAATAGAAAGATAGGTCCAGCGGGCAATGTACTGAAGGGCAATAACGGTTTTTACAACCTGGAACTTGTTTGCAAGGGTAATCATAACATGGTCTCCCTGACGCACAGCCTCAATGTCCCAGTCTATACCCTTCTTGTATTCCGTAAGCCAGTCAGGCCATTCCGTAAAAAGCTTCTTTATATCCGTTTCTATCTTTCGCGCTGTTACACATTCAGTCTTTCCGTCCAGGCGGATTGTAGCGTATTCAAGGTAGAGCAAATCCTTGCGCTTAAATTCTGTCTCGTGAACCCTGGCATCAAGAGAGTCAAAGAGGATAAGCGTTGGAATTGAATTTTCAGAAGGCTCTTCCACTGTTGCCCTGCTCCTAAGGTGTATCCTTGTAATGGAGTCGGAAACAACAATACCCTCAGACTTTTCCTGCCGGAATCCAGTGCAGTTGAGTTCATTCTTACCCGCAAGCTCGCGCACTTCCTGCTGCTCCTTCATCTTGTATTCGGAGTCCAGGTCAATCAGGTGAAGCATTAGCTTTGCATACTGGGGGTCAAACTGGCTGTCTATTCCCTTTACAATTTCTTCCCTAACCTTCTGCTGGGGAATTGGGTCGCGGTAGCTGCGCTTGGAAGTCATGGCATCGTAGGCATCGGCAACGGCTATAATGCGCGCAATGTCTGGAATGTCCGTACCCTTTAGCCCTTCCGGATAGCCGCGTCCGTCGTAGCGCTCATGGTGGTAGTGGGCACCAATGCTAAGGTAGGGAGACTCCCCAATGCTGGAAAGAATCTGGTTACCCATAACCGGGTGCTTCTTTATCTCTGCAAATTCCTCGTCGGTAAGCCTTCCTTCCTTGTTGATTATGTTCCTTGGAACACCTATTTTTCCTATGTCGTGAAGAAGGCCTGCATAGTAAATCTCCTCGCACTCTTCCTTTGACTTTCTCGCAAGAATTGCTATCTGCTTGGAATACTCTGCCACGCGGGTAGAGTGTCCGTGGGTATACTTGTCCTTTGCATCGATTGCAGTGGCAAGGGCTTCCGCAGTCTGCTCAAACAAGGTGTGCATCTTGTGCTGCTCCTGCTCCATAAGCTCAAATTTGAGCTTGTTGGCCTGCTCCACGGTCTTGTTCATGTCTACAATCACAAAAATGTAGAGCAAAATTACAAGGCCTACAATCGTAAGGTTCTGCAAAGAAATTCCGTATGCAAAAAACTGAACTACAATGGAAAGGATTGGCCCAAGGTCAAACAAAATAATCGGAATCCATACAAGCGGCCTAAGCCTGCCTCGGTACTGCACAATAACGGAAAACTGCATCAGAAGGCATATATATGGAATTATGTAGCAGACAGGAAACCACTTGTTGCGGTAATAGCGGTTGCATTCGTCAAAGGCATAGTAAAGGCCGGTAAACTGGTTAACAACCAAAAGGACTGTCCCAAGGGCAAGAAAAATCCCCACGGCATAAAGCCTTTTTGGAGCTTTAGAAAGATTCCCCTCGCGCAAGTACAAATCAATAAGGTACAAATCAAAAAAATATATAAGGAAAAGGGAAAGGAAAAAGACCATAAAGTTGGAAATTCTAACCGCCCACCAGCCAAACTGCGAAAGGTCTCCGCGGAAAATATAGGCATAGCGGTCCATCATCAGCAAAATTGCCGCCCCCAGCTGTATAGAAACTAAGTACATCCTCCTCTTTTTGGGCATGGATTTTGTCAGAAAACTCAAAATTGCAAGAATACAGCAACTTCCACTCAAAAAAAGCATGATGCTAAGCTGATTTTGCCTTAGAAATTCCAATTCTCTTGTCTCCTAAAACACTCCTATGTTATCAGATTTTTTAAAGCTTGCATATTGCTTTTGCCGAATTTGAACACCTCGAAGATTCTCTGAGCGTACCTTGAAGCTGCGCTGGGCGTACCCCGCCTAAAGGCGGGTCGGGCTTTCCGGGGTTTCGCCTTTCGGCTCCATTGCTATCGCAACGGCTGCGCCGCCCCTACAATCCCTAACGCAAAGTTCCCGTAGATTTTGTTTTGGACAGACCCTGAATCCATATTCGTAGCAAGTGCGTGCGAATATGGCGTAGCAGTTCAGGGTGACGGTCATCATTCCAGGTAACAGCCGTCATTCCGGGCTCCGACCCGGAATCTGTAGAATTATAAAGAAGGGGCATCCGCAGCGCAGTGGCAAGCGAACACCCCCTTTTGTATCAGGTAAGTTTTTTATGCATAGATTGGGCGTACGTTGATTACGCCTTCTTTCTTGTTAAGGGCTTCCAGTGTAGCTTCGTCCACTTTTCCGTCCACGTCGATAAGGCAGTAGGCAATGTCGTTGCGGTTCTGGTCAACCATTCCGCTGATGTTAAGCTTTGCCTCACCCAATACGGATGTAAACTGGGCAATCATGTTGGGAACGTTTTTGTGGGCAATGCAGAGGCGGGTTCCGTTTGCAGGGATTTCTGAATCCATCTTGCACTTTGGGAAGTTTACGCTGTTCTTGATTGCA
>JAFXWC010000052.1 GCA_017534445.1 Treponema sp.
GCCCAAAAGGCCGCAGAACAGCAGGCAGCCCAAAAAGCCGCCCAGGAAAAGGCAGACAAAATTGCCCAGGCCCAGAAAGCCCTTGAAGCAGGTGACTACGACAAGGCACAGGCTATTCTTAACTCAATTCCCGCAGCCCAGCGCAACGATGCCGACGTGAACGCAATGCGCAACAAGATTTCCGGCGCAAAGCAGGCAGCCCAGGCCAAAGCCGCCGCAGAAAAAGCCGCCCAGGAAAAGGCAGACAAACTTGCCCAGGCCCAGAAAGCCCTTGAAGCAGGCGACTACGACAAGGCACAGGCTATATTGAATTCAATTCCGTCTGCCCAGCGCAATGACAGTGACGTAAGTGCAATGCGCAACAAGATTGCAAGCGAAAAGCAGGCAGCACAGGCCAAGGCCGCCGCAGAAAAAGACGCCAAAGAAAAAGCAGACAAGCTAGCCCAGGCACAGAAGGCACTTGATGCCGGTGACTATGCCAAAGCCCAGCAGATACTGAACGAGCTTGCCAAGACAAACAAGGGTGACAGCCAGGTCCAGGACATGCTGAACAAGGCAAATGCCCAGGCCAAAGCTGCCCAAGAAAAGCTTGACGCCCAAAAGGCCGCAGAACAGCAGGTAGCCCAAAAAGCCGCCCAAGAAAAGGCAGACAAAATTGCCCAGGCCCAGAAAGCCCTTGAAGCAGGCGACTACGACAAGGCACAGGCTATATTGAATTCAATTCCCGCAGCCCAGCGCAACGATCCCGATGTGAACGCAATGCGCAACAAGATTGCAGGAGAAAAACAGGCAGCACAGGCTAAGGCCGCCGCAGAAAAAGCCGCCCAGGAAAAGGCAGACAAGCTAGCTCAGGCCCAAAAGGCACTTGAAGCAGGTGACTACGACAAGGCTCAGGCAATACTCAATTCAATTCCTTCTTCACAGCGCAACGACAGCGATGTAGCTGCAATGCGCAACAAGATAGCAAGCGAAAAACAGGCAGCACAGGCCAAAGCCGCCGCAGAAAAAGCCGCCCAGGAAAAGGCGGACAAGCTTGCCCAGGCCCAAAAGGCACTTGATGCTGGTGACTATGCCAAAGCTCAGGCCATACTTAACACTCTGCCGTCTTCAGACAAGCGCGACACTGATGTTCAGGCCCTTATTGGAAAAGCCGCCGCTCAGGAAAAAGAAGCCCTTGCAAAGAAAGCTGCAGAAGAAGAGCGTGTAAAGAAAGCCGCAGAAGAAGCGGAAAAAGCCAAGAAACAGGCTGAACTTGCCGCCCTGCAAAAGAACATAGACAGCGAAATTGCAAAGGGTAAAGCCGCCCTTGCAGCTGGAAACGTAGAAGAGGCAATCGCCCACTTTAACAAGGCAATGAGCATGCTGCCATCTGACGATCCTGCTTATGCCGCAAAGAAGAAGTCTGAAATTGCACAGGCACTCTACGATGCTTCTGAAAACACAGACAACCCTGCGGACAAGAAGAAGCTCGCCGATACTGCAAAGACTCTAGCAAACGAGGCCGTTGCAAAGGGTAGCGACGATGCCGGAAGCCATTACGTGCTTGGCATGGAAGCTCTCAAGAACAAGAACTACGCACTTGCCGAAGCAGAATTTGAAAAGGCAATAAAGGCCGATCCAAAGAATGCATCTTATTACTATCAGCTTGGCCGTGCCCAGGCTCAGCAGGGAAAGTACAAGGCAGCACAGGCTTCATTCAAGAACTCAACAGAACTCAATCCAAAGTTTGCACCTGCCTTCTACAACCTTGGCTATGTTTCAGAACGTCTGAACGACAATACTCAGGCTCTGGTTTCATACCGCAAGGCCTACCAGATTGACAATGACTATGAGCGTGCCTATATTGCGGCCGGTCGTATCATGGCAAGACAGGGAGACAATCAGGGTGCAAGTGCCGCTTTTGACAAGGCAATAAAAATCAACCCGGCAAATTCCCAGACCTATCAGGAATACGGATCTGCCCTTGCCGCAATCGGAAACTATGCGGAAGCAGAGACCAGCTTTAAGAAAGCAATTGCCTACATGGACAAGTCAAAGGCTGATCCTGCAACATACTACAACCTTTCCACAGTTCTTCTTGCCCAGAACAAAAACTCAGAGGCTCTTTCCTATGCAAAGCAATCTTACGAGTTAAAAAATTCTGCCGGCAATGAACTCAAGAACAATATTGCCTACAACTATGCCCTTGCCCAGGAAAAGACAGGCAATGCAGAAATGGCAAAATCCCTTTACAACGAAGTTCTTTTGAATGACCCCAACAACGTAAAGGCAAGAACCAATCTTGGTGCCCTCTACAACGAGGCAGGCCAGAGTGATTCTGCAATTTCCGTCTTGTCAAAGGCTTATGAATTGGATAGCTCCAACTTTGAGGTTAACAACAACCTTGGTAACGCCTACAACAAAAAGGAAAACTTTACAGAGGCAATCAAGTACTATCAGAATGCGCTCAATATTTCTCCAAAAGACAATACGGTGCGTGCAAACTTGGCAAAGGCCTATGCTGGTGCCAAGCAGTACGACAGTGCAAAAGTTACCTATGAAGATGTAATTGCGGCCAATTCAAAAGATTGGGAATCATATCTTGAGCTTTCAAAAGTGTGCATCGCTTTGGGAGATATGGACAGCGCAGAAACTTACCTTACCTACCTACAGAAGAACAACCCAACCTACAAGATGGCAGAGGTTGCAAAACTTCTTGCTTCAATAAAAAAGTAGGGTAGTTCTAAATTCTTTTTACCAGAGCAAATAATTGCTTTCTGGTAATTGTAGTGTAAACAGGACGGCCGTGGGGACAGTGCGGATCTGGCAATTCAAGAGCCTTTTCTGCAATCTCTGCGGCCGTTCTGCTGTCCAGAACATCTCCGTCCATAACAGCCGTTCTACATGCAGTGCTTGCCGCAGCCGCATTAATCATGTCGCTGGGGTTTATCCTTCTGTCAAGCAAGTCTTTCTTTAGGTCTGCTTCAGTTCCCTTCCATCTGATTGGGACAGTAGAAAATTCCCACTTTCCATTTCCCAAATTCTTGCCGGTAAAACCAGCCTGCTCAAGCTTTTCACTTAGCGCGCTAATGTAGTTGTCATCGGCGGCATTTTCAGTCTGAACAATGTAGGGAACAAGAAGCGTTTGTTTTTGGCCTGCATCTTCCATTATGCGGTTGTAGAGAATTCTTTCGTGGGCAGCGTGCTGGTCTATTATGTAAAGAACGTCGTTTTTTTCCGCAATCAAAAAAGTGCCGAGTGCCATTCCCACAAAATGAAAGTCAGAGCCCGTAGAATTTTCTGCAGTTGAAGAAAGCCTCTGGTCTGGCAAGTAATTTGGCTTTGCAAAGCGTCCGTTAATGGAAGCTTCCATTTCTTCCGTAAGGGCTTTTTCGTACTGGCTTCGTCCTGTAAAATTTCCCCTGCCAAAACTCGTATGGTTCATCGACTGGCTGTAGTTCTGGCTGTAGCCGCCATGACTGTATCCCTTGGAAAAGCCTGGCATTTTTGTATTAACAAGATCGGGGGCCGCAACGGAAGATGCGCCTGTGTCCATAACTTCTTCCTGACCGTAGTTCAGTTCAAGACCCTTGTCTTCTTCTTCCTGGCTCTGGCTGATGATATGCTTTAGCGTGTACTGCCTAAAGAAATTTTTTGTGGCAGTGCTTACTTCATGGTGAAGGGAGGAAATGTCCTTAAAGCGGGCCTCCCTTTTTGCCGGATGAATGTTAAAGTCAACATGTGAAGGATTCATCGTTACGAACAGGGCAGCAACAGGGTGCGTTCCGTTTGGAAAGTAGCCCTGCGCTCCGTATTCAATTGCCTGCATCAGAGAGTATTCATTTATGCGCCTGCCGTTAACATATATGTAGATGTTCTTCCTGTTAGACCTGCTTACGGAAGGTTCCCCGATTACAAGTGAAAAAGAAAAGTCCGTGCAGGATGAGGGGCTTTTTATTTCGTAAAAGAGATCTTCGCCTTCAAAAAAATCAAGGGTTTGGCAGAATCTTTGGGTTAGGCTTTGTCCTGCAGGCAAGTTTAGTTTTTCGTCTCCGTCGCTTGTAAAAGTAAATGCTATGTCCGGCCGGGCAATTGCTTTTTCTTCAAAGGTGCTTCTGCACAAGGCTGCTTCGCTTGCACTTCTTTTTAGGAAAACTCTTCTTGCGGGAAAATTTTCAAAGAGGGCCTGGGTCTGGACAATAGTGCCTGTAACCGGCGGAACAGTTGTTATAACGTGGTCTTCGGTAACAGAGGCGTTCATCCTGTATGTGCCGCTTGTAATTTCAAGCCGTGAGACTGCCGCCATGGAAGCAAGGGCTTCTCCCCTAAAGCCAAGGGTGGACAAGTTTAGCAAATCGGTCTCACTGGAAATTTTGCTTGTTGCGTGTGGTCTTGCGCATGCAGCCAGGTCTTCCTTGCTCATGCCGCAGCCGTTGTCTATTACGCGGATTTTTTCTATGCCGCCGCCTGTAATTTCTACGCTAATCTTTGTTGCGCCAGAGTCTACCGCATTGTCCAAAAGTTCCCTTACGATTGCATTTGGCCTGTCAATGACTTCTCCAGCCGCAATTTTTCTTGCAACTTCTGCGCTTAATTGTCTAACCTTAGCTTCCATTTGCAGTACTCCTGCTACGCGTTCCTTGTTCCGTTAACTTCTGAACCTGGGTCAAAGAAGTCGAGTACTGGGCCTTCTCCCTTTGCAGGAGCCTTTGACTTTCTTGCCTTGGTCTTTGCCTCTTTTTCCCCGTCATCAACTTCTTCCGTTGCAGGGGAATTCATCAGAATCTGAATCTTGCTTTCCATTGCATCCAGAGTCTTTTGCATATTCTTTGCAAGCTTGATTCCGTCCTCAAAATCCTTTAGTGCGTCTTCCAAAGAAATGTCTGCCCGTTTTATGTCGTCTGTAAGCTGTTCCAGCTTTCTTAAGTCTTCCTCAAAATTGTTCATCTCTTTACCCCTGAAATTTTATCTTGTCTTATGAATTGCCCAAGCTTAGAACTTGTGCGCTTATTGTTCCCGATGCCGGGCGTATCTTTATTTTTGCTCCCGGTGAAAGGGATGCCGCATTTCGGACAACTTTTCCCTGCTCATCCGTTACCATTGAATAGCCCCTGTCAAAGATTGTCTGGGGGTTGCAGTCGTTTAGGGTTTGCTCGCACTGTGCAAGAAAAAGCCTCTTGTCCCGCAAAAGGTTTTGTATGTTCAGCGCAAGGTTTTCTCTTGCTGCATCAAAGCGCATGGAAAGTGGCTGCTCAATGTGCCTAAACTGAAGCTCCATGCTTTCCGGTGTAAAGGTCTTTAGCATAAGGCGCAGGTGCTCAAGCTTACCCTGTATGGACTCGTACATTTCGTTGCGCGAAACTTCTATGCCCTGTTCAATGTCCGAAAGAAGTGGCACTGCAAGTTCTGCCGCCGCACTTGGGGTTGGCGCCCTTTGGTCTGCCGCATAGTCGCTTAGTGCCCAGTCAATCTCGTGGCCAACTGCAGAAATTACCGGTATCTGGGAAGCTGCAATTGCCCTTACAACTCCTTCATCGCTAAAGGGAAGCAGGTCTTCCAAAGAGCCGCCGCCTCGACCTATAATCAAGATGTCGCACATTGAATATGCGTTTGCAATTTCTATCATATTTATGATGGAAGGAGCCGCATCTTCTCCCTGGACAAGTGCCGGTAGAACAATTACGCTGGCTTTTGGATTTCTTCGTCTGGTAATCTGCAGAATGTCGCGAAGGGCAGCCCCAGTTGGACTTGTAACAATACCTATGCGCTTTGGGAAAAAGGGGAGGGGCCTCTTTCTTGATGAATCAAAAAGCCCTTCTGCAGCAAGCTTTTTCTTCCGTTCTTCGATCATCTCCATGATGTCGCCGGCACCGGCTTTTGTCATGCTTGAGATTATAATCTGGTAGTTGCCGCGGGGGGCATAGACAGAAACTGAACCGCGTACCTGTACAAGAGTTCCGTCTTTTGGCACAAAATTTAGGGATGCGGCCTTACCACGGAACATTACCGCGCTAATCTGACTCTGAGAATCCTTTAGTACAAAATACAAGTGTCCGCTTGCGTTTGGCCTGTAGTTGGAAATTTCCCCCTTGAGTTGCACGTTGGGAAAAGTTCCTTCAAGCATTGTCTTTATAAGCCCTGTCAGCTGGCTTACCGAAAAAACGGAATCATCATTAGAGGATGTCATGGAATGATTATATATTTATTTTGCGGAATTGTGAATAGGTAAGGGCAGGGGAGTCCCCCTGCACTGGGGCTTTTAGGCCAAGTCTTTTCCGTCTGAGAAGGCGTTTCCTGCACGCTTTCCAAATTCGTAGTAGCCGTGGCCTGAGCAGTCAAAGATGAGCGGACGGAATTTTTCAAGGTCGACTTTTCCGTCTGCGGTCAGAATTTTTTCATCAGCCACAACGTTTACGATTTGGAAGAGGTGTTTTTCTTCGTCAAGAAGCTTTACCAGGCGGCATTCCAGAGTAAGCGGGTATTGGGCAAATATGGGTGCGTTTACATTCTTACTTTTGGAAGCGGTAAGGCCGGCCTTTGCAATTTTGTCCGGCACCTTGTTTGCGGAAGTGATTCCAACGTAGTCAGAGGCCTTGAGTGTTTCTGTGGTTGCAAAAGCAATCGTTGCCTCTTTTGTAAGCGCAATGTTTTTTGTAGTTGCGTGGCTTTTGTCAAGGCAGACCCATATCTGGTTTTCGTCTGCTATTCCGCCCCATGCCGCATTCATAGCATTTGGCTTTCCGTCCTTGTCATAAGTTCCAATGATTAAAACCGGCATTGGGAAAAACAATGTCTTTGCACCTAAGTCTTTCATAAAATCCTCCATACTAATGCTCGCAAAAATAATTTTTCAAGGTTGCCTCCTTATACCCCAAAACAAAGGCAAGGTCAACTACTGCAGCGGGACGTCACGGAATTTCCTTACCTTGCTATTCCTGGGCGGAAACTTCATTGTAGAAGTCTGAGTAGTCCAGCCTTTTTTCCTTGCTGAAAGCCATTGCAGCCCGCGGGTGCTGGTTTAGGTAGCCGGTTACCAGGTATGGAACGTCGTAGCCCCATACAACACCATCCTTCTTTAGCTGCAGCATGTATTTTTCTATGAATTTTAGTGTTTCGTAGAATTTGTACTTGGGATTTTTAAGGAAGGCAAGGAGGTTTTCCATAAAGCAGTTTCCTGCTCCGCGACCCATTCCGTTGTAGGTTGCGTCAAGCCAGTCAACTCCATCTCCGCAGGCTTCTATGGTGTTTGCAAATGCAAGCTGCTGGTTGTTGTGTGCGTGAACACCAAGCTGCTTATTGTACTTGTCTGCGTATTCTTTGTACAAGGCGCAGATACGCTGCATCTGTTCCGGGAAGATGGAACCGTAGCTGTCCACTATGTAGATGCAGTCCACGGGGGAATTTCCTATCATGTCCAGGGCAACCTTTACGTCTCCTTCCTGGGCGGTGCTGATTGCCATTATGTTGCAGCTTACCTCGTAGCCTTTATTTTTTGCGTCTTCAATTATTTCCAGTGCGCCTGGAATCTGGTGAACGTAGCAGGCAACGCGGATAAGGTCTACAGGACTTTCGCTTCTTGGGCGGATGTCTTCCCTAAAATCACAGCGGCCAACATCTGCCATAACGGCGAGCTTTATTTTTTTGTCTGCATTGTCTCCTATTACGTTAACTATGTCTTCGTCGTCGCAGAACTTCCATTTTCCAAACTTTGACTTGTCGAAAAGTTTCTTTGAGGCTTTGTATCCAATCTCCATGTAGTCAACGCCAGCTTCTATGTTTGTCTTGTAAAGCTCTTTTACAAATTCGTCTGTAAATTTAAAATCATTGACAATTCCGCCGTCGCGCAGTGTTGCATCTATTACGCGTATTGATTCGCGTACTCCCATGAGTGCTGAAAGTTCTTTCATATAAAGCCTCTTCTTTCTTTTAGTTACTGTGATACTATCAAAAGAAACGGAAAAATGCAAGAGTCCTGCGCGGGATTTAACCCTCTATCAGATTTTTGCCACCAGTATTCTAATAATAGGGTTATCCCGACAATTTTTTTCTAGAACAATCTCATAAGATCTTCTATGGTTTCTCTTCTGCGGATAAGTTTTACGCTTCCATCCTTGCAGATAAGAATTTCTGCAGGACGCGGACGGCTGTTGTAAGTTGAACACATAGACCAGCCATAAGCACCGGTGTCAAGAACGCAGGCAAGGTCACCGCGCTTCATTTCTGGCAGCGGGCGGTCCTTTGCAAGAAGGTCACCGCTTTCGCAGATGTTGCCTGTTACTGTCTGTTCCATAAGATTGTCGCTGGAAACAACTTTTCCTTCGCGGATAACTTCAATGTCGTGCCAGCTGTCGTACATAGATGGGCGGACAAGCACGTTCATGCCAATGTCGGTTCCGGCAAAAGTTTTTCCGTTGTTGTGCTTAACTGCATGAACGCGGCCAAGAATTACGCTGCCTTCTGCAACACAGAAACGGCCTGGTTCACTCTTGAAAAGCGGTGCGCGTCCGTACTTTGCAACAAAGTCGTCCAGAATAGGCTCAAGTCGCTTTTTGAAATCTTCCATTGGGAAAACTGCTTCGTCATCAAGCTTGTGGTAAGGTATACCGTAGCCACCGCCAAAATCAACAAACTCAAGGTCTTTAAACTGCAAGGCAATACGCAGCAAATTAGATACCGCATCAAGATAAGGCTGGGGATCCATAAAAAGAGAACCAATGTGCTGGTTGATTCCTGCGATTGTAAGATTGTACTTAGAAGCAATTTCAAAAATCTTGGGGATAAACTCTTCTGAAATTCCAAACTTAGTTTTCTTACCACCGGTAACAACCTTTTCGTGGTGGCCTGCACCAACACCTGGGTTTATGCGCACTGCAACCTTGCCACCCTTATTCAGCGAACCGTAAAGCTCCAGCTGAGCAAGCGAGTCGCAGCTTGTCATAATTCCGTGGCCAATTGCAAACTGCATTTCCTCTGCGCTAACATTGTTCGGTACAAAGAAAATGCGTTCTTTTGGAAAGCCTGCCTTAAGCAGCATCTGGATTTCGCCAACGCTCATTGCGTCACAATTGTTGCCTTCTTCCAGGGCAAGCTTAAGAATGTGGATGTTTGTGTTTGCCTTTACAGAATAGTTTGCAGTGTAAGGATACTTTGTAATTACCTTTGCAACTGCATCCATTCTTGTGCGCAGAATATTTTCGTTATAAACATAAAGCGGAGTGCCGTATTCCTGGGCAATTCTCTCCGGGTCCTTTCCTTCAAAAAAGTTTGACTGTTCAATAAATGAATTCATAATTTTTCTCCTCATACAGAAGGGCGGAGCCCCGCCCTACGGCCGCACTACGTTGCGTCCTACCCCACCCAGCGGGGGACACCCCCGCAACGCCCCCGTTGTGTACTACAACAAATGAGCGCGGATTTCATCACCTGAAAGTGGGCTCAGATAAGCTGGCGCTACATCGAATACTGTCTTGCAACCGGTCTGGCCTTCCTTGTTCATTCTGTAAACTGCACGGGCATAAGCTACGAGTACGCTTGATGTGAATGCAGGGTTTGAGTCAAGCTTGAGGCTGTACTCAATTACGTTGTTGTATTCATTGTCCCAGCCAGTTTTTCCAGAGCGGATTACAAAGCCTCCGTGTGGAATTCCAGAGTGGTCGCGCTTTAATTCTTCTTCGCTGATGAAGTGAACTGTTGTGTCGTAATCAGCAAAGTAGTTTGGCATTTCTTTAATTTCTTTTTCGATGCGGGCCTTGTCTGCACCTTCTTCTGCTACAACAAAACATTCACGTGTGTGCTTCTGGCGGGTTGTCAGATCAGGATTTGAACCTGAGCGAACAGCGTCCAAAGCTGCCTGTACAGGAATTGTGTACTGCTTGCCGTCTTTTACGCCTTGAATGCGGCGGATAGCGTCTGAGTGTCCCTGGCTAACACCCTTACCCCAGAAAGTATAGTCCTTTCCGTTTGGAAGAATGCAGTTTGCATAAAGACGGTTCAAGCTGAAAAGTCCCGGGTCCCAACCACAGCTGATAAGGGCTGTGTGCTTAAAGTCCTTTGCAACTTTATCTACATTTGCAAAGTGCTCAGGAATTTTTGCATGTGTGTCGAAGCTGTCGATTACGTTGAAATATTTTGCATATTCAGGTGTCTGTTTTGGAAGGTCTGTTGCAGAACCACCACAGATGATAAGAACATCAACTTCGTCCTTGTGTTTTTCAACTTCTGAAACATTGTAAACAGGAACGCCTGCTGTAAGAATTTTTACAGATGATGGGTCGCGGCGTGTGAATACAGCTGTGAGTTCACAATCCGGATTCTGTTTGATTGCACATTCAACGCCCTTTCCAAGGTTACCATAACCTAAAATACCGATTTTCATATTTCCTCCATTGTGTCACCCAGAATTGAGGGGCTGTTTTATAGATCCCGAATCAAGTTCGGGATGACATTTCTGTAAGATTCAGAATAACATTTCTGTAAGATTCAGAATGACAGCCCTGTACGATTCAGGATGACACTGTATTTATTTTCCGCCCAAAAGCGTAATTTTATCCTTTAATGCTTCCTTCATAACCTCAACGAGGTTTTTCTGTCCGGAATACAAACAGGTATCATGTTCGTCGCCAGTAAGTTCGCCGGTCAAAACGTAAGCCGAATCTGCAATAAAACGCAGCTGGTCTTCATCTGGTTTTGTCTCGTAGATTTTTGCGCCTGTCAGTTTGAAACCCTTTGTAAGAAGGATAACTTTTTTGCCAGCCTTAACAAGAGCTTCAAGTTCGCCTGCAAATTCGCCAAGCACATCAGCCGGTGCCATCAGATAAATTCGAAGCTCTGTTTTTGCAAGCATTTCTCTGATTTTGTTTTTGATATTTTTTGCGCCAATGATTGTGATGTAGCCGTCTGTAGCAATAACCTTTTTTGGTGCGTGCTTTTCCAACCAGGCAGCAGTTTTCTGCAATTCTGAAATTCTATTTTGTGTAAAAGTTTTGATTTCTACCGGGCGGTACTTTGTGGACTCGCCTTCAACAAGATAAGCGGCTCCTTTTTCTACCAGAGCTGAAAGGGCTGCATAAACGTTAGAGCGGGAAATTCCGGTGTCCTTTGCAACTTCATAACCGGTCATCTCGCCATGATTCAGGAGGGCTGAATAAATGGTTCCTTCCTGACGGGTGAGTCCAAAATCAATTAAAATGTCGATTGCCTTTGTATCTGCCATAATCTTGATTCAATTTTGTAGTAGTGGTTCTGATTAGAACTACTTTTGGTAATATACAAAGATTTCCACTTAATGTCAAGATGAATTACGCTTCCCTGACGAGCAAAAGCTCAAGCTCTTCTGTACCTTCCGCAAACTGTTTCTTGCCGCTTTCAATAAAGCCGTGAGCCTTGTAAAAAGCTATGGCATCTGTGTTTTTTTCGAGCACCCACAATTTGGAAACATTAAATTCATCAATTGCAAATTTCAACAAGGCAGAGCCTACGCCTTGTCCCCAGAAGAAATAATCCGTATATAGCTCGACAACCTCGGTGTCCTCAATGTGGATGAGCCCTTTTACTATTCCGTCGTCATAGACCCAAATATTATCTAATATTCTTGCCGGTTGGCGGTCGGAATGATTGCTTTTGCAATACTCCATATACCGCTTGGCCTCGGTCAATACTTGCAGTTCTCCAAAAGAAAACTGGTCATTGTGAAAAATATCTCTGTACTTTATTCTTTTTACAAATACGAGTATCTCTGCTATTCTTGATATATCTTCTTCCTTTGCTTTTCTTATCACAACATTCACTCCGCCAAAAGAGAATAAAAGGGCAAACTTCGAGTTTTATATTTGCAGCAGAAAAATTGGCTCCCAGCGGTTTTTGCCCCGAAAAAAGGCTTCCGCGCTTTCCCTTCGGGCACGGTAAACGCACTTGCTATACCGTGTGTGCAGAATTTTTTTCGGTTCAAAAATCGCTTCCGCCAATTTTTCTGCTGCACTACGGAAACTCGAAATTGCACCTAAAAGATTTTCAATGCCTTCTCTTGTATATGATTATTCCTGTAAGGTGTTCGGCAAATATGAGTTTATACGATTTTGGTGCTTTGCGCAACTTTCTCGTGCTTGATAAATGGTAAAAAGCCCACGGATGGGCGTCTTAGCAGCATGCAGAATTGCAAAGCGATTCTGCAATCCTCAAAAAAATCCACGGATGGATTTTTTTGAGGCAAGTCCTACGCGGGATTGGAAGGGCGGCGTAGCCGTTGCCCTGGGCAATGGAGGCGGAGCCGGAACCCTGGAAAGCCCGTGGCGCAAAGGGGCGTTCGGTCGGATTAGCCGTTCAATAATATGGTAGAGCGGTGCAAGTATCGTCCAGAAGAAAATTTATTTAAAAAATTTAAGGAAAATGAGCAAATATAACAAAAAATTATATTTTTTTAAGAATTCTTTTTTTTTAGATTTGTATAATATATAGGTATGAGAATACTTTTAGTAGAAGACGAGGTCCGCCTTTCACAGGCTTTGGTTGAGATTTTTCAGAAGAATAAGTATTGCGTTGATGCCGTGTACACAGGCCCTGAAGGTCTCAAGTACGCTCAGAGCGGTATTTACGATGCCATTGTTCTGGACATAATGCTTCCCGGAATGGACGGTATTACGATTCTGCGTACACTCCGTGAGGAAAAGAATGACGTTCCGGTTCTTTTTCTTTCTGCAAAGGATGAAATTGCAGACAAGGTTAAGGGGCTTGACTGCGGCGCTGATGACTACATGACCAAGCCTTTTAGCACGGACGAGCTTTTGGCGCGCGTTAGGGCTCTTACCAGGCGCAAGGGCGAGGTTAAGGAAGACACCCTTACTTTTGGCGACCTTACCCTGGACAAGAACAAGTGCGAGCTGCAGAAGGTTGGCGGTGCATCCGTTAAGCTTTCTCTTAAGGAATTCCAGATTATTGAGCTTTTGTTTGAGGCACCCCACCAGGTTATCAAGAAGGAGCGCATTATAGAAAAAATCTGGGGCGGAGACAGCGATGCTGAATACAACAACGTGGAAGTTTACATTTCCTTTATCCGTAAGAAGATGGACTATCTAAAGGTTCAGACTGTAATCCGTACTGCCAGAGGAATAGGTTATTCTCTTGAAGAAGGAAAGTGATTCAGGCCTGGAGAAGGGCAAGGAACAGGGGGCTGCTTCTGCCAACAAGCAGGCTAAGAAGACGGATGTTTTTCTTAACCTAAGGCTAAGGTTTTGCCTTACCATGCTTTTTGTGGTTTTTGTGATATGCCTTATTTCCATGAGCTCCATGAACGTCTACCTTGCTTCTTCCAACCTGCAGAATGCCAACTATTTCTTGAGCTCTATTGCGGAGAATAACGGCTACGGTCTTGCGGCTCCTGTTTCTGACATCCATTCGGGGCGGGGCAACGAGTTTTTGGTCTGGCAGTACAAGGAGGCGGAGAAGATGAAGCTAAAGCAGCTGCAGTCTCCGATTAACCGCTTTCTTGAGCGCATTTTTGTTTTTAGGCCAACTTTTCTTGTTCTGCGTGACTTTTACAGCGCACGGTTGGATTCTTCGGGCAGGGTTATTAAGACTGTTTCTCCCTTTGGCTCTGATACGCTTAACTCGCAGGCTTACGAGATTGTGGCGGCGGCTTTTGCTTCCGGTAAGAGGGAGGGCAGGTACAAGGACTTTTTGTTCCGCATAGACGATGCTCCCTACGGCTATCTATTTGTGGTTGCAGACCGTTCAATGGAATACACCCAGGAGAAGCACCTTTTTGTTGGTACCGTTGCGGGGTTGCTTTTTATGCTGCTTCTAGCCTTTGTTATTGTGTGGAACTTTTCGCGTATTGCGGTGGAGCCGGTGGAGGAGGCTTTTCTTAGGCAGAGGAATTTTATTGCTGATGCAAGCCACGAGCTTAAGACTCCCATTGCGGTTATTGGCGCAAACATAGACGTTGTTGAGCAGGAGATTCCGGGCAACAAGTGGCTGGGCTACATCAAGACGGAAAACAGCCGTATGGCGGAGCTGGTAAAGAACCTTCTCTATCTTGCCAAGAACGATGCGGACAGGAACAACCTTTGCATGATGAAGTTTGACTTTGCAAATGCGGTGGAAGGTGCGGCGCTTCCCTTTGAAAGCGTTGCAATGGAGCAGGGTAAGTCCATGGACATTTCTGTTCCAGAAGAACCGCTTTGGGTTATGGGAGATGAGTCCCACATTAAGCAGGTTGCGGTCATTCTGATTGACAATGCCATTAAGAATTCCGATGCGGGGGCTGTTATTAAGATTTCCGTAAGGGCAGAGGGCAAAAAGGGCTTTCTTACGGTTTACAATACGGGCCGCGGTATTGCGGAAAAGGACATTCCCCAGATTTTCAACCGCTTTTACAGGGCAGATTCCTCCCGTGCGCGTTCAACCGGCGGATACGGTCTTGGCCTTACCATTGCAAAGTCCATTGCGGACAGCCATCGGGGCAAGATTACGGTAAAGAGCGAAGAGGGCAAGTATGCGGAATTTACCTTTATGATGCCGTCATGTTGACTTTTGTTTCTACGTTCAATATAGTTAACCCATTCTTTGTATTTTTTTAAGGGGCTTATTATGATAAAGAGAAATGAAGGTTTTGCAAATTTAACGGCGGGTTATCTTTTCCCAGAAGTGGCAAAAAGAAGAAAGGCTTACCAGGCATCCCACCCGGACGCAAAAATAATAAGTCTTGGCATAGGCAACACTACGGAGCCTCTTTCTCCGCACATCTGCAAGGCTATGGCAGACTATGCAGCTTCTCTTGGAACCAAGGAAGGCTATTCAGGCTACGGTGACGAGCAGGGGCTTACCCAACTGCGTGCAAAGATTGCCCAGGTTTTGTACAATGGCTTGGCTACGGAAGACGAGATTTTTATTTCCGACGGTGCAAAGTGCGACATTGCAAGAATCCAGACCCTTTTTGGCCGCGACACCCCCATTGCGGTTCAGGACCCTGCATACCCGGTTTATGTTGACGGAAGCGTTATTACTGGTGCCGCCGGGGAAGCAAACGCTGACGGTTCTGGTTACAAGGGCGTTACCTACCTTCCCTGTACGGCAGAAAACTCCTTCTTCCCCGACCTTAGCGTAATAAAGAGCGGAACACTCATTTACTTTTGCAGCCCCAACAACCCGACCGGAGCGGCAAGCACAAGGGGGCAGCTTAAAAAGCTTGTTGACTATGCACTTGCAAACGGCTGCATAATCATCTACGACAGCGCCTACTACGCATTCATCCGCGACTCAAAACTTCCGCGCACAATCTACGAGATAGAGGGTGCTAGAAAGTGTGCAATAGAAATAAACTCTTTCTCTAAGCTGGCTGGCTTTACAGGTGTACGCCTTGGCTGGTCTGTAGTTCCAAAGGAGCTTAAGTTTGCGGACGGAAGCAGCGTAATAAGCGACTGGAACCGCGTAATGACCACTTTGTTCAACGGAGCAAGCAATATTGCCCAGCACGGCGGACTTGCAGCCCTGGACGAAGAGGGAATCAAGGAAACAACTGCTTTGGTGGACTACTACCTTGGAAACGCAAAGCTTATGAAAGAGGCACTTACCGGCAAGAACTTTGCTGATGCAGGCGTAAAGGTTTACTACACCGGTGACTCCCCCTATCTTTGGGTATGCTTCCCAGGGTGGAAGAGCTGGGACATCTTTGACAGAATCTTGGACGAATGCCGCGTTGTAACCACACCTGGCAGCGGATTTGGACCTGCTGGCGAAAGCTACCTTAGATTCAGCTGTTTTGGCCACCGAGAGGATGTGGAAGAAGCCTGTTCACGCCTTTCAAAATTCAAGCTCTAAATTCATTTAATCAAAAAATTAAGGCTGTCCACAACAAATGGGCAGCCTTTTTTTATGACAATTATTGCATAAGTGGTCGCAAACAAGTGTTTGCAAACACCCCAAAAGAAAACTAAAGCTGGGTCTTGTAGCCAAGCATAAAGCGGAATGCCTCGCGCTTTTCCTTGTCCTTGTCTTTCAGGGCCGTAATGTTCATGGACGCAATGCCTGTAAGCTTTCCGTTAAGAAGGGGGGCGCTTATGTAAGGCGAAAGAACAAAAGTCTTGTCGCTTTCCTTTTTAAATTCCCTCTTGTGCTCCAGAGCATCGAAAAGTCCCCAGCCGGGAGTTGTTACCGTAAAGTGGGCACCCGCAGTCATAGGTCTTTCTGCAAGGTAAAGGTTTTCCGTAAAGAGGTTTACGTCAATGCCGAGCGTAGAAGAAGAGTCACTGTTGGACCTGGGGTCTGTTATAGACCTTTCTGCCGACTCAATAGCCTGGTGCCTAAAGAAAACCATCTCGCTAAAGTATTCGTCTGGAATGCTAAAGAGGGTTCCGTTGAACTGGAATGCTGGAAGCACCATCCTGAATTCTCCAAGCAGGTAAACCAGTCCCTTGTCTATGTTGTTGTCGCTGGAATCGTCCGAGTTTATTGTTATGTTCTTTACGCCACCCTGAAGGAAAAGCGACGTCGTGTAGCGGTTTCCAATCAAAAGGTTTGCGCCGCCGTCTATAACCAGATATTTTACAAGGAATACAACCTTGTCGCCAGACTCTGACTCTTTTTCAAGGGGAAAATTCACGCCCGCGTTAAGGTCAAAGGTAACGTTGGGGTAGGAACCTGCAAAACGGAAGTTTGTCCAGACTGCCTTTTTTTCGTCGCCAGTTGCATTGTCCCGGTTAAGGGTAAGGTAAAAGCCAGCCGCCATTGGGGATTCAAATTTTACCGTATATGCCACGCCCGCACCGTAGTGCTCGTTAAAGGGGGCTGAGCCAAGCCCCTTGTAGGACTCCGTAAGCGGAGAGGCAATACTCTGTATGCCGAACTGCCTCTGCAGGAAGATGTCTGAACCCGCAGGCTCAAAGCTTCCAAGGTAAGCGGTAAAAAAATGCGTTGATGCAGTGTGGTTGTACTTGTATGTTGCAGAAAGTTCGTTTAAATTCAATACGGAATTCTTGTCCTCCTTCTTCTTAAGGGGGCTGGTTTCCAAAAGGTCGCCTGTTTCCACCTGAATTTCGCCCCTAAAGATAAGGTTTCCGCCAAAATCAAGCTGGCCTGCTGCAAAACCCTCCGTGTAAAGCTCTTTTTTTGCTGGTGCGTCCGCCAAAATGCCAAAGTAGCCGCTGAATGCAGCCTCTTCTGCCGTACAAAGCGCAGCGCTTAAAAATATTGCTGAATATAATAGAACAAAATTCTTTTTCATCTGGAACTCCACAAAAGAAATACAGGGCCTAAAAATTGCGGCACCCCGTTCTTTCTTTTATCGGTATTTTAAAAGTCGAATAAAAGCGGAAGTTGGATTTCTGTTTTCTTCATCCTCTGGACGGTAATTTATATGCTCTACCATGCGGCCACCACTAATTTTTTTACATTTTAACTGGAATTTTTTTGAAAAATGGCGTATAATAAAGTAAGATTAAAAAAGTTGCAAAAAATCAGTCGTTTTGACTTGACTTATGTTTGTAAGAGGTTAAAATAGATAATATGAGTGATTATCTTGACGCGAATAACGAGGAACTTCTCAAAGATTTTTTTTCTGAAGCAGAACAGCAGTACGAGACTTTGGAAAGCAACATTCTTGTTATAGAAAATGACCCTTCAAACCATGATGCTATAGATGAAATTTTCCGTGCGGCTCATACGCTAAAGGGTGGTTCTGCCACCGTTGAGATGACCGAACTTTCTTCTTTTTGTCATGACGTGGAAGACCTTCTTGATGCTCTTAGAAGCAATGCGGTTCAGGTAACTGAGCCTATCGTAGACACGCTTCTTTCTTCTCTGGATACAATAAAAGCCATGCTGGACGCAAGAAGCAGCGGCTCAATTTATCAGGAAGACGTATCCGAGATTGTTAACAAGATAAAGTCTTTTATTCCTCAGAAATCAGGAAAGAAAAAGGCCTCTGTAAGCCTTCCTTCCGGCATGGTCGGTGCGCAAAAGCCAGCAGAGCCAAAGCCGGCTCCTGTGCATCAGGCCGCTCCCGTGGACAACGGAATGCCTCCTGTAAAGCCTCTTAGCGACAGCGAATTCAACGAACTTAAGCAGGTTTGTCCCGCCGGACAAAAGCTTTGGTACGTAAACGTTACTTTTGACGAATCAAACCCAATGAACAGCGTTGGTGGAATACAGGTTTTTGCAGCCCTAAAGAACTGTGGCACAGTCTTAAAGACAGTCCCAGACTTTGAGGCCCTTTACGAAGATGAATTCCATCCGCAGGTTGTATATTACGTGGCAACAGAGTCAGACGGCTCTGTTTTGGAAGACACTGCTTTCTTGGACGATGTTACCCTTGCGGCAGACGCTCATCCTATGGAAACTGAAGCTGCTCCAGCAAAGGCTGCGGCCCCTTCCGTACAGGAAAGCGCTCCTGCAAAAGAGGAAGTTGTGGAAGAGGAAGAAAAGGAAGAGCCAGTTAGCGAGCAAAAGGAAGAAGTTTCAACTTCTGCACCTGCAACTCAGGCAAACCTCCAGCAGGCAAAGAAGACTGCCCAACAGTCATCTGGTCATGGCGTTGCCCAGACAGGCTCAATCCTTCGCGTAGACAGCAAGCGCGTAGACAACCTGATGAACCTCGTCAGCGAAACTGTTATTACAAAGGCTGCCTTTAACCAGCTTGGGCTTCATCTTGCAGACCTGCAGGTAATGCTCCAGGGCTTGAATTCCGGCTACAAAGAAAAGCAGCATCACATTATGGAAGAAATTCCAAAGATTCTCCAGCAGATAGACGCGGGTGCTACCCAGAAGGAAATTCGCCAGAGAATCAGCGACATATATCAGGGAATGTCCACCATCTTTGATGCCTTTGAAAACGACATAAAGATGACGGCCAGCAAATACCGCTCAACAACGCAGAACTTGGGCCGCATCTCAAGCGAACTCCAGGAAGGCGTAATGAAAATCCGC
The DNA here is from genome assembly GCA_017534445.1 of Treponema sp. GTDB lineage: Bacteria > Spirochaetota > Spirochaetia > Treponematales > Treponemataceae > Treponema_D. Next base: position 18,895 of record JAFXWC010000052.1, read on the forward strand.
ATGGTTCCAATCGGTACCATTTTCAACCGCTTCCCCCGTGTTGTCCGCGACTTAAGCCGTGATCTTGGCCGCAAGGTTAACCTTGTAATAGAAGGTGAAGACACCGAACTTGACAAGACCGTAGTAGACGATCTTCTTGACCCTATCATGCACTGTGTCCGCAACTCTGTTGACCACGGTATTGAAACTCCAGAAGAACGCAAGGCTCATGGTAAGGAAGAAACTGGTAAGCTTATCCTTAAGGCCGCAAACGAAGGCAATACAATCGTAATCGACATAATTGACGACGGTCAGGGTATAGAAGTAGAAAAGGTACGCGAAAAGGCTATCAAAAAGGGTCTTATTAGCCCCAACAAGGTTATGTCTGATCAGGATGCCTTTAACCTCATATTCCTTCCTGGATTCTCTACCAGCGACAAGATAAGCAATGTTTCTGGTCGCGGCGTAGGATTGGATGTTGTTAAGACCATGGTGGAAAAGCTCAAGGGTACCATTACCGTTACTAGCGAACGCCACAAGGGTTCAAAATTCAGCATCAGGCTTCCGCTCACATTGGCCATTATCCAGGGTCTTTTGATCCGTGTCGGCAAAGAGGTTTACTCTATCCCGATTACAAATGTTATAGAAAGCCAGCGCGTAAAGCGCGACAGCATCAATACAATCGATAACTACGAAGTGCTTAACGTGCGCAACGAAGTTATTTCAATCCTTAGGCTTGACCGCCTCTTCAACATCAAGGATGCGGTGGAAAGCGAATACTGCTTTATCGTAATCGTCGGTTCTGCAGAAAAGAAAATAGGTGTTATGGTTGATGCCCTTATCGGAGAGGAAGACGTTGTAATTAAGCCTTTGCGCGACCAGTTCACAACGTCGCCGGGTATTGCCGGAGCTTCAATTTTGGGTGACGGTTCTGTTTCGCTCATCATTGATGTTAACCAGCTTTTGGAGCTTGGCGTAAAGCAGGAAATTAGCGCGCAGAAATCTCGCGAAGAGTCAGCCTTGAAGGGCGCAGTCAGAGGGTAGGCAGATGGGAACTATACAAGATAAACTTAACATACTTGCAAGCACGACAGAAGCCGCTGTACAGAGCCTTTCCCAGGAGGAACTGGAAGAAGAGAAGAAGAATGCCAGTGTCGTTGACTATAAAATGGTAAGCTTTTCTCTTGCGGGCAAGGATTATGCCATAGACATTATGAAGGTTAAGGAAATTGCAAAGGCCGGTAATTTTACCTATGTGCCAAACACCCTTCCTTTCGTACTTGGCGTTTACAACCTCCGCGGTGAAATTATTCCTATAATCGACTTAAGGCTCTTCTTTAACATAGAAGTTCCTGAGCGCGATTCAAACGTCCTGGAAAACATGCTGATTGTTCAGGTTGGCGAGCAGTTCTTTGGCGTTGTAGTAGACGTAATCGACAAGGTTGTTGGTATTCAAAAGTCTTCAATACAGCCGCCGCACCCGCTTTTTGGCGACATAAACATAAAGTACATTAGCGGTGTCGTGGAAGCCCAGAGGCATCTTTACGTTCTTTTGGACATAGACAAAATCTTTGGTTTGCGTACTCCAGAAGAAGAAAGACTTTTGGCAGAAACTGCACGTGCCCAGATGGAAGACCGTCAGGCCGCCGCTGCAGAAATTGCCGCAAGGGAAGAAGCCGCAAGGCAGGCAGAAGAAGCTGCAAAGGGCTCCGGTAAGAAGAAAGCCGCCAAGAAGGTAGAAGAACCTGCAAAAGAAGAGAAAAAGGCTGTTGATTTGAATTTCATTTACGATTCGCTTAAGAACCTTAAGAAATTCTATGTTTCTGCCGTAAACGAGGAATGGATAAAAAGCCGGTATGAACAGTGGGAAAAGGAGCGCGGAGAAGGCAAGACTCAGCTTCAGAACGAAAGCGATGCCGACGAATTCCTTAAGCCTTTCTATTCAAGGCACAACTGCGACTGGTGGAGCCAGGCCTATGCCAGCGAAATTGAAAAGGCCCTTCCTGACAATCCCGCAAAGAATATTGTTGTCTGGAATCCAGGTTGCGGCAAGGGATTTGAGTCTTACTCACTTGCATGTTTGTTGAAAAAGCGTTATCCTAATGCTCATATACGTATTTATGCACACGACATTGACTTGCTCAATGTTTCAAATGCACCGCTTATGACAATAAGCGACAAGGTAAGTACAGATTGGTACCAGCCTTATGTTACAAAGACATCTGGCGGTAGCTATACATTTACCAAAGAGATAAAGGACATGGTTATGTTTGAATACCACGATTGTGTTCATACAAACAATCTGCCCCCAATCGACTTGGTATTTGCGCGTGACATCTTCTCTTTCCTTCCAGAAGCATCACAAAAATCAATTTTGGATGATTTTGGCGAGAAAGTTAAGGGAAATGGTGTTATAATAGTTGGTGAAAATGAGAATATTGCAATTCCGGGTTGGAATAAAAAACAGGCCGGTTCTATTGCGATATATTCAAAGTAATATTAGAATAATCTGGTTAGTTAATAAAACTGCAGGGGGATTTTAATGAGAGTAGAGTACATTAACCCATTTGTTGAAACTTCATACAGGGTTCTGAAAGAAGTTTTGGGTGATGCGGACGTAAAGCGTGGCGATTTGTATCTTAAGTCAACAGCAATGCCTGTTATGGGTGTCGCAGCTCTGGTAGGTCTTGCCGGTGATGTTGAAGGCCGTGTCTTGTTTGACATGACTTATGATACGGCTCTTGCAATAGCTTCCCGGATGAACGGAGAAAAACTTCCGGAATTTGATGATTTGGCAAAGGCTACAATCAGTGAATTGGCAAACTTGATTACAGCTCAGGCTGTAACAAAGCTTCACGAGCTTGGTTTTAAGTTTGACCTTACCCCTCCGGCTTTGTTTGCCGGTGAAAAAATGGAAATTGCAGCTTTGGGTGGCAATGATGAAGAGAACGTTGAGGCTCTTATTGTTCCGCTCATTACTGAATTTGGAAAAATAGAAGTCAACGTCGCTATCCGCGAACGTACATAAGGAGCATAAAGGTATGAAGACAAAAGATGATTTCGCGAACATAAATGATCGTCCGCCAGAGGGTGTTAAGGCCGACGGAAGCAAATTCCGTGTTTTGGTCGTTGACGATTCAATGTTTGTTGCTAAGCAGCTTACTCAGATTTTGAGCAGCGATGGCTATGAAATTGTTGCTACAGCTCAGGATGGTAAAGAAGGCGTTGACAAATATAAGGAACTTTGCCCGAATGTTGACTTGGTAACAATGGATATCACAATGCCTCGCATGGACGGTATTACTGCACTCGAGCAGATTGTTGCTTTTGACAAGAACGCTCGTGTTGTTATGGTTAGCGCCCTTGGTAAGGAAGAGCTTGTTAAGAAGTCACTTCTTGCCGGAGCAAAGAACTATATCGTAAAGCCGTTGGATCGCAAAAAGGTTTTGGAAAGAATCAGTTCTGCGCTTAAATAGGATTAAGTGTAGCTATATTTCCACAGATGCATGCAGCCAGCCTGTTAAATCTGTGGAACTCTAATTTATTTTTCTCAGCTTAGATTTATTCGCTAAAATCTTGCCTTGTAAAAAAGTGGTGGGCTTTTTTACAAGTTAAGCGTTTCTATTTCAGTTTTGATTTTTTATATTTAGGCCGAAAATTGGCATAAGCGGTTTTGAATTATTCGTTTTGAGTGGGGGACTTTATGTACGAAGATGAGGCCATGGCTTTTTGTGGAAGCAATGTGGAAACCTACAAAGCCTTGGATACTGCTGCCACTTGGCGTTTCTTTTGGGACGGCCAGGAATCGCTTTCTGACGATGAATTTGATTTGCTAAAGGATTTGTGCTACAAAAATTCCAATTCAAAAGATGAGCATGATTTGCTTACAAAGATTGTGAACCGGGAGCTAACGCTAAGGATTAAAAACCAGCGGGAATCTGAAACTTCTGCAATTGCAAGCTGACTTCATAAAATTACCCTGCAGATTCAGCTTGCTAATTCAGTTTTTTTATAAAATACATGCTAAAATCCTTTATGCGGTTAACAAAAGCCGTATTAACACGTTTCTTTACAAATAAAGAAGCCTCTGTTTTTACGGCTCCCGCTCCGTACAGAATCCAATAGTCGCCTTCCCTAAAGAGGACAAGGCCGCATTCCATCTTTTCTGGTTTGACCGCGCTAAAAATCTTGTATTCAATTTTGCCCTTGTTTTTTGTTGAAAAGTACAAGGTGTCGCCAATTTGCGTTGTGGAAACTACCGCATCGAATTCAGAAAAGGGTGGCATCCTAAAGACTGCATTGTAGACGCTTGTTAAATTTCCGCGCGAGCAGGATACTACTTCCGCCTTTGTGAACATTGATGCCCAAGCCCCTTGTCTTTCCGCATAGTAGGGGATTTTCCTGTAGCTGCCAATGTCCGTAACAAGAAGGGCAAGTTCGTTTATAAGGTTTTCACTGCCCTTGTAGGGGCGTACCTGGATTATCTCCGCAAAGTGGGTTGGGGAGCTTGCCTTTAGTTCCTTTAAAAATTTGTTTGCGTATATGTTATTTGTCTCAAGGCTTGTTTCTTTTGGTGATTTCAAATTTCTTATGATTACCTTTCCACTTTTTAGTTCCTGAATTTGCGCTTCTGCAAGGTTGGAGTTAAAGCATTGCAAAAAGTCTTGGGAAAAAGCCCGGGCCGTAAGCAAAGAAATAAAAGTCATGCCCATGACAAGAAATATTTTTTTCATAAAATCACCTAAGATTCTATTGAGGTTTAGAATCATTTAATTGTACTATAAACGTAGACTTTTGTCATTGCTTTTTTGTTTATTTTAAGGCAGACTTCCAATTGGAATTTTACGGGAATCTTATGGAAAATCAAAAGCATCTGTCAGTTTTTGCCACTTTACTCGTTGAGCGCTCACCGCAGGCCTTGCCAATGGGGGCTGCTTGCGTTGCTTCTGCGGTAAGAAACAGTCCGCTTACAAAGAATCTGGTGCAGAGTGAGCTTTTGACCCTTAGCATGGAGGATGATGGCTTTTGCGGGCTTTCTGACGGGGAAAAGGCCAAATGCTTTGCGGAAAAGATACTTCTTTCCTATCCTGCCCTTGAATGCCTATGCATGAGCGTTTATGTCTGGAGCAAGAGCGTGCTTGAAAAAGCGGCCCTTATCCTAAGGAAAAAAAAGCCCGGCATAAGGATTGTTGCGGGGGGACCGGAGATTACCGCCAACCCCTTTGGAATGAGGGGAATTGATTATTCTGTGGCTGGAGAAGGTGAGCTTGCCCTTCCTGAGCTTCTGCATTCTATTTTTACTGCATCGTGCAAAAGTATTCCGGGTGTTTATGATATGACAGCGGGAAATGCGCCCGTGAAAAATGAGCCGTTGGAAAAAGCCCTGCCTGCCGACTTGGAGACTCTTTCTTCACCCTGGCTGGACGGAACAATCAGGGCAGGGGATTACGGTGGTGCCCTTTGGGAACTTGCAAGGGGCTGTCCCTTCAAGTGCTCCTACTGCTACGAAAGCAAGGGCTACTCTAAAATCCGCCGCTTTCCCCAGCAAAGGCTAGAAGCGGAACTTGAGCTTTTTGCAAGGGAAAAAATACCGCAAGTCTTTGTGCTTGACCCCACTTACAACGCAGACAAAAAGCGTGCGCTAGACATGCTAAAGAAGATAAGGCGTACTTGCCCGGACACTTTCTTTTACTTTGAGGCCCGTGCTGAATTCATTGATGCAGAAATTGCAAGGGCCTTTGCCTCCATAAATTGCAGCGTGCAGTTTGGCCTGCAGAGCAGCGACCCGCTTGTGCTTAAAAACGTTAACAGAAGCTTTAACAAAAGCCAGTTCAAGAAGAACGTGTCTCTGCTTAACGAGCAGGGAGTTGTCTTTGGCTTTGACCTTATTTATGGACTACCCGGCGACACCCTTTCCGGTTTTAAGAAGAGCATAGACTTTGCGCTGGAACTATACCCCAACAACCTTGAGCTTTTTTGCCTGAGCGTACTTCCAGGAACCACTCTGTTTGAGCAGGCAAAGGGCTTTGGCCTTGTCTGGGAACCTGAGCCACCCTACCATGTGCTTGAAAGCCCCTCCTTTCCAAAATGCGATTTGCTAAAGGCGGAAAAACTCTCGCGGGCAGTGAACCTTTTCTATACGGACGGTCGTGCTGTTCCCTGGTTCAATTCCCTTGTGCAAGTGCTGCACCAAAAACCGTCAGCCTTTTTTGAGGACTTTGCGCTTTTTATGGAAGGCAGGGGTGCAAAAGAAGAAAGGCCCTTTTCTAAGCTTATGGCCTTGCAAAAAGAATTTGTTGCCCATGAGCTAAAATCCAAGGGGATGCAAAAATACACGGCCCTTTTGAACGACATAATCTCTTTGAACGGAGCCGTGTCCAGGTGTGCCGGAGAAGGCGAGGAATGCCAACTGGAACTTTCATGGCATCCCGACGACCTGATGAGCCAGTATGCAACCGACATAGCCTTTTTCTTTGCAAACTGCGGCCGGGAGAAGAACAGAACCAGGGTTTTCCCTACGGCAAATGGCCCTGACTGGACGGTGCTTTGACTTTTCAAATAATAATTCCACAAAAGCCATTTGCGTGATATAATGCAAGGAAGGTATACATTTTGCCTACCAAGGAATGGTTATATGACTAATGCGATAAATACAAAAGGCATTCATTCTTTAAGGACAAGAATTTCTGTCCTTCTCGTACTTGCGGCCTTGATGCTTGCGGCTGCAATCTCATTCGTTGCGCTGGGGCTGTTTACTGTGCACACCCGCTCTTCCCACCTAAAGATGGCAAAGGGGGTTGCAATCCTTGCGGCAGAGGCAATCGACGCAGACAGCATTGAATTGTACAAGCAGGAGGGAAAGACCGTCGCAGGCTACGAAGAAACTTTTGTCCGCCTAAAGAGCCTTCAGAAAAACATACCGGACATTACCTACCTTTACGCCTACCAAATCCGCGAAGACGGCTGCCACATAATTTTTGACACGGACAACGAAAATTCAACCTATAACGTTGACGACTTGATAGAATTTGACCCAACCTTCCTTCCCCTAGTTCCAGACTTGCTTGAGGGAAAGGAGATTGAGCCAATAGAGTCAAACGACCAGTACGGCTGGCTTCTAACCTATTACCACCCAGTTTTCAACTCCCAGGGAAAATGCGCCTGCTACGTTGGCGTTGACATTTCCATGGACCTCCTCCGCACATACAGGCTGCACTTCCTGCTAAGGACAATAATCCTTTCCTTTTTGGTTGTTGCCATTATAGTTGGTATAGGCCTTGTAATTTCCACAAAATTCCTGGTGAACCCCATAAACAGAATTTCAAGGCACGCAATTTCCTTTATGCAGCAGCAGGGCAATGTGGAAGGCATGAACAAATGCGTCTCAGAAATAAAGGGGCTTGACGTTAGGACTGGCGACGAGGTGGAAAACCTTTACATCTCCTTTAGCAACATGACGGAGAACACCGTACGCAACATTATCAGCATAAACCGTATGCAGTCCGAGCGGCTTCATATGATGAAAAAGTACAACGAGGAGCTTGAGCTAAAAGTTGATGAGCGCACCCGGGAACTTAGGCTTGCCAACGAAAAGGCAGAAAACCTGCTTTTGAACATACTGCCAAAGGACATAGCGGAAGAACTTAAGCTCCACCCCGGCAAAACGGTTGCAAAACACTATCCCAACACAACCGTCCTCTTTACGGACATAGTCGGCTTTACCAAAATGAGCGGCAGGATGACGGCAAAGAACGTGGTAGCAATGCTCAACCTTATAATTTCCCGCTTTGACGAAAGGGCCAAGCGCGAGGGCATAGAAAAAATCAAGACGATTGGAGATGCCTACATGGCGGCTTGCGGCCTATGCGAAAATCCTCAGGGAGACGAAGCTGTCCGCATGGTAAAGTTTGCAAAGGGACTCATCTCGGACGTAGAGGCATTCAATGAACGCTACAAAATAAACCTTCAAATCCGTGTGGGAATAAACAGCGGAAACTTGGTCGCAGGTGTAATCGGAAGGACAAAATTCATCTACGACATCTGGGGCGACACTGTAAACGTTGCAAGCAGGATGGAAAGCACCGGCACTCCAATGAAAATCCACGTAAGCGGGGCAACCTGGGAGCAGACAAAAAATGCCTTCTCTTACGGCGAGCCTGTTAGCGTGGAAGTAAAAGGCAAGGGGCAAATGCAGACCTACCTTCTCTAATATGGGACGCTACTTTTTCGGACGGTAATTTTGACGGCTCTACCATTTTATTCTTTGGCTAATTCGACAGTCCATGCCTTGCGTCACCCGCTTTCCGTGGTTCCGCGCCTTACGCGCTCCATTCCCTTCCGGGAACGGCTTTGCCGCCACTCCAATCGGGCGTAGGCTTCTTCTTGCTTCTATTGAAAAATAATGGTTTTTGGAATAAAATACTTGCTATGAGAAATAGAGACAGGCATTCAAAACACCGGGGCAACAACTGGAAGAACAGTTCCCGCAATGAAAACGGAACTTATGCGGGCAACTCTTCCCAGCAGAAGAGGCATTTTGTTCCGCCCAAGGCTGTTACGGCCGAACAGATAAAGCAGGACGAAGAGGCAATCCGCGCTTTCAAGAGCGAAAACAGGCCTGTATGCGCACACTGCGGTCAACCCATTACAGACATGGCATCTGCCCTTGCAATAGAAAACGGAAACCCCATACACTTTGACTGTGCACTTGAGATTCTTTCGGGCAGGGAAAAACTTGGCGAAGGCGAAAAGATTTCCTATATCGGGCAAGGCCGCTTCGGCATAGTCTATTTTCCCAACGCGCATGACGTTAAGCATTTTGTAATCCGCAAGATAATCGAATGGGAGGACAAGGAACACCGTCTTCCCTGGCGCGACGAAATGTCCGAGCTTTATTCGCACGTAAAATAGCATTTGAAATAATAACAACTTTTTCTAACTCGAATCTGTAACACTCTGCGAGCAAAAATCGTTATATTTGTAAACAGGAGGTTTGATTTTATGAAACCGGTATTAAAAAATATTATTGCTGCGGCTCTTACAGCCGTTGTTTCTTTTGGCGTTTTGGCAATTTCTTGCAAGGCAAACAAGGGCTCTGCAAACGTGGCTTTTGCCCAGGGCACCCCAAAGGCGGCAGTTCCTATTCCAGCCGATTCCCTTGCGACAACCCAGGCTTTGCAGAACACCTTCCGCTCCATAAGCAGCCAGGTTCTTCCCGCTGTTGTAGAGGTTGACGTTACGGAAAAGACAAAGGTAAAGACATACAATCCTTTTAAGGACTTTCCTTTCTTCTTTGGCAACCCCGAAGGTGAAGGCGGCGGCAGCGGTGAGCGCGAATACGAAAACAAAGGCTTGGGGTCAGGCGTAATTGTCCGCAGGACTGGCAAAACAAACTATGTTCTTACCAACAACCACGTTGCGGGTAAGGCCACCACAATCAAGATTAAGCTGAACGACGAGCGCGAATTTGAAGGAAAGCTTGTTGGTGCGGACGAGCGCATGGACATAGCCCTTGTATCTTTCGAAAGCGACGACAAGAACATTACTATCGCAAAGCTTGGCGACAGTGACAACGTACAGCAGGGAGACATCGTCCTTGCCCTGGGAAGCCCTCTTGGATACTTTGCTTCCGTAACACAGGGTATTGTTAGCGCAACCGGCAGAAGCGGCGGACAGATTGGCTCAATCAGCGACTTTATCCAGACCGATGCGGCCATCAACCAGGGCAACTCTGGCGGTCCACTTGTTAACATTTACGGCGAGGTAATAGGAATCAACACTTGGATTGCCTCCCAGTCAGGCGGTAGCCAGGGACTTGGTTTTTCAATTCCGATTAACAACATAAAGACTGCCATTGACCAGTTCATCAGCAAGGGAAAGATTACCTACGGCTGGATGGGAGTTAGCCTTGTTGAAGTTAGCGATGAATACAAGAAGGAACTTGGCATTGGAGAAGTAAGCGGTGCCTTTGCTGGCGAAATCTTCCTCAACAGCCCCGCAATGAAGGGCGGCTTGCAGGCTGGAGACTTTATCATTGCAATAAACGGCAATGACGTAAAGAACGTAGACCAGCTTGTCCGCGAGGTAGGAAACATACCTGCCGGTCAGACAGCCCTGCTTACGGTTCTTCGCGGTAAGAACAAGCTTGACCTTAGCGTTAAGATTGAAGAGCGCACGGAAAAGGTTTCTTCGGACAACAGCCTCTTGTGGCCTGGCTTTATTGCATCACCTCTTACGGATGATGTAAAAAAGAAGATAAAGCTTGAGGACAACAAGGTTAAGGGCGTGGTTGTTTCCGGCGTACAGGAAAAGTCACCTGCCGCTGCCTTGCGTCTTCAGGATGGCGACGTTATTACCGCTGTTAACGACAAGAAGGTTCAGTCTGTACAGGAATTCTACGAGGCCTTGGACACTTCCCGCAACAAGGAAATCTGGTTCGACGTTTATTCCGGCGGACACACCATTTCCACCGGCCATTACAAGCTGGTAAAATAAATAAAAAAAAACAATATATTTTGTAACTACCCCTTGCTTGGGTGGTTACATATATAGAAAGCAGGTTAGATGACCGCCTGCCTTTCTTCATAGAAACTCCTTGATACTAAAAGCGGGTCCCGGTGTTACCGGGGCCTGTTTTTTTTACCCTATTATGATAAAAAAGTCACGGAGATTAGTTTCATCATTATAACAGTAAATTGAGAGTTGGGAAACTAATCTTCGTTTCCTTGCTTCTACAGTATTTTGTAGTCCGGTGAGTCTGCCCCTGCAAAGACCTTTACGCGGCACATTTCCATTGCCGTGCTGTCTGCAAAGCGGGCTATGTCCTGTGAATATGGTGAAAGTATGTCGTCGGGGTTGTAGGAAGTCTGGATTATAGACTCTTCGCCTTCCTGGGCAACCCTGGAAAATGCCCCGTTAAGCTGAACCAAGTCTTTTACCGCCGCAAAGAGGTGCTCCTTGTGCTTTTCTTCAAACTTCTGCGAAAGAAAGCTAAGCTGCATTTTTTCTATTTCTGTGTGGGGAGCATCTTCCGGTACGTAGTCTGTAATAAAGGAACAGTTGTTGCACTGCTGCCATTCGTCAAAGTCTGAAAAAAAGGCCGAAGGATAAACCTTAAGTGCCTTTGTTACCGAGTTGAACCAGGGAACAGCCCTGCCGCAAGTGTAGAAGGTCCTGCATGCAAAAGAAATGCCCCTGGAAAAGTCCAGATCCTTGGATGAATAAGTCCCGGTTGGCTTTGGTGATGCGCTGTCAGATGACCTGCCGTCTGCTTCGTCTGCAAACTGGGGAAAGTTTATGTGGTTGGGGTAAAGCGTAAGTGCAAAGTCCAGCCTGTCGCGGAAGGCCTTAAAGCTGTCCCCCGGCTGAATGCCGTAGCCTGCGGAAAAACCGAATACAATTCCCGCATTGTTAAGAAGGGCCGCCTTGGTTGAATAAAGCTTTTTGTCAAAGAGTAGTGCGGTTGAGCCTTGTCCCTGCTTTACGCTTCCTTCAAGCGGAATGTCTATTGAACAGTAGGTATCCGAAAGAAGCTCCACAAGCGGCCTGTCGATTATGCCGGCGTTTACCGGAAATGATATGAACATCCCCGGGCACTGGCTCTGCACTGTTTTGCAAAGAGAGGCTATGAATTTCTTGTTGCCTGCTAGATGAATGTCTTCCACGGAAAATTCTGTTATACCCCTTTTTGCCAAAACTGGAAGCTTGTTCAAGAGGTCTGCGGTCTTTACGTGGACAAATTCATCCTGCATAGCCAATTCCTTTACTAAGGTTTACAAAAGGTTTATCTTTGCCTTTTTGCAGCTGTCACGCATTTCCTGCGGCCAAGAGCTTACCTGGATTTCTCCAATGTGGGCCTTGCGCAGGAAGTACATGCAGAGACGGCTCTGGCCAATTCCGCCACCCATGGTAAGGGAAAGCTTTCCGTCCAAAAGGGCTGAATGGAATACCAGCTTTGAGCGTTCAGGGCAACCCCTTTCTTCCAGCTGTGCCTTAAGAGACTGGGGGCTTACGCGGATTCCCATGGAAGAAAGCTCCATTGCGTTGTTAAGAACCGGGTTCCAAACCATAAGGTCTCCGTTGAGTCCCCTGTGGCCGTCACCAGTTTCCGTAATCCAGTCATCGTAGTCAGGTGCGCGTCCGTCGTGGATGCTTCCGTCTGGCAGCTTGCCACCAATTCCTATGATAAAGATTGCGCCGTACTTCTTGCAGGCTTCATACTCACGTTCCTTTGGAGTCTTGTCCGGGAACTGCTTCTGCAGGTCATCAGAATAGAGGAAAGTGATGTCCTGTGGAAGAATTGGCTTTATCTGCTCATAGCGGTCGTAGATGTAGAATTCCGTACGCTTAAGGCAGCGGAAAATCTTTCTGACCGTTTCCTTAAGGTGGCTAATAGTCCTGTCGTTTGCGTCAACGCACTGTTCCCAGTCCCACTGGTCAACATAAAGCGAGTGGAGGTTGTCCAGCTCCTCGTCTGCACGGATTGCGTTCATGTCGGTGTAGATGCCAAAGCCGGGCATAAGGCCCATTTCCGTAACCTTGAGCCTCTTCCACTTTGCCAGGGAGTGGACTATTTCCATCTGGGCATCACCCATGTCCTTTACGTTGAATTTTACGGCACGCTCTATGCCGTTAAGGTCATCATTCACACCGGTTCCGGAGCGCACAAAAAGCGGTGCCGTAACGCGGGTAAGGTTAAGCTCCGTAGAAAGAGCCATCTGGAAAAACTCTTTTACCATAACAATGGCATGTTCGGTTTCTTTTTCGTTCAACAGGGGATCGTATCCCTTTGGAATATATAGTTCAGACATATAAATACCTACCTGTTACCATTATGCGAATGTGTGGATAAATTTCAAGAAGGAAGCCTTGCCTTCTGCATTTCTTTTGTAAACGCCAGCATCTTCAAGTACCCGAGCAAAGACGTGGCCTGTCTCTTCCTTTAAAATCTGGCAAATGTTGTCCTTGTCCACGCTGGCATATTTTGGAAGGAATTCCTGAACCCAGTCGTAGTGCTTGCCTATTTTTGGGTCGCCCGAAAAGTCCTTGCCCTCAAGAATGGCCCCTGCAAGCAAGTTAAGCTCTTCTTTGAGCCTAGATGGAAGGACTGCAAGACCCATTACTTCAATCAGCCCAATGTTTTCCTTTTTGATGTGGTGAAGCTCTGCATGCGGGTGGTAGACGCCCAGTGGATGCTCTTCCGTGGTAATGTTGTTGCGAAGAACAAGATCCATCTCGTATTCGCCGTTACGCATACGTACTATAGGTGTGATTGTGTTGTGAGGCTCACCGTTTGTCTGGGAAAATACAAAAGCATCTTCGTCTGTATAGGTCCGCCAGCTTTTGAGAATCCTGTCCGCAAGGTCAATGATTCTGTCGGTGCTCCTGCCGGTAAGGCGTATTACGCTCATTGGCCACTTGATGATTCCGCACTGAATGTCCTCGGAACCCTTTATTTGGAATTTGACTTCCATTGGTGCGCGTGCCATGGGGAATTCGTAGCAGCCGCCCTGAAAATGGTTGTGGGTTAGTATGGAACCCCCAACTATGGGAAGGTCTGCGTTGCTTCCTATGGTGTAGTGGGGGAAGAGCTTTACAAAGTCAAAGAGATCCATGAAAGTTTCCCTGCTTATCCTCATGGGAGTGTGCTCAGAGTCAAGGACTATGCAGTGCTCGTTGTAGTAGACGTATGGCGAATACTGGAAAGCCCAGCTCTTGCCCGCAAGTTTTAGCGGAATAATGCGGTGGTTCTGCCTTGCCGGGTGGTTTATCCTTCCTGCATAGCCTTCGTTCTGTTTGCACAAGAGGCATTCAGGGTAGCCGCCCTGCTTTGCATTCCTTGCCTCTGCTATTGCCCTTGGGTCTTTTTCCGGCTTGGAAAGGTTTATAGTAATGTCAAGATCTCCGTATTCCGTTCGGGACTTCCACTTTATGTCCTTGCAGATGCGGTAGCGTCTTATGTAGTCGGTGTCCTGGCTGAATTTGTAGAACCAGTCCGTGGCTTTCTTTGGAGACTTCTTGTAGTTTTCAAGAAATTTTGCCTGAACTTCTGATGGCCGTGGAACAAGGCAGCCCATTATTTTTGTATCAAAAAGGTCCCGCTGGACAATTCCGTCGTTGGAAAAAAGCCCTCTTTCTGCCGCCTGGTCAAGCAATTCTTTTAAGATGCTTTCAAGGTCTTCTGTGCGTACCGTGGGAATGGAGTTTGCCTCTTCCATGGTCTCAAAACCGTCAAGCCCAAAAAGCTCAAGCAGGCGGTTCTGGGTGTAGATTATGTCTTCTTCTTGAATAAGTCCGGTGCCAAGGGCGTATGCGGTAAGAGCGTTTATGTTTTGGTAGATGTTCATGCCTTACATAATAAAATGAAAATTTACGCGTGTCAATTGCTTGTTTTATGCGAATAGTGCATATTTTTCGGCATGATTTTCTTCCTCTTCTTGCGGCACTTTCTTGGTAAAACAAATGCCTGTTAAAAGAACACCTTGCCATTTTTTACAATGCTAACAAGGAGCGCCAAGGACGGCGCGTCAAATGTTCTTGGAAAAGGCCGCGGTTTTCGTCAGAAAACCGTAAGTAAAAAATGGCAAGGAGGCCATTTTTTACGGGCTTTCCGGGGTTCCGGCTTTCGCCTCCATTGCTACCGCAACGGCTGCGCCGCCCCTCCAATCCCGGCCGTGGCTCTTTTTGCTACCCATCCTCTTTTCAATTTTGCTATGAATCTCTATTATCTATTATAAATTCAAATAATTCTGGTAATGGTAAATTATGAAACATCAAGATATAAATCATTGTATTAAAATAAATTACTGTATACAACATTGTGTTTGTTTCTAGTACTGTTACTAGGGGGGTAATTTATGACACTGGAAGTATTCAAGGATGCCGTAAAAAATGAGGGATGGGTTATCCAGAGAAAAGACGGCTATTTCTATTTCAAGAGGCGCGACACGTCAAGGGCATACAACCAAGGCGCGGTTTATTCATGCCATACGAAAGAAGCTCAGCAGGCTATAACCGTAATTCAAGAATGGCTTTTGACGGGATTCCCGGAAACGAAGAAAGAAAAGAAAACGGTGATTCTTTTTAATGACTATCTTGCTGATTTCTGGAGTTTGGAGGGGGATTATTTCAAGAGCGCGGAATATGAGGGCAGGAGAATTACAAAAAAATATATTTTGGAAAATGCGAATTTCTTGCGCCTTTATGTTTTTGACTATTTCAAAGGGGTAAGGCTTGCAAGCGTGGATGAAAAGAGATTAAATGATTTCTTTCATTGGCTTATTAATCAAAAGACAGTTAGAACTCATGAGAAATTATCAAATTCTCTTTTGTACCGGATTAAGAACGCCGTGATAATTCCCTTGAAGATTGGACGGCAAAAAGGGATTGTAAAGCAACCTATTGATTTTACTTTTGTTTTTTCGAGGTTGTCAAACAAGGCAAAACGCAACAGAACAATTTTGACACCAGAAGAAACTACGAAATTAATATTACACACATGGGCAAGCCAAAAGGCATACATTGCTTTTTGTATTGCGGTTAATTGCGGTTTGCGTATTGGAGAGATTCGGGCATTGCGGATAGGCTGCATTAAAAACGGATTTTTGATTGTGAACAAGTCATATAATGATGTTGACGGCTTGAAATGTCCAAAGAACGGACAAGCAAGGATTGTACCTTGTCCAGATGATGTTCTTGAGATAATCCGGAAATATATTGACACCTTGCCAGATGATGAAAAGAAGGACGATTGCTTTTTATTAACTAATACTTTTGGAGATAAACCGATAGAGAGTTCCTATTGTTTGCAGAATTTTAACAAGGAATTAAAAAGAAGCGGGATAGCAAAGGAACGCATTAACGAATTTACAGGAGAAAAAGAATATCTTTGTTTTCATTCATTGCGCCACCAGACCGCTACACGGTGGGTAGAATCTGGAATAGACTTGCGATTAATAGCAAAAGCTTTGGGGCATACCGTCAAGATGCTTGAACACTATAGCGACCATCTAAGCAACGATGATATTTTAGGATTGCGCCAAAATTTGATTGATTCCCATCTTTTGGGAATTGAAAAAAAATGAAAGATGGTGTATAAATAATAAAGAAACTAACACACTCATTTTTTTTTCCAGTAACCCTCTTTTACTGGTAACCCTCCTTAATGGGCATTGCATACACTTGCCATGCAATGCCCTCTTTTTATTTCCGCAGGGGTGAGTAATTCGCTCACCTCTTTTTATTTCCTTGACACGGAATTTCTATCGTGATTGAATCACCTTTTAATAAGGTCGCGATTTGCGACTGTATTATGCAACAAGAGCGGAAATTAAATTCCGATGTATCTTTATGAGTTGTTATGTTGCTTTTTTTGTGCTATAATATTTCCAACAGTCCAGAGACTTTAAGCCCGCAGCTTTTGCGGGCTTTTTTTATTAAGGGGTCACCCGAATCGTGACACCCTTCACTTGCGAAATTGATTTCGTAAGTTTGAGCTGATGCCTTGAAACAGGGTATCACCGACTTGCAAAATTGATTTTGCAAGTGAGTTTATAAAATACTGTAGGCGCAATCCTACAGGCAACCGTTACGCCAACGGAAATGGCGGCAAAAATACACCTGTCAACACGCCGACAGAAAACCAAAACAGAAAAAGGGCGCGGAAGCAATCTTTCAAAATTCGCGACACTTGGAAGAAACGCTTAGAAGAAATAAGGAGGATAGGAACATGGCAACAATTTCTACATCATTTGGTTTTAAAGACCAGGTAACGCAGAATTTGACAATGCTCAATAGTGTGTTGGTAGAGGTAAACAGAACACTTGCAGCGATGAAAACACAGATGGGGAACGCGAATTCCGCAATAGAAAACGTTTCCCAAAGTTCAGCGCGGGCGGCTAAAGGTGTTGGCGGGATTTCTTCTAAACTTGTAAACGCGGGCGCAGCCGTGCAGGTTTTCAGAGCAATAAAAGGCGCGGTCGATTCCGTTGCAAAAAGTTTTGATGATATGTCAAAGGCTTATGACTATCAAGTATTGCAGGAAACTAAACTGGAAACTGTAATGCGTACACGCATGAGGGCAAGCAAGGAACAAATACAATCAGTCAAGGATTATGCCTCCACTTTACAGGCGGGCGGGGTTATAGGTGATGAAGTCCAACTTGCGGGAGCGCAGGAGCTTGCAACTTATGTTTCCAACGTTGACACGCTTAAAACACTCATGCCAGTTTTGAATGACATAGCGGTACAGGCAAGCCCGGATATGAACGTAAGCGGGCAACAAATGTCTAGCATGGCTACCATGCTTGGGAAAGTCATGGGCGGAGACCTTAGCGGAATGTCAAGGCGCGGTTGGCAGTTTACGGACGCGGAGAAACGCCAGTTTGAAAAAATGACCGAACAACAGAGGGCGGCTTTTTTGGCGGCTTATGCACAGGATGCAATCGGCAAGCAGAATCAGAACGCGGCAAAGACAACGGCAGGGCAAATAATCCAACTTAACAACGCAATCGGAGACATGAAGGAACGCATAGGCGAAGCCCTTGTACCGTTTAGAAAATTCTTTGACCTTGCAAGCAGAAAATGGCGGTTGCAATGGTACGAGACAATTTTAAAAGCAATAGAATTTCTAAAGGTACACTTGAAGGAAATAACCATTGTTTTGGCCGGGGTTGCCGCTGCCGTTTTGACCGTGGGGGCGGCTTTTGTCATACTCCAGAAAAAGGCGGTAACGGCTGCTATTGCGTCTGCCGTTGCATGGGCGGCTAACAATGTCCAGTTTGCAATAATGGCAGGTGTTATAGTTCTTATTATAGGCTTGCTTACTTCCCTTGTCTATTTCAGTGAATACACATTCCCATTCATAGGCGGGCTTATTGGCGGTGTTGCGGGTGTCGCGAAAGAAGCGGCGGCACAAATAGAGTTTTATTTCGGCAGGGCAATAGAAGCGGTCGGTAATTGGTTTTTGGGGCTTAGCCCCAAAGTCATAGCGGCTTTTAAGTCTACTATTGATTTCGTGCTTAGGGGTGTCGAATCTGTAGCACGCGCCTTGGATTCCGTAGCACACACGAACACGGCAAGCAAAATAACAGGCTTTAGAAATGACCTTGAAAGATTCTCCAGAATGAAGCAAGGGGAATTCAAACTTGGGTGGGCTGACAACCGGGTAGGATTCAAAGAAGCTTTGAGGGTTGGAACTCTGGAAGGACGGCAAACAGGCGACTTGCTATCCTACAAATTACAGTCAAAGTTTGATGAAATATCGGGTAAGACAAATAAGGCACTATCCCCAGACGCAATACAGGAATCTATGGCAGCGGGAATAGAAAACGGATTCCACTTTGACGGAAGCGGCAACCTTTTGACGAAGGACAACGGAAAGCAGGACATAGCGGACGACTTTGCGGAACTCATACGGAACAGGGCAACTGATAAATACGATATAAGAATGTCGCAGGTAACTCCACAGATAACCGTTAATGGCGTTCAGATTTCGGGAGACATGAGCTATGAGGAATTTGTAGAGCGTCTGAAAAATGACATGGAAGAGGTTGCCAATGCCGCGCTTTGATGAAGGTACTCAAGATTCGTGATGGCATGAACAACAAGAGAAAATCAAATTAAAAGAACCGTTACCGCTCCAGTAACGGTTTTTTTATTAATAAGAATATTTGAAATAATAAAAAAAAAGAATTTATAATCATAACTGTTTCTAGTTATAACTATAATTTTATCTATTTATAAATAAATTTTTTTATTTTGAAATAGACAAAAAAAGTAATTTGTGATAATATTATTTTCAGAGACTTAAAGTCCATGGTGTGAATTATCCGCCATGGGCTTTTTTTTTTTGCTTTAATTCTTTGCAGGGGGTTGCATGGAAAAATATCTTTTGTGTACGAAGTGCGGCAAGAAACTTTTGAAAATTACGGAGAAAACAATTTTCAAAAATGAAATATATTGCCGTGTCTGCAAGATTGCGTTTGATGCTGACATAGAGGGGCTGAACGTAATTAAAATGTTAAGGAAAAAGAAGGAGGTTTGAAAGTGCTTGCGGATTCAGTTTATTATTTTGAAAGAACATCGGGCTTGACTACATCTTATATTTTGCAGTCAAGGCAGGGGGCGGAACTTCCCAATTTTCCCGCCACATATCAAAGAACGCCAAAAAATAAACTAGGCTCCTATCCGGCTCTCAAGGGAAAGCAGTATGTCAATTTTCGGGAGATGTGCAACACCTTGAACCCATTGCAGACTGAAAAATTTGAATATTGCCTTGCGCTTGCTCATGCTTCTTACCCTGTAGGGCTGAATTTTCCGAACAACACACGGAGGGCGGCAGGCAATAACCGATGTATGCCCGGCAGGAATGATGCTTATTTAGTTGAGTTTTCGCAGGATTGGAACAAGATGGCTTTGTTTATCTTTGAAAAAAGGGGCAACGATTGCGACAAGCTCTTGAAGCAATGGAATGAAGGGGAAGGAATAGAGATAAAAGCAACCGCATGAAAAGCAAAGGAAAATAGAATGGAAAATAAAAAATATTCATACCTTGGGCAAAAAGCAGGGCTTGAAACTTTTTACAGGCCAGTAAAGACAATAAACACCTTTAACGGCTTAATAGCAAAAGGCGGGCTTTGGACTGTGTATGGCTGCATAAGAAATGATTGCATTGAATCGGAAAAATATGTAGCGGTCAAAAAATATACAAATGACCGTCTGACCGCGGGCAACCTGTTGCAACTGGAAGAGGATTTGAATTCCTTTGACAAGGGGCTTTATTGATGGATGGAAGCGGGAAACGCTCTTACATAAAAGAGCCGCGCGGGCTTGAAGAATTCTATGTATCGTTTTCTACAGTCAAGCCGAAGGGCAGGAAATGGACTGTCTATATGTGCGGGCTTGCTGATTGCGTTAAGGCTGAACGGTATGCAGCCATAAAGGAGGGGGCAGGCATTAGGCTTACGGCAGAAACACACAAGGAAATTATAGACAGCGTTTTTAATTGGGAATTGTTCTAGCATAAGGAAAGATTTTTTTTGAATGAAGGGAAAATTAAAAGAACTTGAAGAAAAGAACCTTGTTTTTGAAAAATTAAAAGAAATGGGGGCAAAGGCTTATTCGGTACAGATTGGAAAAAAAAGGACTGACTATTTTTTTAGCATAGATTCTAAGGGAAAACAGAAAGACAAAGAACGGATTAAGGAACTGGAAAAGGCTTGCAAAAAGTGCAACTTTAAACTTTTTGTTGTTTTCTCACGTGCATTGAATGGGGATTGAATGGACGCTAAAAGGATAGAAAAGGCAATCAAAGAAGCAAAGGAAAAGATTGCTATAAAGAAACTGGAAGAAATAGGCGCAAGGCCATCGGCTATTCAGACAGGAAAACAGAAAGAATTTTTTGTTATTGTTGAAACAAGCGATACGGAAAAGCAAAAACGAGTTGAAGAGTTAAAACCAGTTTGCGAAGCGTATGGAGTTGATTTAGGGGTCATATATGTTACACGTTCTACAGAATTAGAGGGGCTTGAATGAATCTTGGAAGGATAGAAAAGGCAATCAAACAGGCACAGAAGAAGATTGCGTTTAAGAAATTAGGATGGCTCAAGGCGTTTGTCTATTATGACAAGGAAAAGAAAAGCTACAGGCTTGTCTATAACTTCTATGTAAAAAAGGGAGAGGATAAAAGCCCGAAACAACAGGCAGAAATGGACAGGATAGAAAAACTTTGTAAAGAGTGCGGGATAGATTGCCATATAAATATTTTCATTGATGATTTAGGGGATGAATTCGGAGAGGGTACGAATGGAAACTAAAATAAATGTTTTTTCTCCTAAACAGGAAAATTTTATATCTGAATACTTGCAAAGCGGAAACATAACGCAAGCGGCAAAAAAAGCAGGGGTTACCAAAAAAGCCGTTTATAGATGGCTGAAAAATGGACTTGAAGAAGAAATAGCGGAAAGACAAAAAAAGATTGCTGACAAAGCAATAAAGCAGATGCAGACGGCAACGGTAGAAGCAACAAACTATTTGTTGTCGGTTGTAAAAAATGAGCAATCACCGTCAAGCGAAAAGCTCAAGGCGGCTGACTTGCTGACGAGGAACGGATTAAAGGCTTTTGAATCTGACAGGCTTGCATTGCTTGCAGATTTAGAAAATAAATTGGAGGAACTTAGCGAATGAAAGCTAGAGCTGATTTCAAAAAATTGATGTCGGATATTTCAGATGTTTATTTGAAATCATTGAAAGAAATTTCCGCTTACTGGAAGGATAGCGGGGAGAAGCGGACAACGGAAAACGGAAGGGAGCGTATCATAGCAGCGGAGCCGGAAGAAAAGCGTCTTGAAACCGTCCATGAAATGGAAAGCAAGGCTTTTTCAGAAATACAGGCCTTAAAGGATGCTTGGGAAAAGTCGGAGGATGAATTCTTCTTACCATCGGGCGCGGACATTACCCAGGATGAAAAACTTCTTGATGAAAGTTTCGGCATTACCCCTGACCAGTTGAAAGCTCTTGCCAACAAGTATTTTGGGCAGAACATGACGATGGAGCAGAAGATATTGACCTTTGCAAAAAACAAAGAAAAGTATTCTGGAATTCTTTTGCTTCCACACACCCAGAGCAAGGAAGACCGCTTGAACATCCTAGAACTGTACGATTCCAAGAATTTGCGCGGTATGTACAAGAGTACGGCAGAGCGCGGGGGCGATGCGGTCAAGCCTTATGATTTCCAGAACTGGTACAAGAACATCTTGGACAAGTTCATCGGATATATTGCATAGATTCAACTATTGAGTTGAAAACAAAACTTTGTCTGCGCTTGTGGCGGGTATCTTTAGAACAGGAGGGAAAATCCCGCTATTGGTCGAAAAGGAACGCCACGAGCTTTATTCTTGCCTGTTGCTTGCTCTTAGTCATTTTTGGCTAATAGCATGAAGTTGCTCTTACTTATTTTTGAGTAATAGCATGATGTTCTTTGACATATAGAACGCTTTTAAATTCAGCTTTAAGGGCGTGTATTGGGCTTGTAGTGCGTTGGTTTTGAAAAAGAGGGTAAAACTATAAGGAAGAGGGAAAGACGCTCCAGAGCTGATGCTTAATTTTCATTTATGGCATTTTGTACAGCGTTTTTTAAGTTTTTGTATTTTTCCTTATATGGATTTTTTTCTATCCCAAAAATTAAGTATTCGATAGATACATCCAGAACTCTTGCTAATTCTAAGGTTTCTCTTATATCCGGGATAAACTTGTTATATATTTGTGTTTCAATTAGTCTAGGCTCTTTTCCTATTTCTGTTGATAACTCTTTTTGTGTTAATCCCTTGTATTTAAGTTCATCTTTTATACGTTGCCAAAATTGCACAATATCGAAATCTGTACTCATATATTTCTTATCGGAAACTACAAAGAAATACAAAATACATTTTGTTATGTATTTATTTATGTATATATATATTTATTTTTATTGACAAATACAAATTAATATGTATAATTATATTTAATTATACATAATTAATATGTATTTGTCTTTTAGGGGGTACGCTATGGCAAGGGCTGAATTCTTTCCAGAATACTTTGATGGGGAAGCAGTGGACTTTGAGCAGGAATTCTTTGATACATTCCCAAAGGCTGAAAAGTACACGAGGGAACTTTCAAAGAAACATCCAAAGACCGTTTTTATTGTGCAGGTTGTCATTTCTGATTGCAGGTACAAGAACGGAATCAAACAGGAATAGGAGGTAAAAAGGGCATGGTTTTTGTAAAAGTTGGCGACAGGGTAAAACACCGACTTTTAGGGCTTGGTACTGTTCTTGAAGTTATGCCGGATAGCGTCAAGATAAAGTTTGATGCTCTGGCAACAGCAAGGAACATACGCAAGGATTACAGCGGAATTTCTAAGATAGGAGAAAACCACAGTGAAGAACGAAACAGAAGCTAAAGGCAAAGAAGAAAAAAGATTCCTTTGGGTCAATGAAAGCCCTGAAAAATTGAAAAGATTCCTTTGGGTCAAAGAATACAAAGAAAACAATGGAGAATTGAATGGTATAGATTCCTTTCCAGGAGTAGAAAGCAAAATGCGGAAAATTAAGAGTATTCTTAATATGTTCCTTTCCTATGCCTTTGAACAAATGCAAATGAGCGATTACGCGAAATTCCCCAGTGAGTGCATATCTCTTATAGAACTTCTTAACGAGAATATGGATTCTTTGGAGATGGAAATGGACGAAGCTCTTTTGTATGCGAAGACGAAGAAACAAGGCGAAAGAGTTAGACGTGTGAGGCATAAAAAAGCCCTGTCTGTACAAGAAACGGAAACAGACAAGGCTAACTAGGTTTGACTACCTAAGCAAATATTAGCACGGCATTGTTTTTTTTTCAAGGTGTGGAAATTTCTTTCCATGCCTTGAGCGTTTTATAGGAGGATTGAAACTATGAAAAAATTCACGGCAAGGGAAGTAGCGGAAAATGTAGGTTTAAGTTATTGCTATTTCTTGCAGAAGGTTAAAGCGGGAGATTTCCCGCACCACCGTTTATCACCTAAAAGGATTTTCTTTACACAAGAAGATATTGACGCGATTATCGCAAATTCGGCAGTCCCGGCAAAATCTGCAAAGATTGCGGGGGGGGCTAATGAGTGAAAAGAATACTCCCCAAAAAAGATTCTACTGGCTCAAACTTTTCAAAGATTTCTTTGAAGACGCAACTATAAAATACATTGAAAGTCAAGAAAACGGAATTCTTTACTCCTACTTTTATTTGAAACTCTGTTGCAAGTCTTTGGACATGGAAAGTGATGGGATGCTTGTTCGCTATATTGGTAATAAGGTTATCCCGCATGATGCCGTATCTCTTGCAGACTTGACGCGTACAGACGTTGATATAGTAAGAAGTGCGCTTAAACTTTTTCTTGAATGGGGGCTTGTCGAAAAGCGCAATGAATTTTTATATCTACCCCGATTAAAGGAAATGGTCGGCTCTGAATGTGAATCTGCAAGACGAGTACGGGAATACAGGGCAAGGAAAGAGACTTTAGGAAACATGGTGCAAGAATGTATTGCAGATGATTCCGAAGAGCCACAAGAGCCACAAGAGCCACAAGAGCCACAAGAGCCACAAGAGCCACAAGAGCCAGAAGAGCCAGAAGAGCCAGAAGAATCGCAAGAGCCAGAAGAATCGCAAGGTTATTCCCCCTATAACTTCACAGGGGGGGGAGATTTCACGGAGCAGGAAGAGCCGGAAGAAGAGCATGACATACGTAGAGATTTTTTCACTTGTAAAAGTCTTTATGAAGATGTCGAAATTCCGACACCTAAGCAAGTGTTTGATTTTTACAAAGAATACCGACTTGTACGAATGCCCCATGATTTCTATAACTATCAGCAAACCCATGAATGGAAGGATGAATACGGGAATAGAATTAAAAACTGGCGCGGGGCTTACCGTACGATTGACGCGATGTATCAAAATGAAGGTGGAAAAAATGAACTCCATAACCCCGATTTAATTTTTGACCCCGTAAAGTACATCTAGCAGGGAAAGCCCCTCTTGTATAGCGCTAAAGACGGCTTGCAAGGGGGGCTTTTTATTTGGTTGGTATGTATTGGGCTTGTGTTGCGACGGATTTGAAAAAAGGTGTAATTTCTCAAAAGTTCCAAAAGAAACGCATAGCGGGCTTTTTTTTTATGTTTCAAGGGGGTTTACCTATGGGATTTACAATCGACTTTTCGGAGTTTGAAAAATACGTTAAGGCCATGAAGGCAACCGAGAGGGATTTTAATAATTTTCTCCGTGATTTCCTTCTTAGAATGGCAAATGAAGTTTTAAGGGAAACAAAACTAAAACAAAGTGGGCATTATGGGGAGGATTTCAAGGCTTATGACACCGGGGCCATGACAAACGCATGGACGCTTGGCAGCATTACAGGAAGCGGGCGGGATATATCCGTAGAAATAATTAACCCTATGGAATACGCGACAGACATAGAATATGGGCATAGAATCGTTGTTGGTACAGGTGAAAATAAAAAGGAGGTCGGTTGGTTTGATGGAAAATTCATGCTGAAAACATCAATAGAGAATATACAACGGCAAATGCCCGCGGCGTATGACATAGCCTTTAGGCAATTTTGCAAAAGCCATGGGATAGTCTGACTTGAATATTATTGTATTTACGACATCAATGTCGAAAACTTTTGTAGATGCTTTTTTCCATTTTTTCGGGGCTGATTGAATGGCGGGCGGTTTTTATGCGTTTGGTGGCTTTTTGAAATGACTTTCAAAATTCTGTAAGTTACAACAGGAGGTAAAACCAATGGACTACAGGAACAAGGCAACGTTTATTTTTTTCATAATGCCAGACGGCAATAAATACAGGTGCATTTATGAGAATGAGCTTGTAGCGGAAGAAGAAACCATAGAAGGTGTAAAGGAAAAATGCCGGGATTATGCAAGGCGCAAGTCTTTGAATGAAAACGTGAACACCGTTTTTTTTTAAGGGCAGGAAAAGAACACTATAAGACAAGCAAGCATTGATTCATATTTTTTTTAAGGGTGTCGCTTTTCGTGACACCCTTTTTATATCTTTACTCCGGCCAGTAGAGGGCGCAGTTCTTCTACGGATTTGCAGAAAACGTTCAGTAAATACCCATGTACTGCCACCTCGCACAGCCTTTGTCCCTAAGTGGGAAAATACTTTCCCACTTAATAAACGCTGCACAGTTTCATTAATGGTTGATTATACCACCGTAAAAGTTTTAACGGAGGTACAGAACAACGGCGGTATATTGAGTTAAAGATAAGGAACTGGATAGCAAACCGCTACTGATGAGGGAACAGGTTTTGAACTTGGATATGAAAGTCCGAGTTTTAGGGAATAAGAATATCTAAGGGGGTGTCTGTTTGGTATACCCCTTTTTATATCTAAGGGGGTGACGTGAGACCACCCCATTGTTTTCGTGGAGTAGAACGGATGGAAGTTGACGGAGTACTCCGTCGAGTTGACATGAGGTGTCCCATTTTGGCGTGAGACCCCCCCCTGTTAAACGGTATAGGGGGCGGGGCAATTTGCAAAATGAAACAGGCAATTTGCAAAATGAAAAATGGGGTAACAATGTTACTAATTCTGGTAACAATGTTACAAAAGAAAAACGTTACAATGTAACAAAACGTTACCTTGTAGAAAACGTTACAATGTAACAAAAAAGCGTTACTTTGTAACAATCTGAAAAACTAAAAGAATACACGTTACTTTGTAACAAAAGACCGTTACAATGTAACAAACAGACGTTACTTTGTAACAAGGATGTAACAAAAATGTAACAAGGATGTAACACAGAGTAAGAGTAATATCAATATCAATATCAAGACTAAGAGTGGAGAGTGGAGAGAAAAGAATAAGACCTCTGATATTGATAGTACTTTTGTCTTTTTTGTCATGGGGTATTGATTTTTAAATCAATAGGGGTCTTGGTAAAAGCATTATTTGTAACAAGTTAGAGGTTTACTTCTTTTGGTGGGTCTTTTTTGACCGACCAATATTTTGTTAGAGGTTTACTTCTTTTTGGGTAACCCTTCCGCAGTACAGCGGAAACTTTATCTTTGAAGTAAAGAAACTTTATCTTTGAAGTAAAGAAACTTTATCTTTGAAGTAATATTAAACTGATTTAACATCTCATTTGTACAACATTCCAGAAGCTTTTTCTGGCTGAATATTAAACAAGGTTTGTAATTGATTACAGAACTTCCGAAAGTTTTCCGAAGTACATCGGAAAAGAATTCCCGCGCTTTAGTATCGGTATTAAAACCGAAAGCAAAATAAAAAGGGTGGTGAAGTACTTCACCACCACACAAAAGACAGGTTTTGATGCAGTTAATATCTCTAGTATCGTTCGACTTTAAAGTCTAACCACATTTTAGTAAGAAATAGGCTTTACGACATCAGTATCGAAAAGTACAGACCAAAATAAAACAACCGTACAACCTTGTACACTTGTTCAAGTATCGACTTTAAAGTCGATGCTCATAAGGCCAGGGTGTTAAATCTTTTACACCCTCAAAACTACTTTGGAGGGATGGGCTTTTGCTTATTTTTGAGCGGGTTAATTAAGGATACGGAAAGACCACAAAAGGAAACGATTTTTTTTAACGAAGTGTACCAATTGGTACACACCAAAAGGGGCTGAATGATGCTTTAATCAACTTAACGGTTGGAGCTTCCTTCTAAGTCAACAGGGAACTTGCTCACTTTTAAGCGGGTTAGTAACAGCCATTTTGTTTCTAGTTTTGTTACTTGATTAATAAATAAAAAAATATAATACCTACTTCCAATATATAATAAAATATAGTATATTATAGTAAGTTGTTTACAGTAATTCAATGAAATATAATTTTGTATGATGGGTTATTATATACTTTCTGAATATCAACTCCATAAGTTGCTTTCACTTTATTAACAATATCTTGCTCTATTTTCTTTTTCTTATCATCATAATCGCAATAAAAAAGATCTAAACAGCTTTCGTCTGAAAAAAATCTGTTATAAAAATCCATACCCAGAATTTTATAGAAAA
>JAFXWC010000053.1 GCA_017534445.1 Treponema sp.
CGCACCGATTCCAGACGAGTCAATGTAGTCAACCTGCTCAAGGTTGATGATAAAGGACTTTACATTTTTTTCCAGCATCTTAAGGACCAGTTCCTTTAGTTTGTAGGAATTGTACAAGTCCATTTCGCCGTTTACGTCAATAATGTAGACTTCTCCATTCTTACGTATTTTAAGTTCCATATCTTTTACTCCTTTTGCACCCAAATTTTATTGAATTTTTACAATGAGCAGCGTTTTGTCGTCATGCTGTACGGCGCTGCCTGTAAATTTTTTTATGTCTTCTTTTACAAGACGTGCTATGTCCTTGCCGGATTTTACGTGATTCTCCTGAATTACGCGCAGCAGAGACTCCTTTGAATATTGCTGGCCGCTTTCGTTAAGGGCTTCAACAAGACCATCTGTATATGTGAATATTATATCACCATTTTTAACTTTTTGCACGAAATCTTTATATTCTGTTGTTTTTTCTACGCCAATCGGTTCCGTGGGGGAGGTTAGCTCCCTGCATTCGTTCTTTTCGCTGTCGTATAGGTAGACAGGGATTACACCGCCTGTAGCGGCTTCCACGGTATTTGTTGTAGGATCGTAGTTGATGAGCGCAGTTGAACCAAAGTGGTCCGTGCTGAAAGATTCGCCTGAAATGCCGCGGTTGACCCAGGATAGGATTTTTCCCGCACTTTGCATGGAATTTGTAACAAGGCGCAGCATTGAGCGTATCATGGACATTACGACCACGCTGTTCATGCCCTTGCCTGCTATGTCCGACATGATGAAGGAGATTCTGTCCTTGCGGGAAACAAGTATGTCGTAGCTGTCTCCGCAAACGCCCTGGCAGGGGTCCCAGAATACGCCAAACTGAAGCCCTTGTATGAGCGGAAGTTTTGCAGGCTTTAGTGATGCCTGGATTCTTGTGGCAATTTCCGCTTCTTTTGCAACTTCGTTCTGTTCGATTATGTCCTGTACTGCGATTACGTTCTTTATTGTTGCGGCTGCAAAGTCACAAAGTGTTGAGGTAATCTTAAGTTCATCTTCATTGAATACTGAGTTGCCGTGCTTTCTTGCGAAGGCTGCAAGACCTATTACGGTATCCTGAATCTTCATTGGGGCTATGATGTAGCTTCCGCATTCAAGGAATTCTTCCGGGCCGTTCTGGTAGATTCTGCTGTCGGTTTCCGGCTTTGTGATAAGCTCTGCGCGTCCCTGGGTTGCTATTTCGCCAAAGATGTTGCCTTCCAGCGGGAATGTTGCAAACTTGAAGTTTGTTGCTACGCGGATTGGCTTGTGGGGCAGGTCTGCAGGCAGTTTGTATGGCGGAGGAAAGTCTCCGTCGAATGACTTTACGGATATTACGTCCTCAAAGTCGTCTATCATGAGTATTGCACCACCGTCTGCACTTATCTGGTCCTTTATTGTCTTGTTGATGTATTCAAGGAAGGTGGTGATTCCGTTGTCTGAGGTGTAGGAGTCTACTGCGTGTACCGTAAAGTCGCGGCTTACGTCCAAAAGGCGGAGGTCCTGCTCGGAAAGCTCAACCTGCCTTTCTTCTGCAGCTGTCCTTGCGGCTTCGTTCTGGAGGGCTGCTATAGTATGCTTGTTCTTTCTGCTTGGGATTAGCGTGTCGAACTTTACGGGTTCAAAAGTTGAAAACATTATTGCAATTGGAATTTGCAGGAAAAGTGCGGCAAAAACCATGAGCGAGAAGAAATTCTGCGCTTGGCTTGCATCCTGGCCGGTATAGAGCTTGTAAAATGTATTTATGCTGGAAATTGCGATTATGAGGAGCGAGATGTATGTGATGAAGCTTACCCTTGCGGATTTGCGTCTTCTTATCATAGCGCATAGAAACAATAAGAGTATGGAGGAGGCAGCAATTGCCAAGAGCGGCATGTAAGACAAATTTTCAATGATTTTCAAATTACTGCTCCCTGTACCTTTACCATGGTAAACCAGGCTCTTTTCCGTAAAAGCATACTCCTATTCTACCATTGAAATATTGTACCGTCAAGATTATACTTTATGATTATCGGTGAGTAATTGGTTAAAAATTAGTTTTTGGAGGTTTTTACAAGCTGTGTTGGTTAAAAGCACGGAAAACATTTTGCAAAATTTATTCCTATGCAAAGCGATGCAGGGAATCAATTTTGTGTGGAACGGAAGAAAAATATGGCAGAAACGACCTTTGCGCGGGCGAGTGTAGCGAGTCCAATACCATATACGCGCAACTGAGGCGTTTCTGCCATATTTTTCTGGGAGTGGAACACAAAATTTATTCCCGTCTGATTTGTATAAAGGAGTTTGAGGGTGAAGATTCTTGTTAGCGGGCTTATTAATATAGAAACTAATGTTGCGGTGGGCAATTTTCCGCTGGACTACAGCCCCATTGAGTATGCCTTTAACAAGGTTTCCATGGATATAAGCGGGGTTGCCTACAACGTGATGAAGGCCCTGCATTGCCTTGGGGACCAGGTATTGCCTGTTTCCATAGTGGGAAAAGACATTTTTGGTGATTTTATAAGGGAAAATCTTGCTAAGTTTGCTTTTTCTACGGACAAGGTATTTGCGGAGCTTGATTCAACCTGCACATCCGTTGTTATGTTTGACGAAGGGGGTAGGAGGAAGGTTTATTGCGACCTTAAGGACATTCAGAAAAGGACCGTTTCTGTAAAGAATGTGGAAGATGATGCCCGATCTTGCGACGGAATGGTTGTTTGCAACATAAATTTTAATGATGAGCTTATAAGGTGCGCGCGAAAGTTCGGGAAGCCTGTTTTTACGGACGTTCATGTGCTTAGCGACATCCACGATTCCTACAATAAGCGCTTTCTGGAGAATGCGGACCTTGTTTTCTTGAGCGACGAATGTTTGCCTTGCCAGCCGGAGGATTTTCTTCTTTCCATATATAAGGAATATAGGAACAAGGCGATTGTTCTGGGGCAGGGGGCAAAGGGAGCCTTGCTTTTTGACGGAAAGAGCGAAAAGTTCCACTTTGTAAAGAGCGTTACTACCCGGCCTGTTGTGAATACGGTTGGCGCGGGGGATGCACTTTTTTCCTGCTTTGTGCATTATTATTTAAAAGGCCTTAAAGCGTGTGAATGTCTTGAAAAAGCCGTTTATTTTGCTTCCTATAAAATAGGGGAGTCTGGCGGTGCCAAGGGCTTTTTGACGGAGAGCGCTCTGGAAGGTTTACTAAAGCCTTCGTGATGAGGGCTGTGAAAGGGGATTTTAAGGGGCACAAATATACGCACTTGCTTTATTTGTGCCTTGGGAGAGGGGGTAGCGACCAACGAAGTGGGCGCGAGGGGGAACTCGCAGCACAGCTACAAGCGGGCTTTCCCCCTTTTAGTCTTCATTTTCTTTCTTTTCGTCAAAGTTGCCCAGTTTTTTGCGGGCCAGGAAGTTTTTTATCCTGGAGAAGATAGAGTGCTTCTTATGGCTTTTCTTGAAGTCTTTTACGGCTTCGTCCAGGCTAAAGTCGTTGCCGAATTTCTGCTTTAGCTCGTCCCAGTACTTGATTAGGTAAATGTAGAGGTCGGAGATTGTGCGCTTTTTGAAGAGGCGGAGGATTTTGTGGGACTGGATGGACTTTACTACTGGCATGTAGACGTTGTTGAACCAGGAAAGCACCGCGTCTTCAAAGGGAATTTCTTCCGTTTGGTTCATGTTGATGTAGTAGCGGTGGGTTAGTATGTGGTTGTAGATTACGTCGTACTGGCCTGGTGTGGAAAAGTCCAGCTGCCACCAGTCTGTTATGTCGCCAAAGTTTGTCTCGGAATAGAAGACCCTCTTTTCGTAGTAGAGCACCTGCTGAATCATTTCTTCTTTTGAAGAGCCGGGTTTTAGCTTTATTTCGCTTTGAAGGCTTACTACGTCTGCGTCTATGTTTTCTACTCCACGCGCCTTTGCTACGGATACGCGGTGGTTGCCGTCGCGGACAAAGTAGAGGCCCCCCAGTTCGTAGAGGCTGATTGGAGGTAGAACCACGTCCTGTATGTGGGCCATGTCAACACGTTCCCAGCGTGCCTTTAAGAAGATGCTCTTTGGGAAGAAGTGGTTGTCAAAGTCTTTGTAGCGGCCCTCGCTTCCTACGATAAGGTTTACCGGGACTATTTGCATTCCCTTGTAAACTTCGTTGCTGGGCTTTAAGAGTTTTTTTATGTCGGTGAACGAAATAAGCGCCGCTTCTTCGGGGTTCAGTATATGCTGTATTTCGTTGAAAAGCGCCTTGTTTCTTGCCCTTGCAAAGTCTTCACCGGTCTGTGCGGATGTTAATTGAGCCAAGGAAGTCTCCTTCTTTTTCTGAAAGTTTTGGTTCAAACTCTATGACTATGTGGCTAAATGCGTTTACTACCGTAGTTTCTCCGCTTTTTGCTATGCGGGGTGCCTGAAGGTCGTAGAGGTGTATGTGCCCGTGAACTAAAAGGGCAGGCTTGAATCTTTTTATGAACCAGTTAAAGCATTCAAAGCCTTTGTGGCAGGGGTCGTCCCTGTCGTTTATGTGCCTGGGTGAGGCGTGTGTCAGGAATATGTCGCAATAGCGTCCGTAGCGTATTTTGTTCCATATTAGGGCTGGTGCCATGGAGATGAGCTTTAGCTTCATTTCAAAGTCCGTGTACTGGTCTTCGCCCTTGTTATAGCGCCTTGAACCTGATACTCCGGCCAGCAGAAGGGGTGTCCTCTTTCCACCGGGGGCCTTGAAGGACAGGTTCTTTAGCCTTAGCACCTTGCGGTTTATGTAGTCTGCCCCGTGTCCGTTTTCCAGTGAGTGCATCTTTGCAAGCTGGGCCGGGCGCTGGGCAAGGACTGTCTGTTTGTGGTATAGGTGGAATTCACCAAGGTCGTGGTTTCCAAAAATGAAGAATGAAGGCTTTCCAAGTGCGTCTACGATAAAGTCCATGTATTCCATGGAAAGGTCTCCCGCGCAAAGAACGGCATCTATGTCTGAGTAGCGTTCTTTTACGGTGGTTGAGTAAACCAGAGGATCTACTTGGTCGGAAACGCAGAGGAATTTCATTTTGGCTTATATTCCAGCCTTTGAGAGAACAATCTCCAGCTTTTCCCTGTTTATTAGGGTTACGGGGCGGCTTTCTGCAAACTGGGTGGCGAGTGTGGAGAAGCCTGAGCTGGAGAAAATCATTCCCTTGTAGTAGCCCTGGGTCTTTATTTCTTCCACGAACTGCCTTACCTTGCTTTCGTCAACCGCATCCGAATCCCTGTGGAATTCAATAAGAAAGAACTGCTTCCTTACGTTCTTCCAAGAGTCCTTGTTTTCTTCCGTGCAGAGTAGGCGGCATCCGTAGGGCTTTGTCTCTGACTTCTGGGCAACAAGGTTGTAGGCCTTTTCCGCAGTCTTCATGCAAAGTTCAGTAAAGGCCTGCTGGGAGCTTGTAAGGTATTCCTTTAGGCTGTCGTTTGACTGTATGTCGCGGTATTCTTCCAGCTTGCTTGCTACGTCTCGGAATTTCTTGTTGTAGAGGTAGATTTTGTTCCACTGTTCTACGGCTTTTTCTATGCTGTGGGTCTTTTCGTAGCAGTTTGCAAGGAAGTAGCGGGCGTAGAGGGTTTCCTGGCTAGAGTCGTCCTTTGAGCACTGGACTGCCCTCTGGAAGTGTTCCTGAGCGTTTGCGGTCTGGTCAACTTCCATGTAGCAGGAGCCGGTTTCTATGAGTGCCCTCTGGCGGAATTCGTTGCTTCTTTCGCTCTTTTCAAAGGCTTTGATTGCGGAGGAGTAGTCCCTCTGTTCCTTTAGGACCTTTCCGAGGTAGTAGTAGTTTGAGAAGTCATCGGGGTTGAGCTTTATGGCAAGCTTTATTTCTGCAAGGGCTGCTTCAAACTGCTCGCTTCTTAGCAAAAGGTAGCCAAGTGCTGTATGTGCCTTTGAGTGCCTCTTGTTTAGCGCAATTGCCTTTTGGTAGAGCACCATGGCGTTGCCCAAGCGGTTTTCTTTTTCCGTGCAAACACCCGCGTTGTAGTAGTTTTCCGCATTGTCGGGTTCCCTTTTTATAAGGAGCATGTATTCTTTTAGGGCATTGGTGTTGTCGTTGAACTTTTGGTAAAGCTGGGCCATTGTGTGCCTAAAGGAAACTTCCGGTATGTCACCGTTGAAAATGGCGTTTTCGTTAACCGTCTTGAATTCCATGAAGGCAAGGTCGTCTTTCTTTTGCGCAAGGTAAGCCTTTCCCAGCCAGTAGTGGGTAAGGTAGTCGCGAGGGTTCTTTGCAAGCAAGCCCTTTGCTGCCTTTTCCGCCGCCTGGAATTTACCTTCCTTGATGAATTTCTGTACACTGCCTAACTTTTTTGGCGTGGCAAAGCTTTTCACTATGAAAATCAGGGCAATTATTATGACCGCCACAAGAAAAGCTACTATGGCTGTTGTTATTACGTTCATGTCCTTATACTCTTTCCCTTAAAAATGATTGAAAAAAAATCTTTACCATTATTAACGGCAATTTTTTAAGATTTCCTATTGAAAGATTAGCCTTTTTGTGCGAATATGTCAAATAGGGCTACTTTCAATTTAATATTATATACGTAATTGTGATTAAAGAAAATAGGAGGATGCATTTAAAGTGAAAAATAAAATCATTAAAAATATGATTTCCTTTATGTTCGTATTGATTTTTGCGCCGCTTTGTTTTGCCCAGAGTGCAAATTTTCTTAAGGGAGAGGAACTTTTCAGACAAAACAAGCCCGAAGAAGCCATCCCTTTCCTGAATGAGGCTGTTAGGGAAAAGAACAATCCGCAGGCCTTTATTTACCTTGCCCTTTCATACTATCAGCTAAGGCAGTACGACAAGGCTCTTTCCGTCTGCAACGAGGGAATGAACCTGCCGGAGACCAATCAGAAAATACTCGCCTACAACGCAGGAAACATAGCTTTTTCACAGGGTGACTATGCGGAGGCCGAAAAATGGTACTCCATAGCCATTGCCGCAGACGAAAAATATGCGTCCCCGGTTCTTAACAGGGCTAACGCAAGGCTTCGTGCCGGTAAGTACGGAGAAAGCAAGGCTGACTACATCCTTTACATGGAGCTTTTTCCTGATAACCCGCAGAAGGAACAGATTACCAAGATAATTGGCCTTATAGATGACGAAATTGTAATTCAGCAGCAGCAGGCTGTTAACGCAGAGCAGCTTTTGCAGGCAGAAAATGCCCGCATTCAGGCGGAGAACGCACGCATAGAGGCGGCCCGTCTTGCGGAAGAAAAACGCCTTGCAGACGAAAAGGCTGCTGAGGAAGCAAGAAAGGCCAAGCTTTTGGAGGACGTTGCGTCTTCATTAAACGGATCATCAACAGAAAATATGTCAGCAGGAGCTGAGGGAACGGTGGGATATGGCTACGAATCAGAACTCGAATAAAGATGAAAAATCAGTAAAAAAGACGGCCTCTTCAAGGGCTGCGTCTACAAGGGCAGCGTCAACGTCTGCTTCTCGTGCGGCAAGGGGCAGCACTGCATCTTCTGCAACACCTGCCAGGGGACCGGGGCGTCCTCGCACAAGGGTTGTTCCTGAGGGTGCTGCAAGCTCTTCAAGGGCTTCTTCTGCATCAGACGCAAAGACTACACGCTCAACTTCACGTGCGGGCACAACATCTTCCCGCGCAACAGGCTCAACTGCCCGTCTTGCAAATGCGGCTGCTGAACGCAAGGTTCGTCCTTCCGTAAGGGGAACAGGCACTACTGCCCGTCTTGCAAAGGAAAGTGAAAGCCGTGCCGGTACAAGGGGAAGTGCATCTTCAACCAGGGCTTCTTCTGCCCGTGCAGGCTCAACGTCATCAAGGCTTTCCTCAAGGGAAACATCATCCCTTTCAAGAAAGACAGGCAGCTCCTATTCAAGGGGGGCATCTGCAGGTGCGGCCGGAGCTTCATCACTTTCTGGCTCAAGCCTTTCAAGCACGCCTTCTTCATCAAGGCCTTATTCAAGTCTTTATTCCCAGACGGAAAAAAGCTCTGCTGACTCAACTTCTGTTGGCGGAACTTCTTATTCAGACGAAACAACAATTTCTTCCTATAATAGCACTTCATCTGGAACTTCTTCAGGATACCAGAACACGGCTTCCCGCTCCACTTCAGAAGACACCACTTTTGAGATGACTTCATACGGAACTTCTTCTGCTTCTTCTTCCGACGAAGAAAAGGCATACGAAAAGAACTATGAAAACCAGAGCGGATACATTAAGCCCAAAAAGCCTGTCAACAAAAAGCTTCTTGCCGGAGTTGCATGTGCAATAGCGGCTATTGGCATAGGCGGTGGAGTAGGCGGCTGGCTTTACAGCACAAGGGATGTCCGTGCGGCCAGAAGGGCTGAAAAACTTGCCCTTGAGCAGCAGCGGCAGGAAAAGGAAAACACTGTTGCCCTTATCCAGACATACTCAGGCCAGGGCCTTTACGACAATTCCCTTAGCCTTATAAACGGTTTGCTTCTTAAGGACAATCAGGACAGGGACGGTAACAGTCTCTTTTCAACAGTTTCCCAGTTAAAGAAAGACTCCGATCCTCATGCAGGATTTTCGGGGCAGACATTTACAGATCCTTTTGGAAATGAGTCTTATGACAGCTCAAAGCATTCCAATGCTATTTCCATTGCCCAGCGTTATGTAGACACTGCTTTGTATGATGATGCAGAAACGGTTTTGAATGCCCTCATCCTGGATAATCCAGAAGATGAAGAGGCAAAGCAGATGCTTGACATGGCGGCAACTTTCCGCGAAAGGGCAAAAGAAGAGACCCTCTTGGCGGAAGCGGAAAAGGCTGCAAGTGACAGGCAGAACGCCCTTAAGCAGGCAAATGATGCCGTTGATTCAGGACTCTATGACCAGGCCATTTCTTTGTTGGGTGCATTGGCTGCTAATAATCCTGATGACGAGGAAGTGCGTAGCCTTTTGGACAGGGCATCTTTCTTAAAGGAAGAGGCAGACAAGGCTGAACTTGCCCGTAATGCACGCCTTGCAAAAGAAGCGGCTGAACAGGCAGAAAAAGAACGCAAGGCTAGCGAGGCTGCCGCAAACGAGGCCCTGAAGCAGCAGCTTGCAACAAGGGCTTCTTTGTCGGACGAAGGTAATGCAGGCCAGAATCCTCCTGTTTACAGCGGAATGATCATTAAACCTTCTTCTTCAAATTCATCATCAGCATCTTCATCTTCAGGAACAGGAATCCAGGCTTTAAAGAATGAAAGTGCCTCTGGCAACACAGCTGCCAACAGTCCTTCAGCCGGTGCTTCTTCTGCTGGCAACACAGTTGCCAACAGCACATCTGCTGGTAACACAGCTGCCAACAGTTCATCCGGCCGCAGTGAATCTTCTGCACCAAAGACTGTAAAGACGGTCGTAAGCAATACACCTTCTACAAATACATCTTCTGCAAGCGGAAGCGGAACTTCTGCTGGCAACAAGGCAGGTGGCTCTGCCTCTTCTTCTACAGCCGTCGCTTCTGTAAACACAGACGCTTCTTCTGCAGCGGGAAGGACAGGAAGTGCAAACAAGAACAATGCGTCTTCTGGAAATACAGCTTCAACAGGAACTGCATCTGCTTCTGGTTCAACAGGCACGTCTTCTGGAGCTGCAGGAACAAATTCTTCTGGAACAGCTTCTTCAGGAAACAAAAACTCTGCATCTTCTGCAGTGTCAGTTGCTCCGTCAAGTTCAGGCAGCAAGAACGCAGGCACAACTTCTTCAACACAGAAAAATCAGTCAGCTTCTTCCAAACCGATTACAGTTGACCGCAGTACCGGTAACGTCCGCACTCCTTCTTCCAGGGAAGAGGCTCTTGAAAGGGCAACGGAACTTACTGATGACGGCCGCTATGATGATGCATTAAGAATCCTCAACGACCTTATGATCCGTAACCCCAACGACAAGGATGCTCTTTTGCGCATGTACAGGGCTGCGGATGAAAAACGCGAACTTCTAAGAAGGAACAGGGGCGGTTCTTCATCATCAGATTATCCTGATGCAGATGAATTAAGCCAAAGAAAAAAACAGGATCAGCTTTCCCTTGCGCAGAAGTACCTTGATTCGGGTGACTATGCCAAGGCCCAGCAGATTTTGAACGAACTTGCCAAGACAAATAAGGGCGACAGCCAGATTCAGAATATGCTGAACAAGGCAAATGCCCAGCAGAAAGCCGCCGAAGAAAAGCTTGCTGCCCAAAAGGCCGCAGAACAGCAGGCAGCCCAAAAAGCCGCCCAGGAAAAGGCAGACAAAATTGCCCAGGCCCAGAAAGCCCTTGAAGCAGGCGACTACGACAAGGCACAGGCCATTCTTAACTCAATTCCTGCGTCACAGCGCAACGATGCCGACGTGAACGCAATGCGCAACAAGATTGCAAGCGAAAAGCAGGCAGCCCAGAACAAGGCCGCAGCTGAAAAAGCCGCAAAAGAAAAAGCAGACAAGCTAGCCCAGGCCCAGAAGGCACTTGATGCCGGTGACTATGCCAAAGCCCAGCAGATACTGAACGAACTTGCCAAGACAAACAAGGGCGACAGCCAGATTCAGAACATGCTGAACAAGGCAAATGCCCAGCAGAAAGCCGCCGAAGAAAAGCTTGCAGCCCAAAAGGCCGCAGAACAGCAGGCAGCCCAAAAAGCCGCCCAGGAAAAGGCAGACA
>JAFXWC010000054.1 GCA_017534445.1 Treponema sp.
TGAACAGTGCGGTGCGTACTCCGCCGATGTGCTGCATTCCCGTAGGAGACGGCGCGTAACGTACTCTGACTTCATCGGACATATAATTTACCTCTGACTTATTATAGTAGAAAAATTGCTTACTCCAACTATACCGATTTTAGGGCACTTGGGCAAGTAAGGCATTTGTAAAGTGCAGAAGGTAAAATGATGCAGGAGGATTTTACATCTGAGCAATTGGGCAGCCGTTCATTCTTGCCAGCTACCCTTAAATGCGTATTCTAATCCTCTTCATATTCCCAAAGCCTTCTTTCATTATCCCAACAATAGTCCTCAAAAAATCCATAAAACTTTAAGTGGTACCATCTGTCCGAATCATCTTTTTCATAGATAAAGTCTCCGCTTGTCCAAATGCCTGTATCCTCGGTTTCCGGAATTTTTTCCAAATACTTTGGAAGCAATTGTTCCAGGCTGTCCGGATAGCTTTTGTTTTCATTATAAAAGCTGTTGATTGCATCTATTATTTTTTGCCCATTAACCAAGGCAACCTTAGCATCATCGTCTATAGAACGCTTTCTGTACGATACAATATGGATTGTGTTTGAATCAGAATCAGCAAAAGAATAGTCATCTCTACTACCTTCATGCCAGCAGAATTTAAAGCCCTCTATCTTTGAATAATCCTTAGCCGCCCTCTCTACAAGGTCACCCTTAAACAGAAAGCACGGAAAGCCAACAAAAAAGTAAAATGCCAAAAAAACAATGAAAATTAAACTGTAGGGAAAAACCTTTTTCTTTTTTATGGAGCAAACAACCGGAAGACAAAGCCCCAATGCTAAGAAGACCAAAACAATAGCCAATCCTACAATACCAAACAACTTATAAAACTGATAAAAAGGATAAACCAAAAGATTCAATAAAATGTTTTTGCTGAACAAATACGAGACTGTCACATATGGATCAATTTTTGCAATGCATACAGTCCCAATAACGGAAAGAAGAAATAGTATAAAAAATATCAGTCCGTAAAAAGCAAATATTCTTTTCATTATTTTATATCTCCTGTT
The DNA here is from genome assembly GCA_017534445.1 of Treponema sp. Classification (GTDB taxonomy): domain Bacteria; phylum Spirochaetota; class Spirochaetia; order Treponematales; family Treponemataceae; genus Treponema_D. Next base: position 1,047 of record JAFXWC010000054.1, read on the forward strand.
AAGCATGCAATATATCATATCTTGTACAGCAACAGATGTTTTGCAAAAAGCCCCACACCCACCAGCCTACGCCGCCATGGAGCCCCGACAGTACCGGCCGAAGGGCGGTATGAGCGCTAGCGAAGGGCGGAACGGCGGTGACGAAAAGAAACATCCGGTCGAATTAGCCAAGGCGCAAAATGGTAGAGCAGACAAAAGTACCGTCCAAAAAAAGAAGAAGCTTAATTTGCAACAATTAAAGCGCATTTTAGCCAAGAAGTTTTTTGGTCTTTTTGTACCAGTCAAAGTTTTCGGTTCGCTTTAGGTATTTGTAGAGGCGCAAATTTTCTTCCATTATATTAATGACTTTTTGGGCAGAGGCAGAGTCGCCGCTTTTTGCAAAATGTTCTGCACAGACGTAGCCCACGCGGAAGTTACTTGTGTTGGTAAAGATGTCCATGAGCTTTTCCCAGTCGCCGGAAATCTGCAAGTCAAGTAGAACAAGCGATGCATTTTCCAGCTTGTGCTTCTTTTTGAATTCGTCCATAAGCGATCTTGCCATGTCCGTTTTGCCCCAAAGAAAAAGGGCGTTTATCTTTTTTACAAGAAGTTCAGCGTCGTCCGAATAGGGGCCGGTAAGGCATGAGTCGTAAAGCGAGATTGCCTCTTCGTAGCGTTCAAGGCTTACGTAGCAGTCGGCAAGTCTTGTTCGGTTTGCAATGGTGTCCTGCCTTTTTACGAGTGATTCAAGTTCTGCAAGGGAGCGTCCGGGGTTAACGGCATTTGCAACGGCACGACCAACTTTTTCTACAGAGCCACTAGCCAAAAGTTCCGGTACAATTTCCATTAATATGTAGACAAGTCCCCCAATGTAGGGAAGGAAGACTACGAGCCAGAGCCACAAGAAAGGCTTACCGTTTTTTATTATGTGAATTATGAGCAGCAGCTGAAGGATGTAGGGAAGCGCCCAGATTATATAAAAAAGCATATTTTTTCCTCTGCTGACACTTTAGCGGAAAGGGGGCTTTTTAGCAAGGGTACTGAAATTGTAAATTATGAATTGAATTTGGACGCTACTTTTTTGGACGGTACTGTTGACTGCTCTACCATTTTATTTTTTTGCTAATTCGACAGGACAGGCATCTGCGCCACCGCCGTTTCGCCCTTCGCCTATTCGGCTCATACCGCTGCGCGGTACTAAAGGGGCTACATGGCGGCGTAAGTTTTTATAAATTGCCTGCTTAGCGGTCATTCCTTATAAAAACAAGTAAAGCCTGTTGCAAAACTTAAAGAAATCCGCTATAGTAAGCTAATCCAGCCGGGCTGGTGGAATTGGTAGACACAAGGGACTTAAAATCCCTCGGCTAGTAATAGCTGTGCCAGTTCAAGTCTGGTGCCCGGCACTGGTTCAAGGTTCTGTTGGTGTGTCCGGCAGAACCTTTTTTTATGTTGCAAAGCCCCTAAATTCATTATTTACTAAAACCAGACTTTCTGCTATAATCCCTCTACAATCAAACCAAAAGAGGAGTTGCAAATGGCGTTTTTTTATGATGAACCTTCGCACACATTCGGCGAATACCTTTTAATCCCCGGCTACACTTCAGCAGACTGCATACCGGAACACGTGTCTTTAAGAACACCGGTAACCAGATTCAACAAGAAGGCGGGCGAAGAGTCAGACCTTTACATGAACATTCCAATGGTAAGCGCCGTAATGCAGTCGGTTTCAGACGACAAAATGGCCATTGCACTTGCACAGGAAGGCGGAATCAGCTTTATCTACGGCTCCCAGTCAATCGAAGACCAGGCCGCAATGGTTGCCCGCGTTAAAGCCTACAAGGCAGGATTTGTAACTTCGGACTCCAACATCCGCCCAGACCAGACGCTCGAAGACGTTATTGCCCTTATCAAAAAGACCGGACACTCAACAATCGCCGTAACAGCAGACGGCAGTGCCCACGGCAAGCTTGAAGGCATCATCACTGAGCGCGACTTCCGCATAGACCACGTAGACGCATCATCCCCGGTAAGCAAATACATGACGCCTTTCAAGGACCTTGTTACCGGAGAAGATGGAATCAGCCTAAAGGACGCAAACGACTTAATCTGGAAGCACAAGGTAAACCAGCTCCCTGTCATAGACAAAAACGGAAACCTTGTATCGCTTGTATTCCGCAAGGACTTTGACAGCGCAGCAGTCCATCCGCTTGAACTCCACGACTCAAAGCACCGCTACATTGTTGGTGCCGGAATCAACACAAGGGACTACATGGACCGCGTACCCAAGCTTTTGGAGGCTGGCGTAGACGTACTCTGCCTTGACTCAAGCGAAGGCTATTCTGAATGGCAGGCAAGGGCCCTTCACGACATCCACGAAAAATTTGGTGCAAACGTAAAGGTTGGTGCCGGAAACGTTGTTGACCGCGAAGGCTTTATGTTCCTTGCAGAAAACGGAGCCGACTTTGTAAAGATTGGAATTGGCGGCGGTTCAATCTGCATCACGCGCGAACAGAAGGGAATTGGCCGCGGACAGGCAACAGCCACGATTGAAGTTGCAAAGGCCCGCGATGAATACTACGCAAAGACAGGCATTTACGTTCCAATCTGCTCTGACGGCGGAATTGTCCACGACTACCACATCACGCTCGCACTTGCAATGGGCGCTGACTTTGTAATGCTTGGCCGCTACTTTGCCCGCTTTGACGAATCCCCGACCAACAAGCTTGTCGTAAACGGCAACTACGTAAAGGAATACTGGGGCGAAGGCTCAAACCGCGCACGCAACTGGCAGCGCTATGACCTTGGCGGCAAAAAGACCATGGCCTTTGAGGAAGGCGTAGACAGCTACGTTCCATACGCAGGACACCTGCACGACGGCGTGGCACTTACAATCAGCAAGGTTGTGCACACAATGTGCAACTGTGGCGCACTTTCAATCCCTGAACTTCAGCAGAAGGCAAAACTCACACTTGTTTCTGCGGTAACAGTACAGGAAAGCGGCGCACACGACGTAACGGTAAAAGCTCCGTCAATCCACGCAGAATAATCTTTTTGGAGGAAACATAAATGAAGGTTGTAATAATTGGAGCCCAGTGGGGCGATGAAGGCAAAGGCAAAATCGTAGACTACCTTGCAGAAAAAGCAGAATACGTAGTGCGCTATTCAGGCGGACCAAACGCAGGACACACAATCGTTGTAGACGGAAAGCAGTATGCCCTGCACCAGGTTCCAAGCGGAATCCTCTATGCAAACAAAAACGTCTACCTCGGAGCCGGCATGGTAATCGACCCGGAAGCTTTGTTCAACGAGCTCCAGATGCTCAAGGACAACGGAATCAACTGGGAAGGCCGCGTGTTCATCTCTGACCGCGCACACCTCATTCTTCCAAAGTACCGAACAATGGACAAAGAGCGCGACGCTGCCCGCCCCCGCCCAATCGGAACCACAGGAAGGGGTATCGGAATTGCTTACGGCGAAAAGGCAAACCGCGACGGACTCCGCCTTGCAGACCTTGACTGGGAAGAAAAGATGGGCGAATACACTGGCGAAGACAAAGCCTACCTTGACAAATACAAGGACCGTCTGCTTTCCATGCGCGTAGACCTTACCGCAGAAATGTGGAAGCTCCGCAATGCAAACATCCTCTTTGAAGGCGCACAAGGAGCAATGCTGGACATAGACTCTGGAACATACCCATACGTAAGCTCAGGCCCTTCATGTGCAGCAGGTGCCGCAGTAGGAAGCGGAATTGGCCCCCACGACCTGGACAAAATCCTTGGCGTATTCAAGGCATACGAAACACGCGTTGGCAACGGCCCAATGCCATCTGAATTCAACGACACAAGCGAAGGTGAACTTTGCCAGTACGTGCGCGACACAGGACGCGAATACGGTGTTACAACAGGACGCGCAAGACGCTGCGGTTACCTTGACCTTGTTGCACTCCGCTATGCATGCCGCGTTAACAGCTTGGACGGACTCGTACTTACCCACCTTGACATCTACGATGCAATGGACGAAGTTGAAGCCTGCGTTGCCTACGACATCAACGGCAAAATCGTAACAGACTTCCCAGCAAACGTAGACGCAATGAACGCCGCAAAGCCTCAGCTCAAAAAGTTCAAGGGCTGGAAGACAGAGCTCAAGAACTGCAAGACCTACGAGGACCTTCCAAAGAATGCCCGCGACTACGTAGAGTTCATCGAAGACTTTACTGGCACTCCGGTAGACATCATCAGCGTAGGCTACGAGCGCAACGAGACCTTCATCAGAAAGGACCCGTGGAAAAAATAAAAACCACGGAATAAATTCACAATAGTAAAAAAGCCGGGCTTGTCCCGGCTACTAATTAAAAAATGAATAAAAACGTAATATTATCCAGCATTGCAATTATTTTTCTATTCACAAATTGTAGGTCATCAAAAATTAAAGATGAACAAATTCAAATCAGCATTCCCCAAGATTCAAGCATGCAAAACTTGAGCATTGAAAAATGTGCATTTCTCTATCTTGAAAACCAAGACGGCAATTCAGCAGCCCAAATAACGGCCGTAAACGGAAGCAGAAAAATCAACCAGCAAAAAAAAGATGAAAATGATTGCTATGTAGTTCCTTCAGGCTCAGAATTGAAGATTCAAATCACTATCCACACAGCAAAAGAAATTCCAGCTTCGTCAAAGACAGAGCAGACAGAAAGCAACTTCAAAGTCGAATGGCAGGGCAAAAAATCTTCGTCAGAAACAACGTCAATCGCATTTTCATGCCCTCCTTTAGAAATGGGAGCCAAATACAAAATTTGCATTTCCGCAAACTCCATTTCAATTTTGAATGCAAAAGACGGAAGCAATTTTTACAATGTAAAAAGATAACCCTCCGCATGATTTTTTTCGTGCGGCACTTTTTTTTGCAAAGGGCTTTCCGGGGTTCCGCTATCGCTCCATTGCTAGCGCAACGGCTGCGCCGCCCCTACAATCCCTGCCGTGCTTACACCCCAAAAACAAATGGCAGGCAAGCAGCACCACGGATGGTGCGTCGTTTGTTAGCAAAAAGACAAGGCGAGTTTTGCAAAAACTCGCGTGAAAAAAATTACACGGACGTAATTTTTTTCACATATCCCTGCCGTGCCTGCTTTAAAAAAGGGGTTATCTATTTTGCAAAGGGCAAGCTAAAAAGATAGGGCCTTTGCACCACAAGCGTCTAGGCATTTTCCGCAGCGGATGCATTCTGCACTGGAAATTTTCTCTGGGAGCCTAACCTGCATTTGGCAAACCGACTGGCACTTTCCGCAGGAGATGCACTTGTCTTTTTTAAAGCGTATGCGCACAAGCGAAATCCTGTTAAAAAACGAATAGAATGCTCCCAAGGGGCAGACGTACTTGCAGAAGGGCCTGTATATAAAAAGCGAAAGCAAAATGGTAACAAGCAAAATAAGCAGCTTCCACCTGAACAAAAAGCCGACCGTAGCCCTAAGAGCCTTGTTCATTAGCAAAAGGGGAATTCCTGCCTCCAAAGTTCCAGCGGGACAAATATACTTGCAAAAGGCAGGATAGCCAAGACCAAATTCATCTGCAACA
>JAFXWC010000055.1 GCA_017534445.1 Treponema sp.
CTCTTTCATTTTCTCTTAGGATTGCTGGTTGCCACGGATGGTTATCCGTGGGCTTTGATTTGTGGTTCCTTTGGCACGAAACCTTCCTAAATTCGTCTTCTTTCCTTCCCTTGGTTGTCAAACATCTTTTTTATAGCCGCGCCTTTCGTTGCGGTGAGTATGAATATATACCCTATGCCAAAAAGTGTCAAGAGAATTTTTCTTTTTTTTGGATTTTTTTGATTTTTTTGGTTGGGCATGAATTGCTTTGCAGGATGGGTATGATGGCATGGGGTGACAATTGAATTTTTGGGGATGAAAGTCATTGATTTGGCTTTTACAGATCCCGGGTCGGGGCCCGGGATGACAGTTCTTTGCTTCGGGATGACGGGATTCTTTTCACTTTCTTGCCGACCAGTATTGAGCCACGGAGGGCGGTGTTTTTGCGTCGTGATGGCGGTGTTTCTGTTGCAGAATGCAGGACGGCTTTTACACGGCCCTTCGACAGGCCGCTCGAAGCTACGCTGCGAGTGCAGGGACCGGGCGAATTTTTGATGACGGTGTTTTTGTTTTGGGATGGAGGGGTAGCATATAGAGGGGCGGCAGGGATTGGAGGGGCGGGCGCAGCCCGTTCCGGCGGGAGTGCGGAGCGCGACCAGAGGAATGGAGCCGGAGGGCGGAACCCCGGAAAGCCCACACACAGGGCACGAGGGCTTCTTTTACAAAACGTTTGTATTACCAAGAAAGTGCCGCAAAAAAAGAAAGAAAATTAGAGACAGAGTGCAAGTCTTTTTTTATAATTGGAGGTGTGAATGAATTTTATGGAGACTGGAGCAGATTATGGAGTCGAAGGTAATAATTAGCAAGGATTTTAGGATTGGCGAGGTGGACAAGAACCTGTTCAGCTCTTTTGTGGAGCATTTGGGGCGGGCGGTTTACAATGGGATTTATGAGCCGGGGCATCCTTTGGCGGACGGGCAGGGGTTTAGGAAAGACGTTATAGACATGGTGCGCGATTTGAAGGTTTCGCTGGTGCGCTATCCGGGCGGGAATTTTCTTTCGGGCTACAATTGGAAGGATGGCATTGGGCCAAAGGAGAAGAGGCCAAGGAGGCTTGACCGCGCATGGCATACGATTGAGTCGAATCAGGTTGGTATTGACGAGTTTTACGACTGGTGCAAGAAATCTGGGACAGAGCTTATGGCGGCCGTGAACATGGGAACCGGCAGTGTTCAGGATGCGGCTGACCTTGTTGAGTACTGCAATTTTGAAGGCGGCACTTATTGGAGCGACCTTAGGCGGAAAAACGGTCATGATAAGCCTTACGGAATTAAGACCTGGTGCGTTGGCAACGAGATGGACGGGCCTTGGCAGATTTGCCATCTTTCCGCTGACGATTACGGTAAAAAGGCACGCGAGGCTATTAAGCTGATGAAGTGGACGGACGAGAGCATAAAGACGGTTGTTTGCGGAAGTGCTTCTTCGGGGATGCCGACTTACCCTGAGTGGGACAGGATTGTTCTTGAGCATACTTATGATCTTGCAGACTACATAAGCATTCACCGCTACTTTGAGAATTTTGGCGATGATGATGAATTTTTGGCTTCTTTTTACGATATGGATGAGTTTATAAAGACTTCCATTGCAACTTGCGATTATGTTAAGGCGGTTAAGCGTTCCAACAAGACGATGAGTCTTTCTTTTGACGAATGGAATATCTGGTACCAGCAGAATCAGAAGCCGCACCCATGGACGGAAGCGCCAAGGATTTTGGAGGACCATTATTCGCTTTTGGATGCGCTGGCTTTTGGCGGCATGGCGATTACGCTTTTGAACCACGCAGACCGCGTTAAGTGCGCATGCCTTGCCCAGCTTGTGAATGTTATAGCTCCAATTTTTACTGAGCCGGGGAAAGGGGCTTACAGGCAGGCCATTTATTTTCCTTTTAGGGACATTTCTTTGTTTGGCAGGGGAAAGGCTTTGCAGCCGGTGGCAACTTCTCCAAAAAAGGTGATAGAGAAATACGGGGAAGTTCCGGCGGTTATTTTTGCTTCCGTTTTGAGTGATGATGAATCTGAACTTTCGCTTTTTGCGCTTAACACCAGCAAGACGGAAAGCAGCCTTACCACAGTTGATTTGTCCGGTGTGGGAAAGACGGAGATGTTCTTTAGGACGGAGCTTTGCGGTGACGACCTGGGGGCAACTAATTCCCTTGAAAAGCCCTGTGCGGTGGAGCCAAGGCAGGTTCCACTTTCGCAGGGGGAGAAGGGGCTTTACTCTCTTGAGCTAAAGAAGGCCAGCTGGAACGTTATCCGCTTTAAGGTGAAGTAGAGGCTGGTGCTGTAGGGGGCGTAGAGCAAACAGGGGAGACCTCACCCCTACATTGCTTGGGTTCGCCCCTTCGACTTGGTTCGACTGCGCTCAGAAACCTACGCCGCCATGGAGCCCCGGGTTGCTTGCAACCCATAGTACCGCGCAAGCGGTATGAGCCGAATAGGCGAAGGGCGAAACGGCGGTGACGAGGGGCATGGACGGTCGAGTTAGCCAAGGAATAGACTGGTAGAGCGGAAACGGGTTCGTTCAAAGAACTACCGTCCACAAAAATTAAACAGAGAACTGGTCCACCTGGCTTCCAATGTTACCGATGGATTTTTCCACAATCTCGGAGATAGAAGTCAGGGTGTGTCCAGTCTCGCTGATTTTTGACGCGCTCTTGGCCATTTCTTCCATAGAGTTACGGATAGAATATGCGCGGTCCTTAAGGGCATTAACCTCGTCCATAACAACCTTGCTCTCATCGCTCATCTTTTGGGAAGCAGACTGTACACTGTAAGTGCTTTCGTTCATATCGTGGAGCGAATCCGTAATCTGCGAAGAGCCAATCTGCTGCTCGCTCATTGCAAATTTTATCTGCTGAACAAGACCGTCTGTCTCGCGGATTTCATTTGCAAGACGGGCATATCCTTCTACACCCTTCTGGGTTGAAGAAACAACCGCCGTAATTGTGTCCTGAATGTGCTTAAGCTGCTCACCGATAGTCTTTGACTGGGCAGAAGATGTTTCCGAAAGCTTACGGATTTCGTCCGCAACAACCGCAAAACCCTTACCCGCTTCTCCAGCATGGGCAGCCTCAATTGCGGCGTTCATAGCAAGAAGGTTGGTCTGCTCTGCAATACTAGAAATTACGCTGTTGGCCTCGGTAAGAAGCTTTGACTGCTCATCAATCTGCTTAATCTGCACCTGGAGCGATTCCTGAGTCTTTGCACCGCTTTCCGCATCACTTGCAAGGATTCCAAAAGAAGATGCCATCTTGTCCACGGAACGGTTCACTTCGCCAATGTTGCCAACCATTTCTTCTATTGCACTGGAAGCCTGCTGTACAACCGATGACTGCTTTTCAACAAGGGCACCCAGAGAGTCAACGTTGGAGATTATTTCGCTCATGGTCTGAGCCGTCTGTTCAACGCTGGCATTCTGGAAAGAAACGCTGTCCTTTACACCGCCAATTGCAGACGCAATCTGTGTGATTGCAGCACCGGTGTCCTGTGTCCCCTTCCTAAGAGAGTCTCCCGCAGAAAGAAGGGCATTTTTGGAATGCTTCATGTTTGTGATGATGTCCTGAAGCTTCTGGCTAAAGGCATTGAATCCGTCCGCAACGCTTCCAACCTCACTAATGGCCTTTACGTCTATGCGCTGCTTAAGGTCAGCCTTACCCCGTGCCATTTGGTCAGCAAAATCAACAATGCTTCCGCTTATCTTCTTGAGCGGCCTTATGGTCTTGTTGGTTACAAAGGCAGTTATTATAGCTACAACAACAGCCATAAAGAGGCTTGCAAAAACAATCGTGTTGAGTGTGGCGTAGAAATTCTTGTATACGGTGGAAAGTGGACAGAAAGCCGCAATCGTATAGCCTGTCTCATGGTTTTTAATGGTTTCGGCAAGATACACATTACCGTCTATCTTTATCCTCTTCTGCTCCTCGTCCGAAGCAAAAAGCTCTTCCAGACCAGGAATGTTCACTTCGTTTATGTTCTTAAAGTTGTTTTCCGTAAGATGCGAGTCAGCAAGAATAGTTCCATTGCCTTCAGCCATAATAAGGAAACTACCTGCCCCAAAGTCTACCATGTGGAGAACCTGGGTAAGGGTTTGCAGGGAAACTTCTATAGAAGCGTTGCCTATAAAATTATTGTCTCCGTCATAAATGCTCCTTGTAATACCAACAACCGTTGCACCAACCGTAGACGCAAAGGCATCGGTAATCATAACTTTTCCCGAACCGCCGCTCGCCTTTTCGTACTAGCCCCTCTTTCGCGGATCGTAGCCACCGTTCATGGAACCGTCAAAGTTGGTGGCATAGCCGCCCCATTTTGTTCCAATGTAAATCTCCGCAATATCCTTGTCAGAAGCGGCAAAACGCTTGCAAAGGGTCCTAATCCTCTCTTCCGTATGGCTCTTCTGATATTCCAGAATATGAACCGCACCGCTTTCGTCCACAAAAGAATGAATTGATTCGTCCGCCGCCCTTACCTCCGGGGAATCGGAAAAAACGTTCAGTTCTGCTTCCTTAGACTTAAAAAACATGGTAATTGTATCAGAAAAAATCGTTAGCTCCGTTTTTGCAGAACTGTAAAAAGAACTCATGCTGTCTCTGGAAAAAAAGTAACCGGCGATGTTAACGGAAATGGCAAGAACTATCAGCACGATAGCGACTGAGCCGGCCGTAAAAATGGTTGCAATCGAAATTGACTTATTCCTCATTTGTAAATTCTCCAAAGCGAATTATTCAAATTTTCGGAACTTTTTAAAATACTCCTAAATTATATCAAAAAATAAAAGTTTTGTGTTAAAAAAATTTAAGATTTTTTGGACGGTACTTGCACCGTTCTACCATATTATTTCTTGGCTAATTCGACCGAACACTACTTTGCGCCACGGGCTTTCCGGGGTTCCGCGGGACCCTACCCGCTCCATTGCCTACGGCAACGGCTTCGCCGCCCCTCCAATCCCGCGTAGGTCGCCTGCATTCAAAAAATCCATCCATGGATTTTTTGAATGATTGCAGAAGCAAAATGCTTCTGCATGCTGCTAACCCGCCATCCTTGGCTCGGTATTCCTTGGCAAGGAAGAGGAAATCCTGCCAGAGAAAAATCCCTCCTTGGATTTTTTTAGGATTGCAGAAGCAGAATGCTTCTGCATGCTGCTACCCCGCCTGACTTTTAAAGCTTCCCCAATTCTTTTTCAAGGGCTTCTGCGCAGGTAAAGTGGATTGCCCTTATGCCAAGAGAAGCTGCAGCATCACAGTTTTCCTTGCGGTCATCAATAAAAACGGCATCCTTGGCTTCAATCCCTTCCGACACAAGTATTATCTTCCAAAACTCCGTGTCCGGTTTTGAAACACCCATCTGAAAAGAGGCATAAGTCTGGTCAAAAAGGGCATAGTCTCCCCTTTCCACGTGGTTTGCATAGTGGCTTTCCATCGTATTTGTTCCGCAGACAACCCTATTTCCTTCCGCACGGAGCCTTTTTATAATTGCGGCAGTTCCTTCGTTAAGCCTGGGGTGAAAGAGAGCATGCCACCAGTCTGTCCTTGCGTGAATGCCGCTGCGCTCCTCAAATATGCTCCAGAACTCCTTTACAGAAATCTTTCCGTCGCTAATTAGCATCAAAAGGTCGCCTTTGCCGTCCTTGTCTTCCATGCAAACCTTGCGAAACTCTTCCCTGTCAAGACCAAGCATGTCTCCAATTACCCGGCTACCGTCAGCGTCGTTTGTTACCACACCGCCCATGTCGAATATGTAAAGCATAAAAATTCCTCTTTTAATGCGAAAGAATTTGTGTAAGGTCGGAAAAGCGTTCCAGTTTTGCAAGATAGGAGTCTGCCTTTCCAAAGCCGTAGGATGCCCACACAAAGGGGATGCCTGCCTGTTTGCAAGCGTCACAGTCAGTTTGTGTGTCGCCTATGTAAAGCGGAGAAGTTATCTGGTTGCGGGAAACAAGCATCATAAGGTTTTCTGCCTTGCCGCGACCGGTTCTGCCGTAACATTCAAAGTCGCGCACGTAGGGTTCAAGGCCAGTCTTTTGCAGGGTAAGTTCTATGTAGCCGCTTTGACAATTGCTTACGACATAGAAATTGTTCAGGCCGGAAAGCTCTTTTACGGTTTCTACCACTCCAGGGTAGGTAATGTCCATGTTCAGCTTGTAAAGAGATTCCTGTTCCTGGGCACAGCAGGATGTTATAAGAATTGCGCGCTCGTCTGCATTCAGATCTGGCCATAGGGATTCAGCAATCTTGTCCATGGTTTTGCCGAATTCCTTTTGCAAGTCTTGGGCCACCACTTTCTTTGCGTTAAAGCCGCTCATGTCTATTGCCCTGTTCCACGCAACAGCCACAATGCCCGTCGTGTTCCAGATGGTTCCGTCTATGTCCAGAATAATTCCGTCGTACTTGATGATGTCTTCCATTCCGGCAAGTGTAGCACAAAGCTGCGGTTTGTAGAATAGGCTGTTAGTTAGCTGTTACCAAAGCCCAGTAGTAGTGGTAGCGGGAGTCAGGATAATAGACGTATGCAATGCCAACTTTTGTTGCGTCAGATGCAAGAAGAATTCGCCTGTGACCCTGGCCATTATAGTTCTCGTTGTCTTCCCTCCAGCCCAAGGTAACGTTTGCTCCGGTAGAATACCCCGCCGCAATACATTCACCCCTTGCGGAAAGAGAGACCCCCGCATCAGAATATGCCGTAAAACAGTCCTGACCATTGGGACGCGTGTGGGAAAAATTCTTCAACAGCTCCTTTGCCCTAAGCTCCGCCACCCGGCACAAGTCTTGGTTTAGCTCAAAGGTAGAAAGGTTGTTAAGAATTGTTTTTGTAGAATTATCCTGATTCCAATACCAAGTGTTGCTTGTTCCGCTTGTACGGAAAGAGTTTATAGCGTTAAAGCAGTTGATAACTTCGTCGTTGCTATAGCCGCAAACCGTAACTTGTGACCAATCAATACCATCACCGGCATTATCACTACCATTTGAACACTCAATATCCTCATCATCGTCGTCATCGCTACCTTTTGAACAGGAAGAAAAAGAAAAAAGCAAGGCAGTTGCTACAAATGCGAATAAAATTAAACTAAGGAATCTTCTTTTCATGGTTACCCCCGCCTTTTATTATGGAATGGAATTTTATCTTTGTAAAGATTTATTTTACAATGCCATTTAAAACAAAAAAGGGGCTGCCCAAGCTTATGGACAACCCCAAAATCTCCTTATACTAAAATACTATCCCATCAAGACTTTCTCTTTGGCCCCTCCTTTATTACAGCCTCAAAGTTCTCTGTGCGAAGGCGGAATATCTGCCATACAGCCTCTGCCTTCAAGCCAGGAATATCATAGTTCCAGCGCTTCCTAGGAATAATCGGTGGGTTAAGGCAGAACTGTACGTCACCATGAATACCAACACCTACATCCATTGAAGTATCTGTTACTATCAAAAGGCCACCCTGCTCTGGTATAGCCATTCCAATATAACATGTAATAGGAGCCCAGAAATCAACACCAGCACCTACTGTAACATCTGCACCAGCTCCAAGGACAGTGTAGCCAATTCCAACTCCACCGCGGAACTCAACTATTGGGCAAAGTGTGAACCTCATGCCACCGCCAATGCTTGCCTTGTTCCTGTCAATCGTAGTGATTCCTGCAAAGCCTGCGCTTTCAGAATAGCGGTTTACTGCTGCATAGGTGTCGCAGTAGAAAGAAGACGGAACCGGAATACCCCAGAACTTCTTTCTAAAGCCCCAGTCAATACCGGCCTTGCAGTCAAGAACCTGCATACCAATATAGCCAGCCGTAAAGTTGTTGAACTCAATAATTGCCGCAGTCTTAAAGATAATGTCAAACTGTGCATCAACTGTTACCACAAGCGGAATCTGTGGAATAGGATTGAAGGCCCTGTGAATGTTCTTGGCATCTTTTGTAGGACGCATTGTGTGTACAGGAGAAGCCTTCTGAAGTTTGTCTGTTGCTTTAAGGAGCCAGCCGTTCAAACCTGTATCATCCGGAAGCTCCACCTTGCTCATCGCATCAATGTAACTCTCAATATCTTCCGAATTAAAGTTTCCGTCGGGGAACTTTTCGTTGAACTTGTCCTGGTAATATTCAATCTTTTCCTCCTCTGGCCTTTTGTCTGCAAAGAGAGAAGAAGGCTTACTGTTTTTTGCCAAAGCATTTTCAAGCTCAACCTTAACAAGCACGCCAATCTTAAAGTCAATGGATGGGTTTGCATTTGCAAAGCTAATGCTGCCTGCAACACCAAAGCTCAAATCAAGTTTTGTACCCTTTACAAAATCCTTAACCCATGAGTTGTCGAGTACAGCAGCACCCAAAGGCAAAATGTTATAGCTCTTAAGTGTAGAGAAGTATTTCTGGATTGCATCGCGCTTTACTTCGTATTCGATGTAGTCATCTACCTTCACGCCCTTTTCCTTGCTGTGCTTCTGTTCTGCTTCGGCAATATACTTCCTCATAGCTGCATCGTAAGAAGCCTGCTTTTCCTTCTTGATTCTGTTTTCTGTAGCGGCACTTCTTGCTGCATCATCACTTACGTCGTCGTTCTGGATAACATCGCCAAAGTCAATGTAGAGCCATGGAAGTGCACTTCCCAAAGACTGTGAATAAAGGTTCACGTCAGGGCAGTGTTCTGGATACATAAGGGTAAGGGCATGCCTAGAGAAAAGCACCCTTTCAACGTCACCGGAGATTGGTGCCTCTGCCAACTGCGAATTGATTTCATTTGCAACGTCCCCCGGGTTTGCTTCTGTAAGCTTGCGGATGAATGATGAATCGCGGATAATGCTGTTAAGGTATGCAACATTCTCTGCAACATTGCGGCCGGAGTAGTTTTCCGTAACCATGCTTGAAGGCATTACGGAAAGCAGCTGCTTTACATCATATTCTTCGCCAAACTCGCTTGCCTTGAACTCAAAGTCTGCCGGGGTTGAGCTTGAAGAAATTCCTTCCACACACTGGAGTTCGGAATCACCGATTGCGCGTCCTGCAGAGCGGGAATTCCTGCTTGCGCCGACATAGCGGGAAAGGGTGTTTGCCTCGGTGTCCAAAACGTAGTCGCCGTAAGAAATGTCAGACACCAATGAGCGGCTGTTTGTTCCAACATTATACTTGTTTACGACATACTGGCCGGCTGTGTTGATTCCAAGAAGTCCGTTTGGGTATGTCTTTTTTGAATACTGCATTGGAACTATGGAGAACATGGCGGCACTGTCGCTTTCTTCCACGTCGCAGATGAAGGTAAGCCACATGTTGCTCTTGTAGCCCTTGCGTCCTGGGGCTGGCCTTGTGTATTTTACGTCGGCAGTTCCGTCACCGTTAAGGTCGGCTGTCTGCCCTTCGGAAAGGCTGTAGCTTCCTACGAAGGAATGCGGGCCGGATGAAGAGGACGGATACCTGTAGTAGGAAAAAGAAATCCTTTCTTTGGAAATTGAATCAACGGTTATAAAGCCAAGTTCATAATCGGTCTTTGAATTCTGGTAGGCATATTCGCCGCAGCCAAGGTCCTTCTTTATAACCTTTCCTATGCGGGTTGCAACGACGGCACCCTGTGCCAGCTGGTTTGCATTTGAGTCATTGGGGCTGTACAGGACGGAGCCGCCCATGTAAAGCATCCTTTCTGCATCCGAACGGTTCATCAGCGAACGAACGCTCCTTACGGAAGAACCGCCACCGTGGTCCTTCGTGTCTACAATCATTGAACAGCCAAAGAAAACTGCGCCTATACTTAATGAAAGGCAAGCCTTTAATGTCTTTGCTATTATTTTTCTCATAACGAGCCTCCTTAAAGTTTGTGTTTTAATCCATGCCTATTCGGCAAAGCAGTAAATACTGCATACGCTGTATTCCATGTCCTTGAATCCGGCCTCTACATATCCATTTGTCAGATCAACCACCAGTTCAATATCCTGCGAATCGTAACCCTGTGATGATGTCCATACTATCTGCGGCAAATTAGGAATACCGCTTTTTGCAAGCATCCGTGCCTCTGCCGCTGTTGGCAAATACCAACCTTTTTCAAACTTTGCAAACCCGTTGTTGATTCCGTAATTTTCTGCGTAATCATAAGCGGGATATTTTTTAAAGCCACCTTTGGCATCTGTGTCATAAAGGCCAACATTCGCCCAAGAATCTCTGCCGTCCAACATGCCAAAAAAACCTTGATTGGAATAATGGCCAGCTGAAATCTGGTATTCCTGAGCGGCAACAATGCTGTAGTTTGCCATGATGTTCCTGTTGCAAGAGCCGTCTTCCTTTTGGGTAAAAACCATTGGTTTTGCAGCCTTGTAGCCCACACCAAGAACCCTGGAAGAATCCTCATGCTCCCCGCCGGTTACCGAAAAGATAACAGCCATGGGCTTAGCGCTTCCGCCGTAAGACTCCAGCTGGGAAGCTGTAAGAACCGTACCGTCATCCATAACGACATCGCCTATGTTGTAAGCGGTATCCTTTTTGCCGCAAGAAACAAAAGCTAAAGATAAAATGAATATCAGCACAAGTCTTGAAAAATATTTCATATAACCTCCTTTCTTAGGATTAATGTCTTTCTGCTTATTTATACGAAGGAGTAAGAGGAAGGGCTAATTATTTAAAAAATTATTTGGGGAAAGTTCGAATTGTATATTTGCAAAAAAAAGACCGCATTCCACTTAGGGAAAACGGTCTTTCTTATAAATTAAATTTTGAGGCGTTGCGGGGCATTTGCAAAGAGATTGCCCCGCAGAGGGGGTAGCACGCAATGAAGTGCGGGCGCAGGGGGGACTCGCAGCGTAGCTTCCAGCGGCCCCCCCCTGCACAAAGAAAATCCTACCTAGACAAAAGCGCGTTCAGTGCCTTTACAAAGTCAGCAGGATCCTTTAGCTCTGCCCCGTCAACAAGCATTGCCTGGTCAAGAAGAACCTCGCTAACCTGGCCAATAAAGGTCTCGTCGCTTTCCGCAGCAAGTTTCTTAACAATCGGATGCTCTGCGTTAATTTCAAGGATAGGCTTTACAAGGGAAGCATTGCCCTGTCCCATTGCCCTCATCATGCGCTCCATCTGAATGCTGGGGTCGTTCTCGTCAATAACGATGCATGAAGGGCTGTCGCTAAGGCGCTTGCTAAGCACAACGTCCTTTACGCGGTCGCCAAGAGCCTTCTTAATCTTTTCCTGAACAGGCTTGAATTCCTCTTCCTTCTTCTTGGCCTCTTCCTTGTCCACTCCAAGCTCTTCATCACTGCCGGCGCGGTTTACAGCCTTAAGGTCAAAGTCGCCATACTTGCCGTAAGCAGGAATTACGATGTCGTCAATCTCGTCGCAGCAGATAAGGACTTCAAAGCCCTTCTTCTTGTAAGCCTCAAGCAGCGGTGAAGAACGAAGGTTCTTTTCGTCAGTGCCTGTAATATAGTAGATAGCCTTCTGGCCTTCCTTCATGCGCTTAACATAATCAGCAAGGCTTGTCCACTTGCCGTCGCCGTCACCACTTGCGTCCGTACTCTTAAAGCGGATTATAGCGGCAATCTCGTCGCGGTTTGCAAAGTCGGAATAAAGGCCTTCCTTTAGCGGGCGGTTGTAGTTCTTAACAAACTTTGTCCATTTTTCAACTTTAGCCTTTTCTTCATCGGTCAGTTCCTTTGCCTTACCGTCAGCAGCCTTAGCGTCGGCACCATCAGCAGCATGCTCCTTAGCAATCTTGTCTGCATCTTCACCAATCTTCTTAAATTCGCCAAGCAGCTTCTTTACAGACTGGGTCTTTATAGTTTCCAGAATCCTGTTCTGCTGCAAAATCTCGCGGCTAACGTTAAGAGGCAAATCCTCACTGTCTATAATACCGCGTACAAAGCGCAGGTAGCTAGGCAAAAGCTCGCGGTCGTCATCCGTAATAAAAACGCGCTTAACATAAAGCTTAAGACCGCTCTTGTAGTCCGCCTGGTACATGTCAAAAGGTGCAACCTGCGGAACATAGAACAAAGTCGTGTATTCCTGGGTTCCCTCCGCATGAGTGTGAAGGTGCAAAAGCGGATCAGTACCGTCGTGGCTTATGGTCTTGTAAAAGTCGTTGTAGTCTGCTTCCTTAAGCTCGCTCTTGTTCTTCTTCCAAAGTGCATTTGCGCTGTTAACCTGCTCAACCTTGCTCTCCTCTCCCTCAGCCTTGCCGTCCTTGTCGTACTTGGTCTGGGTGTAGTGAAGGTAAATGGGGAATGCAATGTGGTTTGAATACTTCTTGATAAGCTCGTCAATCTTCCAGCGTGAAGCATAATCCTTGCTGTCGTCGTTCAGGTGAATCTCTATAGCAGAACCAAGTGTCTCCGCCTTGTCAAAACCGTAAAGCTTGGCCTTCTCGTTTGAAGAGTCGATTTCTTCTATTTCGTAGGAATTAGTTCCGTCGCTGCTCCAGTGCCAAATTTTACCGTCCCCACCGGCGCGGCGTGTATAAACGTCAATCAGCTTTGCCGCCATAAAAGCAGAATAAAAGCCAACGCCAAACTGACCAATCAGGTCTGAATTAGGATTACCGCTCTTGGAAAGCTGCTCAATAAAAGCCTTTGTGCCGGAGCGGGCAATAGTACCAAGGTTAGCGGTCAAATCCTGCTCGCTCATACCAATACCGTTATCCTGAACCGTAAGCACCTGCTTCTTCTCGTCAAAAGTAATGTCTATGCGGGGGTTAAACACAATGCTCTTGTAGGCATCATCGCTCACCGTAAGGTATTTAAGCTTGTCCAGGGCATCGGATGCGTTGGAAACAATCTCGCGCAAAAAGATGTCCTTGTTTGAATACATTGAATGGATAATTAGTTTTAAAAGCTGATTTACTTCCGTCTGGAACTCATACTTTGCCATTTTTGCCCTCTAAATCAAAAAAAAGATTAAATTCATTCTATAAAATAACAAATTTTACTGGCAATCGGCAAATTTTTTTATTTTTTTGGACGGAATTCCTCCTTCCACCCCCATTCTTTGGCTAAAATCGGGAATCCGCCCCTTTTGAATCCCCGCTTTGCGCGGTTACGGCCTTCGCCTCCATTCCTTCGGAACGCCCTTGCGGGCGCCGCTCCAATCGGGCGTAGGTTGGAAAAAACTACTTGTATATTCTTAGAAACTGGTATTCACCGCCCCTAACTCCCCTAATCACACATAAATTATCCTGGTCCACACTGTAAACCAAACCACTAAAGCTATGTCCAAAAACTTCTGCATGGACTGTATGACCAATAAGTTCATTGGGACACAAAATCTCCTCATCGTCTTGAAGTTTGAATATGTCCATGTATTCCCCATGGCGCGCAAGATTTAGGCGTACAGAATTTTCTTTTTTCTTAACACTCACAACAAAAGTTCCGTCTTTCGGCCCATATTTATCCTTTGGCTCTATTATTGTGCCGATGCTTTCTTGCGGATCAAACAGATTAAACTTATTCATACTTTACCTCCTAATTAATTGTATAGCACGTGACTCTAGCACACCTTGCGTAAGAGACGGAAGCCGATGTTTTTATAGCGGAAGGCCGAAGCAGCACCGTCGCCCCAAGTTCTAAAAATACAACCATCCTCTGATGAAGAGTAACAGCCACCGCGGTTGTCATGGCTGGAGCCTATCTCGTCTTCGCTGTCCCAGACCCACTCGCACACATTGCCGCTCATATCGTAGAGTCCGTAGGCATTTGCCATTTTAGTGGCCACAGGATGCGTTACTCCGTTGCTGTTTTCTCCGTTCCAACTAACCTCATCCATACTATCGCAGCCGGGAAACAGGTAGTCCTCACCGCCTGCCGCAGCATCTTCCCATTCATCATTCGTGGGAAGACGGTAGCCGTTGCAGGAAAAATCACAGCAGACTTTTGAGCCAATGGGCTCTTTTTGATGAGGTTTGTAGCCCCAGTACTGGGGATCTCTTTCTCCGTCAACAGAATACGCAGGGGTAAAACCTTCCAAAATGCTCAGTTTGTTGCAAAAGTACACAACATCATACCAGCTTACATTTTCCACCGGATTGTTCTGCGTATCGCCTTCTCTAGTAAGGATGCACTGCATCGCTTCATCCAGCTCCTTATTCGCAGTCTGAAAGTAGCTTGGGTTTTCTCCCATAACCTTTTCGTAGAGGCGCTGCGTTACAGGAGTTGCCCCCACCACATAATCCTTTCCCGGAATTGCCACCATTCTGGATTCCGTGTCCAAGCCAATTCTTGCCATATCCGCAGAAGGCAGTCTGCCTACATCGTATTCCATAATGTAATCGTAAGCAATTCTCTTACACAGTCCATTTTTTGGATTGGAAAGCTTTATAGAACTTTCGCCAAAATCTTCCACCTTGCCTGCAAAAAATCCGTCCTTGGTCTTAACACTTACCAAATCACCAAGGTTCAGGCCATTCTCAACTTCTGTTCTTTCCATAAAGCACTCCTTACAATTAAATATTTAGCCCTAGTATACAATGGCACTCTATCATCCTATGACAGACCAGTAAAAAAAATGATTTTTTTTCTCTTGCCAAACAATATCAAGCCACGGACGGCGGTGGCGCAGAGGCATGTTCGGCCGGATTAGAAAAAAAGCAAAATGGTAGAGCATGCAAAACTTCGTCCAAATTCCACTTACTTTACCGCGACTTTCCCGCCCCCTTTTACAAATCCAAAAAATCTTCTATAATAATCACATGAAACAAATGGGGATAAACAGAAAACTTTTTACTTTTGCTATTTTTGCCGCGCTTTTTTCGCTTACTGGATGCAAAAAAGAAACCAAGATAAAGACTTACGTTTCTTCGGCGGAAACGCTCAACATAAAGGTTAGGGACACCAAGCCCGACCAGAGGGTATCTGCAAAGGACGTTAAGAGCCACGGCCATGCGGAAGACGGTGAAATCTGCGTGCTTTTTGGCTACGGTTTTAATTCGGAAAACTTCTATTCGCAGATTATACGCAACCTGGACACGCTTTACGGTCTTGAAAGCAACGACGGTATGATTCTGCCGGTTATTTTCCCAGACGAGATGAAGAAGATTTCCTCTTTGCGCGAAACGCTCAACTCCAGGAACATCCGCGGAGTGGTAATTCTTGGCGCCCCGGAAGGAACCAACTACGTCTTTGCAAAGCTTCAGGACGAGTTTGACGGAAAAATCCCCTACCCGGTCTTTAGCCTTTTCCCCCAGGACGACATTCTTGGCCAGGAATCCACATGCGACTTTGTTCTTGAATACGAGCGCAAGGTGGAAGAAGAGTCAATGGAAGAGCAGATTCTCCAGCACATAGATTCAGATGCCAGCGAAATTATAATGCGCACCATTGCTTTTATCATCAACTGCGAGGACGAATCCAGCCCATACGACGAAAAGCCGGCCAGCGAAAAAGATTCCAGAAAAACGCTAACCCTTGCCCCTGACGAAAGCCTGCATGGCTTTGTTCAGAAAATCGTAGGCACAAGGAAGGTCATCCGCTACACGGACAGCGAAACTCTCATCCCGTCTTCCAACCACTTTGTAATAGAACGCTCAAAGGAAAGCGAAAGTTGAGCAATTCCCTTACCCAGGACAAATCCCTGCTTCTAGGCAGCAGGGAAAGCATAGAAGGTCTTGCGCAAAAAGACAGCGCACGCATTCTTGCCATTTCCGACAGCCACGCAAACACTGCAGCCCTTTCATTTGTCCTGCAAAAATTCGGAGTGGAAAGCGACGCCCTTGTTTTCTGCGGTGACGGTGCAAGCGACATTGTTTATCTTTTGCAAAAGGCTTCCTGCGACGAATGTTTTTTTGCCTGCATTCCGCCGGTAATTGCATTTGTCCGGGGAAACAACGACTCTTCTTCCTACAGTTTTATGAACAAGGCGGCCCTTAGAAAAAAAGATGCACCTCTTTTGGTGCAGGTAATGGTTCCTCCAAGAAACGAGCTTACGGTTGCGGGACACAAGCTTGTCATTGTCCACGGACATGCACATTCGCTTTACAGCGGGGTTTCGGATCTTGTCCAGGAAGCGGAAAAATCAAAGGCAGACCTTATTTTCTTTGGGCACACACACGTTCCTTCAAGCGGATATGCAATTTCCAAGCACGGCCCCATTCTTCTTGTGAACCCTGGAAGCTGCTCCATTCCGCGTGCATGCCAACCACCATCCTTTGCACTTTTGGATGTAAAAAAAGGCAATCCCAATCCAGACTGTGTCTTTTACGAAATACGGCAACCCACGACAAGGCCATTTATTCCCCCGCCACTCTGCGTTGGTTAGCAAAAAAGGCTTGTTAAGCGGAAATTGGTTCCGGAGGAGAATTTGGAGGCGTATTGTCGTCATCACCGTCATCCGATGGGGAAACTTTTGCATAGGCAAGAAGGAACTGCAAGCGGCGCAGGGCTTCCGGCAGGGCTTGGCGCAGGGGCCTTGTTGCAGAAGACTTTCCCGGATCGAGAGAAAGCACTTCTTCCATAAAATCGTTCATTGATGGCGGCAGGGCCTTTATCGTGGCAAGAAGTTCTTCCGCACCATACTCCCTGTGTTCAAGAGGAGGCTCGTGTGCACTCAAAAACTCCTCTGGAAGGTGCCGGCAGGGCTTCCACCTTACCTTTCCGTCTTTTCCCCTGTCTCCGCAATAGCCGAACATCCTGCATATAAGGGCCCTTCCACCGTAGACAGTGCAGTGGTATTCATTCTGGGGGTCAAACAAAAAGCAGCCCTTGGCATTGTCTTCCCTTTGCATGGGATATGTACCGTCGCGGATGGCTTTAGCGGCGGCCGGTTCACAGGCAATAAGGTACATTGCCATGTACATTGCCTCGCAGTCGTAAACATGGGGTTCAAAGGGAACGCAGCAGTTTCCGCATCCGTCCGGGCAGAGGGACCCCACGCTCTTTTTCCAGGCCCTTTGCCGCCTTTCAATCTTCTGGTAAACCTTATCAAGCCCGCTAAGAATGTCAAATTCGCGCAAGCCATTCAATCTTTCGTAGAATTTCATAAAAATACCGTAATGCGCAAAAGTATACAGAAAACGCAAGCGAATTTCCAGTAAAATTCGCAGGAAATTCCCTTGAATTCCGCCCGAAATTCCCTCCAGACACTTGAATTTCTTTGAAAATTTATGATAACATTACGGAACTACTAGAGCATCCTGAAAACATTGCCGTTTTCCCGATGTAATGAATTTTTCTAAGCTCTTAAAAACACGGCTGCTTTAAAGGCTTACAAAAACTCAAAGTAAAATTTTAGGAGAATACAATGGCAACTAGAAGAACGCCCCGTTTTAAGGAATGCCGCCACTTGGGAGTAAATGTTTGCGGCCACCCAAAGGCTCTTAAGAGAGCAGAATCAGCATCTTTGAAGAGAACAAAGAAGGTTTCTGAATACGGCAAACAGCTTATCGAAAAGCAGAAGGTAAAGGCATACTACGGCATCATGGAACGCCAGTTGCGCCGCTACTTCTCTCTTGCTCTTAAGTCAGAAGGAAAGACAGGCGAAGCTCTTATCGAAACTCTCGAATGCCGCTTGGACAACCTTGTTTACCGCCTTGGCATTGCAAGCTCAATCCGCATGGCACGCCAGATGGTAACACACCGCCACATCACTCTCGACGGAAAGATTGTTAACATCCCTTCACAGGCTGTAAAAGTAGGACAGGTTGTAGCTCTCAAGGAAAAGGACCGCAGCAATGCAGAATTCAAGAAGTGCTTCCTTGAACTCAACGCATCTCCTCTTCCATACCTTGAACGCGACGAATCAAACTTTGGCGGAAAGCTCCTTATGAAGCCACACCGCAACGAGATTCCAGTTCAGATTAACGACCAGATGGTTGTTGAATACTACTCAAAATAAAGCATAACCCGCAAAGGGAGCTTAATTTTGCAGCAAAAGCCCTTTTTCCGCCAAACAAACCGGCAGAAAGAGGGCATTTTTTTTTGAATCAAAAATCAATCCATGGGACAGGCAAATGACACAGGAAGAAAAAGACAAGCTTTATTCAGACGCAGAAAGACTCCTTTCCGTCTACAATGAATTTTCCCCGGTAAAAGACGGCAGCAATTTTGACAAAGAGGCAACAAAGAACTGCATCTTAAAGATGAACCAGGCCGCCATAGAAAACCAGGATGAATGTAAAGCCTTTAGCGCATGGATGGAAGAGTCAGCCTTTTTTACAAGCCCGGCTTCCACAAGGTTCCACGGAAACTTTGAAGGTGGACTTGCGCTTCATTCGCTAACCGTTACCAGGCAGGCACTTCTTGTAACAAAGCCTTTTATGGAAAACTATTTCCTTAGCCCTTCTGCACAAAAATTCACGGAAAAATACAGTGTAAGCGCAAGCGACATATACATAAGCGCAATAGCCCACGACTTTTGCAAGGCGGATGTTTACAAAACCGAATGGCACAACACAAAAGACATATTCGGCAACTGGAAAAAAACGCCTGTATACAAAACCAAGACGGACACACGCACCCTTGGCCACGGCAACGAGTCTGTTCTTAGGGTTCTGGAAATAATGCCGTCCCTTATTAAAAAGCGCCCGGTTCTGGAAGCAATAAGCCGCCACATGGGGTTCTCCGACCTTTCTGAAACGGAAAGCTACAACTACACAAACTTTCTGGACAATCCCCTCGTCATGCTGATTCAGTTTGCTGACCAAAGCGCCGCCCAGTGGTACGACTGCTAGGTAAGGTCATGCTTAAGGAAAGGCCTCCGTTAGCATAAAAATTATTTTCTCATGCAAACAAATCCTACCCCCGATTGTAAGGGCAGTTGGTTAAAAATTGCATTCATGCAATTTTTAACCAGTAGCTTTCCTGCGGAAAACTACCAAATCGCTTTTGCTACGAAACAACGCGCCCTCCATGGCGCTGCATGTTTGCAGCCGGAACCCTGGAAAGCGGGTTTGCAAAAAAAATCAGGTCCAGAAAAAGAAAGAAAATCCCCTAGGCTTTCTCTGCATAGTGCTTTTCCTTTTCCTTGTAAAGCTCCTTGTCTGCAAGGGAAAGCAGTGTATGCAGGCTGGAACTTGTCTTCTTGCCGAACGGAACGCAGCCTATGCTTATGGAAAGGGTAAATTCCTCTCCTGAAGACTTGTTGTATTCCTTGCACTTTTCCTTGATTTTCTTGTAAAGGGCCACAAACTTTTCCTCTGTAAGCTTTGGCGCAATCACCGCAAATTCATCACCGCCAAGCCTTCCTACAGTGCATTCCTTTCCAAAGATTTCCTTTAGAATGGCAGCCTCGGCCCGGATTGCCTTGTCTCCGCTTGAATGCCCGTAAGTGTCGTTGATTTTCTTAAGGCCGTCAATGTCGCCAAAAAGAATGATGCCACCCTTCCCCTTTTTTAGAGAGTCCATTAGCATGTCTTTTCCAAGGGTCATAAAGCCGCGCCTGTTCAAAAGCCCAGTCATTTCGTCCGTCACGGAAACAGTCTTTGCAAGCTCCACTTCCCTCAAGACCTTGGTCGTGGCAAATGCGTTTGCAATCGTTGAAGAAAGCATCTTAAAGGAGATGGAATATATGGTGGGGTCGTAGGGGCCCCTCTTGTAGAGCGCATAGCCGTAGAGGATTGTTCCCTTGTAGATGGCCACAACCTGGACGTTTTCGTAGTCAGATATAAGGCCGTCCGGCAGAAGTGTCTTGTTGGGGTTGAACGTTATCCTTGACTCGTCGTAGTAGACAGCCTTTTCCGCCGTATTGTCGTATGCCATAAAGACATAGGCCTCCTGGGGCAGGGAAAAATACTCAAACTTGTCCGTTGCAACCGGGTTCTTAAAAAAGCACAGGGCCGCACTCTGTATTCCAAAGGAAGTAAAGTCGTCCCGGGTCCTGTGGCTAAGCGCGGTAAGCGATATGTCCGCCTGCATGTTGGTGTAAAGCTGGGTAATCCTTATAAAGTGGTTCCTGTTGGTAAACCACTTTGAAACTTCGTACAAACTTACGTCCTTTAGCTCGGACTCGTGAAGGCTGCCCTTTGAGTCAAGGTAAAGCCCCCTTTTCATGTCGCCGGAAATGCACCTGCATGATTCCCTATAGATTACCGTTGACTCTATGACCTTTTTGTGGGGAACGGGATTTCCCTTAATCTGGTCGTAGAGCATTTTGGCGGCAGCATAGCCCTGCTTGTAGATGTTCTGGTTTATGGTTGTAAGCGAAGGCGTTATGCAGGAAGAGCGCATCTCGTCACCAAAGCCGGTTACAATCACCTTCTTTGGAACCGCAATTCCAGCGCTCTTTAGCGTGTCTATGCAGGCACAGGCCATCTCATCGTTCATGCAGACAATGGCATCAAACTTGCAGGACTTGCTGTTCACTTCTTTTAGTGCCTCTACAGTCTGCACGTAGCCCAGATTGTTCGCAAAGATTATGTTCTCCTCAAGATTCTGTTCCTTCATCACCTGCCTGTAGATTTCCGTGCGCAGCTGGACGTCGTTTGCATGGGAATTTACCGTAAGAAGGGCAATTTTTTTGCATGAGTGCTTAAGTACCAGGTGTTCTACAAGTTCCTTCATGCTTTTTTTGCAGGAAGAAATTACGCAGGGATATTCAGGAAAGTCGTAGCCTATCGAAACGATTTTTATTGGCGCAAAAGACTTAAGGTATGAGTCCAGGTATTCAGGCGTGGTGTTGTAAAGCTGCGGACCGCTTACAAAAATCATGCCGGAAACCGTATTGGCGCTTATTAGCGAGGCAATGGAAAGCCTCTGGTAGCCATAGGTCTTGCTGGGTGAATTGATGTTGCCGGTTTCAAAAATTATCATTTCCATACCCTGCTTCTTAAAAAAAGCACGGGCGCCCTCTATAAGGCCAAGGGAATATTCCGGTTCTGCAAAATCTATGAAAAAAGCAACTTTATTGCTGGTGTCCATGGCTCTATTTTACACTAGATTGCAACAAATGTGAACACGGTCCAACAGCTGTTTACCCGATTCATTCTTTGAATTTGGACGGTGCTTTTTTATACTCTACCATGCGCTCCTTGGCTAAAATCGGCCTTCATGCCAAATCGTCACCCGCTTTCCAGGGCTCCGCTACCGCTCCGGCCCGCCTAGCGGCGGTCTGGCTGCGCCACCCTTCCAATCGGGCGTAGGCTTACCTATAGAAAAGATAAACAAACTTGCCAAAGACCGTGGTAAAAACCCTTCCGTTTTTCCTTGAATTTCAAAGCAAAGCATTTTATAATATTCATAACCTATGAACGAAGTTTTGTCACAAATAGAAAAGACCGGCATCGTACCTGTTGTCGTGCTAAAAAACGCAAAAGATGCAGCCCCCCTGGCACAATCTCTTTTGGAAGGAGGGCTGCCTTGTGCGGAAATCACATTCAGAACAGAAGCCGCGCTTGAATCAATAAAAACTATCGCCGAAAAATTCCCGCAAATACTTCTGGGAGCAGGAACAGTCCTCTCTGCGGAACAGGCTGACCGCGCAATGGACGCAGGTGCAAAATTCATAGTAAGTCCAGGACTGAACCCAAAGGTTGTAGAACACTGCCTCAAAAAAGGCTATACGGTTTGCCCTGGCATAATGACCCCCAGCGAACTGGAGCAGGCACTTTCCTTTGGACTGGACACGGTAAAATTCTTCCCGGCAGAAAACGCAGGTGGCCTTAAGATGATAAAAGCCATAAGCGCTCCCTACCAGTCAGTAAAGTTCATGCCCACCGGAGGAATAAACGCAGCAAACGTCCGCGAATACCTAGCCAGCGACAAAATCCTTGCTTGTGGCGGCTCATGGATGGTAAAAGGCGACCTTATTTCAGAAGGAAATTTCAGCGAAATTTTAAGGCTAACAAAAGAAGCCTCACTTATTGCAAAGGAATTTAGAAGCTAATTTTTCATCAGGAGTGTTAACATGAAAGTCGTTACGTTCGGCGAACTTATGCTCAGACTTGAACCACCGGGATACCTCCGCTTTGTTCAGACGGAAAACCTAAGTGCAACTTTTGGCGGAGCAGAGGCAAACGTTGCCATTTCCCTTGCAAATTTTGGAGTGGATTCTTGCTACGTAACAAAACTGCCCAGCCACGAAATTGGACAGGCGGCTGTAAATTCCCTCCGCAAATTTGGAGTGAACACCCAGTACATAGTCAGGGGCGGCCCAAGAGTCGGCATCTACTACAACGAACGTGGTGCTTCCCAGAGAGGCTCAAAATGCATCTATGACAGGGCAGGCTCATCCATTCAACTTTCCAAACCGGAAGACTTTGACTGGAAGCAGATAATGCAGGGCGCATCCTGGTTCCATATAACAGGCATAACTCCGGCACTTGGCCCTAACCTGGTACAATCCTGCATAGAGGCAGCAGAAGAAGCCCACAAGGCAGGTGCCACGGTAAGCCTGGACCTTAACTACCGGGCAAAACTCTGGAGCCGGGAAGAAGCCAACAAAGCCATGACCGAACTCTGCAAGTACGTGGATATCTGCGTAGCAAACGAAGATGATGCGGCAGACGTTTTTGGCATAAAAGCAGAAAACACCGACACTACAAAGGGAGAACTTTCCACGGAAGGCTACAAATCCGTGGCAAGGCAGCTCATGGAAAGATTCTCCTTCAAGAAGGTTGCCATCACCCTGCGCACTTCCATAAACGCAAACCGCAACGACTGGCAGGCCCTCCTCTACGACGGAAAAGACTTCTTCTTATCAAAGAAATACGAAGTCTGGATTGTAGACAGAGTTGGCGGCGGAGACTCCTTCACCGCAGGCCTAATCTATTCCCTGCTAAGCGGAAAGTCCAGCCAGGAAGCGGTTGAATTTGCAGTAGCCGCGTCATGCCTAAAGCACACCATCGAGGGCGACTTTAACATGGTAAGCGTTGCAGAAGTGGAAAAACTCGCATCGGGCAACGCAAGCGGACGCATTCAGCGCTAGCAGATTGCGCAAATAGCGTGTGCAAATAGCGTGAGCAAGAACATGCGCTAAGGCAGCCGCAAGAAACACTTGCAGGTCCAAAACGCATCGCAAGCAAGCAATTCAGGCAGATGCCATATAGGCAACCGTAAGAGCGTCCTTGGAAATGTTCTCCACAATGGCATATTCATTTGGCTGGTGGCAAGTCTCATCCAGAGTTGACCAGACAACAGCATCAAAGCCAATGTTACGCAAACCGGCAGCCACTGTTCCGCCTCCAATCCCAACCGTTTTTGCATCTATTCCGTGAACAGCCTTTATGGCAGCGGCAAGTTCCCTAACTACAGGAGCATCTTTTGGCGTAGCCTTGCTTTCTTCCGCCTGAACCTCCGACACCTCTATCTTTACGCCATACTTTTGCTCAACTGCTTCAACATGCTTTTTAATCTCCGTCCTAACTTCGCTAAGAGGATAGTCCGGGTTAATCCTGCAGTCAGCATAAAGAACATCATCCCCGGGAATCATGTTAACCCCCTCAACATTCTGAAGTTTCATCGTAGGCTGGAATGTAGAAGTCGGCGGGTCAAAGAGCTCGTTACGGCCGTTAAAAGTCTGCTCCAGAGAATTTATGCGCAGGGCAAGATCCGCGGCTGCAAGACAGGCATTGCGCCCAAGATCTGGCCTCGAACCGTGGGACTGCTTTCCAATAGTATGGAAGCGAGGCCATAGAATATTCTTTTCCGCAATCTCTATCGTAGCCCCGGCACTGTCTCCCCCATCGGGAATCAAAATACGGTCGCTCTTACCAAAAAGTTCACGGTGCTTTTCAAGAAGATAATTCATACCGTACTTTGAACCAACTTCCTCGTCCGCCATAAACAAAAGCTTTATCGTATGGGCAGGAAGAGTTCCCGTAGCAACAAAGGCAAGAGCCGCAAGAATTCCGCTCACCAAGCCCTGCTGGTTATCCTCAACACCGCGGCCATAAATCTTTCCGTCCTTTTCCACAAGAGTCCAGGGATCCGTATTCCAAAGCGACTTCTCCCCAACAGGAACAACGTCAAGATGGGCACAAACCCAAATGCAGTATGAATCCGGCGCACCATCATCAGCACCAGGAATTTTTGCCACCATATTAGGCCGGCACTTCGAAGACACACGTTCATCCGGCGCATCGTAGCGGGAAATATCCGTAATCCCATGTGCACAAAGCCACTTCTCCAGGACAGCAGCCTTTTCAAACTCGCCGTCACCGCCATTCTCCGGCGCAAGAGCTGGAATAGCGGTCAAAAGGGCCTCAAGTTCAACCATATCTTCTGTATGGCTCAAAATATATGACTTTAATTCTTCAAAAGACTTTTCCATAGGCTCCATTATATTAATATTTCCCGAAAGGGGGAAGCCGATTTGTTTTACTATAGAAAAAAACAAAAGCCACAATCCGGCAAGAACCAGACTGTGGCACGGGAAAAAAATTAGTTTATATTTCGTTGAAGAAAATTATTTTTTCTTCAAGTACTTTACGCAGTCAAGAGATACGGCCGCAAGGATGATGAGTCCCTTAAAGACGAACTGCAAGTTGGTGTCGATTCCAAGGAAGGTAAGGCAGTATGTTAATCCGGTAAAGATTATTACACCGAGTACTGCACCGCTTATTTTTCCGATGCCGCCATAGAATGAAACGCCACCGACTACACAAGCTGCAATTGCATCCATTTCGTAGCCCTGACCTGTTCCTGCGCTTGCGTTTGCACGGAAGGCTTCCAAGAAGGCACCGCATCCGTAGAAGACGCCAGCCATTACGAATACGCCGAGCGTTACCCAGAATACGCTGATTCCGCTTACGGATGCAGCTTCGGGGTTGCCGCCAACTGCGAACATGTTCTTGCCGAAGGTTGTCTTGTTCCAGATGAACCAAGCAACGAAGACTGCTATGACCGCCGGGACTATCAGTTTGGGGAAGGTGATGAAGTCGCCGCCAACATAGCCCAGTTCCCATCTGCCGCCGATTGCGTCCTTGATTGCCTTGTCTATTGAGCCAACCGGAGTTCCGCTTGTTCCGAAGAACAAAAGTCCGTAGATGATAAGCTGTGTTGCAAGGGTTGAAATGAATGGGTGCATCTTAAAGTATGCAGAGAAGAATCCTGCTATTGCGCTGAACATAACGCAGAAGAGGATGGAAAGAATGATTGCGGTTGCAATTCTGCTTCCGACGGACATTGTTGTAAAGTTCCAGGGGCCAAGGCCAAAGAGCTTTACGATGTTTTCGCCGGGGTGCAAAAGAAGGCCGGTGATTACGGAACCAAGTGCTACCATGCGGCCAACGCTCAAGTCGGTACCGGCAAGGAGGATGAGTCCTGCTACGCCAAGGGCATAGAACATGCGGACTGATGACTGCTCAAGAATCGTAAAGATGTTGGGCAAGTTAAGAAGCACGCCCTTTCCCGTAAGCGGGGCAATGATTATACATGCAATGAAGAAGATAAGGATTGCAACATAAAGTCCGTTCTTTAAGAGGAATTCCTGAGGGGTAAACTGGTAGGCGTAGTTCCTTACTCCCTGCTGGAATTCTTCCACAAAATTTGTGCGGCTGTTGCGGAGGCTTATGTTCTTCTGAACGTGGTCTACAAAGGCCTGGTGGATGGCATCCTTACAGTCCTGCAATGCGTCCTTGTACTTGTTCTTTGCATCAAAGAGGGCGCTCTTTAGCTCGTAGCGGGCCGTGGCAAGTTCTGCCTTGGTGTTTTCGCTGCGTTCAGAAAGAATCTTTGACTCACGCTCGGCAGCTTCCAGTTGAATCTGCTCAACGGTGGCAAGGTATTCCCTCTTTATGTTTTCTTTTACGGCATTCTGTTCTGCAGTTACCTTTGCAACAATGTTCTTGCTAAGGGCATTTGCATAGGCAACGGCTTCTTTTGTGATTGCCTTGTCCTTAGCATTGTTTTTTGCGGCAACAGACTTTGCTTCCTGAAGCTGGGCCTTGCATTCAGCGATCGTCTTTTCTTTTTCCTGCGCATTCATCATCTTGCTGCGCTTTACTTCCGCAATTTTTTGGTTCAATAAAGAAATCTTGTTTACGCCGTCTTTGCGGAGTTCTTCAAGAGTCTTGCTGTACTCGTTTAATTTTACGCTTTCTTCCAAAGAATTTACGCTTTCTATATCCTGTGCCATTGCTTGCCTCTCTTACAAATATTTTGCGGAAAGCCGCAGGAGTTCTTCCTGATTCGTTTCCTTTGTGTTTACGATTCCCGAAAGCCGGTGGTTGGACATAACCGCAATTCTGTTCGTAATGCCAAGAATCTCCGGCATTTCGCTTGAAACTACGATTATGGTTTTTCCTTCTTTTGCCATCTTGATTATAAGCTGGTAAATTTCGTACTTTGCACCAACGTCAATACCGCGGGTTGGTTCGTCCATAAGAAAGATGTCCGGTGAACGCTCAAGCCACTTGCCGATGATTACCTTCTGCTGGTTGCCTCCAGAAAGGCTGGAAATAAGCTCGTCTGCGGAAACGCATTTTGTATGCATTGCCTTAATCTCGCGGTCAGCTGCTTCCTGCATCTTGCGCTCAGAAAGGATTCCCCCGCTCTTGTAGCTTCTAAGGTTGGTAATAACAGTGTTGAATTTTATGGTGTCTTTGCCAAACATTCCGTTTACCTTGCGCTCTTCCGTAACAAAGGCAAAGTTGTGGTCCATGGCGTCCTTGCTGTTTCTAAAGCGGAGCTTCTTGCCGGCAGCAATTATTTCTCCCGAAGCAAGTGTGCGGACACCAAAGAGGGACTCAAGAAGTTCAGAACGTCCAGCCCCAACAAGACCGTAAAGGCCAAAGATTTCTCCCTTGCGCACAGTAAAGGAAATGTCCTTTAGCACAGGGTTGAATTTTGTGGAAAGGTTTCGCACCTCAAAGTAAGGCTCACCAGGAACATTGTCTACGTCCGGGAAGCGCTTGTCCAAAGAGCGGCCTACCATTGCGGCAATCAGTTCGTCCATGTTGGTTTCTTTTACGGACTTTGTAAGAATCATCTTACCGTCACGCAAAACAGAAACATCATCGCAGATTTCAAAAATTTCATCCATCTTGTGCGAAATGTAAACAAATGATATTCCTTGCTTCTTCAAATCGTTTATGATTGAAAAAAGCTTCTTGATTTCCGGTTCAGTTAAAGAAGAGGTTGGTTCGTCCAAAACAATTATCTTTGCCTTGTAGGAAACAGCCTTTGCAATTTCCACCATCTGTCTCTGGGAAACGCTCATAGTGCGCATGATGCGCTTTGGATCTACATTCATCTTAAGGGAAGCAAAGAGGCGCTGAGACTCGCGCTGCATTTTTACTTCGTCAACAATACCGAATCTTAAGGGATAGCGGCCTAAAAACAAATTGTCCTGAACCGTACGGTCCAAGCACTGGTTCAATTCCTGATGAACCATTGAAACTCCGTTTTCCAGAGCTTCTTTTGGTGTCTTAAAATCTACAGGCTTACCTTCAAGAAAAGTCTGTCCCTCATCACGGGCATAGATTCCAAACAGACACTTCATCATTGTAGACTTGCCGGCTCCATTCTCGCCCATAAGGCCAAGAACGCTTCCGCGTTTTACAGTAAGGTTTATGCCGTCCAGAACTTTATTCTTTCCGAATGATTTTGACAGGCCTTTAATCTGAAGCATTACGTCTTCGCTCATAATTCTCCTGACCTTAGCCTTTACAAGGGTAGGTATTTCCGCCCATCTTTTGAAAGCCAATCACAAAAAAAGTGGCTGTTACAAAAAATCCGGCCTAAAAAATGGCGGCACCGCAAACAAAAGTGATGCCGCCATATCCATAAGCTTGCTCACGTCAAGCCCGACAATAGCAATTAGTACTTAAGTCTGTCTGTATAGTCACGGCCAGAGTTTGTCTTAACCATGTTGATTGCGTATGCATCATAGTTGCCAAGGTTTGTGAACTTGTCAATGCAGCTTGATTCGTTCTGACCGTCGCCCTGTACGATTGTAAGGTCAAGGTTCAGCAAAGGTGCATAGTAGTTCAATGCAGGAACGTAGCTAGAAGAAAGGAAGTTGTCTGCTGAGTTGTAAACTGTAAGAAGAACCTTCTTTGTTTCTGCATTTGTCTGCTTGATTCCAGTGTCGCGGTTTCCAGCCTTGTACTGTTCCCAGTTGGAAGAGTTTACGCCAGAGTTCTGTGCAAGAAGTGCCTTTGTGCTGTTCACATAGTCAACAGGAGCAGAAATCTTGTTGCCGTAGCGGTCTGTTGTAGAGATACCCTGTGTGTAAACATCAGAGCCTGTAAGACCGTCAAGAAGGTTGCGGAGAACCTGGAGAGTTGCAGTTGCCTGTGCGTCTACGTTCTGGGAAACTGTACCTGTAAGGCGGCCAGCACCAATTGCTTCGATTGCGTCTGCGTTTGCATCATAACCGAAGATCGGAACACCTGCAGGATAGTTTGAAGCCTGGAGACAACCCATAGCCATACCGTCGTTGTTAGAAACAACCATATCAATCTGGTCTGCAAACTTTGTTGCCCAACCGCTCATTGCGTCTGTAGCAGCGTTTGCGTTCCATGTAGAACCGTCTGTACCGGTCATTGCCTTTCCTTCAAGCTCTACAACCTTGAGAGTCTTTCCGCCAACATTTACGGAACCGTCCTTTACGTTTGTAGGATCTGGTGAACCGTTCCATGTGTCCAAAGCACGGCGGATACCTTCTGTACGTGCGCGTGAGTCGTTGTGACCAACATCACCAACGCAGAGAACATAACCCAAGATGCCGTCGCCATTGCGGTCGATTACAGCAGGATCTGCGGATGCAAGGAAGTCCTTAATGAGCTGTCCCTGAACTGCACCACCACCAGCTGCGTCAAAACCAACATAGTATGTGCTTCCGTTCCAGTTCATTGACTCCATGTCAATTTCGCCACTTACAGGATCAGATGGCTGTCTGTTGTAAAATACGAGAGGCTTATCCTTATTTGCCACTTTTGCAACGTTCTTTCCGCCGCATGATACTGCAGAGATTGCAGCTGCGATAACCACACCAGCAAGAATTACCTTTTTCATATTACCTCCAAAAAAAGATAGCATTATCTTTAACTGATTACGATTTTATTTTAGAGGCGTCCAATTGTCAAACAAATTTGGCCAGAATTTGGGCGTTGTAATTTTAGTTTAGTGCAAAAATTTCGGGAGGGGGAAGTCTCCCCCTGCGGCCGCACTTCGTTGCGTCCTACCCCTTCTACAGGGGGTTGCACCCCCCGTAACGCCCCCCCATATTTTAAAAGGGAACCTTGCTTTCAAAAACCATTGCTTCATTTGTTGCAGGATGAATAAATTCAAGATGGCAGGCATGGAGCATAAGGCGTTCCCCCGGTGTGCATTTTCCGTAGAGCGTGTCCCCGATTATTGGCGTTGCAAAGCCGTGGCTGTCCGCACTGGCAAGGCGAAGCTGGTGGGTGCGGCCTGTATGCGGAACAAATTCAACTCGGGTTACATTCCTTACGGACAAATCAGGAGCTGTGTAGCGTTCAACGTTGAGTATGCGCCAAGAGGTTACGGCTTTTTTTCCGTAAACGCTGTCCCAAATCTGATGGGGCCTGTTGTCCACGTCCAGGCGGAAGTAGAGTTCCATGCAACCTTCCTGGGCAATCCCCTTCTTTGCAAGAACCCCGTCCAAGAGAGCTGTGTATTTTTTGCTTACCTGCCCTTCCATAAACTGCCGGCTCAAAATGCGGTGGGCTTCTTTTGTAAAGGCAAGAACCATTAGCCCGCTTGTTTCCATGTCCAGTCGGTGAACAGAAGGCTGTTCAATGCATGCGGGAAAAAGGCGCTTTAGGCGGGTCGTAACACTGTCCAATTTTTCTATACCCCTACCAGGTATACTCAAAAGCCCTGACGGCTTGTTAACAACTGCAATATGCTCGTCGCGGTAAAGAAGTTCAAGCCCCAGCATAGAAGGCAAAATTATTCCGCACCTCTCGTCGCAAGGACTCCTTGGCTTTAGCTCCTGGCCCTTTTGGTAATAGGCTTCGCAAAGGCTTACAGGCTGCAAGGAAGAGGCAAAGGCATAGTCCAAAAGCTTTGGGGCGCAACATTCGCCTGTTCCGGTTGGCGGAAGGGTTTGCAGATTACGCTCAGCGCAGATTGTTTTTAACGAACGCATTTTTCCGTCTGCACAATGGAATGAATATAATTCAAAAAATTTTGCAAGGGACTGGTCTGTTAAGGCAGTGCGCTCGGTTTTGAGCCTACGGATTTTTTCACT
Source organism: Treponema sp. (assembly GCA_017534445.1). Taxonomy (GTDB): domain Bacteria; phylum Spirochaetota; class Spirochaetia; order Treponematales; family Treponemataceae; genus Treponema_D. The sequence goes on from JAFXWC010000055.1 coordinate 30,071, forward strand.
GTCTGTGGCGACAGCTATTTCTTTTGTAAGCTCATGAATCGCTTTATCGTTTTGCAAAAGGGCTTGGTCTATTTTACTTGCGCATACAATGGGGGGAAGAAATTTTATTGATGCCAAAGAGGCACATTCAGAAAGCATGCCGCCAACTGCAAAGTCTCTATTGCCTGTACTGTCTGCAAATATCTCTGACAGGCTAAAAGGAGGAAAATCTTCAAGCGGGGTATTGCATCCCCTTTTAAAAACAGCCCTGGTTGTTCCGCTAACCGTTACAAGGGCATGGCATTTTTTACCGTCGGTATTGTTTTCAGAAACGACAAGCGCACCAAGCATTATTCCGCCAAGAGTGCGTTCCGTTGCCGAGCGGGAAGAATCCACTGCCCTAAGTTCCAGCAGTCCCAAGTCCAAGGCATGGGAAAGAAGCTTGCAAATTTTTAGCGCAGCATCTTCCTTAAAGGGAGGGAACATAGCGCCCTTCCTGCAGCGATTTTTCCACCTGGTTTATAATTGAATCCGGGGTGCTTGCTCCGGCCGTAATTGCCACGGTCTTAAAAGAAAAAAACTCTTCCGGTATTTCCGAAGCATCTTCTATTAAAGCGGCGCGGGGGCAGACGGAAAGTGCCCTTTCGTAAAGCCTTCTTGTGTTGGCAGAATTCTTTCCACCGATTACTATGATTGCATCAGCCATGCCTTTTAGTTCAAGCAGGGCTTCCTGCCTTTCCATTGTTGCAGAACAAATTGAATTAAAGACCTGTACACCGGGATTTTTTTGCAGGATAATGTCGCTTATGGCCTTGAATTCTACGGGGCTGAACGTGGTCTGCGCAATAAGCACAGCCTTTTCCGGCACCTGCAAAGAGGAGGCTTCTTCTTTTGTCTGCACGACGACCGACCTTCCGTTTGCAAAGCCCTGGATGCCGGTAACTTCTCCGTGATTTTTGTCGCCCGCAATAATAACGGTAAAACCTTTTGCGCTCCATTCCGCCGCACGCTTCTGGCTTATATGCACGCGGGGGCAAGTTGAATCCTTTATGCAAACCTTCATTGCCCTAAGCTTTTCCAAAACAGCGGGTGTTGTTCCATGGGCGCGGATAAGGACTATGCTGTCCTCTCCCAGAAATGAAGCTTGCCCCAGGCTGTCTGCGTCAAGGATTTTTAGTCCCCGGGACTGCAGGGCATTCATTACGGACGGATTGTGAATCAAAGGGTCAAGGGTATAGACGGTTTTTCCCTGCGAGTCGTCAAGTGCCTTTTCTGCACCTTCAACAGCACGGCGGACCCCCATACAGTAGCCTAAAATTTTTGCACGAATTACCTTCATAAAACCCCATAAAAAAACCCGCCTTTTGCAAAGCGGGCATTTGTAATCTAACTAAGCGTCAGACTCAGACGGAAACTGTAGCCGAGAAAGCTGGGCGTTCAGTTTTTCTTGGGCGCACGTGAACGGGGTCTTTTGGATCCCACTTGCGGCGTGCCCATGAAATGAATCCAGAGCTGATGAAGATAGATGAATAACAACCAGAAATCAAACCGATTGTAAGAACGATTGCGAACACCTTTATAGATCCGCTTGTGAACACCCACAAGGCACCAGATGCGAACATTGTTGTAATTGTGGTTATTACGGAACGGGTAAGAGTGTCGCTAAGCGAACGGTCAAGAATGCTGTTGAATTCCTTTGCTTCCATAGACTTCATGTTCTCGCGGACACGGTCAAGGATAACAACCGTTGCGTTGATTGAGTAACCAAAGATTGTAAGGACTGCCGCAAGCGTTGTTGTTGTAAATTCCAGCTGGAACCAGATGATGAACGTAAACAAGATAAGACAGTCGTGTACAAGAGCGATGATTGCACCAAGAGCAAAGTCCCAGTGGAAGCGGATTGTAGCATAGAGCCAAATGAGGAAGAGTGTTGCAACTGCAAGCAGGATTGACTTGTATGCAAGGTCAGAAGAGAATGTTGAGCCAACAAAGTCTGTGCGGACTATTGCAACATTGTTCTTTCCAAACTTGTTCTGGATGTCGCCTGTAATCTTGCGCTGAAGTTCCTGGCTTGAAACCTGGTCACCCTTAATCTTTGCGCGTATCTGGAAGCTGCGGTCTGCTTCACTTCCAAGTTCCTTAACCTGTACTGCTTCCGAAGTTACTGCGGTGCGCAAGTCTTCTACAGTAACACTGCTCTTTGCATCCGGAACATAGAGGAAGAAAGGCTCCTTACCCAAGACTGCGGAAACTGCACTGTTTGTAAAGATTGAGTAGCAGTCTGCATCTCCAGAAGAAAGAACTTCTGCGGAAATTCCTTCAACACCCTTTAAGGCATCTGCAAGGGCAGAAATTGTTGAATACTGGCCAAAGGCAAAAGACTTTGTTTCCTTTTCGCCAACACCGGTAATAACAAGGTCAAAACCTGTGGCGGAAAGTTCTGCGTCTACCTTTGCCGAACCAGAATAAGAAAGGCTCATTGCAGGAGAAGCAATGCGGACTTCTTCTATAAGACCAGGCTGAAAGTCCAAGCCCCAGTTGATTCCCTTTACAAAGAATCCTGCTATTCCTGTGGCAATAACCACGGCACTAAAAATTGCACAGCCGAGGAATGCCTTGCTGAATTCATGTAGCTTTTTCATTATTTCATCCTCCAGCTGATGCTTATGTTCTTTTTACCTACAACTTCCGTGTTAAAGTCAAACAGAAGCCTTGAAACAACAAGAGCTGTGAATACCGTTGAACAAACACCGATTGCCAAGCTGTATGCAAAGCCCTGGATGGAACCGGAGCCGAGCTGGGTCATGAATACGGCAGCAATAAATGTTGTTATGTTGGAGTCCATGATAGACCAGAATGCGTTTGCAAAACCAACGGAAATAGAAGAGGCGCGGTCTTTGCCAAGCGCACGCTCTTCCTTGATGCGCTCAAAGATGATTACGTTTGCGTCTACAGCCATACCGATTGTAAGAATCATACCTGCAATGGATGGAAGTGTTACTGTAAAGTTGAGTGCGCTCATCACGGAGAACATTATGTAAAGGTTGAGTATCTGTGCAACACATGCGTTAACGCCTGCACCCTTGTAGAAGATGAGCATAAAGAGCATGATTGCGGCAAGACCAACTGCAATTGCTATAAGGCCCTGGCGGATGTACTGGCTACCAAGCTCTGCACCGATAACCTGCTGGCTTTCCACGCTAAGAGGAACTTCGAGCCATGCTGTCTGCAAAACCTTCTGCAGGTTGTTTGCTTCTTCCTTGCCAAAACCGTCGATTGCAACCTGTCCTCCAGGAATCTCTGAATTGATTCTTGCGTTGGACTTAATCTTGTTGTCGCTTACGATTGCAAGGTATTCACCCTTGTGCTCGCCGGTGAACTTTGCAAAAATGCCTGCACCTTCTGCGTCCAGGGTAAAGTTGACCTGTGGCCTTCCTGTAAGGTTGTCTGCCCCAACTTCTGCCGACTTGATGTGCTTGCCTTCGAGGGCAATCTGCTTCTTTACGACAAGGTAAGGACGGCCTGTAACTTTCTGGTCAAGGCCATATTCGTCTGTTACATAGTAACCGAAAACTTCTTCGTCTTCCGGAATTATGGAAGGATTGATAAGGTTGCCCTTGCTGTCGAAAGTTGTGCTGCGGTTTGCAAAGTAGTACTGGAGGAACTTTTCTGTAGCATCCATATCTACGAGGCGGAAGTTCAAAATACCGCGTCCCTGGATGATGGTGTTAATCTGATCTGTTTCTGCTGAACCAGGAAGTTCTATATAGATACGGTCTTCGCCCTGCTGCCTGATTGTTGGTGAGCTAAGGCCAAAGCGGTCAATGCGGCTGGTAAGGGTTTCTATTGCCTGTGCCATTGCGTCGTTGCGGAGGGTTGCCTCGTTCACGGTAACAACATGAGTCTTCAAATCAGAATCCCAAGAGGCTTCTGCTACAGTGCCGCTTTCCTTCTGAGCCTTTACGACTGCATCCAAGTCTGCCTTTACGATGACGTTCATACCACCGCTCAAGTCCAAGCCCAGCTTTACTGAGTTCTTGTAGTTTTTCTTGTCCTTGAGGATTTTGTTGCGGTAGCGGTCTTCCACAAGCTTTGTAAGCTCTTCGCGGGAGAATGTTTCCAATGCTGCGCGGAGGGTGAGGGGAGATGGAACTTCCTTACCCATGTCCTTGAAGTTCTTCTTGGCTGCCTTAACAAGCCATTCTGAACCGGCAGGAATTTCTGCATCGGAAGCCTTTGCAGCCTGGCGAAGCTGCTCAACATCATTTTCTGCCATAAAAGTGGCATATTCCTTGATTTTTTCAAGAGAACTCAAAGCAAGTGCCTTGTCGTCCTTTGGCGTACGTGCATACCAGCAGATTGATGGCCACAAGAACACAAAACACATTGCCAATACCAAAAGGATTATAAACAAGCGTCCTTTTTTACTCATTTTTCTGTTACCTCAGAATCTTTTTATTCCGTCTCGCTCTTGCTTTCAGAAGCCGGTTTGTCCGTAACTACAGAAGCAATTGCCGTGCGGTTAAATTCAATTTTTGTGTTGTCGTCAACTTTTATTACGATAGTGTTTTCCTTTGTGGAAGTAACGATTCCGTGGATTCCGCCGATTGTGACAACCTTGTCTCCCTTCTTAAGGGCATCAATCATTTTCTGCGTTTCTTTCTGCTTTTTCTGCTGTGGGCGGATCATCAAGAAATACATGATTGCAAAAATAAGAATAAGCGGTACAAGCATACCGAAAGTGCCGCCAAAAGCACCCATCTGGTCAGCTCCCTGTCCCTGGGCACCACCGGCTGCGGTAGTCAATAAAATAGGAATAAATGACATATTTGCGTTCCATCCTTAATTTTAAAATTAGAGTAAATAACAATAGCATTATTTTGGCGGTTAGACAAGGGGGCTATTACAGGGGGGGTCCCCTGCACCCCCAAATTTGGAGGGGAGGGAAACCTCTACTCGGAAGCGGGTTTTCCTCCCCTCCAAACCACCCCACCTTTCCAGCACCGCTTAGGGGCTAGCCCCTAAGAACCCCTTTTTTTCAACAGGTGTTTTTTGGGAATTGTTCCCTTCGACAAGCTCAGGGAACGTAGTTCTTACTTGCCAAGGGATATCGAGCCATGGAGGGCGGGTTAGCAACATGCAGAAGCCCTTGGCTTCTGCAATCCAGAAAAAATCCAAGGATGGATTTTTTCTGGCGACATACGCCCGATTGGAAGGGTGGCGAAGCCAGACCGCCGTAGGCGGGCCGGAGCGGCAGCGGAGCCCTGGAAAGCGGGTGGCGCAGAGGCATGGGCGGTCGGATTAGCCAAAAAATAAAATGGTAGAGCAGAAAAAAGTACCGTCCAGAAAAAACACCGGTAAAAATTTGTTATAATTTATAACAGTATGCCAGTCAACTTGTTTTTTAAGTATCCTTGGAGTATTCTAGAATATGGAGCAGAGAAGGACAGGTACTAGATGAAAGACAATCCCACGGGAAAGCAGATTAAACTGCCCTTAAAATATCACGTTGGCCTCGCCATAGGAATAGGAATATTGCTTTCCGGTGTATTCCTGCTTGCGGTAAAATTTTCAAAAACACAGGATTCCTTTGGATGGAAGTCCATTCTGCTTACGGGAACAGGCGCTTTTCTTCTATATATATCCTTTTCGCTGATAAAAAAGGGAATTTGGGTCTTTTTGGGCATAGCTTCTTTTCTTGGCGGGGTGCACCTGCTGCTTTTGGATGCCCACATAATGCCTTTTACCTTTATTGAAACCTGGCCGCTTACAATCATCATCTGCGGACTGGCACTAATTCCGTCGGGACTCTACAACCTTAAGAGAATACGCACAATTTACCTTTTTCCGGCTATTCTTATGATTCTTATGGGGGCCTTTTTCCTGATGTTCTCCATGCACATATTCAAGTCGTCTTTTAGGCATTTTATTTTCATGTGGTGGCCGCTTATTTTGATTTTTGGCGGAATATGGCTTATAATACTATTCGTGGTTCAGCAAAAGCATCACGAAATTTTGCCCTACATGAATGATGATTCTCTTATAGAAGGGGAAGACAGCAATGAATCTTAAAAGGTCTGCCCGGCTTGTCGCACCTCTATTTTTTATGATTCTATTTTTCTCTTGCGCAAGTACGCCTTCATCTTCTGCCGGAAGCGGTAAAGACAACGCTTCTTCCAAGCAGGAAAGTGAAGGCGAAGAGGAAATTGTCACCAACATTCCCCTGCCAAACAATTCATACCGCTCGTATTTTTATTCAATAGACCAGAAAATCCTAGGCTACGTGGAAAACGGTTCGCCGGATTCTTTGCAGCAGGCTTCTTCCTTAATATACAAGAATTCAAAGGGCACCCTTTCTGACAAGGAAATTGTCCTGATGAACATCTGCCAGCAGATTATGCAGACTGCATGGCCTTCCAGGAAGGTTACATGGGAGGTTCCTTCCAGCCAGACGGACAACCCCTACTCCCGCATCCTACAGAGCGCGGCAAACGGTATTTATGATTCAACCACCGAACGGACGGATTTTTTGACTACCCTGCTTCCTTCCATGGTTATTTTTTCCAAGGCAGACGTGCAGGCTTACTACGCCAAGGCAAAGAGGGACTTGAACACAGCCCTTGCCATGAGGCCTGATTCCGTTCTTGCAAACTACCTTATGTCTGTTCTGGAGATAAACAAGGGCAACACTGAAACAGCGGCAACCTATCTTACCAAGGCGGAAAAGGGTGCATCTTCCTGCGTGGAGCTAAAGGCTGTTGAGGCTGCAATTCAATACAATATGGGAAATTATGCCCGTGCACTTTCACAGGGGGAGCTTTTGCTTGCCTCTTCCCCACAGAATTCTCTGCTCTTAAAGATTTGCGCCACTGCTGCCCTAAAGACAGGCAATGTGGACAAGGCCGAAAACTATGTGCTTAGGGTTCTTCAGAATGAGCCGGAGAACACAAACTTTACCCTCTACCGCGCAGACATTCTGATGAGCAAGAACGACTACATCAAGGCATCTTCGCTTTTGGATGCCGTTGCCAAGACGGATTCCACTTCCAAGCTTTACCTTATTGAGCGCACACGGCTTCTTCGCGAATGGAACAAGAACAATTCAGCGGCTTCCCAGACCATTGCACAGGCTTTGCAAAAATACCCCGAAGACGTGGATGTTCTTCTTTGCGCTGCTTCCGTTGCATCGGAATCAAGTTCGCCTATTGCGGGAAAGAGCGCCATGGAGCTTGCCAACAAGGTTTTGGCTAAGCTGCCAGACAACATACAGGCCCAGCAGATTATAATCAGCGAGCACTACAAGGCAGGACGCTACCAGGAAGCATACCAGATGTGCTCCAAGCTTATAAAAGAAGACAATGTTTCAAAGGAAACCTTCTTTGCCTACATAGACATCTGCATTGCCCTAAAGAACAACAGCCAGGCTATGGATACGGCATCAAAGTTGTATTCAGCCTACCCGGAAGATGAAGATGTCCTTCGCTCATACATAAACATGCTTGTTGCAACCGGAAAGAGGGAGCAAGCACAGAAGCTTATAAACACAAAGCTTGAAACTTCTTCTGGAAAAATGAAAAGCTTTCTCTATTACCAGAGGAGCCTTCTTGCCACCGGTGAAGACGAGATTTTTGCCGACCTAAGGGCAAGCCTTACCGCAAACCCGCGCAACAAAGACGCACTTTACCGCTTCTACAGAATCTACTATAACAAACAGGACTGGAGACGGGCCCAGTATTACCTAAAGCAGGTTGTGGCAATTGACCCGCGCAACAGTGAATTCTTGGCTCAGAATGCAGAGCTGGACGCACTCTTGGGAAGATAAGAGCCTTTTGCAGTACAGGTGTAACCAGCACGAATTCTTTTTAACCCAACATTCAATAGAGCTTGTTCCAAAAGTGTCATTCCGAACTCGTTTCGGAATCCATGAAGCTGGATGCTGAAATTGGTTGCGAGCAACCGCATTCAGCATGACAAAACGAGTTTTAAAACTGCCTATATAGCGGAGGTAAAAGATGGATTATTTTGTAAGCGTTACCGGGGATGATTTTGGCCCCGGAAGTAAAGAACACCCTTTTAAGACTATTTCAAAAGCAGCGTCACTTGCAGTTGCGGGAGACAGCGTAACAGTTGGCAAGGGAACCTACCGCGAATGGGTAAAGCCTGCAAACGGTGGAAGTGGAGAAGACAAGCGCATAGTCTACCGGGCGGCAAAGGGAGAAAAGGTAATAATCAAAGGCTCAGAGGAGCTTAAGGGCTGGAAGAATGAAGGCGGAAGCGTCTGGAGTGCAAGCGTTCCAAATTCAATCTTTAAAGGTGCTGCTTCTTATGGTGAATGCAACCCCTTTGCAAAGGAAGTCTGGGGCGACTGGGTTGTGTGGCCTCTTGAAAAACCCGTTCACTTGGGAGACCTTTACCTTAACGGAAAGTCATTTTACGAAGCACAGTCTTTGGAAGAAGTGCGCAAGGCAGAAAAGCGTCTTACAGGATACAATCCGCCTTGGACTAAGCATGAGGAACCAATTCTTGAACCTGAGCAGACAGTCTACCAGTGGTTTGCGGAAGTTGGCAGGGCAGAAACAAAAATCTACGCAAACTTCCACGAATTTGACCCCAACAAGGAGCTTGTGGAAATAAGCGTGCGCCAGAGCTGCTTTTACCCCGACCGCACAGGCCTTGACTACATAACAGTCCAGGGCTTTGAAATGTGCCAGGCGGCAAGTCCATGGGCACCACCAACGGCAGACCAACCAGGAATGATTGGCCCCCACTGGGCAAAGGGCTGGATTATAGAAGACTGCATCTTCCACGACGCAAAGTGCAGCGCGGTAAGCCTTGGCAAAGAAATTTCCACCGGAGACAACGACTGCACCCACTTAAGGGAAAAGCCGGGCTACCAGTACCAGATGGAAGCTGTCTTTAGGGCAAAGAAGAACGGCTGGAGCAAGGAAAAAATCGGTTCCCACATAATCCGCAACAATACAATATACGACTGCGGGCAAAACGGAATTGTTGGGCACATGGGCTGCATCTTTAGCAGAATAGAGCACAACCACATCTACAACATTGCGGTTAAGCATGAATACTTTGGCTACGAAATAGCCGGAATAAAGCTTCATGCAGGAATTGACGTTCAGCTTATAGGCAACAACATACACAACTGCACGCTGGGCACCTGGTTTGACTGGCAGACCCAGGGTGTACGCATAAGCGGCAACCTCTACTACGCAAACGACAGGGACCTTATGGTGGAAGTTTCGCACGGACCTTATATAGTAGACAACAACATCTTTGCAAGCCCCTACAACTTTGACAACATATCGCAGGGCGGGGCATACATCCACAACCTCTGCTGCGGAACAATGAGGCGCGAACAGGTTATAGACCGCTCCACCCCCTACCATTTACCCCATTCAACGGACCTTTTGGGAACAGCCCTAGTCTTTAGTGGAGACGACAGGCTTTACCAGAACATCTTTGTTGGCGGACAGGAAACCTTTACCCCCCAGTCAAAGTCGGGAACAGACGGCTACGACGAATGCATCATGAACTCCCTCTGCAAGGAGATGAACACTTGGGCCAAAACGCCACAACTTAACACAGGTTGCGCAAGAAGTTGGCAGGAATACAAGGACCGCATAAAAGAAGCAGGCGACGGTGACCACGACGTGTTCATGCGCGTAATGCAGGCAGCTTATGTTAACGGCAACCACTACTGCTTTGGCGCAAAAGCCTTTAGCGGAGAAAAGGACAACAGCTTTGCCAAGGAAAACCCCAGCGTAAAAATCCTTGAAGAAAAGGGCAAGTTCTATGCGGAATTTACTGCGGACGAAAGCCTCTTTAAGACAAAGACCCAGCTTATAGAAACGGCAATGCTGGGAAGGCCAAGAATCTGCCAGTTCCGCTTTGATGCCCCGGACGAAAGCGAAATTGTCTTTAACAGGGACATTTGCGGTAACGAACGCTCCCAAAGCCCAATTCCCGGGCCCTTTGAAAAGATAAAGGCTGGAAAGAACAAGATTCTTGTCTGGGAATAAGCTAAATCAAGAAGCTAAATCAAGGAGCCAAGAATGGCCTGCTTGTTCCTGGTGTAAACGGAAGAACGCAAAGCCTTGTAGCGCCCCTTAAGTTTCTCCGGGATTTCGTATGTTGACATTGCAACAACGATATTCTCGGAGGAATCAAAATCATCCACGGTAACGCATTCCTTTATGGCGGCATAGGCTTCGTTAAAACGCTCTTCACCCATAAGCTCCTTCATGCCGGAAGGACTCGTTCCCGGGTTGACTATTGGCAAAAGGTGCCCAACATAGGAAGCATAGTGCTTTATTAGGGCTTCCGTCTTTTCCTCTGCTTCCTTGTAGTTGTGGTCGTCGCAGCACTTTTCAAGATAGGCGGCTTCAGCAGAAAGATTCTCTATGCCAATCAGCTTGGAGGAACTCTTTAGGCTGTGAACAAGGATTGTGTAATTCTTCCAGTCACCGTTCCTCTCGTAATACTCAATAAAGAAAAGGTTCTTGTCTATAGCATCATAAAAATCAAAGACAGCGGTTTTAAGTATGCTCTCTTCACCGCAATGCATAAGGGCTGAATCAATGTTCACCCCGGCAACGTGCTTGTATGCTCCAAGGAAGGCATCATCATGCTCAGCGCGGGAAAGCTCCACCTGCTCAAGTGCCGCCTCTTGCGGAGACTCTTCCTCATCCTTTGCAATAAGCTCTGGCGGAAGGTAGTCCATAAGAAGCTTCTCAAATTTCTTGTAGTCAACAGGCTTGGTTATGTAGTCCACAAAACCGTGCCTAAGGAACATTTCGCGGGCACCGTAAATTGCGTTTGCTGTAAAGGCTATGCATGGAGTGTTCTTGTTCAGGTTCTCGTGGTCGCTCCTCATCTCGGCAATAGTCTCAAGACCGTCCTTGCCCGGCATGCGGTGGTCAATAAAGATAACGTTGTACCTGTTGCGCTTAACAAGGTCAATTGCGGCATCACCGCTAAGAGCCGTATCAAGCTGAATCTGAGTCTTCTTAAGCAGGTTTGCTATAACCGTAAGATTTATCTTCATGTCGTCCACAACAAGAATCTTTGCCGTAGGAGCATGGAAAGACTCGGAATAAGCAGACTGGGCCTCGTTAATGCTCTTTATGCGCGCGCTAAAGTTGCCGATTGGCTCAACGCTTGCAACCTTCTGCTCAATCTCAAAAGAAAAAGTCGAACCTACGCCCTCCGTACTCTCTATGTTAAGCTCCGCCCCCATCTTCTTAAGCAGGTTCTTGGTAATCGGAAGCCCCAAGCCCGTACCTTCCACAGAACGCAGGCTTCTTTCCTCCAGACGGTCAAAAGAGTCAAAGAGGTGGGGAATGTTCTCCTTCTTTATTCCAATACCGGTATCCTTAACGGAAACAAAAAGCTTAATGGTCTCCTCGCCGCCACCCCTAAAGTCCAGGGTAAAACTTACGCTACCCTCGTTGGTGTACTTAACCGCATTGGTAAGCAGATTCAAGATGCACTGACGGATTCTTATGTCGTCACCGTAAAGCTGGCAGGGAATCATGGGGTTCACGTTCACCACAAAATCAAGCCCCCTCTCCTTTGCCCGCGGAGACACCATGTTGATAAGGTCGTTAAGCATGGAATTTATGTCGTACTTTACGCATATAATCTCCATCTTGCCCGACTCAATCTTTGAAAAGTCCAGAATGTCGTTGATAATGGAAAGCAGGTTGCGGCTGGAAGAATTAATCTCGTTTGCGTAGCTAAGGATTGACTTGTCGCTGCACTCGCGCAGAATCATCTCGTCAAAACCGATGATGGCGTTTATTGGGGTGCGGATTTCGTGCGACATGTTGGCAAGGAAGGTAGACTTTGCCTCGTCCTTTGCCCTAAGAAGCTCCATGTCCTTGTCGTGGCTGTGGGCCTTAATCGTTGCATAGCGCAGGTAGTAGCTCCTGAAAACCCCGCCCAAAACAACTCCGATTATGCCAAAAATGATGCAGTCTATCGTGTCCGTAACAAAACATCCCACGTCCTTGTACTTGTAGGAAAAAACAAGCTCCACCGCAACAATCAGGCTGTTAAGCGCAAAAAGCCGGTCGGAAAATTCCATTATGCATATAGGGAAAATAACAAGAAAGCCCAGCGTTATGGTGTAAGGATCCGGATGAGTGGCCATTATGCACATAATCGTTGCAAAAAGATGCATGGAAAAGGTAAAAACATACAAAAAGACCAGCGGATGCTTCTTTACGAACTCCCCGAACAAAAACGTTGCCGTTGCAATTGCAAGGAAGACAAAGAAAAAGGACATGTAAAACTTATGGTAGGCTGGCTTGTTAAAAAAAGTATTGGAAGGAATGTAGGAAATCAGCACCAGCGAAAACATTATCACAAGGGCCGCATAGTTCAAAACACAGAGAAAACGGTAGTTATATAACAAAAGCGCGTCCCGATTTTCCCTAAAAAGCGAGGTGTTTCGTTTCCAGTGCAATTTCAACACATTTATAAGGCCCATACAATTACCAGTATAATACTGTTTTGCCAAAAATAAAATAGAGTTTTTAAATTTTTCTTAACCTTTTTGGACGGTACTTTTATCCGCTCTACCATCCATTCCTTGACTAACTCGACCGCCCATGCCCTGCGCCACCCGCTTTGCAGGGCTCCGCTACCGCTCCGGCCCGCCTACGGCGGTCTGGCTTCGCCCCCCTTCCAATCGGGCGTAGGACACCTGCCCAGGAAAAATCCCTCCGTGGATTTTTCCTGGGATTGCAGAATCGCTTTGCACTTCTGCACGCTGCTAACCCGCCTGCCCAAGAAAAACCCCTCCGTGGATTTTTCTTGGGATTGCAGAAGCGCTTTGCACTTCTGCACGTTGCTAAGCCGCCCTCCCTGGCTCGATATTCCTTGGCAAGAAAGAAACACCTCCCCTGAACCTGCCAAAGCGAACATTCACAAAAAAAAACATTTGTTAAACAGCAGGGTTCTTAGGCATATCGCGAAACGTTGAGCTATATGGCCCCTAAGCCGTGCCTGCC
>JAFXWC010000056.1 GCA_017534445.1 Treponema sp.
GCAGTAAACGCATCAAAAAAGCCGAGCGCGGAAACAAGGTATCTGACTCGCTTCGCGGCTTGAAGCTACGCTGCCGGGTTCGCTCCGCGCAAATGCTTTTTTGCTGCGTTTTCCGCCTCCATTCCAGTGCTTTCTAACATATTTTTTGCAGCATGTTTATCATCTCGATGGCGCCAAGAGCACAGTCGTAGCCCTTGTTGCCGGCCTTGGTTCCAGCCCTTTCTACTGCCTGTTCAATTGTGTCGCAGGTAAGAACTCCGAACATTACAGGAATGCCAGCCTGCAAGCTAACCTGGGCAATGCCCTTTGAAACTTCCGCGCATACATAATCATAGTGGCTTGTTGAACCGCGGATTACGGCACCCACACAGATTATTGCGTCATACTTTTTGCTTTCCGCAAGCTTCTTTGCAGCCAGTGGAATTTCAAATGCTCCTGGAACCCAGCAAAGAGTAATGTTTTCTTCTGCAAGGTCGTGGCGTACAAGAGCGTCATGTGCTCCACCAACAAGCTTTGTCGTGATGAATTCGTTAAAGCGGGAAGCTACGATGGCCACGCTGATTTTTTTGCCGCCTTCATTGGCAACGATTTTTCCTTCAATAATATTCATAATTCCTCCTGAATACTTTCTTTGTAAATTGCTTAGATATTGTTGAGCAGATGCCCCATCCTCTTCATTTTTGTTTCAAGATAAAATGAATCGAATTTCTGAGCCTGAATCTGAAGCGGAATCCTTTCTGTAATTTCAAGGCCGCAGTTTTTGTCGCCAAGGCCGTAAATCTTTTTTGGATTGTTGGTCATAAGCTTTATCTTGCTTACGCCAAGGTTCCTTAGAATCTGAATGCCAACGTTGTAGTCACGTGCATCTTCCGGCAGTCCAAGCGCAAGGTTTGCATCTACTGTGTCCATGCCTTTGTCCTGCAAAGCGTAGGCCTTTATCTTGTTAAGGATACCAATGCCACGTCCTTCTTGGGTAAGGTAAACAAGAACGCCCCTTCCTTCTTCCGATATCTTTTTTAGCGCAAGGTCAAGCTGCTGGCCGCAGTCGCATTTTAATGAGCCAAAGGTGTCTCCTGTTAGGCATTCGCTGTGAACCCTGCAAAGAACCGGGTCTCCAGACTTAACATCTCCCATTACAAGTGCCTCGTGGTGCTCGCCAGTTACAAGGTCCTTGAATCCGTAAAGCTCGAACATTCCGTACTTTGTTGGAAGGTTTGACTTTGCAACCCTTTCGATTATCTTTTCATGGGATTTTCTGTATGCAATAAGCTGCTTGATGCTTACAATTGTCATTCCCCATTTTTTTGCAAGTTCGCAAAGTTCCGGGAGCCTTGCCATACTTCCGTCTTGGCTCATTATTTCGCAGCAGAGGCCTGCTTCCGGTAAGCCTGCAAGACGGCAAAGGTCAACAGTTGCTTCTGTGTGTCCAGCCCTTTCAAGAACGCCGTGTTCCTTTGCAATAAGTGGGAACATGTGGCCCGGTCTTCTAAAGGCTGAAGGGAGGGAGCTTTCTTCTACGACCGCCATTGCTGTAGCCGATCTGTCGAATGCGGATATGCCTGTTGAATTTGAAACATGGTCTACGGAAATTGTAAAGGCCGTGCAGTGGTTGTCCGTATTGTTTGCGGTCATTGGGTCAAAGTTGAATTTTTGTGCAAGCTTTTTGCTTACCGGCATGCAGATTAAACCGCAGGCATTTTTTGCAATAAAGTTTACAGTCTGGGGACTTGCGAATTTGCAGGATACGATTATGTCCCCTTCGTTCTCGCGGTCTTCGTCGTCTGTTACGATTATCATTTTTCCGGCCGCAAGATCTTCCAGTGCCTGTTCAATACTTCCAAAGGGATTGCATTCCATATTCTTCTCCATTTTTTTTATCTACAAAATGAGCTATGTATTTGCCGACTAAATCGCATTCTATGTTCAAAAGGTTTCCAGGGCGCTTGTGTTTTAGATTTGTGTTTTCCCATGTGTGGGGAATTACAGCCGCAGTAAAAACGCAGCCGTTTGCACTGTGTCCAACGCTGGCAACCGTAAGGCTTATTCCGTCTATTGAAACAGAACCTTTTTCTATGATGAACTTGGCAATGTTTTTTGGAGCCTGTATTTTTATTATGAATGAATTGGCGTCTTTTCTTGAACCAAGGAATTTTGCAGTGCCGTCTATGTGTCCGCTTACGATGTGTCCCCCAAAGCGGCCGTCTGCCTTCATTGCTCGTTCAAGGTTTACAGGGCAAGACGTGGCTTGTGCAAGGGATGTTCTGCTTTGGGTTTCCGGGCTTATGTCTGCAAAAAAAGAGCCTGTGTCTTTTTGGCTAACCGTAAGGCATATTCCGTTTACTGCAACGCTTTCCCCAAGGGTCAATTCTTCTGCAAAGGGACAGTCAATTCTTATTCTGTAGGAAGACGAATTTTTTTCTGTGCTTGTGATTTTACCCTGCGCTTCTACTAGTCCCGTGAACATTATTATTCCCCTGATGAAGATTGGGGCTTTGCAGATAGCACCTTGTATTCAAGCAACAAGTCGTCTTCTATAAATGTGACAGTTGGGCGTGAAAGCTTTACTGTATCGCCAATGTCTTTTGCACCAAGGCCAGATACCGGAGTGTACCTGCTTTGACCGAAAATCTTTGGGCAAAGGTAGCATTGAATCTTTTGGGCGCATGGTGGGAACAAGAAGTTTGCGGCTAGGGTTCCTCCGCTTTCTACAAGTATGCTGTCTATGCCTCTTTGTCCAAGGATAACCAAGAGTTCTTCCAGGTTTATGCGGCCATGTTCATTTTGGCTTGTCTGTATGATTTGAAGGCCTTTTTCCAAGAGGACTGCTTTCTTTTTTTCTTCTTCCGCGTTTAATTCTTTTACGCAGCAAAGGATGACAGGAATTTCTTTTGCACTTGTAACAAGTTCTGCATCAAGGGGAATCCTTAGGTGGGAGTCTGCAACAATTCTTAGTGGCTGGAAGTGCTTTATGCCGTCGTTAAGGCGGACCGTTAACTTTGGATTGTCGGCCAGTACGGTGTTTACGCCTGCCATTACTGCCATTACGTTTGCCCTTGTCCTGTGAACGTTTTCCCTTGATTTTTCAGAACTGATCCATTCCTGATTTCCTGAATCAAGGGCTGTTTTTCCGTCTGCGGTGCAGGCGTATTTTAAAATAACGTAGGGCTTTTTTGTCTGTAAATAATAGAAGAAAATTTCATTGAGGGCGTCGCATTTGTCTTTTAGGACGTTTTCGCGGACTTGAATGCCGGCTTTTTTTAGCTCTTCGATTCCTTTTCCGTTTACCAAGGGATTTGGATCTTTGCTTCCTGTTACAACACGGCTTATTCCGCTTTGAATTATGGCCTGGGTGCAGGGCGGCTGTTTTCCTGTGTGGCAGCAGGGTTCAAGCGTTACGTAGATGGTTGCGCCTGTTACGTCTGCATTTGCTTCTGCCGCATTTTTTAAGGCGTCGCGTTCTGCGTGAAGGTCGCCGTATTTGTGGTGGTAGCCCTTTGCAAGAATCTTGCCTTCTTTTACGATGACGGCTCCAACAAGAGGATTGGGATGGGCAAAGCCTTCTCCTTTTTGAGCTTCTTTAATGGCCATGTCCATGAAGTATTCATCGCATTCATCTTGGCAGGATGCGTGGAAATCTTCAAAATGGTTTGATATAAAATTATTTTCCATCTGAGATAGTTTTATATCAAATTAAACTGTTTGTCAAGGGAGTTCCCTTGGACCCCGAATTTGGAGGGGAGGAAACCGCTCGGAGTCCGAAGCCCGCTGTTTCCTCCCCTCCAAACCACCCCTCCTTCTCGGGCACGGCTTAGGGGCTCGCCCCTAAGAACCCCAATTCTCAACAAATGTTTTTTTTTAGGGGTGTTCCCTTTATCGCAACGACTATTAAGTCATGGACGGCTGCTCAAAACAATTGTGTCATTGCCGTACTTGATACGGCAATCTTTGAAAAAGAGAGAAGTTTTGCTGCGCAGCGAATATGTGCTTTTTCTGGGGAATGTTGAAAGATAAGTGCTTTTGCGGTAGAATGGCGGGCATGGATGAAATTGTTATTTATACTGATGGCGGGTGCCATGGGAATCCTGGGCCTGGGGGCTGGGGTTGTGTTGTAATAGATGGAGAGAAAGTTAGGAAGCTTAGCGGTGGCGAGAAGCAGACTACCAACAACCGCATGGAGCTTAGTGCGGCTATAGAAGCTTTGCAGGCTGTTGCGCTTGAGGGGCGGAAAATTGTTGTGTATTCCGACAGCCAGTATGTAAAGAACGGAATTACTTCCTGGATTAAAAACTGGAAGAAGAACGGCTGGAGGACTGCGGCAAAGAAGCCTGTGCTGAATCAGGATCTTTGGGTTCAGTTGGATACTCTTTACAATTCCCTTGATGTTGAATGGAAGTGGGTAAAGGGGCACGCCGGTGTTGAATACAACGAAGTGTGTGACCAGCTTTGCCAGATGGAGATTGCCAAATTTGAGTGACTGTTAACGATGAATGCAAATTAAGCCTAGCCCCGATTGGAAGGGCGCGGAACGCGTTGCCGTTAGGCAATGGAGGCGGAAGCCGGAACCCTGGAAAGCGGGTAGAAATTGCATCCGTGCAATTTCTACCCACAAGTTTCCTTCGGAAACTTGCCGTATTTTTATTGCCAACATTTGACGCGCCGTCCATGGCGCTATCGGTTTGCGAATGGGTAGAAATTGCATGGAGTCTGGCCGGACACGGAGTGCCGGACACAGTTGAAAATGGCCTTTGCTCCAGAATAGAAAAAAAATTATTCTTCCGATTTAATCGTGAAAATTTTTATTCCTTCGTTTTTGAATTTTTCTTTTACGGCTGCAATTACTTGCCGGACTTTTTTGATTTCTGAATCCTGCACATAGCTTACGAGGACAAAATTTGTTTCTGGCCATGTGGGGTTTCCGAGCTTGTAGTCGCTGCCGCCGCGTCCGTATGCAAGGGGAATGATTGTGTACAAAATGCTTGGCACGTTAACTTCCAGTGCGTCCGTTATGTCTTCCTGTACGGATTTGTTTGAAATAATTTCCACTCGGTACATTAAAATTCTCCGTCGTAATTTATTTTGATTGTGCTGTCTGCCGGCTTTTTTTCTTTCATAATGAGCGAATACAAAACCGGGATAAAGAAGAGCGTGATGAAGGTGGAAGAGGTAAGGCCTCCCACGACTGCGACACCGATTGGCTGAACCATGCCGGCGCTTCCGCTTGTTGCAAAGCACATTGGAATCATGCCGAGAATTGTTGTGAGCGTTGTCATAAGAACCGGACGAAGGCGGCTTGTTCCCGCTTTGTAACAGGCTTCTTTTATTTTCATTCCGCGGTTCATGAGGAGGTTGGTGTAGTCAACAAGAATGATTCCGTTGTTTACTACGATGCCTACCAGCATGATAAGGCCGATTGCGCTCATCATGGAAATTGCCTGGCCTGTGATTTTGTAGATTATGATAACGCCAATTGCAAGGAAGGGAATTGTGAACATGTTGATTAGCGGTGCCTTGAAGCTTTCGTATGTTGCGGCCATTACTCCGAATACCAAGAGCATTGCCATGAGGATTATGTACTTGTAGACGTTCACCTGTTCCTGGGTGTCTTTCCATGAACCTTCGTAGCTTAGGTTTACGTTTTCCGGGATGATGAAAGAATTTGCAATTGCTTCTTTTATCTGGTCTTCCACTACGTTTGCATTTTTTTCCGTAAGAATGTCTGCTGTTACGTGGACGATTCTTGTGCGGTTTTCGTGGGCAATTGTAACAGGCCCGAATCCCTTGTCTACGCTTGCAAAGTTTGCAACGCTTACCATGCCCTTTGAGCCCTGCACGTAAATTTGCTCAAGGTCTATTACCTTTTGCCTGTCTTCCGGCCGGAGCATTACGTACACGCTGTATTCGTCTCCGTCTTTGCGGAAGGTTGTTGCGTTTACACCTTCGATGGAATAATTTATTTCGTTTGCAACGGTGCGCACGTCTACACCAAAGTTGTAGGCCCTCTGGCGGTCGATAGATATTTCTACTTGGGGCAAACCTTCCGTTGTGTCTATTGTTGGCTCGCCAATGTCTGCAATTTCTTCCATTACTGCGGACACTTTGTTTGCCACTACGAGTGCATCGTCAAGGCTTGCGCTGCGGAGAACTATGTCCAGGTCTGCACCGGTCATCTGTCTTCTGAAGCCTCTGCCGAAGCTAAAGGTTACGTCTGCAAAGTCTGCAAAGTGTGCCCTTAGCTTTTTTTGTATTGTTTCGTCGTTGTCTATCTGTTCGTTGCTTGGCGGAAGGGATATTTGTATGGAGCCTGAATATGAAGAGCCGTTTCTTCCACCGGAGCCTATGCTTGTGATGAGAGTCTTGTAACCCTTTATTTCTTTTTCTATGATTTCCTGGAACTGGCTTACGACTGCTTCCGTTTCCGAAAGGGTTGTTCCTATTGGAAGGCTCATTTGTACCGTTACGCTGTCGTCGTGTCCACCCGTCATCATGTTGATTCTCATTGTTGGGATAAGGAGAAGTGATGCGGCTAATGCGGTTGAGCAGACAAGTATTGTAAGAAACCTGTGGTTTAGGGCTAGGCGCAATGCCTTTCCGTAAGCGTTTTGAATTTTATCTTGGCAGCGTCCAAAGAATGCGTACAGGTTCTTAAAAAATTCACTTTTGATGGGCTTTTCGTTTCTGTTGGTAAGAGGCAAAAAGTGCCCCGCAAGGACTGGAACTAGGAATACCGCTACAAAGAGAGAGCTTACGAGGGCAATTACAACTGTAAAAATAATTCCCTTGAACATTTGTCCCATCCAGCCCAAATCCTTTAGATAGAAGAGGAAGGGAATGAAGACGCAGATAGTCGTAAGGTTTCCGCTTGTTACGGACATAATCATTTCTGAACTTCCAAGGACGGCTGCAACCTTTGCCTTTGTTCCCCTGGAGCGGTAGGAATAGATGTTGTCTATAATAACGACGGACGCGTCTACTATCATGCCAACGCCAAGGATAAGCCCTGTAAGAGTCATCATGTTGAGCGTGATGCCCGCAAAGTTCATGGCCAAAAGGGTAATCATTATGGAAAGCGGAATTGATATTGCGATGATGATTGTTGTCTTGAATGAGCAGAGGAAGATGTAGAGGATTATTACTGCAAGAAGAAGTCCCTGCCACGCTGAATCCAAGAGGGTGTTTATTGTGTCGCGGATTGAAACTGTGTCGTCGCGGATAATTTCCAGGCTTACGTCTCCGGGGAGAATTGTCTTTAGCTGCTCCATTTTTTGGTAGACGTTGTTTGCAACCGTTACGCTGTTTTCGCCGGACTGCTTGGTTATGGAAATGTATACGCCTTCCTGTCCGTTTATGTAGACTATGCTCTTTTGGTCATCGTAGCCCATGTAGGCTTTTCCAATGTCGCTAAGCTTTACGTCGTAGCCTGTAAGGTGCTTGATTACAGTGTCGTTTATTTCTTCTATGCTTGAATATTCCCCTGTGGTGCGGATTGAATAGTCGGTTTTTCCTTCCGTTATTGTGCCGCCTCCAAGCTCCAGGTTTTCTTTGGAAAGGGCGGATGACACTTGGCTAAGGGTAAGGTCGTAGGCCTTTAGCCTGTTCTGCTCAAGTTCCACGCGGACAATTTTTGAGCGGCCACCCATGACGGATGCTTCTCCAACACCGTCTGCCTGTTCAAGTACGTCCACAACGTCGTCTTCTGCAATCTGCTTTAGGTCGTCTGCGGAACGGTTGCCTCTGATTGCAATTCGCATGATAGGCATACTGTTGCTGTCCATCTTAAAGATGGTTGGCGTTACATTGTCTGGAAGTGCCCTTCTTACGCGGTCAAGCTTGTCGCGCACGTCGTTGGTTGCAATGTCCAAGTCTGTTCCGTAGTTGAATTCCAGCGATACGGTGCAGCGTTCTTCCCTTGAAGTTGAAGTTATGTTCTTAAGGCCGCTAAGACTTGAAAGGGAATTTTCTATTAAAGTTGTTACCGCTTTTTCTACAGTTTCCGGGCCAGCATTAGTGTAGCTTGCGCTTACCATAAGGTAGGGCATGTCTACGTCCGGCATAAGGCTTATGGCTGTCTTTCTTATTGTAAAGATTCCCACCACGCCAAGAAGAATGAATGTTATGAGCACAAGGACGGGGTGCTGTAAGGTTTTTTCGCTTATCACTTTTTACCGTCCTTTTCTTCCTGCTTAGCCTGCTCAGCTGCTTGGGGCTTTTTTATTCCATCCGTAATATCATTTATCTTGGAACCGTCACTTAGTACGCGCTGGCCTTCTATGACGATTTTTTCTCCTGCGCTGATTCCGCTTTTTACCTGGGTCATGTTGTCTACAGTTTCGCCAGTCTGGATTTCCTTTCTGGAAACAGTTTCTCCGTCTGCATTTACGCTGTAGACAAATTCTTTGCCGCCCTTTGTTACGATGCAGTTTGAAGGGATTACAGGGAAGCCTTCGTAGTCCAGTGTGTAGAGCGTTACCTTTGCAAACATGCCTGCGTTGATTCTTGGATCGTTTTGGTCAAAGGTAAGAATGATTTCTTTTGTGCGGCTTGTGCTGTCCACAACAGGCGAAATGCGTGAAACCGTTGCGGTAAAGATTTCGTTGGGGTAGGCTTCGAGTATTATGTTTGCCTTTAGCCCAATCTTTAGGGCTGCAACAAAGCGTTCCGGGATGTTTGCGTTTACCTGGAGGTTTGCAACGTCACCAATTACGGTGATTGCTGTTGAAGTTGTTACCTTTGTGCCGGGCTTTAGCGGGGCTGCCGTTACCGTTCCGCTTATTGGGGAATAGACCCGGCTGTGGGCAAATTGCATTCCCGGTTCTGAAGGGTCTATCTCTGCAATGACGCTTCCTCTTTTTACCGCAGTTCCAAGCGAAACGTATGTTTCTACGATTTTTCCCTTGTTGTCCGGGAATACTTCTATTGAACTCTGGGTTTTTATTTCGCCGTTTGTGTTAACGTAGTCGTGCAGGGTTTGAACTTCTGCCGTCATGCTTCTTACCGTTACCGCACCCTGCTGGCCACCGGGAGCCTTTTTTCCGTCCGAAGTTTTTTTGTAATAGACAAGGTATGCTGCGGCAAGTGCAAGGACTGTCGCGCAAGAAATTATTATGATGGTTGCTGCGCCTGAGCGGTTGTTGTTTTCCACTTTTTGCTCCTTATTTTATGAGCGTACCAAAGGGTACTCCCAGTGTGTTTTCCAAATCAAGAATGTTGCAGATTAAGTTGTATGCCTCTGCCTGAAGGTTCACCTTGGCCTGGGTAAGATTGTCCAGTGCCGTCTGAAGTGAAAGCAAATCTTTTGAACCGCGGTTGTATGCGTCAAGGCTCATGCTGTAGGTTTGCGCGGCAAGGTTTACGCTGCTTTGCCTAAGCTTTATTACCGACTGCGAATATTTGATCTTCCTAAGTGCGCTGTCCACATTTGTGCTGAATGTTGACTTTGCATTTTCTAGCGCAAGTTCCAAAGAGTCAAGTGAATCTTTTTGCGCGGATATAGCGACTGCCCTCTGCGAAAAGGGTATGAAGCCGTCCAGCGGAATTGTAACGCCAAGAGTCCACCTCTTTGTCCCGGAGTCAGTGTCTATGCCGGTGTCCAAGGTTCCGTTCATCGTGTAGGAATAGCTTCCCGTTACAGTTGGCCCCCATGCGTTAAAGCGGGATGCAAGCAGGTTGTTGCGGGCAATTTCCACCTGTTTTTCCAGGGATGCAATTTCCGGCGGGGTAACCTTTGACTTTTGCGTGTCCTCTTTTTTTATTTCCCCCATGGAAATGAATTTGTCCAGACTGCCGGTAAGTTCAATCTGGGTTTCCTGGGCTATGCCAAGAATCTGCTTAAATGAATCCATGTCTGTTTCCAGGGTTATCTGTGCCTTTTCAAAAGCAACCTGGGCGTTTTGCCAAGATACCTGTGCGGAAAGAACGTCCAGCCTTGCCAGTGCACCGCGGTTGTAGCGGGCTGCGTTTGAGTTGTACTGCCTTTGCGCTGTGGAAAGGTTTGCCTGCATAAGGTTTAGGTTTTCCTTTTCGTAGAGAAGGTTGTAGTAGGCCTTCCGCACATTTAGCTCTATTGTCCTTACCGCCGTGTCGTAGTCGATCTGCTGCTTCTGGTAGGAAAGCGATGCCGAGCGGATTGCTGTGTATACAGAAGGTGTAAGTCCTAGCGAAAGGGAGGCTCCGGCTGAAAGGGTAGGGTCGTCAATGTTGTCGCCGCCTGTCATTGTTCCGCTTGCATTTATACTTGGGATGAATTTGTTCCACGATGTGCCAGATGTTCTTTTTGCGCTTCCCAAGGAAATCTTTTCCCGCTTTATGTTTATGTTTCCGTCCAGTGCGTATTTTACGGCTTCCTCTGGAGACAGGGAAAGAGCCGCTGCTTCTTTTGCAAAAATAGAATGGGGGGCCGCCGTGGTCAGTGCAATAAAAGCAAGGGCCATGCAGCGCCTGATTCTAAAAGCTACATTGTACGCCGCCATTTGTCCTCCATTGCGCATGAACTTTTCATGCTTGGCTTATATTATAGCAAAATGGAGACAAAAAAAATACCCCTGAATTTATTAACACAAAGGGGGAAATGTCCGCTTGAAACTGCACCCTGCGGGCTTGTTGCGAGTTCCCCCTGAATTTATTAACACAAGGGGGGAGGTCTCCCCCTCGGCTTCAATTCGCTTCGCTCATTTTCGCCTACCCCCTCGCCTAAGGGGGCAAGCCCCCTTAAAATCCCCCAATCTGTACAGACCCTGAGTCCACATTCGTAGCAAGTACGTGCGAATGTGGCGTAGCAGCGCAGGGTGACGGTCTGCATACTTGAAAACAGTTAGAAAGCCCATGGATGGGTTTTGACGATGAGCCTACGCCGCCATGGAGCCCCTTTAGTCCCGCGCAAGCGGGATGAGGGTTACCGAAGGGCGGAACGGCGGTGGCGCAAAGGCCTGGACTGTCGGATTAGCCAAAAAGCAAAATGGTAGAGCAAAGTAGGCTACCGTCCAGAAATTCTGTCTTGAAAATAAGGCTACGTTTTGATATAAATTTAAGAATGGCACGCACTTATGACGATTCAAGGTTTATAGATGCTTTTGAACACGAATACACCTGGCTGAATGGATTCCGCCGCAACGCAAGAAGGTTTTCGCAGAGGACTGCCCTTATAGACCCGGAGCAGAACCTTACTTGGACATACGGAGAACTTGAGACAGAATCAAACCGCTTTGCAAATGCCCTTTTAGACTTTGGACTTGGTAAAGATGACCTTGTAATGGCTGCCCTTAGAAATTCCCCTGCCTTTGTTTTGTCATACCTTGCACCCAGAAAGATTGGCTGCATTCTTCTTGCCGCAAACTTTAACCTTGCCGCGGGGGAGATGGCCCTTGTAATAGACCAGAACAAGCCCAAGGCCATAATATATTCTGCGAATGTTTGCCAGGTAATTTTGGACGCTCTTAGCCTGTGCAAGCATAAGCCAAAGCTTTTTATTCTGGCAGATAATATAGAAGGAATTGCTCTTCCGCAGGGCCATGCCAGCTACGAGGATTTTGTAATGGGAAAGCCTTCTTCTGAGCCAAAGGTAAGTTTCCGTCCCCATATTTACGATGAGGTTTTGCGCCTTTGCACCAGCGGAACTACCGCAATGCCAAAATTTGTTCCCCTGAATGACATAAACGAGGTTCTTTCTGCCCATGACGTTATAATGCAGTACCCCATGTCTTTTAGCGACGTTACCCTTAACATGACTCCCTGGTTCCACAGGGGCGGCTGCCACAGCGGTGGCCTTTGCCCTTCCTTGTATTGCGGGGCGGCCCTTGTTGTTATGCGAAGGTTCCAGCCGGCCAATGTTCTTGACTGGGTGGAAAAATACGGCATTACTTTTTTGATGGGTGCTCCTGCCAACCTGGAGATGCTTTGCCGTGTTCAGGAGAGAAACCCAAGAAACCTTTCTTTGCTAAAGGGAATCATTGCAATGGGGGCTCCTCTTTCCAAGACGGGATGCAGGCGCTTTATGGATGTGCTTACCAAAAACATCTTTAACGGCTACGGCACAACCGAGACCTTCTGGAATTCATTTCTTAGGCCATGCGATTTACCGCAAGCCGCAGGTTCTGCCGGTGGAAGCTGCATAGACGATGAAGTGAGGGTGGTAAAAATTTATGACGGCCGCAAGGCAGAACCAGACGATACGGTTTTGCATGACAATTCATCTGAAGGCGAGATAATTATTTTTTGCCCAGAAAAAACAACCTATTCGTATTACAATAACCCTGAGGTGGAAAGGGAAAAATTCTACAAGGGCTGGATGTACACAGGAGACGTTGGCACTTGGGACGAAAACTTCCACATTAGCGTAAAGGGGCGCAAGGACAACATGATTATTGTTTCTGGCGAGAACATCTATCCTTCCCAGATAGAGGAAGCCATTATGCAGAACCCCAAGGTAAAGGACTGCGCAGTTACCGCTGTTTCTGACAGGCTAAGGGGGCAGGCTGTTTGTGCTTATGTTGTGCCAAAAGACCCCTCTCTTTCTACGGATGAACTTGGGCTTTTTTGCTTGAAAAGTCCAATGCTTTCTAAATACAAAAGGCCGCGTTACTTTGCGATTGTTGATTCCCTTCCCTATACTGCAACAGGGAAGAAGATTCACCACGCTCTTATGGAACGCGCTGAAAGTGATTTAAAATTAGGAATATTAAGGAAATGAATTCTTATCGGGAGGATTTTATGAATTCAAAAATGAGTTTTCCAATTGGCAGCAGGGTGCTTTTCCTTGCCTTTGCCGCAATTTTTTCTCTTGCGCTTTTGGGCTGCTCGGGAAAGGGGAAAAGTGCATCTGGAAAAAGATATACTTACCATGCATACAGCAGCGTTCCCCAGACATGGAACCCTACAGACTATAGCCTTGGTGATGAGGCTACGATAATTTCTCTTACGAATTCTTCGCTCTACGATTTTGTGATGAACGAAGCCCAGAACGGCTACGACATTGTTCCAGAGATGGCGGAATCTTCCCCTGTGGACGTAACCGCTGAATATGCAGGAAAGGAGCCTTATGGAGTTCCGTCCGATGCAACTTCTGGCTGGGCTTGGAAGATTTCCCTTATAAAAAATGCCAAGTGGGACAATGGAAGTCCCATTGACGCTGGAACTTACGAATACACCTTAAAGCAGTTCCTTAATCCCGAAATGAAAAACTACAGGGCAAATTCTTTTTACCAGGACGGGCTTCCCCTTGCCAATGCAAAGGCCTATTACGACGGCACTGTTTCTTGGGAAAATGTTTGCACCGATGCAAAAAAGCAGACCTATCTTCCTTGTGATGATTCAGAAATGTACATAAGCCTTACCGCCAAGTGCGTATTTTTTGACTCTGCTCTTGCCAACATATATTCAACCAATCCAGAATATTTTGCAGACGGAGGAAGTGACCTGTATCCCAAGCTTTCTTCTGCAGCAGGAAATTCATCCTACGCAAAGCTTACTCCCGAAGTTAAGAAAGTCTTGCAGAAGGTTGCCGTAAATTGCGGGGACAAGCGGGCCCTTGCCTACAAGGAATTTTGTTTTGTAAGAAAGGAAAATCCGCCAATGCCCTGGGAAAATGTTGGCTTTGTAAAGAATGACGACTATACGTTTACTCTTATTCTTAACAAGCAGCTTACACCCTTTATGTTCTATTATGCAGTTTCTTCCATATCCCTTGTGCGCGAGGATTTGTACGAGGCAAACAAGCAGAAGACAGGCGACATTGTAAAAACTTCCTACTGCACTTCCGCAGAAAAGTCTGCATCCTGTGGCCCCTACAAGATTACGGAATTCCAGGCGGACAAATACATTCATCTGGAAAAGAACGAAAACTGGTACGGCTGGACGGACGGCAGACACAAGGGACAGTACCAGACTACGGGTTACGACATTCAGTTCATCACGGACTTGGAAACGCTAACAAACCTTTTCCTGCAGGGAAAGCTTGATGTTCTTTCTCTTGATGCGGTTCGCATGGAAAAATTCGGCAACAGTGAATACCGCATAGATGCACCCCAGTCTTACACATGGAAGTTCAGTTTTAACATGGACAAACGTGCATTAAAGGCAGAAGAGACGGCTGGCGTTAACCGCTCAATTCTTTCTTACCTTGACTTCCGCAAGGGAATATCCCTTTGCATAGACAGGCAAAAATACGTGGACACAATTTCCATAGGAAGCGACCCGGGCTTTGGTCTTATAAACTACATGTATGTTGCAGAGCCTGAATCTGGTCTTCTTTACCGCGACACGCCACAGGCAAAAAAAGCACTCTGCGAATTCTACGGCACTTCTTCCGTGGAAGACATAACCGGTTATAATAGGGAAGAAGCTGCAGCATGCTTTCAAAAGGCCTACGATGCGGCTCTTGCGGCAGGTGACCTAAAGGCTACGGATAAAATTCAGATTGACTACCACATCTATTCAGAGAGCGACATAAACAAGCGTACGGTTGCATTCCTTCAGGAGGCAATAAATTCTGCCGCAAAGGGAACGTCTCTGGAAGGCAAGGTTACAATAAATGCCGTTGTTGACGAAAACTATTACACCAACATGAAGTCTGGCAAAGTTGACCTTGCAATGACAGGCTGGGGCGGAAGTTCATTTGACCCATACGGAATCCTTTGGTGCTACTGCGACGAGGCTGCCCTTAGCGAATACGGCTTTCATCCTGAGCGCGAGACGCTTACCATTAATATAGAAGGAAAAGATTATACCAAGACCTATAACGAATGGTACATGGCCTTGTGCAACGGAGAATATACTGCTGCCCCGATTGCGGTTAAGAACACAATTCTTGCATCCGTGGAAAAGGCCTTGCTTGGCTACTACAATATGATTCCTGTCCGCTACATGAATTCAGCTTCATTGGATTCCCAGCGCATTATTGAAGGAAGCGACCATTACATAAACCAGCTGGTTGGATTTGGCGGAATCCGCTTTATGACCTACACCATGGATGACGAAGAGTGGGATTCCTATTGCAAGGAAAACAACTATCAGCTTAAGTATTAGCGGGAAAAGGCCATGTTAAAATATGTAATAAAGCGAATCATACTCATGCTGGTGAGTCTTTTTATAATCATGACCATGCTCTTTGTGCTTGTGCGCCTCTTGCCCAATCCCATAACCGCAGTTCCAGGTGGCTTTGACAAGGCCTTGCGGGACATGAGGGAAGCCTGGGGCTACAACAAGCCCATAATGGTTCAGTACGGCATATTCCTTAGGAATGTTTTTACCAAGTGGGACTGGGGCTTTTGCACCAGCATGGGAACTTTTTTGCAGCCTGTTACCCACTACCTTGCATCAAAACTTCCGGCAACAATTTACGTGAATGTTTTTTCCGTGCTGCTTTCGCTTCCTGTTGGCATTACCTTTGGAATTGTTGCGGCTGTTAACAAAAATAAATGGCCTGACCACGTGATTCAGGTTGTGATTATGTTTTTTATTTCTGTTCCGTCTTTTATCTACGCCTTTATCCTCCAGTATTTTATTGGCTACAAGCTGGGCTGGTGTCCGCTTATTTTTAAGGGCGGCGATGATTATTTTACCTGGGCAATGTTCCACAGCGCAATTCTTCCTGTGCTTTCGCTTTCCTTTGGGCCGATTGCAGGAGACATGAGGCTTATCCGTGCAGAGCTTACCGAACAGCTTACAAGCGAGTACATGCTTCTTGCGCGTACAAAGGGGCTTACCAAAAGACAGTCAACCGTACGCCATGCACTAAGGAATTCACTTGTTCCCCTTATGCCGTCTTTCTTGGGAGACTTTATTGGCATACTGGGCGGCTCCATGATAATAGAACAAATCTTTGCGGTTCCGGGAATTGGAAAGACTTACGTTCAGTCAATTGCAGTACGCGACTACAGCGTCTTTATGGCAATAAGCATGTTCTACGTTGCAATTGGCCTTGCAGCAGGAATTGTGAGCGACCTTAGCTACGGTTTTATTGATCCTAGAATCCGCATGGGAGGAAACAAGTCTAATGAACTGTGACGTTAATTCTGATGAATACAAATCCATTCCCAAGGAAAAATTTGTTTTTGTTCAAAAAGAAGAAAGGCTTTCTGACACTGCGCTAAAGACAAAGCCAACCGGCTACTTTAAGGATGCCATGCTTCGCTTTGTTACCAACAAGGGTTCAGTCGTGTGCTTCTTTATAATAGTCTGCCTTTTTTTGTACGCAATTTTTGGTCCCCTGCTTTCGCCATATAAAATCAACAGCAAGGATCCATATTATTCTTACGCCCTGCCAAAAAATCCTCTGTTTGCAAAGCTTGGCTTTTGGGACGGCTGCAAAAAGACGGAAGTGAACCTTGCAACATACCAATACTATTCCAACATTCCCGGAGCAGTAAAAAAATTCTACGGAGAGAAAATCCATAATGTTGCAAAGAGAAAGCAGAAGTGGTATTCAATAAGACTCGACTCATACGCCAAGGTTGGCTGGGTAAAGATGCTGCTTTCCAAAGATGAATACGAGGCTGCCCGCGAATGGGAAAAGAAGAGCGGACGTAAGCTTTTCTATCCAATGATAAACCAGAAGCTTGTAAAAAATCCTGCCTACAAAAATGATATGAATGCCTGGTTTGAAAGCGACCCCAAGGGAATTGCAAACAATAATGCCGCCACAGGAAAGCCCAAGGCTATTTTTATGGAAGATGAAAATTCAGCAGACGGTTATTCCTACTACACAAGCCGCATGAACGGAGAGCAGTACGAGACCCGTGTCCTCTACAGCGAATGGTTCTACTACAAAAACAACCGCTACGCTTCCTATCTTTTTGGAACGGACAATTCCGGTTACGACATTTTTACCCGTCTTGCATACGGTGCGCGTCTTTCGCTTGTCCTTGGAATTGTTGTTTCTGCGATAAACCTTTTTTTAGGAATAATAGTTGGCGCACTTGAAGGCTACTACGGCGGAACTTTTGACATAATCTTTGAGCGCGTTAAGGACATTATTTACCAGGTGCCCACCCAGGTAACGATGGTTCTCTTCCAGCTCTACCTTGCAAAAAAACTTGGGCCAATAGCGGCACTTTTCTTTGCCTTTATCTTTTACGGCTGGATAGGAATTTCTTCTACGGTGCGCGCCCAGTTCTACCGCTTTAAGGGACAGGACTATGTTAACGCAAGCCGCACTTTGGGAGCAAGTGATGCGCGTCTTATCTTCCGCCACATACTTCCCAACGCTATAGGATTTATAATTACTGTTAGCATACTTAGCATACCGGGCGTTATCTTTTCCGAAGCGTCACTTACATACCTTGGCATTGTGAATTTGGATTCGGACAAGATAACGAGTGTTGGCGCAATGCTTAACGGTGCAACGAATGCCCTTAGCACATATCCGCATACGGTTTTCTTTCCGGCTGCATTCATTTCCATTCTGCTTGTCTGCTTTAACGAATTTGGAAACGGTTTGCGCGATGCCTTTAATCCGTCTTTGAGGGGGGCAGAAAATGAGTGAGCAAAAAATGACCGAAGAGAAAATGAATGATAATGCCCTTAGCGTAAGGAATCTGACGGTTTCTTTTAGAACAAACAAGGGAATTGTTCACGCAGTCCGGGGAATTTCCTTTGACCTAAAAAAAGGCGAAACACTTGCCCTGGTTGGAGAAAGCGGTTCAGGAAAATCTGTAACAGCAAAAGCCATGCTTGGAATAGAAGCGCCCAATGCTATAATAGAAAGCGGAAGCATTTTTTACGAGAACCGTGACCTTCTAAAATTTACGGAGGAAGATTTTAATCAAATCCGCGGAAACAAGATTACAATGATTTTCCAGGATCCTATGTCTTCCCTTGACCCTATCGTAAAGATTGGCCCGCAGATGACGGAAGCCGCAATTCTTAACGGAAGGCGAAAGCAGAAGCTTGCAGAAAAAAAACTTTGCCTTATCATAAAGAATCTTTCTAAAAATGATTCTTACAAAAAAGAACTTGCCGGAATAAAAAAAACGGTAAAGCTTGCAAAAAAAGATTATTCCATTCAGTTCAAAAATCTTTCTTTAGCCTATGATTTTGAAGAAGCCAAGCCGCAGGTAAAAATTCCTGAATGCTTAAGTCCTGCAAAAAATCTTCTTTTGCAAAAAGAATTTGAAGAGCTTAACGATGCCCTTTGCCGCTCGGCCTTTTGCGTTACAAAAAAAATGGCTTACGAAAAGGCACTAAAGATAATGGCGGAAGTTGGCATTAGCGACGGAGAAAAAAGGTTCAACCAGTATCCATTTGAATTTTCCGGTGGAATGAGGCAGCGCATCGTAATAGCCATAGCCATAGCCGCTAACCCGGACCTTCTTATCTGCGACGAACCAACCACAGCTTTGGACGTTACGATTCAGGCGCAGATTCTTGAGCTGATTAATTCGCTAAAAAAGAAGCGGGGAATGAGCGTAATTTTTATTACCCACGACTTGGGTGTTGTTGCAAACGTTGCGGACAGAATAGCCGTAATGTATGCGGGAAAAATTGTTGAGACCGGAAGTGTAGACGACCTTTTCTACAGCCCGGCCCATCCCTATACCTGGGCGCTGCTTGGTTCAATGCCGGACTTGGATTCAAGCGGAAGACTGGAAGCAATACCCGGTACTCCTCCCAACATGATTTACCCGCCGGAAGGAGATGCCTTTGCTGCGCGCAACAAGTACGCCATGCAGATAGACTTTGAAAGGGAGCCTCCTCTTTTTAAAATAAGCGAAAGTCATTCTGCGGCCACCTGGCTTTTGCACCCCAATGCCCCAAAGGTGGAGCTGCCGGAAACCCTTGCAAAAAGAATTGCCAGAATGAAGGAAAGACGCAATACGGACGGAGGTAAAAGATAATGGAAGAAAAAGAATCTTTGCTGCGCGTTGAAAATTTGCGCCAGTATTTTAACCGTGGAAGTTTCCGTGCACTGGACGGTGTAAGCTTTGACATAAAAAAAGGTGAAGTGTTTTCTATAGTAGGGGAGAGTGGCTGCGGAAAAACCACAACTGGAAGGGCAATAATAAAGCTCTACAATATTACAGGCGGCCAAATATTTTTTAACGGAAAACTTATTTCTGTTGGCAAGCTTGACTTTGAAAAAAATATTCAGCAGGCAAAAAGCGACCTTGCGGCAAAAAAAATAGGCAAGAGCGAATGTTCCAAAATAATTTCCGAGCAGAAAAAAATCTACAGGGAAAAGCTTGGCGAGGCAAAAAAAATTAAGCGCGATGAGCTTACAAAAATGCAGATGATTTTTCAGGACCCGGTAACTTCCCTTGACCCAAGAATGACAGTCCGCGAAATTATTGCAGAGGGCCTTAGAATCCGGGGCGTGCGCGACAAAAAAGAAATTGAGCAAAAGGTAAGTGACGTTCTTAAAAGGGTAGGCCTTGTCCCCGAATATGCCGACCGCTACCCCCATGAATTTTCCGGTGGCCAGAGGCAACGCATTGGAATTGCCCGCGCCATAATAATGGAGCCTGAACTTATCATTGCCGATGAGCCTGTTAGCGCACTGGACGTTAGCATTAAGGCCCAGGTTACAAACCTGCTCAACGACCTTAGGCACGACATGGGGCTTACAGTGTTATTTATTTCCCACGACCTTAGCGTTGTAAAATATTTTTCCGACAGGATTGCCGTAATGTACTTTGGAAAAATTGTGGAGCTTGCATCTTCCCAGGAGCTGTTTGAAAATCCCCTGCATCCATACACCAAGTCCCTATTGAGCGCCATCCCCCTTCCGGACCCGGACTACGAGAGAAGCCGGAAGCGAATCGTTTACAGCCCCAGCCCAGAAGACCGGGAGCTTCCCCTGGTGGAAGTAAGGAGCGGCCACTGGGCACGGGTGCGTGTTTAGGATTTTTTTTGCGGCACTTGCCATTGAAAAATCCCTCCATGGATTTTTCAATGGATCGTAGATTCCCTTCGGAAATCTACGCGCTGCTAAGCCGCCCTCCATGGCTCTGTACTGGTTGGTAAGAAAATGAAAAAGAACCCCTCCGCAAAAAAAAACTGTCATCCCAAACTAGCCCGCTCCCTGAGCCAGTCGAAGGTGTTCCCTGAGCTTGTCGAAGGGCCGTGCAAAACCGTCCTTCGTCATTCCGTGCCCCGACACGGAATCTGTAAAATATAAAATTCTTATGGAGAATTAATATGAAAGAAATTAAGATGGCATTGCTAGCCATCGCGACTTTAACCCTGCTTGCAACAATCGCAGGTTGCTCTTCAACAAAGGTTGCCAGTGCAAAAGCGTCAGATACCTCTTCTGCAAAGCCAGGGGAAGAAAAGGAATCAGAAAAAAGCACTGCATCCAACGGCAGTGCAAACAAACCTTTAGCGGTAACAGGAGAAATTGCAGGTTCCCAAGTCTTCATAAAAGGCCGCACCGTAGAAATCTGGGCAAAGTGGTGCAGCGACCACGAGGTAACTCAGGCTGAATACCAGTCTATTATGGGAGAGAATCCAAGCAAGTTTTCTGGTTCAAACAAACCGGTTGAAAATGTAAGCTGGTACGATGCCATTATGTACTGCAACAAGAAGAGTGTAGCGGCTGGCAGAACTCCCTGTTATAAGGTGGACGGAAAGACAGACACAAAACAGTGGGGCTATACCCCTCACAATGGCAACAGCATAAGCGGAACCATAACCTGCAACTTTAACGCCGACGGCTACCGCCTGCCCACCGAGGCAGAGTGGGAATACTTTGCGCGTGGTGGCAATACCAGCAACAGCGGGCAGACTGAATACAGCGGAAGCAACACAATAGGAAGCGTTGCTTGGTATGATGGCAACAGCAGGAACGAGACCCACGAGGTAAAGAAAAAGACAGCCAATTCTCTAGGGTTATACGACATGAGCGGTAACGTCTGGGAGTGGTGCTGGGACTGGTGCGGTTCCATAAACCAAAGCACAGATTCCACTGGTGCCGCGTCGGGTTCTTTCCGCATCGTACGCGGTGGCGGCTGGGGCGACTATGCGTCCTACTGCACTGTCTCCCGCCGGATCTACAGCAACCCGTTCTACCGCGACTACGACCTCGGCTTTCGTGTTGTGTGTTCCAGGTCCGAATAAAGGAAAATTACGATCCGTGTAAAAACCGACCTCCGTCATTCCGTGCCCCAACCAGGAATCTGTAAAAGGAAAAATCCATAACTTTTGTCTCTCGCTTGACGTATTACCTATCTGCCCTTATACTTAAAAATACGGAAGAGAGCATGTATAATAAAAAGTGTAACAAAATTTAATCGTCTCTCCTATACATGAATTTTAAATACACGATGCCATGGCATTCGGAACAAAAACGAAATGCACATGCTTGCAAAAAAAAATACGGAGGAGAAATATGAAAAAGTTTTGGCTGTCATTTTTAGCTCTTGCCACTATATCCCTGCTTGCCACAGGCTGCGGAGGAGGTGGTGGAGGCTCTGATGATGATGACGTAACACCAGTAGCGGAAAGTGGAAGCACAGGCACTGGAAGTGGCTCTTCTGAGTCTGGTTCTGGTAGCGGAAACACGAGCCCAAGCGTACCTGAAAGTTTTGTCCTTGTACCGGGGGCTACATTCGACGGAACAACCGCCATAACCGGCTCCAGTGTATTCATTTCAGGACGCACCATTACCATACCAAACCTTCTTGCTTGCGACCACGAGGTAACACAGGCAGAATACCAGTCTGTTATGCTAAGCAATCCGAGTAATTTCCAGGACAACCCTGCAACCGGGGAGACTCAGGCAAACCGGCCTGTGGAGTATGTAAGCTGGTACGATGCCATAATGTACTGCAACAAGAAGAGTGCTCAGGCTGGCAGGACTCCTTGTTATAAGGTAAACGGAAATGCAGACACAGACCAGTGGGGCTATACCCCTCACGCGGGCAACAGCATAAGCGGAACCATAACCTGCGACTTTAACGCAAACGGCTACCGCCTTCCAACTGAAGCTGAGTGGGAATACCTTGCGCGCGGAGGAAACCTTACCAATACCAATCAGACCACCTACAGCGGAACCGGTGACATAGAAAACCTCGCGTGGTATACTACTAACAGCGGTGACAAGACCCACGAGGTAAAGAAAAAGAATCCAAACGGAAAGACCCTGTACGACATGAGCGGGAACGTATGGGAATGGTGCTGGGACTGGTTTAGTGACACCATAACTGCTAGCACACCACCCACCGGTGCCGCGTCGGGGTCTATCCGCGGCGCTCGCGGTGGCAGCTGGCGCAACAATGCGTCCCTCTGCGCTGTCTCCTACCGGTTCAACGGCGCCGAGCCGGACTACCGCAACGGCGGCTTCGGCTTTCGTGTTGTGTGTTCCAGGTCTGAATAAGGAAAAATTATGCTCCGTGTAAAGAGAGCCCTTAAGGGCGCGAAAGAACGGAGCGCAAGGGCAGAATTTTTCTGCAAAATAAGGAAAGCTGCCCAACTGCACTGTCTCCAACCGTGGTTCGACAGGCTCACCAACCATAGTTCGGCTGTGCTCAGGGGAACGGGATTTTTTTCTTTCTTGCAAAGCAGTAACGAGCCATGGATTTTTTTATGCGACCTACGCCGCCGTGGAGGGGCGGGCGTTAGCCCGTTCCGAAGGAATGGAGCCGGAGGGCGGAACCCCGGAAGGGCGGTGACGCGGGGCATGGGCGGTCGGATTAGCCGAAGAGTAAAGTGGTAGAGCCGGTAAAAGGTACCGTCCGAAAGATTATAGGCCTGAAAAAATAAGATTTGCTATTTTGGAGAAAAAGCGGTATATTATAAGAAGGGTTTATAGCTTTTGGAGGCCTTTTTTTAATGAAAAGTATTTCTCATAAATTAATCTTAACAGTTCTTGTTATTGTCTCTATTACTAATTCCATTTTTTTGTTTGTTGCAGGAAGTATTTCTAAGAAGGAACTTTCTGATGTTATTAACGAGGAGATGAAGTGCAAGGCGGATCTTGTTGCGTCTCAGATTAGGGCTATAAACGAGCAGGAATTTAGGCTTTTGCGTTCTTTGAGCCGTCTTCCGGAGATTATTGATGACAATATAGACATGCACGAGAAGTGGCGCATGATGAATTCCATTGCAAAGTCCGACAAGGAATATCTTGGTATGGCAATCTACAACGAGAAGGGTGTTGGTTGGACTACCACAGAAAAATGGAAGGACCTTTCCGACCGCGAGTATCTTGCCCAGTCTATAAAGACCCAGAAGCCTTATATAATGAAGCCAAACTGGAGCCCCATTAACGGCAACGTTTCCACTTTCTACGCCCAGCCTTATTTTGACGGCTACAAGATGAAGGGCGTGCTTGTTTCTGTTTTGGACGGCCTTAACTTAAGCTATGTGGTAAGTTCCATAAAGGTTGGGAAGGAGTCTCACCCGGTTATTGTGGAGATGCACAGCGGTGCCATTGTTGCTTCTTCTGACCTTACTGATGTTCAGGAGCAGAGGAACATAAGGGACGGTGCTTCCCCGGAATTCCTTAAGATTGTAGATCAGGTGTGCGGCGGAAGGAACGATCACATTGTTTATACGGATTCCGTTACCAAGCAGAAGCTTGCCTGTGTTTACAGGCCGGTTGAAGGTTCCTGCGACTGGGCTGTTATACTTACGGTTCCTGTTGACGACTTTTTTGGCGGCCTTAACTTTATGATAAGGATTCTTGTTGTTGTCTTTGTGCTTTCTACGCTTATTACAATCCTCTTTATTGGCTTTGTAATCGTGCGCTCCATGCGTCCTTTGCAGAAGCTTAAGTCTAACATTAACGATATTGCCATGGGGCATGCAGACCTTACCCAGCGCATTACCGTTACCACAAAGGATGAGATTGGCGATGTTGTTGCGGGATTCAACAGCTTTACGGAAAAGTTGCATTCGATTGTTAAGGACATAAAGAATTCTGAAGGGGAGCTTTCTACGGCGGGGCGCAACTTGCAGGAGGGTACCCAGCTTACTTCCCAGTCTATTAGCGAGATTCTAGAAAACATACGCAATGTTGACGGGCAGATTCTTAAGCAGACGGAGAACGTAAACCAGACGGCCAGCGCTGTTAACGAGATTGCTTCCAACATAACTTCCCTTGAGCGCATGGTAGAAAACCAGGCTTCTGAGGTTCAGCATGCTTCTGCTTCCGTTGAGCAGATGATTAAGAGTATTGAGCAGGTAGACCAGACGGTTAGCTCTCTTGCGGAATCATTCACTTCTTTGCTTAGCAACGTTGAGGCGGGTTCACAGAAGCAGCTCCTTGTAAACCAGAGGGTTGTGGATATTGAGGACCAGTCAAAGATGCTGCAGGTTGCAAACCAGGCTATTTCCAACATTGCAAGCCAGACAAACCTTTTGGCTATGAATGCGGCTATTGAGGCGGCTCACGCTGGGGCTGCGGGTCAGGGCTTTGCGGTTGTTGCGGACGAAATCCGTAAGCTTTCCGAAACATCTTCTATGCAGTCTAAGTCTATACGCGAGCAGTTGGGCAAGATTAGGAAGTCTATCGAGAACGTTGTAAACGCTTCCACCATGTCCAAGGAGTCTTTTGACACTGTTTTCCAGGAAATAAAGAGAACTGATACTTTGGTTCAGCAGATTAAGAATGCAATGGATGAGCAGACGCTTGGTTCTAACGAGATTAGCGAGGCTCTTTCTACGATGAACAACAGTACGGCAGACGTTCGCGCTTCTGCAAAGGAGATGGCTAACGGCAACAAGATTATCTTGGGTTCTGTAAAGGAATTGCAGGATTCAACCGTTAGCATGAGGGACAGTATGGAGGAGATGGCTTCTGGTGCAAAGAAGATTGATTCTATGGGCAATTCGCTTTCACAGGTTTCTTCCAGCATTGAGTCTTCCATAAACAATATTGGTAACCAGATTAACCAGTTTAAGGTTTAGGCGATACAATGGGGGAAGTCCGCTTGAAGCTGCGCCTTGCAGGCTTGCTGCGAATACCCCTCGCTCCGGCCACGAGTCGCTCCAAAAATGCCGTAAGTGGCAAGTCCATTAAGCGAACGACCGTCACCCTGAACTAGTTTCAGGGTCTGTGCCAATACCAAAATACATTTTTTTTTCAACAAGCCACTTCCGCCATTTTCTCCGCTTTGTCGTGTCTTCCGCTACCCCCTCTGCGGGGCACCCCCTTTGCAAAGCCCCGCAACGCCCCAAAATTGGTATATGTTAGCAAAGAAAATCTGAAAGTTAAGAAATGCCGTCACCCTGAACTGGATTCAGGGTCTGTGCAACAGACAAGTCTTTTTTTTTTACAGATTCCGGGTCTAGCCCGGAATGACAGTTTGTACCCGGAATGACTGTTGGCACACGGGATGACTGTTGGCACTTGGGATGACTGTTGGCACTTGGGATGACTGTTGGCACTTGGGATGCCGGTTAAGGCGCTTACTTTAGGATTTTGTTCAGTACTGCGTCTTTTTGGCGCCAGTTTTTGTCTACTTTTACCTGAAGGTCTAGGTCTACGCGGTAGGGGAAAATCTTTCTGCATTCTTTTATGCTTTCTACGCGGATGGCCTTTATCATTGCGGCTCCCTTTCCGATTACGATTCCCTTTTGGCTTTCGCGCTCTACGCAGATGTTGGCACGGACTTTTAGAAGGTTCTGCTTTTCCATCTTCATGTCTTCTATGCTTATGTAGATGGCGTGGGGAAGTTCCTGTTCAAGGCGCTCTATTGCCTTTCCGCGGATTATTTCGCTTATGCGGAATTCAACTTCCTGGTCTGTGTAGTATTCTTCCGGGTAAAGGTGGGGGGCAACTGGTGCAAGGTCGTAAAGGGCCTTTAGCACTTCGTTTACGTTTTTGTCTTCCTGTGCGCTAATTTCTACAATGCGTTCCTTTGGAAAGTCGGGGAACTGCTTGTCCAGGAAAAGCTTTGTTATTGATGCAGATGACTCAGGGGAGTCTGTTTTGTTGATTGCGATTACGAGTTTTTGGGCAAAGGGCTTTACCATGGAGCTGATTAGCTCTTCTTCTTCGCCGTGGTCGCGGGTGGAGTCTAGAATGTACAGAATTGCGTCGCTGTCTTTTATCTGGTCTGCGGCTATTTTTGTAAGCTTTAGGTTAAGCTTTTTTTCGCTTAGGTGAAGGCCCGGTGTGTCTACAAATACAAGCTGGCCAAGCGATGTGTTTACGATTCCGCGGATTGCGTTTCTTGTTGTCTGCGGTACTGCGGACACTATGCTGATTTTTTCTCCGCTTGCAGTGTTGAGGAATGTGGATTTTCCCGCTGACGGTCTTCCGATTATGCTTACAAGTGCGGTCTTTGGTCCGACCGGCTTTACTTCTGTGTTTTCTTCTTCCATGGGAGAAAGTCTAGCAAAAAAAGGGGGGATTTTCAAGGGAGGACCCTTGGACCCCGGTCTTGGAGGGGGAAAACCAGCTCGGAGTCCGAAGCCCGCCGTTTTTCCCCCTCCAAACCACCTTCGACGGTACGCACTTGCTACC
>JAFXWC010000057.1 GCA_017534445.1 Treponema sp.
CCAAAAGTTCGGCATACATTCCAAACTTTCCTTATTTTCAGCAAAACTTCGGCTTACATTCCAAACTTTTACTTGATTGTTGCAGGTTGACAGGACAAATTAATCAGTTATAATCACTGTGCAGAAGGTTATTTGCGGTCTCTGGTTGCAGGTTGACAGGACAAATTAATCAGTTATAATTGACTCCATTGAAACGCCAGCAATGTAGTCGTTGCAGGTTGACAGGACAAATTAATCAGTTATAATACGATTTAGACCCGCTCCTTGTGTTCAAGGGGTGCAGGTTGACAGGACAAATTAATCAGTTATAATTCTACGTTTACTTTAATCATTTACGCGCCTGTTGCAGGTTGACAGGACAAATTAATCAGTTATAATTCAAGCGCAACAAAAGGCATCAGGTCACCTGTTGCAGGTTGACAGGACAAATTAATCAGTTATAATAATATAATTATATTGGTTTTGCCCCAATTGTTGCAGGTTGACAGGACAAATTAATCAGTTATAATTAAGAATTGAAAGCCTTATAAGCGGTGACGGTTGCAGGTTGACAGGACAAATTAATCAGTTATAATTCTACTTTCCTTGTCAACACTTTTTTTTGAGTTGCAGGTTGACAGGACAAATTAATCAGTTATAATAACTATGCCAACAAATTCCAGTGTAATTCTGTTGCAGGTTGACAGGACAAATTAATCAGTTATAATAGGTAGTTGTATACAAGGCGGTCGAGTTCCGTTGCAGGTTGACAGGACAAATTAATCAGTTATAATTTAAAGTTATCGTGTCCGTCAACCCAGTTTGTTGCAGGTTGACAGGACAAATTAATCAGTTATAATAAGCCTTTTGTGGACTTCCTGCATCGTAAGGTTGCAGGTTGACAGGACAAATTAATCAGTTATAATAGAGTGAAATTCTTTTCAACGTTCGAGATTGTTGCAGGTTGACAGGACAAATTAATCAGTTATAATTAAATGCCGTCGATGATGACGGGAGTTTTTGTTGCAGGTTGACAGGACAAATTAATCAGTTATAATCAGAGTAAGTTTTTGTTTTACAAAGTTCTCGTTGCAGGTTGACAGGACAAATTAATCAGT
This sequence comes from Treponema sp., assembly GCA_017534445.1. GTDB lineage: Bacteria > Spirochaetota > Spirochaetia > Treponematales > Treponemataceae > Treponema_D. The sequence continues at coordinate 1,098 of JAFXWC010000057.1, forward strand.
TATAATAGACCTTGTTGTTGCTTTTTTTCCTTGCATGTTGCAGGTTGACAGGACAAATTAATCAGTTATAATTTTGCGAAACGTTGATGAGCTTGTCGACAAGTTGCAGGTTGACAGGACAAATTAATCAGTTATAATGATAACCTTTAATTAGCACTATATATCAATGTTGCAGGTTGACAGGACAAATTAATCAGTTATAATAAAGGCCTACCAGTAAAAGTGTCAACAAAAGTTGCAGGTTGACAGGACAAATTAATCAGTTATAATACATCCGGTGCAATTCTTTTTCTTTCAAAGAAATAGAGAACATCGGATGTATTATTTTTTGAGAAAAACTAGAACATAAGGAGCTGTTGAGGCTCATTTTTTTTGACTTTTTCTGTAGCTTCATAGCTAATAATGTTTTCATACTGCTTGTCCGTTATGGTAATAATATCAACTTTCCCTTCTTCCGGCAAGTTTTGCTGTATCAACCTGTAATACTTTTCGCAGGCATCTTTTCCAGAAAAAAGCTTTGTATAAATTGAATATTGCACCATGGCAAATCCGTGATCAAGCAGAAAATTCCTAAAATCAGACGCAGCTTTCCGCTCCTTCTTTTCAACAACGGGTAAGTCAAATAAAACAAGCATCCACATAAGCTCATACCTATTTAGTTCCGCCGCCACTTTCTTCTCCTTCCCATTCAGGCAAATCAATGACAGCCTTTCCATCTTCCAATGCGCGAACATAAGAAGCCGTCAGATATTGCATACTTTGAAAAGCAGGAGAATCCCCTTGCGAAGTATGAACCTTTATCCACAAAGCATCTGCAAGTTTTGTCTTGTACTCATGATTCAATTCTGTTTCTTCTGCAGGATTCAAATTAAAGACAATGTAATCAACAATCGGGCGGTAAATTTCAAACAAGTCGTCAGCAAGCGCAAACTGATCCAGATGATTCTCATGATGAATTCCAAGAGACGGTAAAAGCCCGCTTGAACAGACAGCCCTTGCCATAGAAGCCCTCATGATTGCATAGCCATAATTCAAAAATGAATTGACTCCTTCAAGATCCTTATCCCTAGTAAATTCCTTTCCAAACAAAGACTTCCAATACAGTCTTGCGGCATAAGCTTCCCTGTTGTCACTATCGCCAGATTTTACAGTAGTTGCAATCCTTTCCAAAAATCCGGAATCCTTTCCGCAAAGCCTTAAAGTCAAAGCTTGGTTCAGAATCTTTTTAACAACAACTTGCTGCCAAATTCTTTTTTTGAATGGAAGTGAAGAATTTATCTGATTCTTCAATATCTTTGCAAACAAATAATGCGAATAAACAGGAAGAACCATGCTTTGTGGCGTATAGTTTTTTCCACACAAAACAGAAACACAGCCTTTTTCTGCAAGGGCATTAAGAATGTTTTTAGAAAAAGAAACACTCTGTGCAGAAAGCAAAAGCACACCTACATCGTCAAGCGGCACTCTTCCAAGCTCCTCGGAGCCGTGCTGAATGACGATAAAGCCGCGGTTAAGAGACAGATAGCGATTTTCTTCATGAATCTCCAACACTCTGTTCAGCATATTTTAAGTATCGGCATACTGAACAGAGGTTTACATTATTTTCTAAAAACCCTGCCTATTGGATTTACGGTTATAAATCTTGCCTGCTTTTCGCCGAAGAGGACGTTGACAGAATAGAAATTCTGTCCTTTCTGTTGCTTCCAGCAAGATTCCAACAGAGTCTCGTTAGTAGCAATAATCCAGTCCTTGCAATCCGTAACTGCAAATACAGGGCGAATGTCCAGCTTATTTTGAGTTGCAGAAAATCCCGCCACCCGGCATTTATACCATTTTCCGCTATCAGAAAATTCCAGGTAATCATTCTTGTGCAGGATTCCAAGATTCTTGGCTGCCGGATGCGGTGCTTTTACAACACCTGCCTTTGGTTTGTTATCCTTACCAACCTCGTTTCTTCGGATATACTGCGCTTCGTAAGTTGGCTTAGCACCGTCTTTTTTTGGCGGAATCTGCCAGATAATTGCCGCAAAATAATCTTCCGGGGCAAGGTAGCGGGGAACTTCACTGTTTATCACAATCGGTGTTTGAACCCTGTTTAGGCAGCGAACTTTTTTAACTTTTGTTTCCTCGCTAAATTTCTGCAAAAGGTCTTCAAACTTTTCGCCCTTGTGCAATGCATAAAAATCTTGCAGTCTGGAGCGGATTTTTGCATCAACAATATCCTCTATGTTGTTTTCCTTAAGACTTGCTATAGGACTGCGAGAAACAAAACATTCTCTAAAAACTTTCACCTGCGGATAAATATCTTTAAATTCCTTGCGGACTTTTTTTATGTCCTTTGATTCTGCAAATTTGCTTTCAAAATCACCACGCACTTTTTCATTCTTTATAAAAGGAATATCACCTTCTTCTATCTTTGAAAGTTCAACAACCTCTTCCCTTTTTATTTTGCCAAGAAGCGTTTCTTTGGAAAGCTTACCCTCCGCTCCGTGGTCAGGCTTAAAGCTTACGACAATGTTCTTTACTTTTTCCTGCAATTCAATTCTCGGAACAGCCATTGGCGGAACCTCTATTCTGTTTTTCTGAGAACGGGCATTTAAAGTAGAAATCTCTTTTACAAGGGAACGGTCAATCAAGGCTATTACAGAAGCATCCAAAGCATGGTGGCGGTGGTCGTAACGGTTTTTCTTGTATTCACCTATTTGCTCATCCTTCAAGCCAAAGTAAGCAATCTCTTTTTCATCAATTTTACGCTTCAGGATTGAATCAATTTCCCATTTGTCGCGCAAAAGCTTTGTCATACCTCCGTTTACAGACCAAATATTATCACAAACGCTCTTCAAATACCTAAGAGCCATCTTAGACAGATATGCATTGTCTGTAAGCTGGCGGGCTATAAATCCACTTTCCTTTTCAAAAGTTTCCATGGCATCCACAGAAAATCTTCCGCGCTTGGCAGGATTTTTAAGTTGATTAGCTCTGGCAAGAATCTCATTCCAATTGTAACCGCTTGGATTAGAGCCAAAAGCTTCATAAGGAGAGCGTTCTTTTTTAAAAGCGTTGCAGCTTGCATGGGCTACAGTCAAGTTAGATTCTGCGTCAAGCAAGGTTCTGCTATAAGGAAGAATATGCTCTATCTCTATGCTCTTAGAAAAAAGTTCTGCTCCAGAAATATTTTTACCACAATAAATGCATTTTCTTGGCAAGCCTTCAGCCCCTAATTCTTCCCACAAACGGTACTTCAAGCGGTCGTTACGGTTTGGATATGCAATTTTATAGGCATCGGTAATATTTTTATTCAGAATTTCATTCCGCTTTTTGTTTTCATTCTGCTTTTTAAGCATGGCATCTTTTGCTTCGCGGCTTGCTTTTAAGTCACGGGAAAGTTCAAGAGCAATCTGACTTGGCTTACCGTATTGCTTTATGAGTGCGTTTACAACAGTGCGGGTCTGGTTCAATGCAACATGAACTGTAGGATTGCTTATTTTTCCATACTTGAGCTCCGGCTTGTCCTCCGGTTTTGAAGGGTCAATTCCCATGGTAGAGCCAACCAGAACCTTTCCGTAATAAGGAAGCACGTCATATTTTTCTACGGTTTGCTCTGAATACTTATAACCGAGAGATTCAACCGCCGCCGTATAAGTAAAGGCAGAGCCAGATTCCATTTTTTGCACAAGCTTTTCAGACACCTCTTTGCAAAGCATTGTTGTGCCTGCAGGAAGCTGTACTTTTACAATAGATTCTTTTTGCTCATCCGTAAGATTGTATTTTTCAAGCAAATCATAAATTTCTTTGTCTTCATCAGCCGTAATAAGTTTTTCTACAATAGAGTCTTGCTCTTCAAGAGAAAGAGTGTCCCACAATTCCCCAAACCTGTTTTTATTGCGAAGTTTTACAGCGGTTGTGTTTCCGTTTAGGCTCGTTCGGCTTGTTGACTCCAGATTGAATGTACAGCTACCGGTTAATTTTAATGTCTTTCTTATAGCATCAAACGTCACTTTATCTTTTGTATCAAGCAGATTAAGTATTATTTTTTCGTCATCTTCTGAAAGCGGAATTTTTTGTCCCCGCTCATTCTGATAGTCCATGTTCCGTACTTCCTGCAGCATGCGAAGCTTTTGAGCGCATGGCATGGCTTTGAACGTGCGCTCTTTTTCTTGCATATACTGGCACCGTCCACGCTCCTGTGCTTTTAGTGGCCGCTGAAAGAAAATTTCATCGAAAATTGCTTCCCAGTCCACAGACTTGTAAAATGCTTCCTGAACTGCACGTATTGCATTGAATTCATCAATATACATTTGCCGCAACGGATAATACGTCATTCTTCCGGGAACAAAGCGGAGCCCCTTGTTCTTATCCTTATTCTTCCACAAAAACTCGCCTATTGTTCTGCAGCCGGATTCTTTTATGGCTTTGGCAAGTTCATTGCACATGTCTTTTTGCGAAAGCTTTTCGCCAGATTTTGAAGTTACCTCTTCTTCCCCAGAACCGTCCTTCCGGTTGCTCTTGAATCCTCTTCTTACAGAAAGATTGAATAATACGCGGGCAAGTTCATAAGATTCCAATTTTTCATCAAGAGCTTTTACCCTTAGCATATAGGGATTTAGTGCTTTTAGCTTTTGACTTTCTTCTTTTGTTTTTGGAAAGAGATTCTGCTGCTGCAAAAGCCTGAATACAGATTTTCTGCGGAGTTTGCGGCGGTAAATCAGTTTTCGCTGCCCTCGTGCCGTCCTTCTTGCTACAGCAAGAGGCTCTTTTGTCTTAGGGTCGCGGCCATCAGAAAAGATGCGGACTCCCATATCAACAAGCTCATTTGGTTCATTCTCGCTATCCAAAGAATAAACTGCCCAACCAATAGAATTAGTACCCAAATCAAGACCAAGGCGATATTTCATAAAAATATTATACCACGTCCACAAGCTATTTGACAAATTCTTTTAATTGGAATATACTTATGTTACTGATTAATTTATCTTGTCAACCTGCTAACAAGGAGTCTTTTGACTCCGCAAAATGCTTTTATATTCCTATGGAATGTAAATAGTACACATGAAAAAAGAGGGCTACGGCTCTCTTTTTGTTTTTAGTAAAGCAAAAATAAAATATAAAAGATAAAAAACGAGGATTCTCTTATTATCACTTTTTTCGGCGTTTTGTAAAGATTTTTTTCGGCGTTTTGTAAGAAAATTTTTCGGCGTTTTGTAAATTTTACGCACATCCCCAGCCAATAAAAAAATCCGCCCCAGAAGAAAACATCCGGAGCGGCATGCAGAGCATCATGCAAGCAGCAGTAAAATTACTTTACAAGAAATGTAGGCAAAGGCTTGCCTTGTTTTTTCCAGGCACGGTATTCTGCGGTGGCGGTAAAGAGTACGTCGCCTGCAGAATTGAGGGCGGTTTCAAGGCTGTCCTGAACAACGCCGATTATAAAGCCAACTCCTACAACCTGCATTGCAGCATCGTTGGAAATTCCAAAGAGTGAACAGGCAAGGGGAATCAAAAGCAGGGAACCGCCTGCAACGCCGGATGCACCGCAAGCACCCAAAGTGGCAAGTACGCAGAGGATGAGCGCGGTTGGGATGTCTACAACAATGCCCAGAGTATGGGCAGCAGCCAGTGTCATGATTGCAATCGTAATTGCGGCTCCGTCCATGTTGATTGTTGCCCCAAGCGGAATGGAAACAGAATACATTTCCTTGTCCAGGCCAAGCTCTTCGCAAAGTTCCATGTTCACAGGAATGTTGGCGGCGGAACTGCGCGTAAAGAAAGCCGTAATGCCGCTCTGCTTAAGGCATCTCCACACAAGAGGATAAGGATTGCACTTTAGCGTAATGGCAACAATAAGCGGAGAAACCACAAGTGCCATAAAAAGCATTGAGCCTACAAGAAGGGCAAGCAAGGTACCGTAATTCTTGAATATGCCCATGCCGTTGGAAGAAACTGTCGTAAAGACAAGCCCCATTATTCCAAAGGGAGCAAGGTTTATAATCCAGCGCACAACTTTGGAAAGCGCCTCCGCAAAATCATTGAGCATCTGCTTTGTGCCTTCACCTGCAATGGACTTTAGCGCAAGGCCAAAAATACATGCCCATACAAGAATGCCAATGTAGTTGGCACGGGCAAGGGCATCAATGGGATTTGAAACCGCATTTATAAGAAGGTTCTTTAGCACCTGTCCTATTCCAGCCGGAGCTGAATCAGCGGAAGCTTCATTTGCAAGGGCAATCGTCTGCGGAAAAATAAAGCTTGCCGCAACAGCAATCAGGGAAGCAAGCAAAGTGCTAACCATATAAAGCACAAGTACCGTTCCAAAGCGGCGGTCAAGTTTTGTTCCACCCTTGGCAAGTGAACTTGTAACAAGGGCAAAGACCAGCACCGGGGCAACAGCCTTGAGAGCCCCAACAAAAGTGTCGCCAAAAATACCAATCCATTCCTGAGAAGGAATTACAACACCGAGCAGCGCACCAATGACAATGCCAATAAAAATGCGCAAGATAAGGCTTGTACCATTGTAGCAGGCAACAAGCTTGGAAAGCATATTGTTTTTCATATCCCCATTCTACCCCATTTTTACCATCCTTGCAAATTTACTTTATGAATGCTATAATTGCACATGTTTAAAAAGTTGGCCAGATGCTTTCTTGCATTAGGAACATTCGTATTATTTTCCTCCGCCTTTATTTTTGCGCAAGAAGCAGATGCCCCGCAAAAAAAGCAAAGCATTTTCATGGCCCCAATCTACAACACAGGCGACGGCTTTGACACCTACCAGCTTGCATTCCAGTTTGGCTACACATACGAAAACCAAAAGGCCTCTGCGCTGGCGGCAGGCTTCCTTGGAGAAGACAACTACCAGTTCACGGCAGAAGGCGTATGGTGGCCCTTCAGGTGGAGCAAGGGAAAAATGGGGCTGGGTGCAATCTACAACATTACCTATTTTCCCGAACTAAGCATAACAAACAACCTTATGGCAGGCTTCTGGCTTGAAACAAGACCCGCAAAGTGGTTCTGCCTAAAAGTAGACACGGTGTCACTTTGCAAACTGCGCACAATATTCGCAATCAAAGACGACAACCCCGTACTGGTCAACAACACGTTTGGCTTTGACCTTTCCATGCACTTCTATCCCCTCTCTTGGTACGAATTCTATGCCGCAGTCAAGACGCACGAACTCTTCCGCTACAACCTGCTTGGCTCACCGGCACTCTGCCTTGGAAGCGTCTTTCACCTTAGCGCCCTGCAGGAATTCGCGGCAGAGGCAAAGGTAAGGTACACGGACTTCTTTACAAATTCCGCAATGTACGATTCCTGCGAATTCGCATTAAGGATAAGGTGGCTGTTTTGAGCAACACATTGAACACAATATTCATTATATATAGAAAGAAAACGCACCTCCTGCTCACAAGCCTAACCTTCCTGCTTGCATCCTTACTGGCACTTGCAACAACATCATGCGGCTACGGAGCCTTTGAACTTTTCCACCACGGCGATTTTGTAGACGAACGCGCCGACTCCATGCTGGAACTTTCAGCCGGCAGGGTTGGCCAAGAATTCGCTTCAATCTCTGGAACATACACCTTCGTCATTTTCACGGACCCCCACTACGGAAGCAAACGCGGAGAAAACATAGACGAAGAAGAATTCCTTGAATGGATGGACAGCCTTTTCTCAGAGCAAAAGCCAAAGTTCTGCATCTGCCTTGGAGACATTGCCGAACACGGAAATGAAAGCGAATTTGAAGACTACTGCAAATTTGTTGAAAAAATAGAAAGCCGCGGAATACCAGTACTCAACATTGTCGGAAACCACGACCTCTTTAACTCAGGCTGGGATGACTTTTCCGACCTCTGCTTTCCCTACACATCATTCTATCACTTTAAGACGGAAGCCTTTAGCTATTACGCCTTGGACACAGGAAGCGGCTCATTGGGACCGGATCAGTTCAAAAAATTAAAGCGCGCAATGGAAAGCGACAGCCTCCCAAAAATCGTATTCTCGCACTATCCAATTTACGGAAGCGCATATTACGGAGCCAGCTACTACAGCCTGCAAAACGAAGAGGAATCCACCCGCCTTATAACCCTCTTTGAAAACGAAGGCGTAACGGATGTCTACGCAGGCCATGTGCATCACCACCAGAGCAAGAACATAGGAAGCTACACGGAAGTAAACTTTGACACCTTCTTTAACCAGGAATGGGCCTTTGTTACGGTAAACCAAGACAACGGCACCACACACACGGAAACAATACGAAAGTAACTGTTTCTGGACGGAACTTTTTAGGACGAAGTCCTGCATGCTCTACCATACGTACCTTGGCTAAGGCGACCACCATGCCAATGCGTCACCGCCCTTTCGGGGTTCCGCCTTTCGGCTCCATTCCTACCGGAACGGGCTTGCGCCCGCCCCTACACGGCGGCGTAGGTTCCTTTAGGTGCGCTCGTTCCTCTGGAACGGGTCCCTTCAGTCGCAAACTTCCTGTTTGCTCCTTCCGGGCGGCTACACTCGCTGTCGGGCGCGTCCTTGCGCCCTTTTCACCTGCCGGTGCGCTCGCTGCGCTGACCCTTACTTTGCTAAAAAGAATCGTCTTTAAAACAAAAAAACCCTTCTTTTAAGAAGGGTGTAGCCAACTACCCGACTTGAACGGGTCCCTCCAGTCGCAAACTTCCTGTTTGCTCCTTCCGGGCCGGCTTCGCTCGCTGTCGGGCGCATCCCTGCGCCCTTTTCACCTGGCGGTGCGCTCGTTCCGCTGACCCTACTTTGCGAAAAATTTTTTTAGTTAAAAAAAAGCCCCTCTTTACAGAAGGGCTACCTAGCCAACTACCCGACTTGAACGGGTCACCTGCTCTTTACGAGGGAGCTGCTCTACCGGATGAGCTAAGTTGGCAAATGTGAAAAGAGTTTAGCAGAATAAGGCCATTTGGTCAAGGGTGGACTAGATGGCCTCTTTCTTAGGCATACAAAATAAGATTTTTTTGCATATTTTTGTTAATTTTCTGTCTCACAAAGCAATTCCTCTATCTTCTTTGCCATTTTCCTGCATTTCCAAAAGTTCCCCCCCTCGTTAACCGCAACAAGCAAAACAGCAAGTAGGTATGGAGAAAAAAATCCCACACCGCTCGAGAAGTTTATGTACAGAAAAACTATAAGCAAAAAGGCCAGCAGGTCAGACACCCCCAGTACCCCCCTTAGAACAAGAATTCTATTCTCAAAATCAAGCCTTATGCTCCCATGAAAAAATGAAGAGTTTTTCCTGTCCATCCTGACCCTAAAAAAGAAGACGTTATCTTCTACTTTCTTGCCCGTCAAATCCTTAAAGCCCTTTGCATCCCCAAATGAATTTACAAAGTCTTCAACTTTCTTCAATGTACCCTCTGCGTCCTTAAAGTCAAACCTCTTAAAAAAGATGGGAATTCCAACAGACCAGCAAATCTTCTTCCAAAAGCCAAGCAAAATCCATTCAAGTATAAAAATAGAAAAAACTGAAAACACAAGAACAAAAACAATATCCAAATTTTCCACATTCATTCCCTGTTACTTTTTCCAAAATGTAATGCAACTTGCTCTTACAGTCAAGCATCCGGTTTGCAGACAGCCCATTCCCGGCCTATCTCTTTTAAATACAGCTCCTTCCCAGAATTGGCTGAACAATAGCTCCACTTATAAAGATTGGAACGCTTGCAAAAATCTTCCGGCACTTCCATTCCGTACATCTCAACAAAAAGCTCAAAAGCACTTTTTATATATTCATCCATATTCTTGCTGGTAATATGCTCCATGTTATAGGCCGATGGGCATCCTTCTTTCCCTCATGAATTTTTTCATTCATATTAAGCAACATTCTTACTCCAGCTGTTCAGATGGTTACGCTATTTTTCATGCCATCAATTTATACGCAAACTCTGCATTCAGTCAATACAGCTTACGCCGCCGTGGAGCCCCGCAGTACCGCGCAAGCGGTATGAGCCGAACAGGCGAAGGGCGGAAGGGCGGTGACGCAGATAGACGTTCGGTCGAATTAGCCAAGGAATAAAATGGTAGAACAATTAGGACTACCGTCCTGAAAATTACCGTCCAAATGACAAAGGTAAAGAATTATGGTAATATGCTTGCAGGTGAGATTATGAATTTGAATTACAGAATTGTAGACAGCGACATTTTTGAGTCTTACATGGCTCTTGAAGGATGGGACAATTTTCCACTGCTAAAGTCCTATACCAAGGGTGGCGAATTTTCATTTGTATTAAAGCAGTCGTCCTTTATGATTTTTGACTACAAGCCGTCAAGCGGATTTTTAAAGGCAGTTTGCGTTTACAAGATGCTGGGCGACACGCTTTGCATTGATCTTTTTGAGGTGAACAAGGAATTCCGCAACATAGGTCTTGGCACTCTTGCACTTGAGCGTCTTATGCTGGAGACAGGGGCAAAGAAAATTGTTCTGGACGCAAAGGACACCAACGCAGAGATTTTCTGGCAGAGGGTTGGCTTACAGAAGGTGGACAATCAAACATACACTATAATGTAAGGCTTTCGGCAAGCACAGCGGCTTGGTCAAAGTCTATCATCTCGCATGCGTCCTTTAGGTTTTCAAGGATTTTCTTTTGGTTTTCCGTAAGGGAAAATGCTTGCAGTTTTTTAACAATGTCTTCAAGGTCGTTCAGGTTGTTATCCTTGCAGGAAGCCTTTATGCGCAAGGCAAAGGTTCTTGCACTTTCCCCAGTGAGCGGGGCCTTGTCTTCTTGCCCGCCGGAAGGGGCAGCCTCTTTGCGGGAAGTTTCTGCGTATTCCTTTAATTTTTCTCCGCATGATTTGTAGAGTTCTATGAGTTTTGGGGTCTTTTTTCTTATCTGGCTAAGTGCATCATCCTGGTTATTATCTGCAGTTGGTTTTTTGCCTGCAATTGCCTTTTGGGCTTTGTTTCCCAGTTCTTCAAGTTCTGCCGCCAGTTTTGAAACTTCTTCCTGGCCTACAATTTTTGCGGAGCTTTTTAGCGCGTGAACTTTTATTGTATAGTTCTTAAGGTCATTCTTTAAAAGGAGTTCCTCTATTTCTTTTGCGGAAGAATCGATTAGCCGCAGAAAGGTGGCTATTACTTGAGGGGGGCAAGTCCATTCTTCGCTTTTATTTTCCAAGCCTGCTTGTGGCTTTTGGATTAAATTTTCCGGCAGCCATTTTTTTAGTGCCTTTGCAAAGTCCTTTCTCTGTACCGGCTTAGAAAGAAAATCATCAAAGCCATTCTGGAGGAACATTTCCCTTGCTCCGTTAACGGCATTTGCGCTAAGGGCAATGACTACGGTATGCTTTTTCATTCCGTCCGAGCAGCGTATTTTCTTTAGGGTTTCAACTCCGTCCATTACTGGCATTTGGTGGTCCATAAAAACAATGTCGTAGGGTTTTCCGGCTGGCCTTTCGGCAATCATTTCCAGGCTTTCAAAACCGCTTAAGGCTGTATCGGGAGCGATGCCGAATTTTTCAAGCAAGCCCTGGGCAACCTGTATGTTGACAATATTGTCGTCCACGACAAGGATGCTGGCTTTGGGCGCAAGAAAGGATTCTTCCGCGGCACTTGAAGAGGATGATTCGTCACTTGCGAAAAGGTCTGAAAATTCTATGCGGTTAAAGACTTTTGAACCCATGCTTTTTACGCAAGGGTTGGCCTTGTCCGCCTCTGCGGCATTGAGGAGCGGTGCGTATGACTGGCCCACAGTTTTTTCTGACACGGCTTCTTGGGGGATGGAAAAATAAAAGACGGAGCCTTTTGTGTATTCGGATGCAACTTCCAGCTGCCCCCCCATAAGATGCACCAGGTTCCTGGAGATGGCAAGTCCAAGCCCTGTTCCTCCCTTGGTGCGGTTCATGCTCATGTCCACCTGGCGGAATTCAGAGAAGATTTCTTCCAAGTCCTGTTTTTTTATGCCGATTCCTGTGTCCGAAACAGAGAATTTAATTCCGTTGGCCTGGCTTTTGTCCCGCTCGGCACGGATAGAGATTGAACCCTTGTCCGTAAACTTTGCGGCGTTTCCGCCAAGATTTATGAGTACCTGCTTTATCCTTATGTCGTCTCCGCGAAGAATCTTGGGCAGGCCGCTGTCTATCTGTATGCGTACGTCCACATCTTTTCCTGCCAGCTTTACCATGCAGATGTTGGCAACGTCATGCAAAAGGGTCATTATGTCGTATTCAGAAGGAACTATTTCCATCTTGCCGGCTTCTATTTTTGAAAAGTCCAGTATGTCGTTTATTATGCTTACCAGGGCAATGCCAGACGAGTGTATCTGGCGGATGGTATTTTTCTGCGAGGGGTTAAGGGGAAAGTCCTGGGCAATTTCGCTCATTCCCACAATGGCGTTCATTGGGGTGCGGATTTCGTGGCTCATGTTGGCAAGGAACATGGACTTTAGTGAATTTTGCCTTACAGCCTCGTTCTTGAATTTTTCTATTTGATTTTCGTAGCGCAGGGTGGAAAGCAGGTTGAATGCCCTGAATGCGGAGACAAAGCAGAGGGCTATTACAAGGAATATTCCGTAGGGAACGTGGGGCTTGTATACGATGTTGTTGGGACAGATGGCTATGAACACGTGCATTGCAACAAAGTAGATGATGCAGAGCGGAACCGTAATAAAGAAATTTGAAAAAAATACACAGGTTGAAACAAGTGCAATAAGGTAAAAGAAGGTAAAGTCTACGTGGGACATTTCGTAGTCGGTGTAGGCTGTTACCACCACAACCGCAAAACTTATTGTAAAGAGGGAAAAGACATAGAGCTTCATAAAGGTAAGGAAAAAATCTTGGCGCTCCTGGGGCTTTTTGCGGTAAAAGAGGGCTGCAAAGAAAATTACAAGCGAAAAAAATACAATCAGCAGGTCAAGGATTACGTAGATGTTGAATACGTTTGTTTCAAAGCCAAAAAACTTAAAGAGGTAATGTTTGTAGGCTGGAGAATGCATGATTTTCCAGTCGGAAAAAAATTCGGTGAGTATGTAAATGGTTAAGGCAGGCGCAAAGAATATTACCCTAAGGCAGTTTGCGCTTGCAACCATTTTTTTTATTAAAGGAATTTCTTCTTTTTTGATAAGAGAAAATTCCATTAGAAGAAGGCCTCGATTTTGGAGATGAGAAGCTCAGGTCCTGCGGATTTCAGGATGTAGCCTTCGGGCTTAAGTGCCATGGCTTTTTTTACCAGCTCTGCATCATCAACGCCTGTAAGGAAGAAGACAGGAATGTTCTTGTATTCCTCTTCTGCCCTTATCATTTCCAAAGTCTGCAAACCATCACAAACAGGCATCTGGTAGTCCAGAAGGATTAAGTCTGGATGCTCTTTTGCAAGGAAGGATATTGCGGCGGCTCCACTCTTTGCAACAGACACTTTGAAGAGAGGATTGAGCACGTTGCTCATTGTGCGCAGGGCAACAAGGTCGTCGTCCACAACAAGCAGGTGCCTTGGCTCTTCCTTTTCCACAATTTCTTTCTTTGCAATCTTTGTAAGGGTGGTCTCATCGGGGACACTTTCGCCCATGTCTTTGAGTATGTTCTTTATTTCTTCTATAAAAGAAGACAAAAGGATAGGCGTTTTTATGTAGCGCAGGATGTGGGCCTGAAGGTTTGCTACAAAGTACTTGTGAAGGTCTTCACGTTCTCCGGCTATTATGTAGGGCACGGTAAGAATGCCTGTTAGAATCTTTGAAATTTCCGACCGCTCATTGTCGGAAACATTCTTGAGGTATATGATGATAAGGGAAATATCTCCCGCATCAACGGCTTTACGGACTTCTTCCTCGTGGATAGCCATAAAAAATGAGCCTATACGCTCATTAATCTTATTGTTCAGCGCAACGTTTTCCAGCGAACTGCTCTTAAGAAACAAGACTTTTCCCATTCATTTGCTCCTGTATTGCCAAAGAGGCTGCAAAATCAGCATGAGGGGCCGCCTCTTTTATGTTTTAAAGCTTATTTATATTGTAATTGTCAAGTGTAAGAATTGTCAAGCGAATAACTACATAAGCCACGGAAATCAATTTTGGGTTCCACTCCCAGAAAAATTGATTTCCGTATTTTTTTTGCTATTCTACTTGAAAAATTTGCACTTGCTAATTATAATTAGCTTTAGTAAATTTTTATTATTTAGGAGAAACTTATGACAGTAAAGGATTTTCTTATTGGTGCAGCTTGTGGAGCTGCTGCTGTGGCTATCTTAAAGACTCCAACTTTCCGCAAGGGATGTGCAAGCCTTATAGCAGCCGGACTTCAGCTTAAAGAGGACGCATCCGAGTATTTTGAGACGCTAAAGGAAGACGCAGAAGACGTTCAGGCAGAAAAGAAAGCTTCGGCAAAAAGCGCACAAGCATAATTCCAAATGGATTTTTTTGTAAAACATTCCCTGCCGGGAAGAATAAGGGTTGCCTTTAAGAAGGGCTCTATTTCAAACCGACAGGCTTCCCTTGCCAAAAGCCTTTTGTCCGTTCAAGAAGGAATAACAGACGTTAGCGTAAACTTGATTTCATCTTCCTTTTTGATTTTTTACCAGACGGACAAACAGTCAGAAAAGTCAATATGCGCCCTTTTCATGGCACTTTCCTCTAAGTATCTTGAAGACGAAGAAATGCTTGCTTCCGTCCAAGAGCTAAAAAAAGAACCGGGCCTTCTGACCACGCTCTTTTGGATGACAGCCAGGCACTACGCAAAAAAGCTCTTGCCCCTTCCGCTAAGGATTGGCCTGCGCTTTGTTAACGTAGCACCAAGGGTTTTAAAAGGTGCGGAAGAAGTCCTAAAAGGAAACATTTTTAAGGCAGACGTTCTTGATGCAACGGCAATCACGGCCGCATTTTTATCTGGAGACCCGGAAACGGCAGGCAGCATAAATTTCCTGCTGAATATAGGAGAAACAATAGAAGACTTTACCAAGAAAAAGTCTTACGACAACCTGGCAAAAACCCTGTTCAGCGACAAGGACAAGGCCCAGCTGGTAGAAGGTACGGTAGAGCGTTCCGTTCCAATCTACACGCTAAAAAAGGACGACACCGTTGCGGTAAGGACAGGCAGCATGATTCCAGCCGACGGTGAGGTTGTAAGAGGCGAGGCTTTGGTAAACCAGGCTTCAATTACAGGAGAGCCTCTTGCGGTGGAAAAACGCAGCGGGTCATCCGTATACGCGGGAACCTTTGTCCAGGAGGGAGAGCTATTTATCCGCGTAAGGGCAGCAGGAAACTCCACCAAGATTCAAAAAATTCTTACACTGATAGACAATTCGCAAGAGTTAAAAGTGTCTTCGCAAGTCAGATCGGAACGCTTGGCAAACACTCTTGTAAAATACAACTTTATTCTTAGCGCGCTGACTTTTGTATTTACCGGAAACATACAGAAGGTTCTTTCCACACTGATGGTAGACTATTCCTGCGCCATGAAGCTTGCGGCACCGATTGCAGTCCTAAGCGCAATGAAGGAAGCGGCCGACCACAAGATTCTTGTAAAGGGGGGAAAGTTTCTGGAAGACGCGGCAAAGGCAGATTCCATTGTCTTTGACAAAACAGGAACCCTTACCGAGGCAAATCCCCAGCTTTCAAAAATCATTGCTTTGGAAGGAAGGAGCGAAGAGCAAGTCCTGCTTACCGCAGCCTGCCTAGAAGAGCACTTTGCCCATCCTGTTGCAAATGCAATAGTCAGGGCTTCGGATGAAAGAGGCCTAAGCCATCCTGAGTACCATGCCAAAGTTGAGTATGTCGTTGCCCACGGAATTGCAACCTCTCTTGCAGACAAGCGGCTTTGCATTGGAAGCGCACACTTTATCTTTGAAGACGAAAAAGTTGAAGAGCCTGCAAACCTTAAGAAGATTCAGGACGAGGCTATTGAAAACGGAGAGTCTCTCCTTTACCTGAGCGAAGGAAAAAAAGTGATTGGCATCTTTGCAATTAACGATCCAATAAGACCGAATGCGGCTCAAATAATCCAGGACCTTAGGAAAACCGGAATAAAAACCTGTGCCATGATTACCGGAGACGGAGAGGGGGCAGCAAGGAAAGCGTCCCAATCTGCAAAAGTTGACCACTACATTTCCCGCGCACTTCCAGAAGACAAGGTTTCTTACATTAAGGGGGAGCAGGAAAAGGGGCACAAGGTAATAATGATTGGCGACGGAATCAACGACGCACCTGCTTTGGCGGCGGCAGACACAGGCATTGCAATGGGTGACTCTGCAGACATAACCGGGGAAACTGCGGACATTGTTCTTGCTCCGGGAAGCGGACTTGAAGACTTGCTAAAGACAAGAATTCTTGGAGAACGGCTAATCAAAAAAATAGATGCCAACAACCGTTGCATTATCAGCGTAAACACAGGCCTAATACTGGCAGGACTCTTTGGGGCAATATCGCCATCCTTGGCAGCCCTGCTTCACAACAGCTCCACCATTTTATTCAGCGCAATGGCGGCAAAACCCTTGCTGGGAGACAACTAGTATGGACATAAATTATTTTCCGGGAAGAATACGGATTCGCGACAAGATTTTCCGCGACCAGGACATTCGGCTTGCCTTTCTTGAAATTGCAGAGGCCTTTGACGCAGGGCAAAAAATTACCTTTAACGAAAAGACCGCAAGCATTTTGATTGAATACGATGCCTCTAAAATTGATGAGGATAAATTCAAGAGCCTTGAACCCCTAGTTCAAAAATACAGGAGCGCAATTCTTTTTTACGACAAAAGGAAAAAGGGCGAAATCTTGGCGGGAATTGAGGAAGTAAAGGCAGCGGTAAAAAGTTGGGGATAAATAAAAAAAAGTGGTTTTAGCAAAAGACTGGACGGCAGAGCTAAAAAAACTACCGTCCTAATTAAAAATTCAAAGAAAAGCTAGCGCGACAGAGAACGGAAATGGCTTCTTATAAGACGGCCTGATTCTGAAAGGTCTCCATCTGTCCAGCCGGACTTTTTTTGGCAGGAGGCAGAGATTGCGCTTGCGGTTTCGGCCTTGTTGCAGAGGCTCCAGTTCATGTGGCTAAGGTTGTATTTTTGGATGAGGTTGAACCAGAGTTTTGTCTGCTGCTCGTTGAAGCCACCGTTGCCAGAAGCGTCGCAGGTTCCAAATTCGGTGATGAAGATGGGGAGCCCCGCTTTTATTGCACCCTCCACTTTTGAGCGGAAGGAGTCGGTGTGGGTGTTGGCGTAGAAGTGGAAGGTGTACATTATGTTCTTGTACTTGGTGATTGGGTTTGCGGCGGCCTTGTCTACGTCCTGGGACCAGGTGTTTGTGCCCACGATGATGATTGCGTCTGGAGCATTTTTGCGGATTACGGGTATTATTTCTTCTGCGTAGGGCTTAATCTGGCTCTTCCATTCGGCGTTTACAGGCTCGTTGCAGATTTCGTAGAGGATGTTGCCGTAGTCTGCGTATTTTTTTGAAACTTCATCAAGGAATTTCTTTGCTTCTGCCTTGTACTTGTTGGGGTTGTCGTTGTGGATGTGCCAGTCAACGATTACGTACATGCCTAGGGCTGTGGCTTCTTCTATTCCACGGTAGACGGTGCGCTTTAGCTGTTCCTTGTTGCCTCCGTTGCAGTAGCCCATGTAGTCTCCCGGGTAGAGGACCAGGCGCACGCAGTTTGTGTTCCAGTCGTCGCGGAGGGAGGTGAAGCTTTCTTTGGAAACGTATTCGGGGAACCATGAAAGTCCGTGGGTGGACATTCCGTAAAGCTGGTAGGGCTGGTTCTTGCTGTCGCAAAGTGATGTGCCCGTTACGTGGAGCTTTCCGTGGTTGGCAAAGGGAGTTCCCTGCGTTACTTTTGGACTTCCCTGTGTGGCTTTTGGCAAAGAAGAGCCTTTGGCAGACGGAGCTGGCTTGGATACCACTGCCGGTTCGGGGGCAGATTTTGCGTGCAGGTCTGCTATGGTTACAGCCTTTACGTCGTTTACGGAGATTCCGTAGCCCTGTATGATAAGGCCCTTATTTTTTATTGCATTGCGCTCGGCTTCTGTTGGTGTGTAGACTACAAATCCTTCTGCCTTTGTAAGAACAAACAGGTCTTGCTTTAGGCTTGCAAATTCTTTTGATGACTGGATGCTTCCCTTGCTGATGGGCTGCCAGTTTGCGTCATAGAGCTTTAGGTTAAAATATGAAGGATTTTTTTCTGAGGAAGACGCACTTGTGCTGATTTTTATGGAGAAGTCGCCGGAAGCATGCAGGTCTTTTGCGGAAACTACAAAATTCTTCCAGTTGCCAAGGTCAAAGGGCAGGTTGGCATTTTGCGATTTTGCGGCTTTTTCTTGCTTGGCTGGCTTTTCCTGGGCTTTTCCTGCTTTTTGCGCCGCATTGGTACTTGATGCGGGATTTACCATTTCCATCTTTTTTATGGAAAGACCGAATCCGTGCAGGACCATGCCTCCGCTTTTTAGGGAAGAGGCATCATCTTCTGTAAGCTTTACGCTGATTGTGCAGGATTTTTTTTCTACAGTGATTTCGCCGTTGGCAAAACTTGCGCCTGTAACGCCGCCAGAGCCAACTTCCTTCCAACCGTTGCCTACAGAATAGAGCTTGAATTTGTGGTAGTCGGCTTTTGTCTGCTGGGCGGATATTTCTATTACCGAGTCTTTTTGTGCGTTACTGAAAAGGCTGGCTTCTATTGTTATGTTGTTTGACCAAGACAGTTCCCCTAGGTTCTTGGCTATGCTGTCTTTTTTCTGTGCCTTTGCGCAGGCGGAGCAAAGTGTTATGGCTGCGGCAATTATGCCAAATGCTATGCGTTTTAGTTTCTTCATTTGGGCTGCGTTTCCTCCTCTTGGGTATAATCCTTTCTTATTATAAGGCCATTTCTGTTAGAAAACAAATACAATCTTTTGGTGTTACACCGCTTTTATTATTGATTGTATTTTACTTTCGGGGTATACTGCTTCTACTAATAATAACAGAGGCATTTTATGAAAGATTATTTGAAGCAATTTCCAGACGAAAAGGGTTTTTTTGGCAAATGGGGAGGAAGTTTTATTTCCGAAGAGCTGCAGGCCGAAATGAACCGCATAAAAGACGCATATTTTACTATCTCAAAGTCACACGACTTTATAAACGAGTTGCGCTCAATCCGCAAGCATTTCCAGGGCAGGCCGACTCCGGTCTACTACTGCAAGAGGCTTAGCGAGGCATACGGCGGACGCATTTACCTTAAGCGCGAGGACTTGAACCATTCAGGTGCCCACAAGCTTAACCACTGCATGGGAGAAGTTCTTCTTGCAAAGTACATGGGTAAAAAGAAGGTTATTGCAGAAACTGGTGCAGGTCAGCATGGTGTTGCCCTTGCGACTGCGGCTGCATATTTTGGCCTTGAGTGCGACATTCACATGGGCGAAGTTGACATTGCAAAGGAGCATCCCAATGTTGTGCGCATGAAGCTTTTGGGTGCAAATGTAATTCCGGCTACCCAGGGGCAGAAGACATTGAAGGAAGCGGTAGACTCTGCTTTTGAGGCCTACCTTAAGGATCCTATCAATACCCTTTACTGCATTGGTTCAGTTATGGGACCGCATCCATTCCCAATGATGGTGCGCGACTTTCAGCACGTGGTTGGAGTTGAAGCCAGGGAACAGTTCCTTGAGATGACAGGCGAGCTTCCTGATGCAGTAACGGCTTGTGTTGGCGGAGGTTCAAACGCAATGGGCATTTTCTCTGGATTCATGCAGGATGAAGATGTTGCCCTTTTTGGAGTTGAGCCTTCTGGTCGTTCGCTTAAGCTGGGTGACCATGCATGTTCTCTTTCTTACGGAAAGGAAGGTGTTCTTCACGGCATGAGGACTTACCTTCTTACTGATGAAAAGGGAGATCCGGCACCAGTTTATTCAATTGCATCTGGTCTTGACTACCCCGGAAGCGGTCCAGAGCACTGTATGCTTAAGGATACAGGCCGCGTAAAGTACGAAACCGCAAACGACAAGGACTGCCTTGAAGCCTTCTACAAGCTTAGCCGTTTTGAAGGCATTATTCCGGCCCTTGAGTCAAGCCATGCCGTTGCTTTCGCAATGAGGTACGCAAAGGCAAATCCGCACAAGTCCATTCTTGTGAACCTGAGCGGCCGTGGCGACAAGGACATTGACTTTGTTGTTGACAACTACGGAACAGGGGACGAATACTTTAACTAATACTAGCCCGAAAGCTTACGAACGTCGTCACCAAGTTTGGCGACGTTTGTGTCCAGGGAAATAACGCAGTTGTCCAAGCTCTGGCCACTCTTTATTACGCCCTGGGCAATATCCGACATGTCAGACATTGAAGCGCGTACGTCGCTTAGAGAGTCGCGCAGGTTGTCCATAGCGGAAAGAATGCGCCTGCTGCCGTCTGACATTTTAACAGAGGCATTGCGAACGTTTTCCGCAGTCCTGTCCATGTCCGAAAGGAAGGAAATTACGCTTTTTGAATCTTCGGTCTGTTTTTCCAGTGAGCTTCTTACAGACTGAACAAGTTCATCCGTTTCCTGGATGCGGCTAGAAACTCCAGCAAATGCAGTGCTTGATTCCTGGGATGCGGAGACTATCTCGCCAATACTGTCCTGTATGTTCTTAAGCTGTTCTCCGATTGTCTTTGACTGACCGGATGATGTTTCCGAAAGCTTACGGATTTCGTCTGCAACTACCGCAAAGCCCTTACCTGCTTCTCCTGCGTGGGCAGCCTCAATTGCCGCGTTCATAGCAAGAAGGTTTGTCTGTTCCGCAATCGATGCAATTGCCATGTTTGCTTCCTGAAGCATCTGGGACTGCTGGTCAATCTGGGAAATGCGCTCGTTTACCTTGGACTGCTTTGACATACCGCTGCGGGCTTCCGTGTCCAGAGACTCGAAGGATTTTGCCATGCTTTCCATGGACTGCCCAATCTGCTCTATACTGCCTACAAGCTGAGAGACAGACGAAGATGATTCCCTAATGCTTCTTGTCTGGGAATCAATCATCTCGTTAACAGTGGAAATGCTTGAAGTAACGTCTTTTATGACGGATGAAGTTTCGTCAAAACCGCTGGACTGTTTTTCTACCTGGGTCTGTACGTTTTCTATTCCAAGACGGATAGATGTCATTGAGTCTGAAACAGTTGCTACGCTGTCCTTCATGTTTTTGGAAACAACGTCCAAGTTGGAACTTGACATCTTGATTGTTCCAATCATGTCCTGAATGCGCTGGGAGAATAAGTTGAATCCGTTTGAAAGGAGTGATGCCTCGCTTGTAAAATAGTCGGGGTATTTTTTTGAGAAGTCGCACTTTGCAAAACGCTCGCAGCCCGCAGCCATGTACTTAAAGCCTTTGGAAAGCCTGTTTGAAGCGGCAATGTCCACTACAACCATAAGGGCAAACAGCACAAGGAGAACCAAAAGAACGACCGTTACCAGCTTAAAGTAGCCGGATGAAAAGTCTGATGTTGGGCCTTCTATTACAATGAACCATTCAGTGTTCTTGATTGGGTGGACTCCGTAAAAAAAGCCTCCGTCCGTGAATGACTTTACGCTTCCGTCCAGGTATGAAGTTTTTTCTATGGACTTAGACGAAACTGTGTCAAAGTAGTTCTGGGTCATTATGGCAGAAAAGTCATCGTTGGTTACGTAAAGGCCGTCTTTTGTTATGATGTTGATTTTGCTGTTTTCGGAAAGCTTTATGCTCTTTACCATGTCGCTAAGGGCATTAAGGTAGATGTCCGCTGCGGCAACACCAACAAGGCTTCCAGAATCATCATAGGCCGGGCAGGAAAGGGTAACGCAAAGGGTTCCTTCCATGGCGTCTACATAAGGCTCACCCATGGCAACCTTGCCTTCTCCTGCAGCAAGGGCATCCTTCCACCAGTCGCGCTCGCTGGGCACCCAATCTTCTCCGGGCTTCCAGTCGGCACCGTCTATGTAAAAGCCTCCCTCTTCGTAGCGGGAAATTTTTGTGGCGTAATATACGTCGTTTTCCATGGTTTTTAGCTCTTCCGCTGCCCTTTTTACCATTTTTGCAAGGGACTCTTTCTTTGCGGAAGATGATGCAGCCAAAGCCACGTCGTGAACCGTAATTTCGTAGGGAGTAAAGATAGCGGAAACTTCTCCGTTAAGCACAAGCATGGTCTGGGAAACTGAATTGACAGTTGCCCTGTCGATGATGCGCCTCATCAGCTGAATAAAGGAAAAGCTCAAGAAAAGCGCAACCAAAAGCATTGAGCCAACCGAAGCTATAAGAACCTCTGTCCTAAGTGACATCTTGTTACTTTTCATAGTAATTTAATTATAACACAGCAATAATAGAAAAAACAATAAAAAGAAGAGATTTTTGAGAAAAAAAGTTAAAAAAACATTGATTTTTGGGGAATTTAGAGGAATTCAGCGGAATTTAGTAGGAAATTTTCTTTACGTTAAGCCTTCTGCCAATTTCCGGGAACATGTCTTCCAGAGATTTGGGAAAATGCCTGTCCAAGACAAAAGTGGCAGTTGCAAAGACAGCGTTATCTTCCCCGCACTCAAAGGTAACGGCAACGGGATAGGCATCTTCAAAGGTAAAGACATAAATGCAGCTTTCAGAGATTTCCTTGCTTACAAAGACCTTATGTGAAGAAATTACGGAAGCAGCCGCAACACAGGAAACAGAATTTGTCGCTGAAAAATTCCATAAAGCCGGAAAACCGGAAAGCATTGACAGTTCAAATTCTTTACGGAGAACAGGCGAAAAAGCCTTTGTGTCCGGGGTTGCCTGTATGCCCTGCATAAATTCCGTAAAATTCCCAGATATTTTATATACAGCGGTAGGTTTTGAAACGTCATCAGAGGAAAATTCACTTAGGGTGGCAAACAAATCATCATCGTCTTTCAAGCTAGCCTCAGCAAAATAGCTGTCGCAGCTTGCCTTTTCCTTCATCAGAGAAGCAAGGTAAAGCCCCTGTTCAACAAGAGTCTTTTTAAAAGGCTTTGCAAAAAGATTCAGAACAGCCACATTAAGTATAAGCAAAAGTAAAAGCGGTCTTTTCATTTCTCCACCCTAAGCTTTGCTGACAAAGATTTTTTATACATGATATATAAACCTTCAAACATAACAGAACTAAAGATAACCGTACCAGTTTTAAAAATAAATATTGAATCAAGTAAATCTGCCGCCTGCATCTTTGGAAATACCCCTAGGCAAAAGAGCAGAATCATGAATACTTCCGCCGTAAGAAAAATATACAGCGGCATAAAAAACAATACGACCATTTCTTTGTCCTTAAGCTTAAAATTCAATATTGACTGCAATTTTACGTTTTCAAGAAAAAGTATCGCAAAAATCAGCAATATGGCCACAGCAAGGACGCAGACAGCAAGGAATGCATTGAGCATTACTCCTGTATTACAGAAAACATAATAGGCTACAAACCGCATATTATAAACAACGTTCAGCAGCACAAGGATTGCTATAAAGGTTATAAAATATGACACAAGGAATTTGAGCAAAGCCTTTAGTTTTATTTCCTTAACAAAACAAAGCTTTATCCAGGCGCAAAAGGCAAGGGGCACGAGCAATAAAGTCCAATAGAAGTTCCATACCCACAACAAGCCTTCCCAGCCATGAATCAGGACTTCTGCATAGTAGGCAAGAAAAGCGGCAACTGCCAAAAAGACAAGGCTTGCAATTTTTACAACATTCTTATCCATGACTACCGCTTTCTCGTCCTAAACGCTAAAAAAGATCTGACAGCAGGGCATCCAAGGTTCTGCCAAAATCACCTTCTGCATTTTCAACTGTCTTTTCATCGAGCGTAACAAGCTTAATTACAATGTTTCCAAGTTCATCATTTGAAAGGCTTTTTACATATTTCATCGGGAAGAGCATTTTCTTTCCTTCTACAATGCAAATTATGGAATCATAGTCCTTACCCTCGGCTTTTCCATTTGCAACATAAATCATGTAGATTTTTTCTTTTGGAATTGAAGCAGAGACTGTTACGGATTCTTTTTTGTCGGCAAGCAGCTGCATGTCTATAGCAAGGCAGCCACCCTTTGCAAAGAATGTTCTTACGGCATCAGTTGCTGGACTTGCAAAAGCACAGGCTGAAGCTACAATAAAAGCCAGTATAAAAATAAATTTTTTCATTTCATTTCTCCTTATTTACTTTTGGTCCTTCTGGCGGATTTCCACACGGCGGATTTTTCCGCTTATAGTCTTTGGAAGCTCGTCCACAAATTCTATAAGGCGGGGAATCTTGTAGGTGGCAAGATTTGACCTTGCATAAGTCATAATCTCTTTTTCAAGGCCATCCTTGCGGTTCTTGTATTCCTCGGTAAGAACAATCGTAGCCTTTACAATCTGTCCGCGGCTCTTGTCTGCAACGCCAGTAACGGCACACTCAAGCACTCCGGGGAAGCGCATCAAAACGCTTTCTACTTCAAAGGGGCTTATCCTGTAGCCGGTACTCTTAATAACGTCATCCTGTCTGCCAACAAACCAGATGTAGCCGTCTTCATCGTAGTAGGCAAGGTCTCCTGTGTTGTAAACGCTGCCACCCAAGGCCTCTTTGGTAAGCGGCTCGTTCTTGTAGTAGCAGCCAAAAAGTCCCAGTGGCTTACCCTTGTCCAGATGGATTATCATGTTGCCGGTAACGTTTGGAGCGCAGCGCTTGCCGTTTTCGTCCACAATCTCAAGGTCAAATCCAGGGGCAGCCTTACCCATAGAACCTGGCTTTACCTTCATGCCGGGGAAGGTTCCTGCCACAAGGGTTGTTTCCGTCTGACCGTAACCTTCCCTCATCTCGTGGCCTGTTTTTTCAAGGAATTTCTTAAAGACTTCATCGTTAAGAGCCTCTCCTGCCGTAACAAAATAAGTGAGGTTTGAAAGGTCGTACTTGGACAGATCCTGCCTTATAAGGAAGCGGTATGCAGAAGGCGGTGCGCAAAGGGTTGTAACCTTGTACTTTGCAATCTTGGAAAAGAAGAGGTTTGGAGTAAAGCCCAGAAGGTCATAAACAAAGACCGAAGAACCGGAAATCCACTGGCCGTAGAGCTTTCCCCAGACAGCCTTTCCCCAGCCTGTCTCCGCAACACTGCAGTGAAGGCCTCCGTCTATAACGCGCTGCCAATACTTTGCAGTAATGATGTGTCCAAGCGGATACAAAAAGTTGTGGGCAACCATCTTTGGGTAGCCGGAAGTTCCGCTCGTAAAGTAAATGAGCATTGGGTCTTCGTTGCAGGTGGCAGCATCCCCTGTAGGACGGTCAAATTCCGCAGACTGCTTTTCCAGTTCTGCATGAAAATCCACCCAGCCTTCCCTTGGGCCAGAAACAGTAACCAGTTTTTCTACGGTTGGAGACTCTGGCAGGGCAGCCTCCACCTCTTCTTCTATCTGTTTATTGTCCAGGGCAACAATCATCTTTATGTCTGCGGCGTTGTTGCGGTAAACAATGTCGTGCTTTAAAAGCTGGGTCGTAGCAGGAATTACAATTGCGCCAATCCTGTGCAGGGCTGGAACAATCCACCAGAACTCGTAGCGGCGGCGAAGGAAAAGCATTACCCTGTCACCTTTCTTAATTCCCTGCTGAACAAAAAAGTTGGCGGTTTTCTTTGACATGTCGGAAATGTCCTTAAAGGAAAAAAATTTTTCCCCACCCTCGTCATCGCACCATACCATGGCCTGCTTGTTAGGCTCTTCCTTGGCATAAACATCTATTACATCATAAGAAAAGTTAAAGTTTGCAGGTATTTTTAGCGAAAAATTCTTTTTTACTTCGTCGTAGTCTGCGTCAAGATTGCAGTCCGTAAATCTTCCCAATAAATTCATCTATATCCTCCAAAGCCCAAAGTAGAAAGACAGCAAAGAAAATTCAATATTACAGGCGGGCCAAAAATCACCCTATTATTGACACTTTTGGCCAAAATGTCAAGATAAAATCGCCCTCTTGGACGTAGGCTTTTCCTGCTCTACCAGATTATTTTTTATCTAATCCGACCGTCCATGCCTATGCGTCACGGGTTTTCAGACAATTTTTCCCGGTAGTGAAGCACAAAACTGATTTCCGTGCAGCCAAATTGACAATTGATTTTTATCCCCACTTCCGTATATAATGCAAGCATGGAACTCCTAGGAACAATTTTACAATTATTGGGCAGCCTTGCTTTCCTGCTTTACGGCATGAAAATGATGAGCGACGGTATTCAGAAAAGTGCAGGCGCCGGTTTGCAGAAGGCCCTTGGATTCATGACAGGAAACCGCTTCACAAGCTTTATCACAGGCTTCCTTCTTACCATTATAATACAGTCATCCGGTGCAACCACAGCCATGGAAGTTTCATTCGTAAACGCAGGCCTTATGACCCTGCAGCAGTCCGTAGGGGTAACGCTGGGTGCAAACATAGGAACTACCATAACGGCATGGATAGTAGTACTCTTTGGCTTCAGCTTTAGCATAGCGGCCTTTGCAATTCCAATCTTTGGTTTGGGTTACTTCTTCTATTCATCCAAAAAAGTAAACAAGGGACCTCTCGGCCAGGCAATCATGGGCTTTGGAATGCTCTTCATTGGCCTAAGCTGGCTTTCTTCCACAATCAGCCCGGAAAAAGGAACGCTCAACTTCTTGACCCAGTTTGGCGACATGGGCGCTCTTTCCGTCCTAATAGGAGTTGTGGTGGGCATAATAATCACAGCCCTAATCCACTCCTCTTCTGCAGAAAGCGCAATCGTAATCACTATGGCTTACAACCACCTGGTAAACTGGGAATTTGCCGCAGCTCTGGTAATAGGAAGCAACATAGGCTCTACAATAGATGCAATCATGGCCGCAATGAATTCCAGCGCAAACGCCAAGCGCACGGCCCTAATTCACGTACTCTTTAACATTGCAACGGTAGTGCTTGCCTGCATATTCTTTACCCCCCTCCTGAACCTGATTGACCACCTGGTTCCCGGAAGCCCAACAGAAAAAATCACCTGGCACATAGCAACCCTCCACACGGTTCTAAAGACAATAACATCTATTCTCTGCCTCCCCTTCACCAGACAGATTGCAGCCCTTGCCACAGCCCTCATAAAAGACAACAAGGAAGGCCTTGCACCAAAGACCTACACCCTGGAATTCAGCGAGACAGGCGGAAAGGAAAACGCAGCATCTTACATAATCCGCGCAGAAAAAGAAATACAGGACATGACCCTTCTTGTAACAAGGATGTTCGAAGGTGTTGCGGCAGGATTCAAGGACAGGAGCGAAGCCTTCATTGCAAACCACATGGAAGAGCTTACCGACCAGGAAGACTTTGCGGACCAGATGAAGGAGCAGCTAACAAAATACATCATCAACTGTTCCCGCCTTCCGCTAAGCCTGCAGCAGAAGGACAGCCTAAGCATAATGCAGCTAATAGTTGACGACCTTGAGGAAATGACCGACGACTGCTACAACGTTGCCCTACTTTTGCAGAAGTCAGTCAAAAAGAACATGACCTTCGCCCAGGAAGACATGGACAGGCTGGACCCCTACCTGGACCTTGCCCGCCAGATTATGTACTTTATCCGCGACAACATAAACAAGCACCTCGACCACGACAAGCTCCTCATTGCAAAGGAAATAGAAAGCCAGATAGACGTATTCCGCCACAACCTAAAGAAAGTTGCCCGCAAGAAGCTTGAAGCAGGTGCAGACGTAAAGACCGAGCTTTTGTACATAGACCTCGTGCGCCAGATAGAAAAGTTCGGCGACCGTGCCTACAGCATAGCAGGTGCCCTTTCCCAGCTCTAGCTTCTTTTTCTTTTTGCGGCGCTTTTTCCTGCAAAACACAAGCGTCCCAAAAGAACATTTGCCATTTTTCTCTGCAAACAGATAGCGCCATGGAGGGCGCGTCAAATGTTCGCGGATAAACTTGCGGGTTTTCGCCAGAAAACCCGGCCTCAAAAATGGCAAGGAGGCCATTTTTGAGGCGCTTTCCGGGGTTCCGCCTTTCGGCTCCATTCCTCTGGTCGCGCTGCGCACTCCCGCCGGAACGGGCTTACGCCCGCCCCTCCAATCCCTGCCGTGCATTAATATGCCTTCTTCAGTCGGTTCCAATAACATTCATACCGGGAGTTTTCGAAGAAAACTCCAAGGGCAAGCTTGCTTGCCCCAATCCCTGCCGCGCATTAATTTGCCTCCTGCCCGGTCCCTGAGGCTCTCGAAGGGCCGCGTAAAAGCTGTCCCCTCCACCCCGAACCTTAAATTTTACTAAAGTTTATTTAATTAAACTTAATTCTCAAATCCAAAAATAAAAATTCCATAAAATTTCGGAAAAAAAAACTAATTTTCTTATAATTTTCTTGAAAATTCACATTTTGGACTATAAAATAATTTTGGGAGATTCGGTTTATTCGTGCGTAGGGCTAAAAACCCGGCGCTCCATGGCACAAAAAGACCTCCATGCCTCAATGTTATGCGCAACTCTTGTTGATGCCATGTAAAAAAGTAGTAAATTTTACAATGGAGCAGAACATGAAGAAAAAGAATTCAAAAGTCATCTACGTCATCTTTGGCACAATTGCGGCAATTGCCGTGGTATTGGTCTTCGTAAACATACAGGCCAAAAGAAACTTTGTCCGCACAGAAGACACCTTAATGAAAAGGCACGTAGAAATCAAAACCCTGGAATTCAACGCAAGCATGAACAGCCAGCTGGTTCTCGTAAGGCAGATGATGAAGTCACCTTCCATCGTGGAATTCATGCAGAACCCCGACGACGAAGAAATACGCAAGAGCGCATTCAAAGACTTTGAGGCCTATTCCGACTCCTTCCTAAGCAAAAGCGTCTTCTGGATTTCCAAGAAAAACATGGAATTCTGGAGCGGAATGAAATTCTCCTACGTTGTAGACCCCAACGACCCCAACGAATACTGGTTCAACATGACCATGTACCAGACAGAAGAATATAACTTCAACATCAACTACAACCCCAACCTTGGAACAACAATGCTCTGGCTCAACGCAGTAGTCCGCGACAAGAACCACGAGCCGATCGGTATAGTAGGAACAGGAGTTCCCCTTACAGACTTCATCCGCACAATGTACGCAGGCCTAGACGAAAACATAGAGATGTACCTCTACAACGACCAGCTGGAAATAACAGGTGCAGCCGACGAATCAATCCTTAAGGACAAAATCAAGATAACAGACAGGCTCCCATCCCTAAAAGACTTCGACAACGTTCCAAAGGAATGCATAAGCCAGACCCGCCTGGAAGGAAACTACGTTCTTGCCCCTATCACCCTCGTAAACTGGCACATGGTTCTTTTCGTCCCCTATACCCAGGCAGAATTCTTCAAGAATGCATACGGCTCCCTCATCAGGGCATTGCTTGTAATAGCGGTAATCGTTGCGCTCTCACTCGCAATCGTAAACATAATCACCCAGATGAGGGTTCTAAAAGACGCAATCGACGAGCTTTCGTCAGGCAACGCAGACCTTACAAAGAGAATCAAAAAGCCGGCCCGCTCACTCTTCAAGATTTTTGACGAAGTTGTAGACAGCGTAAACGGCTTCATCAGAAAATTGCAGGAAATCGTAGGCGAAGTTAAAAACGCAAGGAACGAACTGGACAACACAGGACGCAACCTAAAGTCTTGTACCCAGGACACAACCAACGCCATCTCCCAGATAAGCCAAATCATCAGCAACATGGGTCAGAGCATCACAGCCCAGACAGGCAGCGTAGAAGGAACAGCAGGAACCGTAAGCGAAATAAGCACCAACATCAACTCCCTTGGCTCAATGATTAACACCCAGTCAAACAGCGTAAGCCAGGCTTCCGCAGCGGTAGCCCAGATGGTTGGCAACATAGAAAGCGTAAACTCATCCGTAACCCACCTTTCAAAGTCATTCGCAGGACTTCAGGACAAAACCCAGAACGGTGTAAAGAAGCAGGAAGACGTAAACAACAGAATCCTTAAGATTCAGGAACAGTCCCTTATGCTTCAGGATGCAAACAAAATCATCTCTTCCATAGCTGAACAGACGAACCTCCTCGCCATGAACGCCGCCATCGAAGCTGCCCACGCAGGCGAAGCAGGTAAAGGCTTTAGCGTTGTTGCAGACGAAATCCGTAAGCTTTCAGAAAACTCTTCATCACAGTCAAAGACAATCGGTAACCAGCTGCAGAACATCCAGAGCGCAGTTACAGAAATCGTAACCGTATCCCAGGAATCCCGCGACATGCTCAACTCACTCTCACAGGACATCTCCTCCACCCACCTTCTGGTAGACCAAATCACCGGCGCAATGCAGGAACAGAAAAACGGTTCAAGGCAGATCAACGAATCGCTCGGCATCCTTAACGACAACTCAAACGAAGTAAAGAGCGCATCCGCAGAAATGGAAAACGGAAACAATGCCATCCTAAGCGAAATCGCCAAACTCAAGAGCGCCGCAAAGGACCTCCAGCACGGAATGGACGACATGTCTACCGGTGCCATGACGATTACCCAAACAGGAGAAAAACTTTCCGCCCTCTCCAAGCAGATGGACGAATCTATCAACAACATAGGAACCCAGCTTGACCAGTTCAAGGTCTGATTCTTTCTTCTAATAATACGGACGGTATGCCTGGCCTAAAACTGTGCCCGGCACTCCGTGTCCGGTCAGATCCCTGCAATTTATACCAATGCCAATAAAGCAGCGCCATGGAGGGCGCGTCATGTCTTTGCGGTTACATGGGTGAGTTTTCGAAGAAAACTCACGGGTATAAATTGCAGGGATGCAATTTATACCCGCTTTCCAGGGCTGCGCTATCGCTCCGGCCCGCCTACGGCGGTCTGGCTACGCCACCCTTCCAATCGGGCGTAGTCTCTTTATCAAGCACCCTTTCCACAAGCAAAACAACCGTATACGCGCAACTGAGGCGTTTCAGACAATTTTTCCCGGTAGTGAAGCACAAACCTGATTTCCATGTTCAAAAGTTGACAACTGTTGTTTTGTGTGATAAATTCATATTAACTGTCTATAAAAGTCCATTTTCCCGGCTTTTTTTGCAGATGATAAAATGATACGCTTTGAGATAAAAAAAAGCAGGAGTGTTTTTACCAATGAGTACAAAATCTGACAAAATCACGGTACCTGAGTTGCCAACAAATGTGCTAGTGCTCTACTGGCTCATAATTATCTTCCCACTTATCTGTTCCACGATATACGGTGCCTATAACAAAACCTTTACCTTCGGAAACTATTTCCTTTTGCACCTTTCACCCTTTGTCCTTCTGTATGACATTGTTTATTTTTCATCCTTCTTCATCATTATGAAGCGCACAATCAGCAAGGTCAACCAGTACGACGGTTCACAGGATTCAATCCACGAGGCAAATGCCGCCATCAACAAGATTCCGACACTCCTGATCGGCATTCTCTTTACCGGCTGTGCAGTTTACCCAATCCTCCTTGGAATTTCCGCCCGCTCACACGGCATAGATTCTTACGAGACAATTGCCTTCCTCTGCCTTTACACAGGAACGGTCTTCCTCTTCTCCCTTTTGTTCTACATCAAATGGATCGAAGCTTGGGAACACTGGCTTTCATTCCTCCCCTTCGGAGTGCAGGACCTAAAGTTCACAATCATGAGCCGCAACGTTCTTGTCGCAGGCTTTGGTATTCTAGGTACCCTGCTCCTTGAATTCTCACCAATTTTCATGAAGGGAAACGCAGAACTGGGCATCAAGAAGCTCTTCTTTACCACCCAGCTCCCAATAGCTATCTTTAGCTTCGTAGTCGTTATCCTGGACTTCGTAATGATTGCAAAGGGTCTCGTTGAACGCCTTGACCACGTAAGCTCCTTCAGCGGAAGCCTTGAAAACGGTGACTATACAGTAGAAAAGATTCCGGTAATCAGCCGCGATGAATTCGGCCTTCTTGTAAACCACCTTAACGCCTTCTACATGCAGACAAAGGATTTGCTCAACGGTGTACAGGAAAACATCGGAAACTCTACAAGAACCGCCAACAACCTCAACTCCAGCATGTCCCGCACGTCAAACAGCGTAGAGCAGATTGTAACAAACATCAACTCCGTAAAGGATATGGCTACCCAGCAGGCCAAAACGTCAGAAAACAACACTTACGTTGTAAAGAACATGATGAAGGAAATCGAAAGCCTTAACGAGCAGGTTTCCCAGCAGTCAGCCGCGGTAGAAGAAAGTTCAGCCGCAGTACGCCAGATGGTTGCAAACATACAGAGCGTGTCCACAATCCTTGGCAAGAACCAGGAAGCGGTAACGCAGCTCTTTAACGCGTCAAACATCGGTCAGAAGAACGTAGAAAACACCGCAACAATGTCCGACAAAATCGTACGCGAATCAACAGGTCTTATGGATGCTTCTAACATCATCCAGAACATCGCTGAGCAGACCAACCTCCTCGCTATGAACGCCGCAATCGAAGCAGCCCACGCTGGTGAAGCCGGTAAGGGTTTTGCCGTTGTTGCAGACGAAATCCGTAAGCTTGCTGAACAGAGTAACAACCAGGGTAAGAACATCACAGGAAGCTTGCAGAGCCTTAGCGAAGTCATTAAGGGCGTTTCTTCAAGTATCAAGATTTTGCAGAAGCAGTTCGCAGACATCTTTACCCTTACACAGACAGTAAAGGACCAGGAACAGGTTGTTATGAGCGCAATGAACGAACAAAGCGCCGGTTCTACACAGGTTCTTGAAGCAATGGAAAGCATCAACGAGAGCACAATCACAGTACGTGACGGTGCGAAGGAAATGCTCAACTCCGGTAAGCAAATCGTTGTTGAAATGGAAAAGCTGGGTAAAAACAGCGCAGAAATCGACAACTCAATGATTCAGATGGCAAACGGCACGGACGAAATCCTTTCTTCCGTAAAAGCTGTAAATGCTGCCTCAATCCACAACACAAAGGACATGGAAGAGCTTTCCAAGAACATAAACAAGTTCAAGCTCTCCTAATTTCTTCCTCTAAATTGCTTGTATGCGGTGCTGCTAACAAAGCGGCACCGTTTTTTTTTTGCGTCCAAACAAAAACACACAGCAATCAATGCACCCCTAAGTAAGCCACGTGGCATGAATCCCTTCCGCGCGAATAAAAAAGCGGCAGAAGCAAAGGAACATTTGGCCCCTACTCCATACCGCTTAATTCCAACTTGTACATTGTGCATTTAAAATAAAAAAGCCGGCGACCTCCTACTTTCGCAGCGCAAAGCCACTATCATCGGCGCTGTGGGGCTTGACTTCCGTGTTCGGGATGGGAACGGGTATGGCACCCACGCCATGGTCACCGGCATAAAATACCGTATAATTTGCAGAAACAATCAAGTTTCTATATATATTTCAAACTCACTGCAAGGGCTTACTTAACAAGCCCTTTTAAGCATCAATTCTCTCCGATGCCAAGCTTTCTATATATAAAATAAAAAAGCCGGCGGCCTCCTACTTTCGCGGCGCAGGGCCACTATCATCGGCGCTGTGGGGCTTGACTTCCGTGTTCGGGATGGGAGCGGGTATGGC
>JAFXWC010000058.1 GCA_017534445.1 Treponema sp.
ATTTTATGAAGGAGTTCTATCGTGCCTTGTGGAAAGAAAAGAAAGCGCGCAAAGATAGCGACACATAAGCGTAAGAAGAAGCTTAGACGGAATCGGCATAAGAGCAAGTAATTGCCCTAAGCGACTATTATTTGAACATTTGCCAGAAAGGCCGCGGTTGTTTGCAAGACTTACTGCGGTCTTTTTTTTCGTGTGTTGTTGTTTTTATACGCACGGACTGTGGCCGGGTTTTTTCCCGGCTTTTTTTTTAATTCGTCATTTTATTCTACATGGGGAAAAATGCTGCAGAATATACATTCACCGCAAGACCTAAAAAAAATTCCAGAAAAGAAACTCTCTTCCCTTGCAGAGGAAATCCGCAGTAAAATCATTAAGGTTGTCGGAAAGAATGGAGGGCACTTGGCAAGCAACCTGGGTGTTGTAGAGCTTACCATAGCCTTGCACCGTGTCTTTGACAGCCCCCATGACGCCATTGTCTGGGACGTTAGCCACCAGGGTTATCCCCATAAGCTTTTGACCGGACGCTACGATCAGTTCCCCACAATAAGGACCAAGGACGGAATATCTGGTTTTACCCGCATTCAGGAAAGCGAGCACGACTATTTTGACGCAGGACACGCATCTTCTTCCATCTCTTCTGCCCTGGGGCTTCTTGCCGCCTGGAAGATAAGGGGCCGCAAGGACAAGGTTGTGGCTGTAATTGGCGACGGAGCGCTTACCGGTGGAATGGCATACGAGGCGCTTAGCCATGCGGGGCAGCTTGCCCAGAACCTTATCGTCATTGTGAACGACAACAAGATGTCCATAAGCCGCAACACAGGCTCCATTTCACGCTACCTTTCGAGCCTTACCACAACGGCTTCCTACCACAACCTTAGGCACAAGATTGACCGCCTTATAGACGACATTCCCTACGTGAACCGCCACATAGGAAAATTTGTCTACAGGCTAAAGAGGGGCCTTAAGGGACTTTTCTTTTCCAACAATTTCTTTGTTGACCTTGGCTTTGAGTACGTGGGCCCGCTTGACGGTCACAACATAAAGGTTCTTGAGGACACCTTCAGACGCGTCCAGAGGATTCCTCGCCCGGTAGTGATTCATGTGGTTACGAAAAAGGGAAGGGGATACAGTCCTGCAGAAAATGACCCGGCAACCTTCCACGGTGTTGGCCCCTTCAACATAAGCGACGGCGTTGTGGAAAAATACGATACGCTTAGCTTTACGGAGGCCTTTAGCCACAAGATTGTGGAAATGGCAAAAAAGGACGAACGCATTGCGGCTGTTACGGCGGCCATGTCCAAGGGAACAGGGCTTGACTCCTTCTCTAGGCACTTTAAGAACCGCTTCTTTGACGTGGGAATTGCGGAGGAACACGCTGTTACCTTTGCGGGTGGTCTTGCGGCGGGTGGAATGGTTCCCGTAGCGGCAATCTATTCTACCTTTATGCAGCGTTCCGTTGACCAGATTATAGAAGACGTTGCCATGCAAAAGAGGCACGTCATCCTGGCGCTGGACAGGGCTGGAGCTGTTCCTGCAGACGGCGAGACCCACCAGGGAATCTTTGACATTGCCCTTTTCCGTACTGTTCCAAACCTTGTGATTATGACTGTTTCAAGTGCGGCGGATCTTGGACTCTGCCTTGACTGGGCCGTTTACGGAACAAAGATGCCTGTTTCAATAAGGTGGCCAAAAATGTCCTGTCCTTCCGAGATTCCTTCATTTTCAAAACCTGTGGAAGAGGGACGTGGGCTTTTTATTGATTCCGATGAATTTGCCCCTGCTCTTAGCGCAAGGCTTAGAGACGAAATGGAGGGTGCTGGCTTGGATTCTTCGCTCTCCAAAGGGGCTCTTTCCAACAGGGATAAGGTGCTTTTTGTCTGCACCGGAAGCATGTATGCGGAAACTCTTACTGCGGCCCGTTCCCTTTTGCTTAAGGGGACTGAATGCGCAATATTCATACTAAGATTCATAAAGCCCTTTGACGAGCTGTATTTCTTGGATTCAGCCAAGCCCTTCAACAGCATAGTCTTTGTGGAAGACGGAATGATGGCGGGAAGCTTTTCATGCTACCTTGAAGGGCTTGTCCACCGCAAGAGGGAAAGTTCTGTATGCAGGACAAAGGTTCTTGCCTTCCCTGACAGGTTCTTTGGATGCGGCACCAGGGACCAGCTCTTGGACGAAGCGGGACTTTCTTCATCAAAAATTGCAGAGGCGGCTTTTAGCCTTGTACAAAACGCGTCAATTCAGCATAATGGATAGTATAAGTACATAAAGGAGGAAAGGGCGTGACCAGTTTGGATCTTTTGAGAACCGTTTACAATTCTTACATAAGTCCGGTTCTTGACGTGCTGATTCTAGCCTTTTTGCTTTACAAATCTTACGAAATGATTGTAAAGACAAACACCGTTCAGCTGTTCAAGGCGGCTCTTATTGTTGCAATGGCATGCTTCGTTGTTTGGATCCTTAACCTTAAGACCCTTCAGTGGATATTCCTAAAGATAGTTCCAGTCCTTGCAGTAGGATTTGCGATTGTCTTCCAGCCGGAAATAAGAAAGATTATGCTCAAGCTGGGGCAGGCTGAATGGCTTACCTTTGGCTCAAAGTCCCGTCATACATCAGTTGACGCTGTAATACAGGCTGCGGAAAAACTTTCCGAGATGAAAAGGGGAATGCTGGTTGTGTTCCTCCGCACCACCAAGCACGACAACATAATCAACACGGGCGTAATGCTAAACGCAGACGTGTCTGCAAGCCTACTCCTTACTATTTTTGACCACGACACACCTCTTCACGATGCGGCATGCTTTGTGCAGAACGGAAAAATACTTGCCGCCGGCTGCTTTTTGCCGCTGAGTGAGCAGTACGACATAAAAAAGACCTTCGGAACGCGCCACCGTGCGGCCCTTGGTATGAGTGAGCAGGGTGACTGCGTTGTAATGGTTGTAAGCGAAGAGACAGGAGCGGTAAGCCTTGCCTATGACGGAGAGTTGCACTACGGACTTTCTGTTGCAGAGCTAACCCGCAAGCTGGAAGAGCTTTTGGACACTTCAAAAGAAACAAAGCGGAAGGATACACTGGATGAGTACAAAGTTTCTTGAAAGACTGTTTAATAATTGGATTGCAAAAATCGCTAGCCTCCTTCTTGCGCTGCTCATCTACATAATGTACCTGTCATCGCAGCTTTCCGAAAAGGACTTTGTAGTGCCGCTAAAGATTGTCCAGACCGGAAACCTTACCCTGGTAGAGTCAAAATCACCGGTTTCAGCCGTAAAAGTGACCGTGCGTGGAAAAAGTTCCCAGCTTCTTGAGGTTTCAGAAAATGATTTGGAAGCCTATGTTGACATAACATCCCAGGTGGCGGGGGGAACATACGATTTTCCCATCTTTGTAAAGCCGTCTGGCCGCCTTGTGCTTATGGAGCCTTTGGAAATAAAGCTTGGAAGGGAAAAAGTTTCGCTTACCGTGGAAGAGCGCATATTCAGGTATGTCCCCGTAGAGGCAACCCTTGCAGGAACTCCGGCCCGCGGTTACCAGGTGGAGTCCGTGTCCGTGGCACCGCCTTACGTAAAGATTACAGGCCCCAAGTCCATAGTAGATGGAATATCCTTTGTTCAGACAGAAAAAATAGACATACAGGGCATTACAAGGAACAGCGTGCAGGAAACAGCCCTTTCATACGAGAATTCCCTTGTAAAGATAGACGCAGAGACCCAGTACGAGGTTACGGTCGTTACAGAGCCGTCTCCCCTTACCAAGGATTTCCCGGGAGTTCCTATTGAGTACAGGAATCTGGACAGCGCTTTTGAAATAACAACTTCCGCGCAAACTACCGATATTAGGTTAAAGGGACAGATGCTTCAGGTTGAAAATTCCGATGCTTCGGTCTTTAGAGTGGAGGCGGACTGTTCAGCCATAAGGGAAGAGGGCACTTTTGAGGTTCCAGTCTATGTGGTTGTTCCCCAGGGGCTGGAGATAGACAGCCAGTCAAAGACAAGGATTCGGATAACCGTAGCCAGACGCACCATTCCAGAACCGGTTTTGCCGGAAGCAGGGCCTGTGGACTTGGCGGAACCGGAGGTGCATGACCAGTGATTTTTGGCATAGGCTGCGACATTGCAAAGGTTTCGCGCTTTGAGCGGTGGGTAAGGGACGAATCCCTCTTGTGCCGCTTCTTTAACGAAAAGGAGATGCTTTCCAGCAAGACAGCATCCCTCCAGAGGCGGTGCGAATACTATGCGGTTCGCTTTGCCGCAAAAGAATCTTTTTCAAAAGCGCTGGGTACGGGTTTAAAAGGATTTTGTCTTACCGATATTTATATAGAAAAAGATGACGAAGACAAGCCTGTCCTCCGTGTTACCGGTAAGGCCGAGGAACAGCTTATAAAATATTGCGGGGCAGGATGCAGGGTTCATGTTTCTTTGAGTCATGAAAAGGAATATGCCCTTGCGTATGTTGTCATAGAGCGAGGTTAAAAATGATACGTAGAACTCCAGGTTCGAATGAAAGCGATTCGGAAAAAAAGCCAGCCATTACTTATTGGGCAAAAGAGCAGGTAAGGTGTCCCGTGTGCAAGAAGCCCTTTAACCAGGAAGTCATGCACAAGGGTGGTGGCCGTATGATAGCAGGAAATCTTACGGAGGAACTTCACCGCAACTTTGAGCCTTCCAAAAGGTTTGGACGCGTTTATCCCCTGATTTATGACATCGGTTGCTGCCCCAAGTGCCACACCGCCTTTTTCTGGAAGGACTTTGTGGACATAAAGGATGCAGACAGCCTTGCCCGCATAGAAGAGGACGAGGAACACCGCAAGCAGGAAGTGGAAACAATATTCCCTTACTACAACCTGCGCGACGTGCGTAGCCTTTACGATGGAATCGCCATGTACTACCTGGCACTCCTCTGCTACGAAAAAGTGGACATTGCCTATGCCCCAACTTTCAAGAGGGCAATGATTTCTATCCGCCTGGCATGGCTTTGCAAGGACTTGGACAAGGCATGCCCCGACCACAACTATGACTACATCTCGCAGGTCTTCTACAGAAAGGCCCTTTTCTTCTACCAGCAGACGCTCATAAACGAAACAGGCCGCATTGAATCCATTGAGCCCATCGTTAACTTTGGCCCGGACATGGACAAAAACTACGGCTACGACGGAGTAATATACCTCTGCGGACTTCTGGAATACCGCTACGGCCAGAGGCAGGACGGAGAGCTTCGCCTTAAAAAACTTGACGAATACAAGCGTGCCATTGCAAGAATCTTTGGTCTTGGTAAGTCCAGCAAGGCAAAACCGGGACCACTTCTTGACACAGCAAAAGACCTGTACGACAAAATTTCGGCAGAGCTAACCTCCAGCAACGTATTCTCTGACCAAGGTTAAGTTCTGAATGACAAACATTCTGCTTACCATTTCCTACGACGGCACCGATTTCTGCGGCTGGCAGCGGCAGAACGGTCCTGAAGGGGAAAACTGCGTGCGCACCGTTCAGGGAGAGATTGAACTTGCCCTGCAAAAAATGCTAAAGGCAAAGATTCCCCTGTACGGTTCAGGCAGAACAGACAGCGGTGTTCATGCGGCGGGACAGGCTGCAAATTTTATTTCGCCGGTTGATTCTGTTCCTGAAAAAAACTATATCCGTGCCCTTAATTCAATCCTGCCACGGGACATACGCATCATGGACGCAAAGAAAGTTGACCCGGAATTCAACTCCCGCTTTAACGCAACAAGCCGGGTCTACAGGTATTTTATCCTGCCGCAAAAAGTTCCCCTTGCCCGCGACAGCCGCTACGTGTGGTCAATACCAAACCTTCCAAACCTTGACACGCTGAACCAAATGTGCTCGCTCTTGCACGGAGAGCTTGACTGCGCATCCTTTGCCTCTGCCGGGGACCAGAGCCTTTCCACCTTCCGCTACATAGATAGTGCCCGCTTTTTTAAGCAAGGAGACCTCCTCGTTTTTGAAATAGAAGCAAATGCCTTTTTGTGGAAAATGGTTCGAAGCATTACCGGAACCCTGATTGGCCTTGAGCAGAAGGGCGGCACAAAAGAAGACTTTGCAAAAATCCTCAACGCCCACGACAGAAAGCTTGCTGGCGTAACGGCTCCCCCCGACGGACTTTTTTTGTGGCAGGTAAAATTTGACGGTGTAAGGCGGCATGTGTAGGATGGTATTTTTCTGGACGGAACCTTTTTCCGGCTCTACCATTCACTCATCATCTAAAATCGGCTTTCATGCCCTTCGTCACCGCCCTTGCGCCCTTCGCTCACGCTCATAGCGTCCTATGGCCGCTACTAAAGGGGCTCCACGGCGGCGTAGGCCTTT
Source organism: Treponema sp. (assembly GCA_017534445.1). Classification (GTDB taxonomy): domain Bacteria; phylum Spirochaetota; class Spirochaetia; order Treponematales; family Treponemataceae; genus Treponema_D. Next base: position 6,324 of record JAFXWC010000058.1, read on the forward strand.
TTTTGTTTTAATCATTTTACTCCTACCTTGTTCAAACTAATCATGTTTTATAAAAGGCTCCTTGATTTCTTCAAAATAAACGCAGTCTTCCAAATTGCAAAAGGGAAACAGCATGGGGGTAGGAAGTTCGCCAAGATCATTCCGTGATTCTCCGATCAGCTTTATTGTTTCTGTATGTTTTTTTACAGGACCGCTTGCAATAATTTTTCCAAAGCTATCATATTCTATTTTGTTTGCCATTCCAAAATCCAGCTGTATTTTAATCTGTCCTTTGTCCAGAATTTTCTGTTTTGGAAACTTAGAATAGGGAATTGTGTTGCTGTAAATGAATCTGTGCCCCGGCTGAACGGCAAGAAGATTCAAATAGGACATATTGTCATTTTTATTTATGGGTGTTTCTTTTAACTGCATGTTTACCATTTCTTCAAGATTTTTAAAATTTGCATTGCATTCATCAATAACAATTGCACTTTTTTCTTCGTAAATTGGATGGAAGGAACTTGCAAAATATGCATAGGGAAAAATCAGAACTTTGTCTGTTTGATTTTCGTAAACAATTTCTATGGAAAAATAATCCTTTCTGAATTCATAATTTGTTCCTACCATCCGTATTTTTCCGGCTGAACATGAGGCAAAAGATATGGCAAGTATTGTGATTGCAATTATTGATTTAAAACGCATGGCTTGCTTCCTTATTTCTTCTTAATAAAGGAGCAACTGCTCCCGTCTGAAAATAATATATCTATCATTTCTTCATTTTTTTTGAGGTGCGAAAAAACTATTTTTCCAGTTGCAGTTTCGGAAAAATTAATGTATGTTATCGTTTTATTTTTTCTATCAAAAGTACCTTCTTTTTTATCCGCGTCAAAATGTGGGCCTGTTACAATAACTTTATCATTATAAATAAATTCTATATTTTCGCATGGAAGGTTTGCCATGATAACCTTGTCGTTATCAAGTATTTGAATCGTTATGTTGCTATAATATAAATCAGAAGTTGTTGATTCCCAAGTCCCTGTGAATGTAGGCTTGTTCAAGTATAAAAAAATAATTATGCTTCCTGCCGCTATCCACAAGAGGCCGTCAAATATTTTTTCTTTTTTACCCAGCCAATGTTTTAGAAAAACATTTTTCCGCAATATTATGAAAAGCCCCTGGATCGGAAAAGCACTTAATGCCAAGATTATACCAATTTTCTTTGTATTGAAATATGGGGTGAATACTAGAAAAATACAGGCAAGTGGAATTATCAGAATAGGAATAAAGGTTGTAAGGGAATTCATTGTTGTTTTATTCATTCTGTTCCTCCGTTTTTATTTCCGGCAAGACAATGGTTGCTGAATATACAGGAGAGATATATTTTTTGTTGAATCTCCTTTGCAAAAGTTTTTCGGGGTTTCCAAATGGGAAGGGGTATATGACCCTGTAAAAAACAGTTGCCTGTGTTCCCGGGGCAAGAACAAACAAATCTCCTCTGTAAGCGAAGACCCAGTTTTTATTTTGATCCTTCCGCCATCCCATTGAGATGTATGCAAATTCTTGTGAAGAAGGAATGCGTTCCGTTATGTATTCATCTGTTAGGCAAAAATATACGGCATAATCTGGTGCTGTTATAACAGGGTTTCCGTTTACAAGAATTTTATCAACAATTAGAGCCGAGTTTACTCCTTTGTTAAAGTATTTGCTTCTTCCCTTTGCATTTCTGTAGGGGAGTCTAAAAGAAATGCCACTTCCGTATTTGTCTGCCGTTACCGTACCAAGGTCTTCTGCGACTGTTGGCGAAAGAAAAATCAGTAAAAAGAGTAGGAGCAAGGCAATTGATTTTTTCATTTGGGGAACCTCCATGTTTTTTATTACATCAAATTTACCGGGTCTACGTCTACTTCTATGTAAACGTTTTTGGGGGCGCTGTAGCCGTAGACTAGGACTTCCGCCATTTTTTGCATGGGGGCAATCTGCTTGCTGCGGAGGATTATCTGGTGGCGGTAGTTTAGGCTTATCATGCTTAGGGGGCATTCTGCAGGTCCAAGTATGTCTACGCCGCTCTGTATGTTTGCCTTTAGGATGTGGTAGGCTCCGTTTGCGGCTGTTTTTGCGGCTTCCGATACTGACGAGCGGAATACGAAGCGCAGCAGCCTTGAATATGGGGGAAAGCAGAGTATCTCTCTGTTCTGAAGCTCCCTTGTGTAAAATTCTTCCGTCTGCGCGCTTACCGCAAGTGCAATTGGTTCCCTGTCCGGGCTGTAGCTTTGCACGATTACCCTGCCGTCGGGAAAGAATCTTCCTGCCCGCCCCGCAACCTGGGTGATTAGTGCGAAGGTTCTTTCTGCTGCCCTAAAGTCCGGCATGTGGAGCCCTGTGTCTGCAAGGACGACTCCTGCAAGCTTTAGGCGGGGAAAGTTAAGGCCCTTTGCAATCATCTGGGTTCCAAGGAGAATGTCGTATTCGCCGCTTTTGAATAGGTTAAGCTTTTCCTGCAGCTCTCCTTTTTTTGTTAGGGAATCCGTGTCTATCCTCATCACTTTTGCAGATGGAAACTTTGACTTAACTTCTGCCTCTATGAATTCTGTTCCAAAGCCAGAGTAGCCTACGTCCAGCGAACCGCATTCCGGGCATTGGGCTGGCGGCTGGATTGAATATCCGCAGTAGTGGCAGCGGAGCCGGTTTTCCGTTTTGTGGTAGGTGAGGGGGACTGAACAGTTTTTGCACTTCATCTCGAAACCGCAGCTGTTGCACCTAAAAAAATGGGTGAAGCCCCGCCTGTTAAGAAAAAGTATTGTCTGCCGCTTTTGGTCTAGTGCTGAACGGATTTCTTCTTCTAGCTCGCGGGAAAGGCAGCCCCCCTGTGAAGGTTCAAGGCTAAGGTTTACGGCTCTTATGCTTGGCATTGCTCCACCTGCAAGCCTTTTGGTAAGGGTGTGGCGTATTATGGTTTTGTCTTCCATTGCCTTCCATGATTCTACGGAAGGGGTTGCGGATCCCATTACAAGCGGAATGCCAAGCTTTGCAGCCCTGTGCATGGCAACCTGCCTCGCGTGGTAGCGGGGTGCAGAGCCAGACTTGTAGGAACCGTCATGCTCTTCGTCTATTATTATTAGCCCCAGTTTTTTTACCGGAGCAAATATGGCGCTTCTTGCTCCTACCACAATCCTTGCCTCTTCGTGGAGAATCCTCTTCCATTCATTAAGCCTTTGGCTTGGGGTAAGGCCAGAATGCAGTACGGCGGCAACCTTTCCAAACCTTTGGACTACGGCTTCTACAACCTGCGGTGTAAGGCCTATTTCCGGCACAAGGTATATTACCCCCATTCCCTTTTGAAGGGTTCTTTCTGCTACGGTAAGAAAGACTTCTGTTTTTCCGCTGCCTGTGGTTCCGTAGAGGTAGTGGAAGAGGCTTTCGCTTTGGGTAAGGATTCCTTCTACTGCGGCTGTCTGTTCGCTGCTGAGTTCTTTTTTTTCAAAGCTAAGGTCGTCTTCCGTAAAGGAAAAAGAAGAGCTGTCTGTTTCCCTGCGGCCAGACGGAATCATTGCAAAGACTGTTTCCCCGATTGACGAGAGGTAGTACTTTTGCATCCAGAGCGCGGTGTTGTACAATTCCTGGGTTAGGATAGGCTCTTTGTCTATGTAGCGCAGGGCAGTCCTTATTTTTGTTTTGTCAACGGGGCAGTTTGCCGGTATGCCGTCGTGAATGGCCGCAACAATGCCTGTAAGTTTTCTGTTTCCAAAGCGCACTTCAACCCTGCAGCCAAAGGGGGTTTCCGGATTGCCTTTTCCTTCTTCTGATGAATCTTCCGGTTCCAGGTAGGTGAATGTCTGGTTAAGAGGAACGTTTACTATTACTTCCAGGTAGCGCTGCTTGCTTGTCATTTATTGTAGTCCGGACAAATTTGGAGCAGCCTTGCCTTGAATGCCTTTAGGTCTTCCCATGCCGGTCTTTTTAGGCTTTCGTCCCTGAGCAGGGCTGAAGGGTGGTAGGTTGGCAGTAGGGGAATTCCGTTAAGGTCAAAGAATTTTCCGCGGGCAGAATTTATTCCCTCCGTGGTTTTTAGAAGGTTCTGAAAGGCAGTTCTTCCCATTGCAAGAATCATCTTGGGCTTTAGTAGGTGGATTTGAGCCTGGAGGAAGCCTGAACATGCCTCTGCTTCTTCCGGCTGGGGTGTCCTGTTTGCAGGCGGGCGGCATTTTACTATGTTTGCTATGTAGCAGTTCTTTGTGCGGTCAAGTTCTATGGCGGAAAGCATTTTGTCCAAAAGCTGGCCTGCTTTGCCAACGAATGGCCTTCCTGTCTTGTCTTCGTCTTCTCCGGGACCTTCTCCCACAACGAGTACCACTGGGTTTTCTACACCTTCTCCGGGGACTACATTGTTCCTTGTTGCAGAGAGGGAGCAGTTTTTGCAGGCTTGGATTTTTTGTGCTATGGAGCTAAGGGAAAGCCCGCCTTTTGCTTCTGCAACAGACGTTTCTTTTGCTTCTGCTTGCGGAAGTGCCGGGTCGTCCGTAAAGCTAGGGGCTGTTTTGAAAGCCTTTGCCGTATAGCCCAGGTTGCAGGAAGATGCCGCTTTGAGTAGGTTGAAGATGTCTTCTTTTTGTGCTCCAGTCATATACATTAAATATATCAAATACTTGCCCATTCATCAAGAATAGGGTATAATGCCCAAGTTATGAAAGTAGTTATGTTTACGGACGCATATTATCCTCGCATCAATGGTGTTGCCGTTTCCGTAAAGTCTTTTGCAGATTCTCTTGCAATTTTGGGGCACAAGGTTTTAATCGTGGCCTCTGACTATACAAATAACCATATAGACGAAAACGAGAGGGAGACTTTTTTTAAGCATTTCCGCTACGAAGATGATCCCAATGGCAACAAGAACCTTTCCATTTTGCGTTTGCCGGCAGACAAAATTATTTTTTCCAAGGAAGACCGCACAGTCCGTCTTAACCAGTGGTATATCATAAAGGCGGAGGTGGACAAATTTGGCCCGGATGTTGTTCACGTTAACTCCGAATTTGCAATGGGCTGGTTTGGCGTTACATATGCCCGACACAGGCACGTGGCGCTTATTTTTACCTTTCACACTCTTTGGGAAGACTATCTTGCAAACTACGTACATTTTCTTCCTTCGTCATGGTCGCAGAAGCTTGGCAAGAATCTGGTTAAGTTCTACCTTAAGAGGGCGGACGAAATTATTGTTCCCACGGCCCGTATTGGCGGCGTAATAGGAGAGTACGGTGTTTCCAGGCCATACGACATTCTGCCTACTGGTATTCCTTCCAGCATGGTTTCTTTTAACAAGAAGAAGTCTGTGGATTTTTACAAGAAGCTTTACGAGGAATTTCCCCAGCTTGAAGGGAAGCGGATTCTTCTTTACATTGGCCGTGTGGTTAAGGAAAAGAACCTTCCATTTCTTTTTGACGTTCTTGAAAGGGTTTTGCCTTCCGTTCCAGATGCAGTGCTGCTTTTTGTTGGCGGTGGGCCAGAGCTTGAGGCTTTAAAAGCGGCTGCTTCTGAGAGGGGGCTTTCTGACCGCGCAATATTTGCAGGCTACAGGGAAAGGGGCGACCTTGTCTACTTTTACAAGATGGCAAGTGTCTTTACCTTTCCAAGCGTTACGGAGACCCAGGGGCTTGTTACCGTGGAGGCCATGCTTACGGGACTGCCGGTTGTTGCAATTGGAGAGATGGGAACCCTTGACGTAATGCAGGGGGACAACGGCGGCTTTATGGTAAGAAACGACGCTGACGAATTTGCCCGGCGTACCATTGAGCTTCTTAGCGATTCAAAGCTGCATTCCAAGAAGTCCAAGGAGGCTTTTGAGTGGGCGCAGAAGTGGTCCATGAAGTTCCTTGCTCCGCGGCTTGTTGCTTTATATAAGAAAGGAATTAAAAATCATAAAAAAGGAAACAGATAGAAATGAAGTGTAGAATGATGCGTTTTTCGTTGTGCTTGATAGCCTTGACATTTTTTTCTTTGACTCTTCATGCGAGGGGCAAGCAGGGGCTTGTAAATTGCGGCAGCTGGATTTATGACGCTATGACCGAGATTGCCATGGAGGAGGGGCGTGTTGATTTTAGCGACCAGGCACCTCTTTCCATTGCGGAGATTGAGCTTTATCTTTCCGAGACAGATTATGATTCACTTAGCGAGGCTGGAAAGAAGAACTACGACAGGATTGTGGACTATATAGCATACGAGCCACCTGCTTTTAAGGCTGATATTTTTTCTATAAGCATAGAGCCAGAGATGAATGTTGAAGGCTTTTACAAGACCAATGACGACATTGACTGGGTGTACGACCGTTACTGCAGGCAACCGCTTTTGACGACACCGCTTAATGTTCAGGGCGGGGACTATTTTACGCTTTCCATGGATGTTACCCTTCGCGAGTACGACGGGGCGGCTATTCTGGACAACAACTATTCAAACTTTATCTATGCGGACAGCAAGCTTACCCCGGACATAAACTTTCCCCATACGGCATACGGAAGCGTGGGCTACAAGTTCAACGACAATGCTGGTGTGAACCTTCAGGTTGGCATGGGACCACAGAGCGTGGGAAGAAGCCTTAGCGGCAGCATAATCTGGAGCGAATATTTTACGGGTGCAAGCTATGCAAACCTTGACGTCTTCTCTAAGAATTTTCGCTACAACATGAACATTACCGAATTCAACGTGGACAAATACATGTATACTCACCGTCTGGAAGTAAGGCTATTCAAGAAGCTTCAGTTTTCCATTATGGAGTCAATGCTTGTAAATTCTTCGCTTGAACTTCGCTTTATGAACCCATTTACAATGTTCCACGGAATGGCACCGTGGCGTGACTATGGCGATGAGGACGGAGACCTTGACCACAGCGACCCGGAAAGCCATACCTGTGACTACCTGGCTCTAAAGCTTGTCTATGTTCCTGTAAAGAATTTGCGTCTTTACGGTCTTTTTGCCATGAACCAGTACCAGACTTTTTATGAGCGCAAGAACTGGGAAAACGACACAACTCCTAATTCCATGGCTTTTCAGGCTGGTGCGGAATCATACATTCCATTTAAGGGTGGCAATTTCCACTTCTGGCTTGAAGGAACTTATACCCAGCCATACATGTACGTAAAGGAAGACCCCAACTGGAGCCTTGTGCGCACCTACAGCGAAAACCTTGGCGACAAGGCAATTTTCTATGAATGGGTTGGTAGCCCCTTTGGACCGGACTCTGTTGCAGGAGAGCTTAACATGGGCTACGAAGTTCCGGGCAAATGGGACGTAACTGCAAGCTACCTATTTAAGGCCTCTGGTGAATATTCAGGCCTTAAGCTTTTTACGGATGATTTGGACTGGGGAGGGCAGGACAAGGTTCCCAACCGTGAGTACTGGGCATATCCAGACAGCGACAAGGAGGGTGGCCAGGACAGGGCAAAGAAGCAGCAGGGCTTTAGCACACCCCACGGTACACCAGAATACCTTAACAGGGTTGCGCTAAGGGCAAGCTTTTCACCGTCTCCCCTTTTTACAATCAGTGCGCAGCCGGCATTCGTTTTTATATTCAACAAAGACAATGTGGATGGAGAGTTTGCTTCCGGCGGGGAATTCGCAGTTTCCGCAAAAATAAATTTGAGCAGGTTGTTCTAGTATGAAAAAAAAGTTACTTTCGTTTTTTGTTTTTGCAGCAGTTTTGTCGTCAGTATTTGCACAGGTTTCAGTTGATCCCGACGACTATTTCTACACTCTCTCACAAGGATGGGAAATACGAGGTCTTACAAAGGCAGCCCCTCCAATGAGGCCCTATCCCCTTAGGAACATAAGGCAGATTCTTGAGGACGTAATAGAAAATGGCACCCCTACAGACGTTGAGCGTGCCAAATATTATATGGAAAAGATAAACGGCAAGCCTTGGACGGTAGAGGCCGGCGGTCACGGAACTGCAAAGTTCACCTTTGAGACTGAATTTGACGAAGACACGGAAGAGGGTAAGACCAGTTTTGACGGCTGCGAAAAAAGCAAGGGCGTATTCATGCTTGCAACCCCCAGGGTCTACGGAGACATTTCCTTTTTGAACGGGCTTGTTTCCATGGGCTACACAGCCGGTTTTGCTGCCTACAAGGGTCACGAGGATCAATTTGTTCCCCTCTACACAAACTCCAAGCACGACACCCGCACAGACGCAATAGAAGCTGGCCCCCTGGATGTTTACCTGGACGTAAACGATGCAATTGCCGTGGGTAAGACCAACGTTTTTGCCCAGGCCGGAATTTACCGCACGGGCTACGGTGACTTTTTTGACGAATGTCCCGCAGTCAATGATGATGCCTTCCACAGCGCGAATTTTTCCTTCTCCGTCTTTAGCGACAAGGTTGCCTACACCCAGATTCTTTCTTCAATAGGTGCTTCAAGTGCTTACGACGGTGAGGAGCTTTTCCCGGACAAGTATTTTGCCTTCCATGCCATAGAGCTTAAGCTCCATCCAAAATTTACAGTGGCATACTACGAGTCCTGCGTCTTTGGACAGCGTCTGGATCTTACTTATTTTATTCCCGCACCCTACATGATTGGCGAAGAACTTTCGGGCTTTGGCGACAACGTACAGATGGGCCTAAAGTTTAAAATCTTTCCCTTTGACGGCTTTATGTGGGTAACGGACATATATTCTGACGACACGGACATTGAGTCTGCCCTTAAGCTTGACCTTGACTCAAAGAACCGCTTTGTGCTCCAGAACGGATTTATCTACACACCGGAAAATTCCTTCTGCACAAGGCTTGGCTTTAACTATACAATAATCACTCCCTACACCTATTCCCACTGGGAGTATGCAGACGGCTCTTCTGGCGCAATTACCGCGGGAATCCCAAGCTACCAGAACTACACGAACAACGGTCTTTGCATGGGTCTTTCAATTCCGCCCAACAGCGACCGCTTTAGCCTTTCTGTAGACATGCTGCCAAAGCCCAACATGAAGATAAAGCTTTTCTCCACCTTCATGAGGCACGGCAATGTCTGCGAAAGCCTGGAAAATGATGAAGCGCTTGTCTACCTTTCTGCGGACAAAGGCGTTTATTCAACGGACGGAAGTTTGTTCACCCACTCAATGTTCTCCGATCCCGAAAGCGACATTGGTGAGCATGTTGACACTGCATGGAACCACCTTAACTTACTTACCCAGGACCACAAGATGTACGCTGCCAAGGTGGGCTTTGACCTGAACTATGAATTCCCAAAGCAGAAGTGGGGGCAGTTTACGCTTAAATTCGGTTATGCCCTTGAGTACGTTCACAACAAGGGTGTTGAAAATCCAATGTTCGAGCCTGTATCTGGCCTTAGGTACGACAAAACGGAAGGCAAGTACACTCTGAACGATGTTGAGCAGTCGGATGCCGAACTTGAGCGGATTGTGGAAAATTCAAAGGAAGAATGGCTAAGGAATCTTCACGACGAGATGAACCACTACATTACGGTGGGCGGTTCCTTTAGATTTTAGTTTTTTCTTGCGGCGCTTTTGTTAGCTAAGGGCTTTCCGGGGTTGCGCCTTTCGGCTCCATTGCCTGTCGGCAACGCTCCGCGCCCCTACAATCCCTGCCGTGCCTGCTTTTTTTACAGGCATTTAATAGGAGAACAAATTTATGTATTCGGAAATGTATCTTGGAAAAGTTGGAGAGCTTAGCCTTAAGCGCAGCAACATCCGCGTATTTGAAAGGCAGCTTGTTACCAATGCCCGCACCGCTCTTGAAACTGTTGATGCAAAAATCCACACCCAGTCTGGAAGGCTTTACGTTTCATGCACGCCACAGTCATGCCAAGCGGTTGAGTACATGCTGGACAGACTTATGGGCATTACTGGCTGGGCAAAGGTTGTAAAGACCCAGAAGGACATTGGAGCCATAACGGATGCAGTTACTGAACTTGCAAAGAAGGCAAGGGATGCAGGTGCCAAGACCTTTAAGATAGATGCAAGGCGCGAAGACAAGTCTTTCCCCCTAAACTCATACGAAATTTGCACGCAGGCTGCAAGCGGAGCCTTTGACTCTGGAATCCTTGCCGTAGATGTTCACAAACCGGACGTCGTCATAAGCGTGGAGGTTCGTGACGAATGTTTTGTTTATTCAACTCAGAAAAGGACTTGCCGTGGACTGCCTGTAGGTGTTAGCGGAAAGGGGCTTTTGCTTCTTAGCGGAGGCTTGGACAGTCCTGTTGCCGGTTACCGCATGATGAGGAGGGGAATGAAGGTTGAATGTATATACTTCCATTCATACCCGTACACTTCCGAAGAAGCACAAAAAAAAGTTGAGGATTTGGCGGAAGTTTTGAGCGGCTATGGCTGCGACACCCACCTTAACATAATTCCCTTTACAGACGTTCAGATGAAGATAAAGTCAAAGTCTCCACAGGACTACACAACCCTTATGCTTCGCCTCTGCATGATGAAGTGCGCCAACATGCTTGCCCAAAGAATAAATGCACAGTGCCTTATTACAGGAGAAAGCCTTGGCCAGGTTGCAAGCCAGACCATGGAGAACATGGCGGTTACGGAAAGCTTTGCAGAATACCCGCTTTTAAGGCCACTTGTAGGTTTGGACAAGGAAGAAATTACGGACACAGCCATCCAGATTGGAAGCTATGACATTTCAATCCTTCCCTACGAGGACTGCTGCGTTCTCTTTAGCCCCCGCCATCCTGTACTAAAGGCTAATGTGGAAGAAGCCAAAAAGATTTACGAAAGCCTTGAAGTTGACCAGCTTATAGAAGAAGCTTTTAACAACAGAAAGATTATCCGCTATGCCCTTAGGGACACCATAGGCAAAAAGTGGGCCACAAAGCCTTACCGCGTACAGGCGGGGAATGTGGTGCAGGGTAGCGATGTGCGCAGTGGCAATGCAGAAGGAACTGAATAAATTTGCTTACCATGGTCTTTCCCTAATAAAAGGCCCTTTTTATGCCGATACTCAAAAAGTGAAAAACCGTCCTGAATTTTATAAGAAATTTATGCCCTTAAAAGGCATTTTACTCATATTTGCAGGCCTCTGCCTCGTGCAGGGGGCTATTTTGACCGCACAGGAAAGTGCTGCCCCTGCCACTAATGCTGCCACAGCCGTAGAAGTTGTTGCAGACGACAGCGTTCCTCTTTTGCTTGAAGGAATCTGGGAGAATTCCAACCGCTACGTTGTCTTTGACACAGACTACATTGCTTCGGACAACCGTGCAATTCCCAACATTGTGCTAAAGACCTTCTACCAGTGGTACGACGACCGCGCCGCAGAAAGCCCCGAATACTCTGCAAAGAACAAGCGCGACAGGAACAACACGACTCCTGCAAACCCGGAGCGCATCCTTTTGCATTTTACGCCCCTTACCGATGAGCTTTTTACTCCTGAATACAAAATAAACGTTACCCAAGAAGACGGAGACATTCTTACAGCAGACGGTGAGTGCAGCGGTGCCTGGGACATGCAGATTACCTATTCAAGCCACAAGCTTGGCGGAAAAAACACCTACCACGTGCCCATTGCCGTTATTGGAAACAAGCTCTACCTAAAATTCCGCGTTAAGGCGGAAAACAGCGATTCTGTGGATGTTTCAACTGTCTTGGACGGAAGCATAAATGACGTTGCAAGCAAAGAGGCAGGTTATTGGCTGGATGCAGGAAATGCAAACGGCATATTGGTAAGCCCGCCTGTTTCCAGCGAAGAACTTTTGTCCTACCTCGTTACTGATTCTGCCGTCTACCCGGTACGCTACTGGGAGACAGACATGGAGTACGATGCCAACGCAAGGGCAAGACTTGACGACGGGGGAAATTCATATTACGTTCCAAAGCATTTGCTTGTTGGTGGCCTTGTCTACACATGCACACTAGGAAGAAGGACACAGATACGCAACGTGCAGAAAATTGACAAGCTTCCTGAGCCTTACTCCATGAACAGCGTGCTAGTGGAAAAGCATGCAGTTACGGAAGAAGACAAGCCCATAACATACAGGGTACGCACTTCTACAATACTGGTCTTTGGAGAGCCATACCTTACCCTTACGGACGGAACACGTACTTTGGAAGAAATTGTTCAGGCTGCCAACAGCAGAAAGAAGCCGCCTAGAAAGCCGCTCTTCCCGCCCCACGGCGTACTTGACTTTGACTGGAGCATTATTGAAGACCCGCCAAAAGACTACAACCGCCGCATGCTGGACTTGGGTAAATAATTATTTGTTCACTTTTACAATCTGAATGTAATCTAGGCATAGCGGCTTATAGCCCTTTGCATTTTTTACGGTAGGAAAATAAAGTTCCATGCTTACTGTCTGCTTTTCTTCCAGCGTGATGGTGCAGGGGCAGCGGGTGGTAAGCTCGTAATATCCCAACGGTGGGTTACTTGGGTAAAAGTTGTGCTGTAAAAAGAAGGTTCTTTCCCCGCTTTTGTTGTTTCCTTCAAGGGCCATCTTTATTGTAGCAAATTTATTGTTGAAGGCTTTTTCGCATGCCATTATTTCGTATGTGCCGGCATCCAGCGTTACTATGGCTTTTGCAGTGCAGGCAGGGGCATACGGTGAGACCAGAAGGCTTGCGTGTGCGCTGGCATCCATGTCGAATAAACGTCCAGCCGTTACTTCTTCAAGCTTTTCTTTTTGGGGCAAGACCTTTCCGCCGGATTCAAGGAGCATGTCCTCTGCCTCTATCTTTATTCCTCCGCCTGTAAATTCAAAGGACGGAATGATGTATGCATCTTTTGAAAATGCAAAGCCAGATGCCAATACCAAGGCAGAAAGTACAAGGCAAGATTTTAAAGTCGTTTTCTTCATATTCATATCCTTTTGCGCTTTATAAAAAACTGCACAGGTTCTTGAAAGCGCCAAGCATTTTAATTTTTTTGCAGCATAAAAAATTTTTTGCAAACAACAAAGGCACGGCAGGGATTGGGGCAAGCAAGCTTGCCCTTGGAGTTTTCTACGAAAACTCCCTGCACTGAAGCAAATTTGTTGTCTACGGAAAGCCCTTAGCAAACAAAAGCGCCGCAAAAAAATCCTACAGCTTAGGCACGTGGGGCTTGGCCATGTTCCTTAGCATGTTTTGGAGCATCTCGTGCGCCGCGTCCGCATCAACTTCCTTTGAAGGCTCATGGTATTTTACCAGATTTTGCGGTATTTCATCAAGGAAGCGGCTGGGCTCGCAGTCAACAGAAGCATTCATTTTTCGCCTCTTCCTGCATGATGAAATAAAGAGCCTGTCCCGCGCCCGCGTTACTGCAACGTAAAAAAGACGGCGTTCTTCTTCTATTGCATTGTCTCCGCCTTCTTCAACTGCACGCGCATGTGGCATGAGGCCTTCCTCCGCACCCGCAATGAATACTACCGGGAATTCAAGCCCCTTGCTGGCATGGACCGTCATAAGGTTTACCTTGCCCTTGTCCGCTTCTCCGTCGTCAAGGTCGTCGCGGCTAAGAAGGGTAATGCGGTTAAGGTAGGCATAAAGGCTTGTGTCGTCGTGCTGGGGGTTGTTTTCCCACTGTTCCATGCTTTTTATAAGGCTTTCTATGTTCATGTATTTAAAGCGGGCAGCCTTTTCGCTTTTTGGGTTTTCTGCAATCAAGAAGTCAAAGTAGTTTATGTCCGTAACCATCTGCTTTACTTTTTTGCTAAGGCCTTTTCCGCTAAGCATTGTCTTGTTGTTTTCTATTAGTTGGCAGAAGCTTTTTAGGCTTTCCAGGGCACTGTCGCTTACCGGGCATTCGTCATCTCCGCATTCTAGTACTGCCTGAATGGCTTCCCAGAGTGAGACTCCAAGGTTTGTGGCAACCTTGTTCAGAGCTTCTATGGATGTGCGGCCTATTCCCCTGCGTGGCGTGTTTATTATGCGCAGAAGGTTTATGTCATCGTCGTGGTTGGAGATTACGCGGAGGTAGCTTATTATGTCTTTTATTTCCTTGCGCTCAAAGAAGGATGTTCCTCCGCTCATTACGTAGGGGATGTTTGCTTCTAGGAAGGCTTCTTCTATTGCACGGCTCTGGGTGTTTGCCCTCATTAGTACGCCAAAGTCGTCGTACTTGCGCTTTTCTTCTACACAAATGCCCTGTATTCCGTCTGCTATGAAGTCTGCTTCTGCGGCTTCATTTTCCGGCATGTAGATTTCTATGGGCTTTCCTTCTCCGTTGCCGCTCCAAAGCTCCTTGTCCTTGCGGTTGGTGTTGTGCTTTATTACTCCGTTTGCGGCGGCAAGAATTGTTCCTGTTGAGCGGTAGTTCTGTTCAAGCCTTATTTCCTGAACTTCCGGGAAGTCCTTTTCAAAGTTGAGGATGTTCTGGTAGTCTGCTCCGCGCCAGCTGTAGATTGACTGGTCGTCATCGCCAACAACTGCCACGTTCTTGTCTGCCAGTATGTGCATCATCTCGTACTGCTGGTGGCTTGTGTCCTGGAATTCGTCCACCATGATGTACTTGTAGCGGTTGCGGTAGGCTTCCAGAATGTCCGGGTGTTCACGCCAGAGTTTTATTGGCAGGGTGATAAGGTCGTCAAAGTCAACCGAATTGTAGACTTTAAGGCCTTCCTGGTAGCTTTCGTAAAGTTCCCGGTACATGGAATTTTCTGCGTTCCAGGTTTTGCGTCCGGTTTTTATGTCGCTAAAGATGCCGCCTATTTTGTAAACGTCCATTGCGTCGCCTGTAAAATGAAGCTCTCGGCCTGTTTCCTTTATTAGTGCGTAGCGGTCCGTTTCGTCGTAGATTGAAAAATTTTCCCTGTAGCCAAGTGCCTGTATGTCTTGCCTAAGAACCCTTACTCCGAATGCGTGGAATGTGCTTATTGTAAGGTTCTGGAGCTTTTTGTTGGTTAGCGTCTTTATGCGGTCTGCCATTTCTTTTGCGGCCTTGTTGGTAAAGGTTAGGGCAAGAATCTGGCTCTGGGGAATGCCGTGTTCAAGCATGTTTGCAATGCGGCATGTGATTACGCGTGTCTTTCCGCTGCCTGCGCCTGCAATTATGAGTATTGCGCCTTCCAGTGTGGTTACAGCCCGGTACTGTTCGGGGTTCAAGTCGTTTTTTAAGTCTTCTTCCAGTGACATAGGGCATTATTGTAACGATAAAAAGAAAGTCTGGCAACTGAAAAAGCACCTTCCAACCCCCAAATTAGCCGCCCACACTTGAAAATTAAGCCCAGAATGGTTACAATAAGCAAATAAAGCTATTTACAGAGGTAAAATATGAACAAAGCTGTTGCCGCATTTCTTTCAAAGCATAATTTTCCGGTTAACACGGATATTGATACTGTGATTGATGCGCTTCTTTACGATATGGACGAAGGTCTTAGCTCCCGCCCAGCAGGTCAGGACATGATCCGCACATTCAGCAACCCGCCTGCAAAAAGCCCGGCCGGGGAAAGCGTTATAGTAATAGATGCCGGTGGAACAAATTTCCGCTCATGCCTTGTTACCTTTGACAACATGGGAAAGCCTTCCATAGACTTTATGGAAAAGACAAAGATGCCCGGAACTGAGGGTGAGCTTTCCAAAAAGGCATTTTTTGACAAATTTGCAGAAAACCTTGAGCACCTTAAGGACAAGTCAGACAAAATTGGCTTTTGCTTCTCCTATCCAATGACCATCACAGAAGACGGCGACGGTGTACTCATCAACTTTTCAAAAGAAGTAAAGGCACCGGAAGTTGTCGGCAGCCACATAGGAAAGGAGCTTGTAAAGGCCCTTTCAGAACACGGCTGGAAAAAGAAGCTGCATGTTTCCCTCCTTAATGACACTGTTGCTGCCCTTTTAGCCGGTGCTGCTGATGTTGCAGAGGGAATGCGCTATTCAAGCTACGTTGGCTTTATCCTTGGAACAGGCATGAACGGAGCCTACATTCAGAGCGAAGATCCAGCCTACAAGGGGCTTAAAAAGCAGATTATAGTATGCGAAAGCGGAAAATTTGCAGATGTAATCCAGTCAGACTTTGACAAAGCCCTTGACGCAAAGAGCGAAAAACCGGGTACAGGCCTTATGGAAAAGCAGTGTTCCGGCGCCTACATGGGACCTCTTGCCTACGAAGCAATCCATTCTGCCGCCCAGGAAGGCCTTTTCAGCAAGAAATTCAGCGAATCTCTCCTTCAGATAAGCAAACTTACCCAGATAGAGATGGACTCCTTCCTGCACGCACCCTACAGCACAGCCTCTGTACTTGGCGCAAAAGCTGCGGAAAGTGCCACAGAAGAAGACTATGCCCGCCTCTTCCAGCTTTTGGATGCCATCGTAGACCGCTGTGCCCGCCTTGCATCAGCCATACTCGCCGCCTGCGTAATAAAAAGCGGTGCCGGTACAGATGCAACCCGTCCAGTCTGCCTTTTGTGCGACGGAACATCCTTCTACAAGACCTACAAGGTTCGCGCTAGGGTAGAGGCCTTCCTGGAAAGCTTGCTTGTCCAAAAACGCGGCCTTTACTATGACATCGTAAGCATAGACAACGACATAACTTTGGGAAGTGCAATCGGCGGTTTGATTGCAAAATAGCTTTATAAAGGTTTTGGAGCGTATTTTTCCGTAATACTGTGCCCGCACTCCGATGCGGGCAGTGGCATGTGGGGACCCGCTTTGCGCCGCTTGCCCGCCTTACGGCGCGCGGTCCTAGCGGACGCCTCCGGCCGGCTCCAATCGGGGCTAGGATTTTATTTGCAAAAGTCTGCTAAGCAATGATTGCAATCGAAAATAAAATAGCTAAAACTATTTTAAATACTTGCCGATAGATTTAAAAAATATTAGAGGGGTTTTAATCGTGGCACGGGCTAAAGTACTTGGAAAGTCAATATTACTGTTAATTCTCATTATAATACTCGTTTTGTTCGGGTTGCTTTGGTTTGACTACCTTGGCATAATCCAGGCCAAGAAGATTTTTGCCCCGGTTTACCGTTTGGCGGGGCTGCAGCCGCAGACTAGTACTGCACCTTCATCTCCCTCGGACATGGCAGAGGCGGATTTGGACAACGACCGCTTTGCAAAGAGGCTTGAAGCATTGGACATCCGCTCAGAAGAACTCGACAAGAGGGAAAATGACGTTGTAACTGCGGAGAACAACAACACCCAGGTTGCCCAGGAGCTTGAAGATCAGAAAAAAGCTCAGGAAGAACGTGAAAAAACATTCAACAATCAGGTAAAAAAGTACGAAGATAATAAGAGAAACACCGAACAAATTGTGCAGTGGCTTGTCGGTATGCAGCCCCAGGCGGCAGTAGAAAAGCTTATGGCCATGCCGGATCAGCAGGTCATAGATGTTTTGCGTCAGGCGGAAGAAGATGCCCAGGCATCTGGAACGGCTTCTTCAACAGCATATTGGCTGCAGCTTATGCCAAAAGAAAGGGTAGGCCAGCTGATGCGCAAGATGCAGAGCAAGCCCACGACGCTTGACGAATAGCCAAGTCTAAAGGCTTCGCGAGTCAAAGGCTTTGTGAAGCCCTGTACAGGTAAAATCTTCGGTGTTTTCCGGAGGTATTACCCATATGCAGACCCTAAACGTACAGTTTGCATCCGCGAATACGGCAAGCGAAAAAAGTACTGCAAACAAAAAGAGCCAGAAGTCATCAGCTTCTTTTGAATCCGTCTTAAAGTCAGTAAGCGAAAGCGGCAAGGCAAAGAAGGCTGAACTTGTACAGCCAGAAGAAAATTCATCGGTAAAAAAGACCCGTGAATATTCAGAGGGCAAAAAAGTCTCCAAAAAAGATGCCTCTAAAAAAACACTAGAAAATTCAGACACAAATAAAGCTATTCCTTCAAGCCAGCAGGAATCTACTTCTGCCGCAGAAGCAAGCAATGACCTTTCCCAAAGCGGTGCAATTCCTGCAGAAAAGGCCAGCAAGGAAGAAAATGTCTCTGCTTCACAAGAAAATACAATAGAAGTGGTTTTTGACCTTACGGCCGCAGAGCCCTTGGATGCAGAATCTGCCTCTCTTGTAGCAAGCTCCGTAGCGGAAGATTCAACCGTATTGGTTCCACTTGCAGGGGAAAACGAAGAAGTCCAGCTTTCTTCTTCCGTCCAGGAACTTGCCGCTTCGGAAATTGAGGGTGGAGAAGTGCAAGAAAATGGCCAGCCCCTTATGGAGCAGCAGGCAAATGAAGCCCTTATAGCTGCAAGTGATGCTAATGCCGCTACAAATGCAGAAGGAACTTCAGCAAACGCTCTTAAGGATTCCTCCAAGAACCTTGCTTCAGAAAAGCAGGAATCAAAGACATCAAAAGAGGTAAAGCCCCTTGCAGAAGCAAAGGCCTCCAACTCCGTATTTACAATCGTTGACGAGCGCACTGCCGTTCAGAACACAAAGGACGAACCCATAGAATTAAAGGAAGATTCTGTGCAGGCACTTTCTGCCAAGTCGGATGACGTTCAGCTCCTTAATGCGGATGCCGCCCGTGTCCAGTCCCAGCAGAACATTCTTGCCAGCAACAACCAGAGTGCGGGGGCTACAGGCTCCACATTCCAGGCAATGCTAAGCCAGCAGATTCAGGAAAATGCCCCTGAATTTGTAAAAGCGGGCAGCATTATCCTTCGCGACAACAATTCAGGCACAATTAATATGACAATGAAGCCCGAATCTCTCGGAAATGTTAAGATTAGCCTTGAAGTTTCCGATAAAGTAATAGCGGGGCAGATAACTGTTCACAGCCAGGAAGCATATGATGCCTTCAAGCAGAATTTGGATGTCTTGAAGCAGGCTTTCCAGCAGAATGGTTTTGACAGTGCCGGATTTACATTGAACCTTGCGCAGAGCGGCAACAGCGGTTCCTTTGGACAGGAGCAGCATCAGATGGCGCAGGAGTTTATGTCAAACAGGACGTACGGAGAGCTTGCCTCTACAGGAGAGTCTTCCGTACAGGAAACAGAAAGTTCCGCAGCTTACTCAAAGTCAAGCGGTTATCAGATTGACGTTGTAGCATAGGAGTTATAAATGGACATGGAAAACGCAGGTAGCTTACAGGCAGCAGGCTTTAAGTCTACATTGAGCCCGGAGGAAATCGCCATGAACAAGATGGCGGTTGACACTTACAACAAATCTCTGGCTGTAAACGGAAGGCAGACCCAGCACGAGCTTGGAAAGGATGATTTCTTGAAGCTTCTTATTACGCAGCTTTCTAACCAGGATCCTACAGACCCGATGGATAACACGCAGTTTATTGCGCAGATGGCACAGTTCAGCCAGTTGGAGCAGATTACAAACATGAACGCCAACTTTGAGCGTCTGAACACAATGCTTACAAGCGACCAGGCTGTTAACGTAATAGGCAAGAACGTAGAAATCAGTCTTGGTGAAAATGCCGGTGTTACTGGTGGTGTTGTAGAAGCCGTTTCTTGCGGTCCAAACCCGCAGGTTAAGGTTGGCAACATGTATTATGACTTAAAACAAATTCAGGCCGTTTACGGCAACTAACATAAAAAGGCGAGGTAAACTATTATGATGAGATCACTTTATGCCGGCGTAAGCGGCTTGCAGAATCACCAGACAAGAATGGATGTAATTGGCAACAATATTTCCAACGTAAACACGACAGGCTTTAAGAGAGGCCGTGTTAACTTCCAGGATATGATCAGCCAGCAGATTGCAGGCGCAGCCCGCCCACAGGAAGAAGTTGGTGGCGTTAACCCTAATGAAGTTGGTCTTGGTATGAGCGTTGCTTCCATTGACACTGTATTCACACAGGGTAACCTCCAGTCAACTGGAATCGGAACAGACGTTGCAATCCAGGGTAACGGTTTCTTCGTAATGAAGAACGGCGACCAGACTTTCTACACACGCGCTGGTGTATTCGGTGTAGACGCAAACGGCACTTTGGTAAATCCTGCAAACGGTCTCCGCGTACAGGGGTGGATGGCAGAAAGGGTAGGCGGTGAATCCGTTCTCCAGACATCCGCAACTCCTACAGACCTTGTTATTCCTGTAGGCCAGAAGGACCCGCCACACGCAACAGAAAACGTACGCTTTAAGTGCAACCTTAACAAGAACATGCCTGTATTCGATGACGCAACTGCAACAGAAGCCCAGAGAAGGGAAGGCACTTGGTCTACAGAAATGGACATCTACGACTCATACGGAAGGGCACACCAGCTTCAGATGAACTTCCGCAAGTCTCCAGACGGTGAACCTAACCACTGGGTTGTAACAATGAACGTTGACCCGGCTGCAGATGTAGAGACAAGGACCCGCGTAGGCCTTGGCACAACTGACACAGGCGACGGTGAGGCTGCAAGAACATACGACCTCTTCTTTGACAACTACGGAACACTCCGCGCAGTAAGGGACAGCGTTGGCAACGAGACACCCAATGATGCAAACGGAAACATCGTTCTCCAGGCATCATTCGACGTAGCAGACAGCAACGAAGAAGCAGACGGTGGAGTTTACCGCCAGACATTCAACCTTGACTTGGGACAGATTGGCTCTATGGAAAACACAATCACACAGAGCGCATCTTCTTCTTCAACAAAAGGTTTCTACCAGGACGGATACAGACTCGGCTACCTTGACAACTTCAAGATTGACCAGAACGGTATCATCACAGGTGTATACTCAAACGGTTCAACACGCACAATCGGCCAGCTCGCAATGGCTAGCTTTACAAACCAGGGCGGTCTTGAAAAGCAGGGCGACACAATGTTTGCTGAATCAATCAACTCTGGTATGGCAGACATCGGTACAGCACGTGTTGCAGGTAAGGGTTCATTCCTTGCAGGTACCTTGGAAATGTCAAACGTAGACCTTACAGAACAGCTTACGGACATGATTGTAACCCAGCGCGGATTCGAATCAAACGCAAAGACAATCCAGACTGGCGACTCAATGCTTGAGACAGTCATCAACCTTAAGAGGTAATTAGACTAAACTAAGCCGGGAATGTATACAGCCCTAGGGCAGCATTTCTGGCAAAAAAGGTCCATAACGGCCGGGTGAGCGCATGTTCGCCCGGTCATTTTTTATTTACTTATAAGGAAAAAGTTGGATTTGGAATGTGGGTCCCAGCAACGGAAAAAATCAAGGAATCCTCCCTAAAGGGTCCCTCCTTGCTTTTTTTCTGCGTCCCACCTTCCAAATCCAACTTTTTCCAAAAAAAAAAGAAAAAATTGCCATGTTCTATTGACATAAAATGCAAAAAAGTATATAGTCTAATCATTCAATGCCGGTGTAGCTCAGCTGGTAGAGCGGAGGACTGAAAATCCTTATGTCGTCAGTTCGATTCTGACCGCTGGCATTTAAGACCTGACTAGTTCAGGTCTTTTTTTATTTTAAAGCGGCTTTTCTGCCGGGAACTGGAGGGCTTACGCCGCCATGGAGGGGCTTTAGTTGCCGCTTGCGGCAATGAGCGCCAGCGAACCCCGGAAGGGCGGTAGCGCAGAGGCATAAGGGCCGGATTAGAGCTGGCCTTGGTCTAATAAGAAAAAAGTACCGTCCAGATTCAAATAAAACTTGTTAAACTCGGCTTCTTGGATTATAATTGAAGCATGAACTGGTTAATAATCGTTTCAAATCCAAATGACGAAAATGCTCAGCTGGTGCAGGATTTCCTAAGCGGAAAATTCGGTGCAGAGTCTTCCAAGGTTCTTTTGTACCCCAACATTTCCAGGGAAGAACTTTTTGACGTCTGCAACAAGGTTCTGGTTGCCTCGCATTTTATTATTTTGGACAGCGAGCGTCTCCATAAGCTTCCGGACTACAACTTTATCCTGGGCCTTATCCGCGGAAGGCAGTGTCCGGCTTTTATCTTTGAGGGCCGCCCCTACATCCGCCGCTACGAATCTTTGGAAAAAGAGTTAAGGGGCAACTCGTATTTTACATGTTTTTCCCATTTGAACGAATTAACCAATTTAATCGAAAAGAACTTTGAAAAATACCGCCGTGATGATGAGCAAAAGAATGCACTTGCAAGTCTTTTTGCCAACGGAATTCCCTTTACCAGCGACTGTTTTGCCCAGTACATTGCAAAGGACAATACGGAAATATGCGAGACTTTCTTTAAGGCCGGCATGCTGATGAATGCGCGCACTTCCAACGGAATCCCTCTTTTGTGCATTGCCACAAGAAACGACTGTATCTCCAAGGTAAAGTGGCTTCTGGAAAACGGTGCGGATATAGACGCAATTTCCTCCGACCGCGGCTACAGCCCTGTAATGGATGCAGTCTGGCGCAAGAACTTTGACATTACAAAATACCTTATTTCCAAGGGGGCAGACCTTAGCTTTGTAAGTTCTGACGGACAGCCCATCCTTGTTCTTGCAGTAGGAAACGGAAATGTGGACATAGTAAAAATCCTTTTGGAGAACGGTGCAGATCCAGACATAAAAGACAGCATGGGAATGAGTGCAAGGGAATATGCCCTTCTTTTCAAGAAGAAACCAATGATTGAGCTTATGGAAAAATTTCCTAAGAAATAGATATGGAAGAGAGAGATATGCCATTAAAAATAGTATTTGCCGGTGGTGGGACCGGTGGCCACATTTATCCCGGAATTGCAGTAGCAGATTCCCTAAAGGCCCTTGCAGAGTCAAAGGGGCTTTCTGTAGAGATATACTGGATTGGTAACGGAAGCGGCATGGACAGGGATATTGTAGAAAAGAACCTTGTTTCTACTGGCGGCAGTATCACTGAATTTTTGGGAATACCATGCGGAAAGCTAAGACGTTATTTTTCTCTGCGCAACTTTGTGGATCTTTTTAAAATAGCGGGCGGTTTCTTTAAGTCAATGTCCATTCTGGGAAAAATAAAACCGGATGTCCTTTTTTCCAAGGGCGGTTTTGTAAGCGTTCCACCCTGTCTTGCGGCAAAGATGAAGCGCATTCCCTATTACACACATGAGTGCGACTTTACACCGGGACTTGCAACCAAGCTTAACAGTGGCGGTGCCAAAAACATTTTTGTCTCTTACGAGGAAAGTTCAAAATACCTAAAGGCAAAGAATGCCTCTAAGTGCGTCGTTACCGGTAATCCAGTGCGCCCTGTTTTCTACGAGGACAATTCCGCTGCAGGACTTGAATTCCTTGGCATTCCCAAGAACCATGAAAAGCCAATTCTCCTTGTTTTGGGAGGAAGCTCCGGTGCCCTGCAGATAAACAACCTTGTGGTGCAGAACATTACATGGCTAAAGGAAAGGTTCATCGTGGTCCACCAGACCGGAAAGGCCTTTGCCCACGACAATCCGCTTCTTATGGCATCACGGAATGACTCCTACAAGCCCTACGACTTTATCTACGGCGAAATGCCGTCTGTAATTCAGGCAAGCGACGTTGTTCTTTCGCGTGCAGGTGCAAATTCAATTTGGGAATGTGCCGTCTGTTCTAAGCCAATGGTTCTTGTTCCCCTGTGCGGCTCCGGGACAAGGGGCGATCAGGTTGACAATGCGCGTTTTATTCAGCAAAATGGTGCAGCAATGGCCCTTATTGGCAAGGACGCAGATTCTGACCATCTTAAGGAAGCTTTGGAGTCACTCTTGTCCAAGGAAAAGAGGGATTCTCTTTCTGCTGCCTGCAAAAAGCTGTGCGGAGAAAAGGTTCCGTCTCAAAACATTGCAAATCATATTCTTGAAGGACTAAAAAAATGAATTTACCAATCATCGACTTGTTGTTTCTGCTTATAATACTTTTGTGCGCAGTTATATGCCTTATAAAAGGCTTTGTGAACAGCGTATTTAATAAGGCTGCCCCAATACTTGCTTTGTGGGCTGCTGTTCTTGGCTGGAGGCCCTTGTCTTCCATTCTAAAGGATACAATAAAAATTTCCATACTCAACTACATTGCCTCTTTCCTGATTATTTTTATCGTGGTATTCATAATGATAAAAATCCTCCAGATGATTTTAGGCAATATTTTTGAAGGAAGGATACTCGGTTCCCTTGACAGAACTCTGGGCTTTTTCTTTGGCGTAATAGAAGGTCTTGTAATAGTCCTTTTGATTATGATTATCCTTACAGCCCAGCCTTGGTTTGACGTAAGCGGAATTTTTGCCGGCAGCATTTTCTACAGGATATTCGCTCCCGTGGTAAATTCAAATGTCAATGCAATTTCAAATTCTGTAAAAAATGCCTCTGCATGTCTTTTCGTTGGGGGAAAATCCCTGAATGTTTGACAACCTGCTTTACCAAAGTGCCTCATCATTGCTTTCGGAAGACATAAGAAAGAATTGCCTGCCAAATTCAATATTGTTTGCAGGCCCCGCCGCATCTGGAAAGCTAACCTGTGCCCTGGAGCTTGCCAGGGTGCTTGCATGCCGCCAGAGCCCCCGCGGAGAGTGGAACTGCACTTGCCCCAGCTGCCTTAGAAACAAGGCCTTGGTAAGCCAGAACGTGCTTGTCTGTGGCCCCGGAGACAGAACGCTTGAAATTGCCGCCGCAAAGACAACGCTTTTGAATCAGAGCATAAACAATACAAGTCATGTGGAGGCTGCCCGCTATCTTTACCTGCGTGCCGTAAGAAAACTTACCGTTAGGTTTAGCCCTGTGCTATGGGAAGGTGATTCAAGCCTTGCAAAGTTTTCGCCCCTTTTGCAGTCTATAAATGATTCCCTTGAACTTTTGGAGCCGGGACGCACTTTGCCGGACGAAGCTTCCCTTACAAAAATCCTTGACTCCATTGGTGAACAGTGCGAAAAGCTTGAAAATTCTTTTTTGTACAATGCACTTCCTGTTTCCCAGATAAGGCGTTTTTCCGCATGGGCACACCTTAGCTCTGGAAGCGGCCATAAAGTTCTAATAATAGAAAATGCCGACTGCATGGAAGACAGTTCAAGAAACGCATTGCTTAAGATTCTTGAAGAGCCGCCGGAAGCCGTTACCTTTATCCTTACCACAACCAAGAGGGGGGCAATGCTTCCTACCATACTTTCCCGCGTGCGCACCTACAATTTTTTTGAGCGTACTGCAGAACAGCAGAAGACTGTTATAAGCCGTGTCTTTAGGCAGAGCGGTGGAGGGTATAATTCTCCCATAGAGACAGTTAGCGGTTTCTTGCAGACCTATCTTCCTGTAAAACCGGATACGGTAAAAGAATACGCTGCATCTTATTTTGAGACCATTGCCCAAGGACATGTTCCAGACATTGCTTCCATAATAAAGGGCTGCGGAAACTTTGACCCAAGGCTTTTGCTCAATATATTTTTTGCAGGAATAATTGATTCCCAGAAAAAGCTTTTGTCAACACCAGCCGGTGCAGAAGCTTCGTCTCAGATACTTGTTCAAATTCGTAAGGTTTACAACAACATAAACATGTTCAATCAAAATGCACTCTCTGCATTTGAAGAGCTAACCCGCGAACTTTTGCAGATTAATTTTGTTCACGGAGGAATTTTCAGGGAAGCACTTGAATGAAAGATTTTGTAAAGAAGGTTTCTAAAAAGATTTCGAAGTTGTCGGAAGCCCAGCTTGCGTCCTTGTTCGAAGATCTTAATTCAGAAAATGATGTGCTCAATTCTCTGGTGGAAAGCCTTTCCACTGGCCTTGTCATTGTGGACGAGAACTACATTATAATGCAGCACAACAAGGCTGCGGAACGTCTTGTGCCCTTTGTTTCCCGCCAGGCATACAGCGAACAGCTTCCTGTTTGGCAGCTGGTGGACGACGAGCCGCTTTCTTTTTTCCTTAAGTCCTGCGCAAGTGAGCAGAAGACAAATGTAAGCGAAGAATTTTCCATAGCGTCGGACGGCGGAATAAAATTTTTGAACGTGACAATTTTGCCCTTTGTTCAAAAGCACTGGAACGAATCCTCCGATGTTGTAGAAACAAAGATTGTGGGCTACATAATCACAGTTGATGACATTACCCAAAAGCGCCAGCAGGAAATTCTTCTGCACCGCATGGAAAGCCTTGCAAGCCTTACAAACCTTGCCGCTTCTGTTGCCCACGAAATAAAGAATCCGCTTGGGGCAATAAGCATCCATATTCAGCTTTTGCAGAAGGCCGTAAAAAAAGCCCGCAGTGGCAATGGAATGCTTCCCGCGCAAAAGTTCATGGAAGACTATCTTGACGTTGTGAATGAGGAAATTGACAACCTGAACAAAATCGTTCTTGACTTTTTGTTTGCCGTAAGGCCGGTTCAGGCTACAATGACTCTTTGTTCTCCAGATTCGTTAATAGAAAAATTCACTTCTTTCTTTAAGCCTGAATTTGACGCCAAGAATGTGTCGCTTGAACTTCGTCTTTCCAAAAAGAAGACCCGCCTTTTGATGGACGAAAAGCTTTTCCGTGAAGTTATCGTAAACATTGTGCAGAATGCCCTTGCCGCAATCACCCAGCGTTTTTCTTCCTCGCAGGAGGGGGGGGACGGTTTTGCCCA
The DNA here is from genome assembly GCA_017534445.1 of Treponema sp. Classification (GTDB taxonomy): domain Bacteria; phylum Spirochaetota; class Spirochaetia; order Treponematales; family Treponemataceae; genus Treponema_D. Next base: position 32,576 of record JAFXWC010000058.1, read on the forward strand.
CGGAGAGCTTATAATAGAATCCTGCGTAAAGGATGAACGCTATTTTTTAAGCTTTGCAGACAACGGCAGCGGTATGGACAGCGAGACTTCATCCCATATTTTTGAGCCTTACTACACCACAAAGTCAAACGGAACGGGGCTTGGGCTTACCACCGTATACAAAATCATCAAGGAATTCCGCGGGGACATAGACGTTAAATCTGTGCTTGGGCATGGAACGGTATTTACAATTACTCTTCCTGTTCCACAGAGCGGGGTAAAGCTTATTGCTTCCAAAAAAAGCGCGAAGGATGAAAAATGAAATTTACTCTTCTTATTATTGATGACGAAAAAAACATCCGCGAAGGTCTGGCCGCAAATTTTGAGCTGGAAGACTATAACGTAAAGACTGCCGCAACCGGGGAAGAAGGCCTTAAAATTATAGAAAAGGGAGACATAGACCTTGTAATAACGGACTTGCGCATGCCGGGAATAAGCGGTGAGCAGGTGCTTGCAAAGGTAACGGCGGAAACTCCTGGTATTCCCGTAATCATATTGACTGGCCACGGAAGCATAGACAGTGCGGTAGATGCCATGCGCCACGGAGCCTATGACTTTTTAACAAAGCCCTTAAACCTTGACCAGCTTGGAATGATTGTAAAGCGGGCCCTTGAAAGCCGAGAGATGAGCCTCCAGCACCAGCAGCTTAAGCAAACCCTGGAAGGAAACGAAAGCCTAAAGGGAATGATTGGAAAGTCTGCCGCAATGCAGAAGGTTCAGGGGATGATTCGCAAGGTTGCAGACAGCAGGGCAAGCGTTCTTATAACAGGCGAGAGCGGTGTAGGAAAGGAACTTGTTGCAAAGGCAATCCACAATCTTTCCCAGCGCAAGGACAAGTCTTTCGTAGAGGTTCAGCTTTCATCCCTAAGCGAGAACGTAATAGAAAGCGAGCTCTTTGGCCACGAAAAGGGTGCCTATACCGGTGCAGACAGAATGCAGAAGGGCTGCTTTGAGCGTGCCCACGGTGGAACGATTTTTCTTGATGAAATTGGCGAGATAAACCAGAACGTGCAGGTAAAGATTCTGCGTGTTTTGCAGGAGCGAAAATTTGAGCGTGTTGGCGGAGAACAGACCATTGAAGTTGATGTTAGAATCATAGCCGCAACAAACCGAAACCTGGAGGAAGAGGTAAAGGCCGGCCGCTTCCGTGAAGACTTGTACTACCGCCTTAACGTAATCCACATAGAAGTTCCTCCGCTTAGAGAGCGCAAGGACGACATACCTCTTTTGCTATCCCACTTCCTAAATGAATTCAATGCAGAGAACAACAAGAGCATAAAGGGGGTGGACAACCGGGCAAAGTCACTTTTGTTCAAGTACAACTGGCCGGGAAATATCCGCGAACTTCGTAACTGTATGGAGAGTGCAGTTGTTATGTGCGGTGGGGATGAAATATCAAGTGCAGATTTGCCGCCTTCCATTAATGCAGGTAGCGGGGCAGACAGCATTTCTATTCCGCTGGGCATTACGCTTGACGAAGCCGAAAAGATTATCATCCGCGAAAATCTTGCGTTAAACCGCAACAACAAGAGCAAGACCGCAGACATGCTTGGCATAGGGCGCAAGACTTTGCAGCGACGCTTGGCAGAGTGGGGGCTTGAAGGAGAAGATAAGAGCGATGCAGACGATGTATGACAAGCTCGGTGAATTGCTAAGCGAGACCCTTGAAGCTGGCGAGATAAAATTTGTCCGCGTTGAGCGTCCGCAAAGAAAGCAGCCGGAAAGCACAGAAAGCGCGGAAGCCAAAACAGATGCAGATGCTGCGGATGCTGCAGAAGGAGCTGAAGTTTCAGAAGGTGCAGAAGAAAAAACTCAGGAAGCAAAGGTAGATTCTTCTACTGCAAAAGACAGCTCACAACAAAAGGGAAGCGGTGCACAAAACCGCAGGCGCAGTTCTGGTTCGTCTGGCCCAAAGAAAAAGCCGGTTGCCAACAATTCATATTTTTACAAGAAAATAACGCCGGAGCTGGAAAGGGCCTACAGGCTTTTGGACATAAACTTCCAGTCAAGCTTGGATGATGCTAAAAAGGCCTACAAGGAAAAGCTTAAGTATTACCACCCTGACCGCTATGCCGGAAATGAAGTGCTTACCAAAGTTGCCACGGACAAGACAAGGCAGATTGTTGAGTCTTTCAATATGATTCAGGAATTCCTTACTAAATAAAAAAAAGCGCGGCTTCAAAAAAGCTGTGTTACACGATTGCGTGTGCCTTTTTTGAAAATACGCGCTTGTATGCTGCGGCAACCTTAGTTCCGCAGCGTTAACTTAATATCGGCTGTTCAAGAAAAAACTTTACAGCCAATTTTAAATTACTGTTCCCGCCGGAATCACAGCTCCACGCCTGATTACAATAATGCCGTCTGCGCTGTAGAAGGTTCCGTGGTCTCCGTCCTCATACTTTTTACCGCTTACGTTTATGCAGCAGTTGTCTCCAATATGGGCGTTTTTGTCTATAATGGCTTTTGTTATCTTGCAGTTCTTGCCAATACCAATGTTTGGAATCTTGTTCTTTGCATTGTCTGCAAGCTGTTCAGCATTTTCGTAGTAGTCTGCACCCATCATTACAACGCCGTCCAAGTCGCAGCCTTCATTGATGATTGAGCGCACACCGATTACAGAACGCTGCAACCTAGAGTTTGTGATTACGCATCCTTCGCTCGCAAGAGTTCCCGTCATGTCTGCATGGTTGATTTTGCTTGGCGGAAGGTTTCTCATGTGGGTGTAAATTGGGCTGTCTTCATCATAGAAGTTAAAGTTGGGGCAGGGGTTGGTAAGGTCAAGGGTTGCCTCGTAGAAGGAGCGGATGGTACCGATGTCTTCCCAGTAACCGTCGAAAATGTAGCTGTTAACCTTCTTTGTCTTGATTGCATCGGGAATGATTTCCTTACCAAAGTCATTGCGCTCGTTTGCAAGCATTTCTTCCATTGCGTCTGCATTAAAGATGTAGATACCCATGGAAGCAAGGTATTCAAGTTTTGGATCCAAGTCGCCGCGTGATTTTTCAGGAATCTTCCAGTTGTCAATGTTAAGATCCTTTGCAGGCTTTTCCATAAAGGCTGTGATTTTGTTTGAATCATCAACACGCATAATGCCAAAGCCTGATGCATCCTCACGGTTTACTGCCTTTGCTGCGATTGTAATGTCTGCTCCAGATGCAATGTGCTCGTGCATGAATTCCTTAAGGTCCATGCGGTAAAGCTGGTCACCGGAAAGGATGATGTAGTGGGTTGGCTTCTGAACGCGGAAGTGGGCAAGGTTCTTGCGTACTGCGTCTGCCGTTCCTTCGTACCAGCCTGAATGCTCAAGTGTCTGTTCTGCCGCAAGGATTTCAACAAAACCGTGGCTAAAACGGTCAAAGTTGTATGAATTGATGATGTGAAGGTGAAGTGATGCCGAGTTGAACTGGGTAAGCAGGTAAATCTTTTTATATCCGCTGTTGATACAGTTTGAAATCGGAATGTCTACGATTCTATATTTTCCGCCGAACGGAACGGCTGGCTTTGAACGCTCTTTAGTAAGCGGGTAGAGTCTTGTTCCTTTTCCTCCGCCCAAGATGATAGAAAGAACCCTTGGTTCCTGAAATTGTTGCTTTGCCATAATTATTATTCCTCCAAAACTTATAAATAATATTATAAGCCCGCTTTTTCATAAATGCAACAAAAAAAACTGCCCTGCTGTAAAATCGGCTGTAAAATCAAGTTGTGAAATCAGCGGGAAAGCTCTTTGGGGGAATAAAATCTTTAGCCTATTTTTTTGCGTCCTTCCTCACTCTGCAAAAAATCCCTTTCCAGAAGGTTCCTGTATTCTTCTTCCGTGATTGGTCTTGCGTAGTAATAGCCCTGGGCAATGTCACAGCCCATGTCGCGAAGAAGCTTTGCCTGGTTCTGGGTTTCAACGCCTTCTGCGACAGTTTTCATGTTCAGCTTCTTGGACATCTCTATTACGGAGGAAATGATTGTGGTTTCCTTTGAGTCTTCCGGCACGTTGCTAAGGAATTCCTTGTCCAGCTTTAGCACGTCGGCAGGTATGTCCTTTAGCAGGTTGAGCGACGAGTAGCCAGAGCCAAAGTCGTCTACAGAAATGGAGTAGCCTGCGTTCTTTATCTGGTTCATAACGTTGATAAGCCGCTTCTGGTTGTCGAACATTATGCTTTCTGTAAGCTCTACCTCTATGTGGTTGGGGCCAATGTCGTACTTGTCCTTTATGGAGCAAAGTTCCTTTATTAGGTCCGGGTTGTAGAGATGGTTCCTGGAAAGGTTGAATGATATTGTGAGCGGGTGGGGGCAAGTGCTGCCTGGTCCCGCATTCTTCCATTCAGAAAGGAAGCGGCATACAGAATCAAACACGTACATGTCTATCTTCTGGATAAAGCCGTTTCGCTCAAAAAGGGGAACGAACTTGTCCGGCGGCAGAAGGCCTTTTTCTGGGTCCTTCCAGCGGATAAGGGCTTCCGCACCGATTATCTTTTCTGTCTCGAATGAATACTTGGGCTGGTAGTAAACCTTGAACTGGTTGTTTGCAAAGGCATTGTTCATGTTCAGGGTTATTTCCTTGTTCCACTCCATGCTGTCATTCATTTCTTTTGTATATTCAATTACGCGGTGGGTTGCAAAATTCTGCCTTGCAAATTTGCGTGCCATGTTTGCCTTGTCCACCATGAGCGTTATGTCTTGAGTGGTGTCGTCTATGTAGTAAACGCTTGCGCTAAAGGTAAGGTCGTATTTTTCTGGCAGGTAGGGTACAAGCTTCTTGGTAACATCCGTAAGGTTGTAGACGTGGTCTTCTATAAAGATGAATTCCGTGCGCTTTGCAAAGAAGATAAAGTTGTCTGCATTGTAGCGGCAAACAATCTCGTCTTTGTACTTGTTCTGCATAAAGTGGTTGCTAAGCTCAATGAGTATAAGGTTTCCCTGCGAATAGCCAAAGCTGTCGTTTACAAACTTAAAGTCGTTTATGTCAAGGGAGATAAGCATGTATTCGTTTGGTTCAGCGTGCTTTAAGACCTTTCTAACGTCATGCTTGAATTTTGTCGGGGTGGGCATTCCCGTAAGCTCGTCGTATTCAATAACGTGAATCTTTCGCCTTATTACAAGGGTAATCAGTATACCCGTGATGATTCCGGCAATCACAAGCAGGAAAAAGATGTAAAGGAAGGTCTTCTTTAGGAATGTAGATGTGTTTTCCTGCTCAAGCTTGTAATATCTTTGCGACGTAAGGTTTTCGTAGATTATGCGGCTTTTTTCACCGGATGACAGCAGGGAAATCGCCTTGTTCAGTATGGAGGCCAGTATGTCAGAGTCACTTTTTAAGGCATATCGGTGGCGGTATTCTGCGCGAAGCATCTTTTTGTAGAAGTGGGGGGCACTAAAGTATGAGTCGGAGTCAAAGTTGTTCACGACAACATAGTCGCATTTTTTCTTTTCCAAGGCATTTAAGGCCTCTTTTATGCTCTTGTAAAACACATATCGGTATTCAGATTCGCCAAGTTCGCTGCGTATTTGTTCCAGACTTCTTCCCGCTATGTATGGCAGTGCAACAAGGGGGTGTTCCTTCTGAACCCTTTCCTGAGTTGAAATGAGGACGTAGTTCACGTGGTAGACTGTGTCCGTAAAGATAAGGTTTGCTTTTTCTTCTATTAAATCCGTGTAGCCCGACAAGATGTCTATTTCGGAATCCTCAAGCTGGGAAAGTCCTTGCTCAAGGTTCTTGATGGGAACAAACTGCATCGTTATTCCTGCCTTTTCAGAGGCACACTTTAGCATTTCCGCGTTTATACCATGAATCTGGGGATAATCGTTTATTTCATACTGATATTCAAAGGGGGGCCAAGAAGGTATAAAAGACACGTTAAGGATTTGATGGTTTTTTATGAACTGAATTTCTTCTTCGCTAAAAAGCTGCTTTTTTTCTTCATCCGCTGTTTCTTGGGCTGGGGCATAGAAGCTTTGAATAAATACTGAAAGTAATATTAAAAAAATATAGCGGAACTTTATCTTGTTTTTAGACGAAAATTTCACTGCCTCTATCCTTTACATGCTTGTTCTCACATTATAGAACATCTTTGAAAGTAAAACAAGCCGTAAAAAACTTAATTATGTAAAAACTTATCTTAAAAAAACTGGAAAAGGGCCTCTTTGCGGAAGAAAATTCTTTGCTTTGCTGCAAACACTTTGCTAAATACTTTTTAATCTTTGCCGATACTTATAAAGAGGTGCGAAATGATTAGAGGATGGTATATCGGTGCAAGCGGCATGAATGCCCAGCAGGCAAGGCTTGACACTATTTCTAACAACTTGGCCAACGTAGACACTACCGGCTTTAAAAAGGAAATTCCTGTTAGCAAGGCGTTCAGCGACCTTCTTTTGCGCAGGTCACAGGCAGACGGAGTTTACGAGACACCTTTCGGCTCCGCAGACAGCGCTCCTATTATAGGAAAGTTAGGCCTTGGTGTAGAGACAAACGAGCTTTACACAGACTTTAGCCAGGGTTCTTTCAAGTCAACGGACACACACACGGACTTTGCCCTTGGCGGCAAGGGATTCTTTGTTGTTCAGACACCGGACGGCGAGCGCTTTACCCGCAACGGCAACTTCCACCTCGGCAAGGAAGGCATTCTCCTTACAAAAGAAGGCTACCCGGTTCTTGGCGAAAACGGACCAATTTCTGTTCCGGACGACAAATTCATCGTTAACCAGGACGGAATGGTATACACAAAGCAGGACAACACACTTGTTGACCGCATGAAGATTGTCCGCTTTGACAACGAGCGCTACCTTAAGAAGCAAGGCTCATCACTGTGGAACACCAACGACATTGCTGGAGACTATACGATTGCAGAGGGCAACAACCGCCCGCGTGTTCTCCAGGGATATACGGAAACAAGCAACGTGAACGTTGTTAACGAAATGGTTCAGATGATAGAAGTGAACCGCGCTTACGAGGCAAACCAGAAGACTGTCCAGACACAGGACGACATGATGGACACCCTCTGGAGCAAGGTCGTAACGGTAAACCGCTAATAAATGATGGCGGCATAGATTCAATTTTGATTTTATAGAGTAAACGGAGCAAGTTATGGTAAGAAGTTTATGGAATGCAGCAACCGGCATGAACGGTCAGCAGACAAATATCGACACAATCTCCAACAACCTTTCAAACGTAAATACTACGGGCTTTAAGCAGCACCGCGCTGAATTTGAAGACCTTTTGTACCAGAACGTAAAGAAGGCAGGAACTCCAGCAACAGAAGACACTGTTACTCCGGTAGGCCTTCAGATGGGTTCTGGCGTTAAGGTTGGTGCAACCCAGCGCATCATGAGCCAGGGTTCACTCCAGGCTACAGGCGTAGACACAGACGTTGCAATCGTTGGCGACGGATTTTTCCGCGTTCAGCAGTACGACGGAAGCTGGGCATACACACGCGATGGTTCCTTCAAGGTAGACTCAACAGGCCAGCTTGTTACCGCAAATGGCCTCCGCGTAATTCCAGAAATCATCCTTCCAGAAGGATTCAGGATTGAGACACTTGCAATTTCCGACATGGGACGCGTTAACGTAAAGGTAAACGGCAACGTAGACCCAATCGAAGTAGGCCAGCTTGAACTTTACCGCTTCCCCAACGCAGTCGGTCTTGAAAACCTTGGCGACAACCTCTACAAGGTAACAAACGCATCCGGCGACCCAATTGCAAACCGCCCGGGTGTAGACGGAATGGGTGTTACAAAGCACAAGTTCCTCGAAATGAGCAACGTAAGCGTAGTAAACGAAATGGTACAGATGATTGTTGCCCAGAGAGCCTACGAATTCAACTCAAAGGCAATCCAGACAAGCGACAACATGCTCCAGACCGCAGCAAGCCTTAAGCGCTAAGGACGGTAAGCTATGGCAGTAAAGGGTGTTTCGGGTCTAGGCATTACTGGAACTCTTTCCGACGGAAGGGAAGCCATGAATGCAGCCAAGGCAGAAAGCGAAAAGGGCAAGTTTATGTCTCTTATAAACAAAATGAAGCAGAATGCAGAGTCTACAGAAAAGTCAGAATCTCCAAAGATTGGAAGCGGACTTTCATCAAGCCAGGTTTCATCAAACCACCGCCTGAACGGAGACTACACCCAGGGCTTTTACAACTTCTATGTTTCCGAATCAGACAAGCATGCCAAGCCGGAAGGTTTTGCCGCCGCAAGCACAACGTCAAAGGGCAAGAAACCTGTAATCGACAAGACATCAGAGCTTTACGCCCAGTCAAAGGAACTTGAAAACTACATGGTAAAGATGATGCTTTCTTCCGCAAGAAAGACAATCCAGAAGAGCGAGTTGTTCGGAAAGAATGACTATGCCCGCGACATGTACGAAGACATGATGTACGACAACTACGCAGAAAGCCTTACAAAGAATTCCCACTTTGGACTTGCAGACCAGATTTACATTGAGCTTTCAGGACAGAGGGGATAATTCCTTCGAACTTTTTTTATACCGTCCCGCCGGAGCCTTAAAGGAGAGCGCCAGGCGGGGCTTTTTTTTATTTTTGGACGATATTTTATATTTTACATTAATCTGTTGGCTGCAATCGGGAATTCATTCCTTTTTATTCCCCGCTTTCCGGGGTTCCGGTCGCAAGGCTCCCTCCATTCGCTTCGCGAACGGCTACGCCGCCCCTACAATCGGGCGTAGTAAAAAAAAATCCCCATGTTTGCAAAGAAATGCCCTCTGTGATATAATGGATGCATGAAAACAGATTTGAACACTTTGCCCGAAAACTTGAAGGGTGTCCGCATACATTTCGTCGGAATAAAGGGAACTGGAATGGCGGCCCTTGTAGAACTACTTAACAAGCGCGGAGCAGTCATAACAGGAAGCGATGTCTCCGAGCGTTTTTACACAGATGAAATTCTGGAAAATCTTGGCATAAAGGCTTTGCCATTCGATGCGGCAAACATAAGCAAAGACATTCAGTTTGTAATTCATTCAAGCGCATACAGTGCAGAAAAAAATCCGGAGCTTGCAAAGGCAGAGGAACTTGGAATACCAACGCTTTTGTACAGCGAAGCCCTCGGTGCCTATTCAGCTCTTTCCTACAGCGCGGGAATCTGCGGTGTGCACGGAAAGACCACCACCACGGGTCTTACGGGAACAATACTAAAGTCCGTTAACCTTCCGTCCCAGGCCCTTGCGGGAAGCATAATCACTTCATTCGGAAAGTCAACCTGCACAATGACGTCCGACTCATTTGTTCCAGGCGGAAAGAATTATTTTGTTGCAGAAACCTGCGAATACCAGCGTCACTTTATGGCCTACCACCCAAAAAAAATCGTGCTAACTTCCGTGGAAAGCGACCATCAGGATTATTACCCAACCTATGCAGACATAAGAAAAGCCTTTGTTGACTATATATGCCTTTTGCCACCATACGGTCAGCTAATCTACTGTGCCGACGATGCTGGTGCGGTTGAAGCTGCTGGCCTTGCAAAACAGATGAGGCAGGATTTGGAGCTTGTGCCTTACGGAACAAATGCAAGTGGCCCCTACAAGGTTTCCTTTGGGGAAGTAAAAAACGGCAGGCAGTATTTTACAATAAATTCCATCGGTGAATGCGCTATCTGCGTACCCGGTGAGCACAACGTTAGAAATGCCACTGCGGCTGTTGCCCTCTGCTGCGAGCTTATTGCATCCGACGGAAAGAACGTTGCTGATTTTCATGAAAAGATAAAGGAAGGCCTTTTGAATTTTAAGGGCGGAAAGAGGCGCAGCGAAATTATTGGCAGCGCAAAAACACCAGGCGGTCAGGACGTTATTTTTATAGATGACTATGGCCACCATCCAACTGCCGTAAAAAGCACCTTGAAGGGATTCAGGAATTTCTACAAGGGTCACAAGATTATCGTAGACTTTATGAGCCACACCTATTCGCGCACACAAGCCCTGCTCGAAGAGTTTGCAGATTGCTTTGGTGCTGCGGACAAGGTAATCATCAACAAGATATATGCCAGTGCAAGGGAATCCGCAGAATTTTTTACCGTAACAGGAAAAAAGCTTGCTGAACATGCAAAATACCGCCATTCAGACGTATTCTACTGCGGAGAATTTGACGAAGCCGCAAAGAAAGGACTTGAACTTCTTTCTGAGCCAAGCGGAAGCCAATATCCAGACGGATACCTTTTTGTTACCATGGGAGCCGGAGACAACTGGAAGGTTGGCCAAATGATTTATGACGAGTTAAAGAAGGGAGTAAGCAATTGAACAGCATGACAGGCTACGGCTATAAGGAAGCCGTTATTGAATCAACTCAGGTGAGCGTAGAAATCCGTTCCGTTAATTCCCGCTTTTTGGATTTGAGCATAAATTTGCCCCAGTTCCTTAACGTGTTGGAAAGCCGCATAAGAAAGACAATCTGTTCCAAAATAATAAGGGGTAAAGTGGATGTCTATATCCGCGTAAAGGATTTGGAAAGCTCCGCAAAAATTGTCGCAGATACAAAAGCCGCAGTCCGCTACAGGGACGCAATAGCCTCTGTTGCCCAAGCTGTAGGCCAAAGCGCCAGTGACATTCCTCTTAGCCTTATTATAGAACAGGAGGGCGTTCTTAACGTAACATACGAATACGACCCTGAGAGCTATTGGAAAAAGATAGAGCCTGTTTTTGAAGAAGTTTTGAATGGATTCGTAAGTGACCGCATCCGTGAAGGCGAAAACCTAAAGGCAGACCTCTTGAACAAGCTGGACGTGCTGGATTCCTGCGCCGCTTTCTTTAAGGAATGGCAGCCCAAGATGGAAGCAAAATTCCGGGAAACAATCGAAAAGAAATTCCATGAGCTTTTGGGTGAGCATGTTGACCAGAATAAGATTCTTGAAGAAACAGCGGCAATGCTTGTGCGCTATACGATAAACGAAGAAATCATCCGCTTGCAAAGCCATCTTTCTGCCCTGCGCAAGGAATTTGTCGAAAACCCAACGCCAGGTAAACGCATAGATTTTATTTGCCAGGAAGCAAACCGCGAGATAAATACAATTGGAAGCAAGAACCAGTTTACGGAAGTGGGGCAGGCCGTTGTTAACGCAAAGGACGCACTGGAAAACATCCGTGAACAGAGCAAGAACGTTGAATAGGAGGAGCCTTTATGTCTGATTACAAAATTCCTTCGGGAAAGAGCCTTCGTGTTGCAATAAGCGGAAGATCCGGATGCGGAAACACAACAGTGAGCACGCTTCTTTCTCAGCTTTTGGGTGTAAAGCTTATTAACTTTACCTTCCGAAACCTTGCTCAGGAAATGGGGCTAACTTTACCCCAGGTAATAGAGAACGCAAAAACAGACGACTCCTATGACCGTACCGTAGACACCCGCCAGGTTGAACTTGCCAAAAAAGAAAGCTGTGTTCTTGGCAGCCGTCTTGCCATCTGGATGCTAAAAGAGGCAGACCTAAAGGTTTACCTTCTTGCAAGCGAGGAACTCCGTGCCAGCCGCATCTTGAACAGGGAAGGCGGAGACCTTGAGGAAATAAAACGCTTTACCGCAATGCGTGACGCAGAAGATACCAAAAGGTACAAGGCACTATATGGCATTGACAATACCGACTATACAGCCGCAGACCTTATAATAGACACCAGCAAGAACCTGCCCGAAGACATTGCCAAAATCATACTTGAAGAACTGGAAAAGCGCGGTCTTGTGGAAAAGGCTTAGGGCCTATTCTCCGTCTACAACCGTAAACACTATGCTGTCCCTGCGGCCTGCTGAATCCCATACGGTAAGAACATGTTTTCCGACTGGCGGGCTGCAAGGCATCTGGTGGTTTCCGCTGGTGGAGCCAAGGTATTCTCCGTCTATGTCCCAGTAAACGGTGCATTCCTTGCTTCTTTCTGCGGCCACCATTACAAAGGCACCTTTCTTTCCGTCTATTTCAACAGGAATTACTATGTTTGCCCCTCGTTCCGGGAATACTACCGAAAGTGAACGTAGGGCAGAGTCCCTTGCATTTGAAGGATCTGCCGGTGAAAGCTCTGGCGGTATTTCTTTGTAGCCAAGGGTGTGCTTTGTGTACCAGTATTCAACGGAAGGTGGAAGCACAAACCATTTTTTTGCTACTGGCATCTGCCCTGAATAAGTTCCTTTCATGTCGCTTACACCCGCTGAATATTTTAAGTCTGGGGTTAGCGTAACGATGTGGCAATACGGACAGCAAGAACCCAACGGTGAGTTTTTTGGCCTGTATGATATTTTTGTCTCCGCACAGTTCACTCCTGCAAGGTAACCTGACTCTTTGCATACTGACACTTCTTCCAGTTCGTCTTCCGGGAAAGCTGGCCATGATGAATTTGGAAGCGAGTTAAAGAGGTCAAACAAGAGTGGGGCTGCTGTAGTGTTGCTCTTTATTTCTTTGTTGCCGTTTCCTTCTCCGTTTCCAACCCAAACACCCACTGTGTATTTTGCGGTGACTCCTATTGCCCATGCATCCCTGTTACCGGAACTTGTGCCTGTTTTCCATGCGATTTTTTTTGAGTTTGCATAGGACATCCATTGGCTTTCTTCTGCCGGACGTGCTCCGTTTGCAAGTGCAGAAAGGGTAAGGTAAGAGGCTCCTGTGCTTGCCGGAAAGGAATTCCTGTCGTTGGGTTTATTTTCTTTGCATGCGGAATTCATCATTGAGCAGTATGCAAGGGCGGCTTCGTTTAGCGTTATTTCTCCTCCTCCAAGAATAAGCGGAAGCCCGTATTCATCTGCTGTTCGGGTAAGTGTTGTAAATCCGCAGCGCTTAAGGTATTCAAGAAAGGCGGTAATTCCATACTTTGCAAGGCTCTTTACCGCGGGAATATTGAGCGAGCGTGAAAGTGCCTCTCCGGCTGGAATTACACCCCTGTACTGATTAATGTTGTTCTCCGGTTTGTAGCTTCCGATTCGTGTTGGAATGTCAAGCACCAGCTGGTCGGGCAAAACCATTCCGTTGTCCAGCATTGCCGCAAACAAGAAGGGCTTTAAAAGGCTTCCAGAGCTTCTTCTTGCCTGAATAAGGTCAACAGAAGAAGTTTTTGTTCCCTTAACGTTTCCTATGTAGGCAACAGGATTTCTTGTTGAGTTGTCAATTATTATTGCACATACATTCTTTATGTTCCTTGCAAGGAATTCATTGTGCCATTTGTTTACTATGCGGGCCGCATTTTTTTGCAGGGTAAGGTCTATCTGTGTGTAGAATTTTGACCTATGCGGATTCTGCGCTTTTAGAAACTCAAGGTAGTGTGGCGCATGGGACGGAAGAGAAAAGGCCTTTTCTGGAATCCTTTCTTCAAGTGAAAGCTCAAGGGTCTTTTGGTCTATTATTTTTTTGCTAAAGAGTTTCCTTAAGAGCAAGTCCCTCTTTTTTTGCAGTATGTCCTTGTTTGCGCCCGGATAGACGAGAGACGGCTGGTTTGGAAGGACTGCCAGCGTTGCGCTTTCTGCCCATGTCAGGCTTTCGGGCGGACGGTTAAAGTACCTCCAGGATGCCGCTTCTAGGCCTATGACGTTCCCTCCAAAGGGTGCGTTTGCCGCGTAGAGGGAAAGAATCTGCTTTTTGCTAAGGGTACATTCTATGATAAGGGCAATAAAGGCTTCTTTTGCCTTTTGCAAAAGCGTTCGACCCGGATTTTTTTCCAGAATGCGAACGGTCTGCATTGTTATTGTGGAGCCACCGGAAACAATTTTTCCTGCCTTTATGTTGGAAAGAAAAGCCCTTGTTATTGAGGCCGCGTCTACTCCCGGATGAAGGAAAAAACGCTTGTCCTCAAAAGCAATGATTGCTTTTTCAAACTTTTGGGGAACTTTTCCGCATTCAAAACGCCACTGTCCGTCTTTTGCAACGGATGCCCCAAGAAGCCTTCCCTCCATGTCGTACAGGGCGCACGAAAAGGGACCGGACTTTCCTATAAGATGTGCGGTTTGCCAATGGCAGAAAAACACAAAGATGCATTCAACTAAAAATATTATGGCAAACCGCTTGTAGATTTTAAGCATTATTTCTTTTGTGAAACATAGATGCCCGGAACGATTGCACCGATGGCATCGTCATACATTGCCTCCGCATGAACGGCCGGGACGTAGAAGCTTCCGTCGTAGGCTACTGTAGCATAGAAGACAAGCTCCATCTTGTTTCCGTCGTTAAGGTCAAAGTATGTGTATACAGCGTCGTCCTTAAAGTCCTGGTAGCTGAACGGAGCTGAATTTGACGAGCCTCCGCCAATCCTGTCGTTGCTGATTTCCCATCCTGTTGGGATTGGCAGCGTAAAGGCAATGTTTTCAACTTTCTTGCCCGACGTGTTCAGTATGCGAACATGGATCTTAAAGTCGTCTCCCTGCTTTAATGAGCCTGGGTAAACCGTGCTTCCGTTTGCGTCAAGGTAGGAAACGCTAAGGCTAAGACCGTCGTTCCTTGCCTGTTCAGTTCCCGGAACAGAAGTGCCCTTTGCGGTAAGTACGCCGTAAAGTGTTTTCTTTCCGGTGTTCTTGATTTCCGCAGTCTGAACGCTTTCGTCCGATGCCGCAAGATTTTCAATGACCGTCTGCTTTGTCATGGAACCTGACGTTTGCTTGTTGTTTGCCGTTATCTTGTATTCAGCCTTGCCGCTTTCCTTTCCGTTGTAGTAGGGCAGAAGTGCAAGCAGTGACCATGCGGTTTCCTGAGTGCTGAGCCACCTGTCGCCAGAAAGGTTGCCCGCAACTGTCTTTGCCGCATAACCAGAGTTGTGGCTGTCATTCAGGAGTGTGAGCGTAAACAGGTATATTGCCTGTTCCCTGATGCTTGAGCTGAATGAACCGCCTGTAAGCCTAAAGAAGACATCCTGCATCTTGAATTTGCTTGTAAGGTCCTTTGCCACGTTCTTGCGTCCGCTCTGTGCGTATGCCGCCGCAAGAAGAAGCCTTGTGCCCTGGTTCATGCTGCTGTCCGCGAGCCTGTTCATTGCACCAAGGTTTGCGTGGTTTGCAAGGGCGAGTACAAAGAGCCTGTATGCTTCGTTGTCTCTGTTTTCTCCGTATCCTTCGTTATCCTCATTTTCTTCCAGCCATGAAAGAAGCGGTGAATAGATTGAGTCTGGAACCTTGTAGCCAGCCTTTTTTGCCTCGCAAAGGAAGTGAAGGGCGTAGCATGAACCCCATACGTTGGGGGTTGAATTTCCTGGCCAGTAGCCCATTCCTCCGCTTGCCGTCTGATACTGTGGATAGCGTTCTATTACGGACTCAACGTTGGCCTTTACCTTGTCCGTCTGAGCGTCTGTGAGCTTGACGAATGAAGGAAGGTAAAGCTGGGGGAATCCGCCAGAGGTAATCTGTTCAATGCATCCGTGTGGATAGCCTGTAAGATAGTCAAGACGCTCCGAAAGGTTAAGGGCCGGAAGCAGTGAAAGTTCTACCTGCAGTGAGGTTGTTCCTTTCTGGCTTGGTGAATCTACGGACACGGTTTCCGTCTTGCCGCTTCCAACTTCGAAATACTTCTTGTATGTTACAGGAATTCCGCGGGAAAGAACCTTTACGCTTACGTTTGACTGTGCGCTTACGTTTCCTGCACCTGCGCTAAAGCTGAATTCCGCATTGCCCGGATTGTTTGTTGAAGCCTTGAACGTTACGGTCTTGTTGTCTCCTGCAGGAACTGTAACAGACTTTGAGCTTGTGTCAAAGGTGAGTCCCTTTGCGGATGCGTTTACCGTAATGTTTCTTGAAGAAGACATACCGTTGAACACTGTAACTGGAACGTCCACCGTTTCGCCCACGCCGATTGTGCGAGGCAAGGCCGGCTGCAGCATTATGTCGCTCTTTACAGGGACATTCTTTTCTGCGGTACCGTAAGCACCGTTGTAGCCTGCAACAACCACACATCTTACCGAACCTATGTATTCCGGCATGATGAACTTAGTGGCCTGTTTTTCGCCAGCCTTAAGGTTGAATGGCCCAAAGTATTTTACGACCGGAGTAAAGCGGTTTGTTTCCTTTTTGCCGTTACCGTCTCCGTCTTCGCCACCACCTATGGCAAGGAGAGTCTCCAGTTTTCCTGAATATGCATTCATTATGTAGGAGTAGATGTCCCAAGACAAAAGCTGTGATGCTTCCTTCTTGTAGAATTCGCTCCTAATGTCCGGTGCGTGATAGTTTGTAAGGCCAAGAAGACCTTCGTCAACAACAGCAAGGGTGTATGTCATTGGCTTTCCGTTCTTTTCGCTTACGGAAACAACGGCCTCTTTGCCCGGCTCATATTTTTCCGGCACCGTTATCTGCGGCGTAAGTATTGAAGACGGGTCTTCCACCATGACCGGAACAACTCCGTAAAGACGGACAGGCAGGCTGTTTGCCGTCTGAAGGTGCTTTTGAAGAAGCGTTACGTGAACGTAAATGTTCGGAGCCATATCCTTTGTAAGGGGTAGCTTGTAAACAGTTGTTCCTTCCTTTGTCTTGATCCAGTTCTGTGTAAGGATTTTGCCGTTTTTCTCTATTGTAACAAGGGCATGCTCGTCTGCACCGGATGCGAATGAGACTGATGCTGTTTCTCCTGTTGTGTATTTCTGCTTGTCGCAAACAAGGGTAACCATTGCCGCACTGCCGGATCCGCCTTCCTGAACCCTTCCAGCCCATCCCGGCCAGTCAATGTATACAATCTTTGCGGCTGAGTGTCCGCGTGAGCCGTCTTTTACAACGACAATGTAGCGTCCCCAGTCAGGATATTTAACCTGGAATTTGAAAGATGCGCGTCCGTTTGTTACGTCTGCAGTTCCGCCTGCAATCTTTTCGTGGTAACCGTCGCTTACGTATGTTGCGCTTGTAAGTGCGTCCTTTTCCCACCACCATTTCCATTCAAGCTTGTAGATGGCCCATTCAAGGCTTGCGCTTTGCACAGGCTTTCCGTCCGGGGTAAGAAGCACTATGTCTGCCGTGTGGTCCGTGTCGGTAAGAAGCATGCCGCGGGCTTCGTCTCCCTTTGGAAGCTTTAGGCCAACGTAGCGGTCGTAAGGGCTGTATGACATGGACTTGTATTGTGTAGAGAATGCGCCTGAAGGTTCAAAAATACGGCTTGTGAAATTTGCGCGGAGCATTCCTGGAAGAGAGCTTCCTGCGTTCAAGTCGGAAGTGAAGGTGACTTCTGAGTTGTCGCCAAGGTGTCCAGACCATATATTGTCCCTCTTTGATTCAAGGGAATTTTCTGGGTTGGAGAATGAATATGCACCGTAGCCGTCAAAGCTGGTTGAACTTGCCGAGAAGGTTACGTTTACGTCTGCCTTGTAGCCCGGAGTCTTTGCACCGTTAAGCCATTCGCCTGCAAGTGTGAAAGAGTTTCCGTTTGGAACAAGGTACTTTGCAGGTGACGAGAGCTTTACGGAAAGCCTGTTGGGAACTACAGTCTCTACGCTTATTGACTTAGTCCATTCCTGACCACCGATTTTTACCTTTGCCTGCCACAAGCCTGTAACGTCGTTTTCGGCAGTTTTTGCCTGGATTGCGTAGAAGCCGTTTACGCCTTCTTTTATGGTGGAAGTCTGCGTTACGCGTCCAAGCGGGTCTGAAAGTTCAAAAAGAAGAGGAATGTCAAGAGGCAGTTTCTTTTCCTTGTCCTGAAGAACAAAGGTAAGGTACTGGGTGTCTCCCGGCCTCCAAACATCGCGCTCTCCGTAGATAAAGCCCTTTATTCCGTCCTTGCTTACAATGCCGCCTGTCTGGAAGTGGCTGGTGCTAAGGCTTGTTCCGTCTGCAATCTTAAGATAAGAAGACTGGCCGTTTGCGCTTGCACGGACAAAATAAACATTTGAAGCGTCTGCAAACTTAGCGTTGCCCTGGGAATCTGTCTTTGCCTGGTAGATTACAGAGCCAACATAAGAATAAAGTGTAAGCTGAACTCCGCTCTTTGGCTCAGCGTCTTTTATGTCCGCAGTGGTTATGTAAAGGCTTCCGTCAGTTGTGCGCTTTGCGTTTATGCCAATGTCCGACACCATTACGTTGCGCTTGATAAGGGCCTTGCTGTTGTACCTTGGAGTGTAGTATGCCGGGTGGCAGGGATCGTTCTTGTAAGACCAGAAGGTTTCACGGTCTTCGTACTTAAGGTTGTCCCAATAGTCCCAGTAGCTGTCTTCTCCGGGGCGCCTTTCTTTTTCTATGGTGTCCTCTGGCTGGGGAAGTGAAGAGAAGTCCCTGTGGTTGTCGCGGCAGATGTACTTTACGTTCTTTTTTCTGAAAGAGATGCGGATCTGGAACATTCCGTCCGGGTACTTCTTTACGAGAGGAGAAAGGTCAAGTCCGCGGGCAATGTATTTGTTCTGCATTGCGTCGTTCCATTCCCATTCCACAAAGTTCTCCCATACAGGTTCTCCAACGCGGTAAAGCTCGCTTGTACCGTCAAATTCGTTTTCCTGCAGGTACTGAATCATGTTGTGGTCGTAGATTGCATAAGCCTGAACAAGAAGGCCTGTAAGGTTCCTTGTTTCTACAGGAAGTGAAGTGCCCTGCGAAGTTGGCAGAATGTTGCCGTCGTTAAGGAAGCGCACTTCTGGAAGCTCCCATTTTTCATCCAGTTTTATGGACGATTCCGTGCCCAAAGAGGTTCCGTCCGAGCTTTTAAGGTTCTTTGCAATCGTAAGGAGTGAGAAGTTTTCAAAGTCAGAGTCGTTGAAAATGGTAAGAATGTTGTCCCTTGCGGTTACGGAAATGTTCTCTGCCGAAGAGCCGTTCTTGGTCTTTGGAGTTATGAGCGATGAAAGTTCCTGCTTTTCGTCGAGGGGGCGGGAGAAGCTTACCAAAATGGAATTCTTTTTTGTGCGGTTTATGTCTATGATTCCAAACTGGGCTATAGCGGGAATGTTGTATGACTTTTTTCCGCGCAGCTTTTTGTCTGCCTTTCCCTTTAGGCCAATGCTCTTTCCCTTCCAAGATACAGAAAGGATTTTGCTCTTGTTGCCGGCAAAAACGTTCTTTATAAGGAAGCGTCTTGCGGATGTGTTTTCTATGCTTTCCCATTCAATGACGCACTTTTTGCTCCAGAAGCCGTTGACCTTTGCGTTGAGCATTTTCTGCACGGCCTTGAGTGGCTCCGGTGCGTCCGTTGTGATAAGGCCGGAGAGGGTGTAGCTGTTATCCTTTTCGTTAAGTCTAAGCTCATCAAAAGAAACTGTGTAGCTTGGGCTTGTGGTAATAAAGCGGTGGGCATAGGTACCCGTAGCACCCTTGCTTGCAAAGAGCTTTTCGCAGTCTGCCGTTAGAACCATCTTTTTGTTGCCCTTGAATGGCTTTTCCGGCACAAAGGTAAAGGTCCTTGAGTCGCTGGACTTCCATTCACCGGGAATGTTGGGCTTTATGCTAAGCGCTTCTTCCGGCTTGCATTCAATTTCCTGGGTAAAGCTGATGAGTATTGGCGAAACGCGCTCTATGCACTCAGGGGAAATTGCTTCTATGAATTTATCGTTCTCCCTGTTGTAGGAAAGCTCCTTCTGCGAGCAGGAAAAAACGAAAAACATACTTGTAAACACAGCTATAAAAGCTGCGGCTGAAGATAAAAATTCTCTTTTATTTCTCATAAGTATAATTTTAGTGTAAGAGGGTATACATAGTCAATAATTAGAAAAGTTTAAGCATTTTTGGACGGTAGCTCCTACACGGCGGCGTAGGTTGCATTTTCTCCTATTGCATCTTGTTTTCTCCTATTTTTTTGTGTAAAATAGGAGAAAGATTGGCTTTGTAGGAGAAAATTGCGAAAAACGGGGTTCATGGGGGGAAAGTCTCCCCCTCGGCTTCAATTCGCTTCGCTCATTTCCGCCTACCCCCTCTGCGGGCTCAAACGCCGCCCGCAACGCCCGCTGAGTGTAGTGGGCGCACGGTCGCTGCCTCGCAGCGGGAGCTTCCAGCGGCCTGTCGAAGCGATAATTTTTTTGCAAACAGGTCAATTACGGAGATGTGCTGTCGCTAAGGGAAACTGTTATCCAGACACGAGATCTGTCCCATGCATCTCCATTTGCATTTCCCGCACCATCGCGGTCTCCAGAATCAAAACTTGGATTTGCTTTTAGTCCTTCTAGTGTTCTTGTCGTAGCATCGCAGTCTTTAAGGAATTTTCCCATATAGTTGTGCGTAACATAGTCATAAGCCTGATCTGCCCAGAAATAGAAAGTGCTATATTTTGAAGTTAACCATACATAGTTTGAAGCATCGGGTGTCCACCAATAATAATTTCGCGCGTGATCTCCATCGCCATAACCGTTATCATCTCCATACGTAAGTGTAAAACTTCTTTCTTCTGGATATTCATTATCAGGATTGCCTGCCTGAAGGTGAAAAGTCTGCTGAGGGCATGGGCGTTGTTCTGGAGATACTCTGTACCATCCACGTAATTGCCCTGAAATCTGCACTTTTACAGGCTTAGTCTTTACGCAGACAAGCTTGGTTCCGCTTTCGGTTGCGCCGCCGCTTTTTGTAAAGGTTGTGGTAATTGAATGGTAGCCGTCATCTAAGGCCATGCCGTCTATGCTTCCCGAGATGGGGCTTCCGCCGTCAATGGTGGTGGTGGTGGCAAGCCATGAGCCGTAAGGGTTTTCCAAGGACATTGTCAATTCATCGTAATTCATGTAGCTGTAGCGCACAACGTCATAGGTTTTTCCTTCGTGTGTAACTTGCTCAAGAGTGGTTCCGTAACTTCCGTTGTTAAAGCAGATTGGAGAAAAAAGCTTTCCGTCGGTTCCAACATAGAGCAGCTCCGAGTCTGCGGTGGCCCCTGTAGCCATGAATTTTGTGCGTTCAGAAGAAAGAAGGTCGTCCGTGTCTGCTTGCAGAACTTGGGTTCTTACGTGGTAAGGGTCTTGTGAAAGGGCAAGTTGAATTTTGTCTGCCGCGTTGTGGCGGCTAAGGGTACCTTCAATGTTTATTTTTGAACTTCCACCATCAAGCCAAATGTCATTTTTGCCGTCACTGCCTGCCGGTATGTATGCGTCCTCAAGCAGGGTCATGCTTTCCTGTGCATGAATGCCGCTTCCTAGCAGGCCGTTTTCGTTGCAGTTGCAGCTTACTTTTCCACCTGCAATTTTTGTTCCATTATCCCTGTTGTCTATTCCGCCGCCGTAGCGTTCAGCATAGTTAAAGCCTATTCCGCCGTCAAAATCTGGGTCAATGCTGCCTGCCGCAGTGTAACCGATTAGGACAGACGCTCCAGATGAAATGAAAATTCCGCCTCCGTCCTTGGCCTTGTTTCCGCCCTGGTCTGTTACGTTTTCAGCAGTGGGGGAGACATTTTTTTCTATGTTTCCAACTTCTGCACTTCCGCTCATGCAAAGGCTTCCTGCGCAAAAGATGCCTCCACCGCTTGTGGCAGCCGTATTTGCGTAGATTCTTCCTCCGCTAAAATTAAAGGTTGAGCTGGACTCTGTGTAAACACCTCCGCCCGAGCTAGTTACCGTGTTGCCGCATATTGAGCCGCTTTCCATGGTGAAGTTTCCGCCGCTTGCAACATAGACACCGCCGCCGAATGATGAGCTTCCGTTTTTTAGCGTAACGTTTTCTATGCTTACATAGCTTCCTGCCCCTACGTTAAGAACCCGCCCTTTTTTGTTTGCGTCTATTGTGGCTCCGCTTCCGTCCCCTACAATTTTTAGGTAGTGGATGCTGCTTGTTACGTCTATAAGGCTTCCGCCGGTAATGCTTTCTGGCAAGGCGGGGCATCCAGAGACGTGAAGTTCCCAAGGCTGGTCTTGGGCTATGGATTCGCTTGTGTCGTCATAGGGGGCAACTTCATTTAGGCGGACCATGGCTTTTTGTATTGAGGCAAAGGGCCTTTCGGAGGTTCCTGTTCCGCTTGTGTCGCTGCCACTGCCGGACACATAGATTTTTCTGTAGACAAAAGTTTCCACGCAATCCTTTGTGATAAGAAAGTTCCTTTCGGGGGAAATGTGCGCTGAGTTTTTTGTCCAGGTGCTTGTTGTAAGGCCGGGGTATACCGCCACGTATTCGGTGCATTTGTAGAGGGGAACGGATTTTGTTGCATTTTCCTCGCTTGTGTAGAAGGAAAGGGTTAGCGCGTAGGTTCCTGCCGGGATGTTGCTTGCAGATATGTTGGGTAAGGTTGGGGTGCCTGTGATTGTACCGCTTGCAAGGCCCGGTATATCTGATGTGTATTTGCAGCAGGTGATTCCAGTTTCGCTTGACCAGCCAATGCCAATTTCTATGTTGCCGCTTCCGCCTGCGGGGGAAAGTGGCAGGCTTGCCGTTACTTCCGGGCTTGTTTTGGAAAGGTTTATGGACTTTGAGGCGCTCTGCATGACCAAGTTGCCGCTGCCGTTTCTTGCGTATGCGGTTACAGTCCATGTTCCTGCCGTTAGGTTTTCGAATGTGTAGGAATGTCCGTCTGGTGATGTTGTTGAAACTGTTGTGGAATTTTGCCTTGCCGTTACCGTATAGGTTAGGCCTGTAAAGATGCTGAGGTCCGGTATTGCGTTGCGAGAGCTTGTGTTTGGGCTTGTAATGACTTCGTTGGGGACTGCGCTTGCTTCTGCCATGCATATTGTTCCCCTAAGGGTGAATGTCTGTTCTGTATGCTGAGCCTCTGCTTTTGGTTCTGAAGGGGATGCTATGCCTGAGCAGGAAGATAGAGACAAAAGGACTATTGCCGCCATGGCGCATAGGAATGAGAGAAGCTTGTGCTGCATGAAGAAAACTCCGTTGTTTTAGTTTTAACGAACCCTATCCTAGGTATATTTTACGGTATTTTGTAGAAAAAGACAATAGACGGAAATCAGTTTTGTGTTCCGCTCCCAGGCAAATACGGCAGAAAACCCGCGGTGTCGCGGAATAGGAAATTAAACTCACTGCGTTCGTTCCGCTCCAATGCGAGTTTTCTGCCGTATTTGCCTTCCGCTGCACACAAAACTGATTTCCTGCATTGATTTGTATAAGAAAATATGGGAGGGATGGCGAGAAACCTACGCGGGATTGTAAGGGCGGTTTTATATTTGCACTAAAGTCTTTTTTTTGGTATAGTTGCCGTATGGTTAAAGCAAATTCCCTGGTTTTGTATAAAAATACGGTTGCGATTGTTCTTTCGGAGGACAAGGGCAAGTTTTCCATTAAGTACCGTTCACTTCCGGCTACTGCGACAAAACCTGCCCAGTTTGCGGAGCAGAGCGTTAGGGCTAAGGATTTTATTCTTTTGCACGAGGGGCCTGCCTCTTTGGAGAAGGCTCTGGACCTTGCCGACCGGGACGCTTGCAGGGAAGAGGATTTGTATGATACGGAAAGTTCCAATCCTCTTGCCGCCCAGATTAAGGAGTGCTGGGAACTTTTGTCTGCCGATGATGAGACTGCCCAGGCTCCCATGCCGCTTGACGAGCTTTGTTCGCTTTTCCACGGGACTTTTGATGCGGACGAGGCCTACTGCCTTTACCTTTCGCTAAAGAACACGGTCTATTTTTCCCAGCTTTTGAAGGAGCAGCTTAACGGAAAGCTTGTTTTTCTTCCGCGCTCAAAGGAAGAGATTGATTCTATGGTCAAGAAGGCCATGCTTAAGGGAAAGGAGGCTGAGCTTAGGGAGGAATTCCTTGGCCGCCTAAAAGCCAGAAAGCTTGAACTTCCTCAGGACGGAATTTACATGGGGGACGTTGAAGCTCTTGCTCTTGGTAAGACGGACAAAAGCCGCACTTTGCACGATGCCCATATAAAGGAAACCCCCGAAAGCGCACACAAGGTTCTTCTGGAGACAGGCATTTGGGACATTACCAGAAATCCCTATCCCCTGCGCTGGGGGCTTAGCATGCAGTCCGCTACGGAAGGGCTTTCTTCTCCGCCAAAGGATGAGGAGCGCGTAAGGGTGGGCGGTATTGCCTGGGCAATAGACAGCGAGTGGTCTGCCGACCCTGATGATGCGGTGGCATACGATGGGGAGTATCTTTGGATTCACATTGCAGACCCTGCAAGTACGGTTATGCCCGACTCTTCAATAGACAAGTCTGCCCGCGCAAGGGGTTCTACGCTTTACATACCGGAGGGGGCTTCGCGTATGCTTTGTGAGGATTCTCTTTCCGACTATGCGCTGGGGCTTAACGAGATTAGCTTTGCCCTTTCCTTTAGGCTAAAGATAAATAAGGAAGATGCTACTATAGAAGAGTGCTCGGTTCTTAAGACTGTTGTGGACGTAAAGAGGCTTACCTACAAGGCGGCTGATGAGCAGTGCGAAAGTCCAGAACTTAAGCCTTTGTTTGATATTGCATGGGCTAATATAGAGAAGAGAAAAAAATCCGGTTCAGTTCAGATAGACATTCCTGAGGTTCACATAAATGTGGATCCGGAGACAAAGAAGGTGGAGATCCTTCCGGACACGCATTACAGGAGCCAGGACATGATCCGCGAGATGATGCTTCTTGCGGGAGAGGGGGCTGCACGCTTTGCATTCAAGAACAAAATTCCATTTCCTTTTGTTAGCCAGGACGCACCCGCTATGCCAGCCCCGGAGGAGATTCCGTCTGGTCTTGCAGGGCAGTTCAGGATCCGCCGCTGCATGAGGAGGCGGTCTGTTGGCGTAACCCCTTCAATGCACTGTGGACTGGGCCTTGCAATGTACAGCCAGGTAACAAGCCCGCTTCGCCGCTACGGAGACTTGATTGGCCACGAGCAGCTTAGGGCTTTTTTGGACGGTCGGGAGCTTTTGGACAAGGACACAATGCTGATGCGTGTTAGCGAAGGTGATGCCGCTTCTGTTGCCGCCCACAAGGCTGAGCGAAAGAGCAACATGCACTGGACGCTTGTCTATCTTTTGCAGAACCCGGACTGGGTTGGGGAGGCTGTTTGCGTGGACCTTGGCGGAAAGCAGCCCCAGTGGTTCATTCCGTCGCTTGGACTTGAGACCTACATGACGCCCAATAATCCTGTTGAGCTTAACGGTGTGCTTAGGATAAAGCCTTCCAAGATAAACCTTAGCGAGCTTACGGTGGATTTTGTGGAGGCCTAGTGTTGAACTAAAGCTGGCATTTTGCTATTATAGCACACATGATAGTAATGAAGTTTGGCGGCTCTTCGGTCGCAAATGCAGAAAGAATAAGGCACGTTGCCTCCATAATCCAGGCATATAAAGAACAGCGTCCCGTTGTTGTACTTAGCGCAATGGGAGACACCACAGACTACCTTCTTGACGCGGCAGACATGGCCGTAAAGGGTACCGTTGACATTGCTCAGGTTGAAAAGCTCCACTTTGACACAGCCACGGAGCTTGGCGTTGAAGTTCCTGCAATCAAGGAACTTTTGAATGAGCTGCACACTCTTCTTACAGGCATTTCCATGCTCCGCGAGCTTACCAAGCGCACCCGCGACTACCTTGTCTCTTTTGGCGAGAGAATGTCCGTCCGCATGATGGCGGCATATCTTAAGAAGGAGGGGACTCCCGCCACTTTCTACGATGCATGGGATGTTGGCATGGTCAGCGATTCAAACTACATGTCTGCAGAGCTTTTGGACGAGGTTTGGCAGAACATTCCAAAGCACCTTTCTGCTTACAAAGATGGCAATTCTTCCGAGATTCCGATTGTAACCGGATTCATTGCAAAGGACAAGCACGGCATTATAACGACTCTTGGACGCGGAGGAAGCGACCTTAGCGCAACTATGATTGGCGCCGCAATGAATGCAGATGAAATCCAGACTTGGAAGGATGTTGACGGTATTCTTACGGCAGACCCGCGCGTGGTAAAAGAGGCTCACCCAATAAGCGAAGTTACTTATGAAGAGGCACAGGAGCTTGCCATGTTCGGAAGCCAGGTCCTTCATCCCCGCAGCATGATTCCATGCAGAAAGTCCGGGACAAAGGTACGCGTAAAGAACAGCTACAACATAAAGAGCCCCGGTACCCTTATCGTGGAAAAGCATTCAGGTGCAACGCCGCCTGTTACAGCTATTACGAGCGTAAAGAACGTTAACCTTATAGACATCCAGTCAAGCCACATGTTTGGCGCATCAGGATTCCTTGCCCACATATTCAACCAGTTCCTTAAGTGGAACATAAGCGTGGACGTAATTGCTACATCCGAGGTTTCCGTGAGCCTTACGGTTAGCGGAAAGACAGAGCTTGACGGCCTTGTAGAAGATTTGAGCCGGGCTGGGGAAGTGCATGTAAAGAAGGACAAGGCCATTGTTACGGTAATCTGTGACGCGGCACATTCAAGTTCTCTTCTTGCAAAGGCTTTTGCTTCCCTTGCAAAGGAAGACATTAACGTTCAGATGATAAGCCAGGGTGCAAGCAAGGTTAACATTTCCTTCCTTGTGGACACCAACCAGGCGGACAAGACCGTATGCATTTTGCACAAGGCTTTTTTTAACTAGTGCGGTTTGGCGGATTTAATCCGGATTTACTTATTAAAGCGAAAACTTTTTGAGGTGTATATATGAAGATTGCGTTTGTTGGTTACGGAAAGATGGGGCACATGCTTGAAAGCACAGCCATTGCGCTTGGACACGAGTCTGCCGTTACGGTGGATGTTTTTGCAAAGGACGCAAAGGTTCTTGTTCCAGAAGGAGACGCGGATGCCCTTGCCCGTGCAGTAAAGGAAAGCGGTGCTGAAGGCATTATAGAGTTTACCCACCCCAGTGCCGTAATGACAAACATAAAGGCCCTTTTGCCATTGCAGCTTCCACTTGTGGTTGGAACTACAGGTTGGAACGACAAGGTTGATGAAGTTGCAGCCCTTGCCGCAAAGTGCGGTGGAAGTCTCATGCACTCTGCAAACTTTTCCATAGGCGTTAATATGTTCTACCGCATCGTGGAGGAGGCAGCCCGGCTTGTAAGCAATTTTGAGGAATACGATGTGGCGGTATGGGAGATGCACCACAACCAGAAGGCAGACTCTCCATCTGGAACAGCATTGGACATTGCCCGCCGCGTATTGGCAGGAAACAGCCGCAAGACGGAAATTGTTACGGACGAATTCAAGCAGAGGCCCCAGCCCCAGCAGCTCCACGTCTCTAGCACAAGGTGCGGCACTGTTCCCGGAACGCACAAAGTCTTCTTTGACAGCGTTGCGGACACAATAGAGCTTACCCATACGGCAAGAAGCAGGCAGGGGTTTGCAAGCGGAGCAGTTCATGCCCTTGAAAACCTTAAGAAGCTTACAGAAGAAGGAAAGCTTGCCAAGGGAAAAATCTACGGAATGAGCGACGTCTTCCCGGGTATGTTCTAGGTATGAAAAGAAAAGTCGCAGGCTCGGACGTTCAGACAGCAATCAGCGGACGCGGCGGAAGCATTTTGAATTCGGAAGCAGACTCTGCGTTTGACACAGGCATGTTGAATCTTGCCGACGTTACGGAAGAATTCAGCATGGATGAGCTTGACCGGTGGACCACACTGGTAGGGCTTGTCCAGTCAGTCATATCCTTTATAGAAAAATTCATTCCCGGCTTTACGGCACACATATTCTATCACTATGACGAAAGCCGCGAATACAGGGAAATAGACAGGGAAGGTGTTTCCACAATTCCAGAGGATTCCATCTTTATAGGATGCCTTTCAATGGTCAGCGAAACTATTCCTCTGGCACAATTCTTTAGCGACTACGGAATTGACGATCCAATCATAAGCCATTTCCTGCAGAATGTTTACAAGGGCGAATACATAGTTCCCATAGTGCACAGCTTTGAGCTGCTTGCCTTTATAATTGTTGGGCGCAGCGATGAATTCTTTGCAGATGCAGATTCATCCCTTGCCCCTTCTGATGTTGACTTCTTGAACAAGCTTGCCTCAAGAATGCGGGTGAACATGTACGCGGCATCCGTTTCCGACAGGCGTCAGAGGGAACTTTTGAACATGACACAGTTTCCCCTTGCCCTGCAGAAGCATACGTCGCTTAAGGAAGTGTTCGCAAACCTTTTGAACGACTTGCGCCCGCAGATTGAATTTGACGCGGGTGTCTGCTATGCCTACGACCAGGAGACGGGAATGCTTGTTCCTTTTGCAAAGAAGGGCATTCCAGGCCGTGTTGCCAAGCTTAAGGTTGGAAGCGGAATTTCGGGGCAGGTTTTTGACGCAAAGCGCAGCATCTTTGTTCCGTCCAGAAAGGAGCATCCCTTCTATTCACTTGTTGAAAAAGAGACTTTTATAGACGGTTCCTTTATTTCCGTACCGCTTGGAAACGACAAGACCAAAATAGGTGTCATAACACTTTGCCGCCACGAGGGCAACCCCAAGTCTTTCGGCGTAGAGCACCGCTACATGCTGGAGATTGCCTCATCATTCATAGCAAGCGACATAACAAGCCGCCAGCTTTACCAGAAACTAGATGAATCAAGCTTTGCAGTTGTAAAGTCTTTAACGTGTGCGCTGGAAGCAAAGGACAAGTATACGGAAGGCCACTCTGACCGCGTAAAGGAATACTCGCTAAACATAGCAAAGCGTCTTGGCTATACGGAAGAACAGATTCACCAGATACGCTACGGTGCAATGCTTCACGACATAGGAAAGATTGGCATAGGGGACGACATCTTAAACAAGAGGACCCGCCTTAGCGACGAGGAATACAAGAAGATTAAGCAGCATACGGAGATAGGCTACCACATCCTTGACAACAATTCCTTCTTTGATGACGTAAAGGATTTTGTGCGCTACCATCACGAGACGCTAAAGGGTACAGGCTATTACGGAAAGAAGCTTGGCGAATATCCAGAGGGAGCCATGGTCGTAAGCTGTGCAGACATTTTTGACGCGCTAACATCAGAACGCCCCTACCGCAAGCCTTTGCCCATAGAAGAGGCCCTTAGCGAACTTAAGAAACTCGTAGGGCTTAATTTCCCTGACTATGTTTACAAGGCCTTTGAGGAATATGTCCGTTCGGAAGAATTTAAGAAGTATTACGAGTCTTTAAAATAGTGGAGGAAGGTGAATGCTTTTTGCAGTTGACATAGGAAACACAAACATAGTTGCCGCTCTTTTTGACGGAAAGAACTTTCGCAACCAGTGGAGAATCGCAAGCGACTCCCGCCGTACAGGGGATGAATATTCAAGCGTAATTTCCACCCTGATACGCGACGAAAACATTCAGGCAAAGGATATAGACAAAGCCATAATAAGTTCCGTAGTGCCAGATTTATTGGGGCCTTTTGTTACGGTTAGCCAGCGCCTTACAAAGAAAAAGCCCTTCGTTCTTTCTTCTGCCCTTGCTTTTTCCGGCCAACTTCCGGTAAGGCTTCCCGAAGGTTCTACCCACGAGCTTGGAACAGACCTTTTGTGCAATGCGGTTGGTGCATGGGAACTTTTCCACGGTGCAAATATTGTCGTTGACTTTGGAACAGCACTCACCCTTACCGTTACGGACTCAAAGGGAATAATCCGCGGCATTACAATTTCTCCGGGCCTTAGGACTGCAATCCATGCCCTTGCCACAAACACCGCCCAGCTGCCTATTGTTCCACTGGAGGCTCCCTCTTCCAGCCTTGGCTCTACAACAAAGGAAGCTATTCAGGCTGGGGTTGTCCTTGGCTACAAGGGGCTTGTTGAATACCTTATTTCCCGCGTAAAGGACGACTTGTATGCTGCATCAGGGGACAGACAGGATAGCATAAGCGTTGTTGCCACCGGCGGCCTTAACAGCGTGCTAAAGCCCATAACGGATTCATTCGGTGTGGTGGACAAGGAACTTACACTAAAAGGTCTAAGGACAATAAGCGAAATCTGCAACTCTTAACGGCGAATTTTGTGATTGCCAATAATAGGCATTTTATTTTTTTGTGCGTTAAGTTATTTTTCATGGCTATTCCTTCTTAATGTTAACCGAAAAGTCTCGCAAAGATATGCTTGCCGTATAAAAGCTTGTGTATCTTCCGTTTTTAGCAGGGGTTTTGTATAGCGAATCATAGTCCTCGTTTAAGTTGGGAAGAAGAACCCTGTACTTTATTATAAGCTCCTTTGCATCAGACGGTATGAGATATGAATTTGTATAGGGGTTCATTGTACCGTTTTCATCCTTGTTAAAAAGTATTCCTCTTCCGTCATTCCAAAGATAATACTTGCCGGCGTGCGAACTTTTTAAATATAGCGTCATGTGGCAGTCGTTTCTGTTAAAATCTTTTTGAATCTTAAGCGGGCATTCAGAGACGTTAAACGGCTCGTCTTTTACCATGTCCAGCACTTTTCCGTCTGCAATGATTTTCCCTACGTCCAAAGCCACTGTTGTGTCCGGAGAAAAGATGTAGTTTGTATCTTTATCAACGTCATAGGAAAGTTTTATCTCGCAAAATTCCCTTGCAAGAGGTGAGCATGTCTTTTTGATAATCCCATTTTTACTGCAAGACAAAAGCAAAACGGAGACTAACACTGCATTTAAGAATAATTTTGTCATACTTGCCTTTATCATAATAAAAACCTGTATTTTAGTCCATGTGCTCAAGAGATTGTCAAATTATTACATTTTTTGTATAATGTGATTCCGTTATGAAAGACGGTTTTGACAATGACAAGTATTTAAAGATTCAATCTGAACACATCAAGGAGCGCATTGCCCAGTTTGGCAACAAGCTCTACCTCGAATTTGGCGGAAAGCTTTTTGACGACTACCATGCTTCCCGCGTACTCCCCGGGTTCAAGCCGGACAGCAAGCTACAGATGCTCCTCCAGCTGGCAGAATATGCGGAGATAGTCATAGTCATCAGCGCGGTGGACATAGAAAAGAACAAAGTGCGCGGAGACCTTGGCATTACCTACGACAAGGACGTTATCCGCCTGCGCAACGAATTCCAGAGCAGGGGACTCACCGTTGGAAGCGTGGTAATTACCCACTATTCAGGCCAGGAAGCCGCAAAGTCCTTCCGCAACAAGCTAAAGCGCATGAACATAAAGACCTACTTCCATTATACAATTCCGGGCTATCCATCCAACGTAAAGCTAATAGACAGCGACGAGGGCTACGGAAAGAACGACTACGTGGAAACAAGCCATCCGCTCGTAGTAGTTACAGCCCCAGGCCCCGGCAGCGGAAAGATGGCCGTTTGCCTTAGCCAGCTCTACCAGGAAAACAAGCGCGGTGTAAAGGCAGGCTATGCAAAGTTTGAAACCTTCCCCATCTGGAACCTGCCTCTCAAGCACCCGGTAAACCTTGCCTACGAAGCCGCAACAGCAGACCTCGCAGACGTTAACATGATAGACCCCTTCCACCTGGAAGCATACGGAAAGACAACCGTAAACTACAACCGCGACATAGAGATTTTCCCCGTACTTAACGCCATTTTTGAGGGAATCTACGGCCACAACCCCTACAAGTCCCCGACGGACATGGGTGTTAACATGGCAGGCAACTGCATCGTGGACGATGACGCATGCTGTAATGCAGCCCGCCAGGAAATAATCCGCCGCTACTACAACACGCTCAACAACCTTGTGCAGGGCAATGCCGCCGAATCGGAAGTAGACAAGATAGAGCTCCTCATGCAGCAGGCAAAAATCACTACGGACAACCGCAAGGTAACCGTTGCCGCAAAGCAGAGGGGGGCAAAGTCCGGAGTTCCAACAGCCGCAATAGAGCTGGAAGACGGCACCATAATTACATCCGAAACAACAGAGCTTTTGGGAACAAGCGCGGCCCTTATCCTTAACGCAACAAAGCACCTTGCCGGAATAGACCACAAGGTAAAGCTTATCCCCAAGAACATGATAGAGCCAATCCAAAAAATGAAGGTTTCCTACCTTAAGGGCAACAACCCCCGCCTGCATACCGACGAAGTTCTGGTTGCGCTTGCAATGCTTTCCCTCAACGACGAAAACTGCAAAAAGGCGCTGGAGCAGCTTCCAAAGCTCAACGGCTGCCAGGTTCACACCACGGTAATGCTTAGCGAGGTAGACCGCAAGATTTTCAAAAAACTCGGCGTAGACCTAACCTGCGAGCCTGTTAGCAAAAAGGGCAGGACTCTAATAGGCTAGACCTTATTTTTCTTCTTTCTCTTTTGGATGGTAGGCTTTAGGACGATAGTCCTGTTTGTTCTACCATCCATTCTTTGGCTAATCCGACCGTACATGCCTATGCGCCACCGCCGTTCCGGGGTTCCGCCTTTCGGCTCCATTGCTCCGCAACGCACTTTCGTGCGCCCCTCCATGGCGGCGTAGGTTGCTCGGTTTTTTGTTGGTTCTACAAGAGTTTTTTTGCTTTACGAGCTTAATAGGTCTTCCCATGCCACACCAGAACCAGATGTTACGTCCTTCTGAAGCACGCAGCCAGTTACCGTTTCAAGAAATTCCGGCGGAATTCCTGGTGTAAGAACCTTTTCCGTCCTAAGAACCGCAATGTCTTTGCTTTCTATTTTGTGCCCCTTTTCAAAGGAAGAAGTGTAGTGCAGGGAGCGGTTTGTCCTTCCGTAGTTCTGTATTTCTATTGGGGCAAGCTTTTTTACGCCTGTACCAAGCACGCGGGAAACTTTTTCCTCTCCGTACTGCATTTCCATCTGGCGGATTATTTCTGCCTGGGATGTGCTTAGTATTGTTCCGTCTGCAAGAAGCCTTGCGTTTGTAATGCAATTTCCCCCTGCCGCAAAGTCTTTTCCAAACCTGCCGAATATGGCCTCTGTCTGCCTTAGCGCGTTCACCATCTGGCTAAACTGGTCAGCCTCCAGTGCTACCGGGTCGTCAAGTCCGTCCGTCTTTTTGCTTAGCGTAATGTGCTTTTCCACCATGCTGCCGCCCATTGCAGATGCAAGTACGGGCACAAGGACAGGGTCAAGCGAATGGTCGCTTATTCCGCTTGGTATGCCGAATATCTTTTGCAAAGTGTCTACGCAGCGCACGTTGTATTCGTCTTCCGGGGCGGGGTAGAAGGTAATGCAGTGGAGCAGGGTTAGCGGGGGAAGAACCATGCCATTTTCTTCTTTGCCAAGCTTTTTTCCGCCAGTCAGCAGGGCAATGGCCTTTTCTATGTCTCCAAGGGTAGAAACTCCGCTTGAAAGGATAATGGGTATTTTGCCGTAGTAAGAGGCACAGGCCCTTAAAAGCGGAATGTGGTTTACCTCCGGGCTTGCAATTTTTATTGCGTCGGGCTTTATAGAGGCAAGTTCTTCCAGAGAGCGCAGTCCAAAGGGTGAACATGCAAACAAAAGCCCCTTCTGGTGGGTGTATTCAAGGCATTCCCTAAAGAAGTCAGGGGAAACTTCAAGTGCCTTAAAGCGGTCGTAGAGCCTTATGCTTCCCCCGGGAAGGTTAACAAAGCCTGTGTCCGGGTGCAGGATTTCGTCTGCATAGACCCACTGGAATTTTATTATGTCTGCCCCGCAAGATGCCGCCTCGTCTATAAGGGCGCGCGCCTTTTCTATATTACCGCCGTGTGCTGTCCCAATTTCCGCTATAACTTTCATAATGCCATATTAATGCAAAAAGTAGCTTATGTAAACTGATATGCATGGGAGTCAGTTTTGTGTTCCGCTTCCAGGCAAATCCGTCTGATAAACCATATTTCCCCCTTGTCCTTATAGATGTAGAAGGCAAATACTGGTTTTCGATAATTGTAGTGTAAAAATATAGTAAGAAAGCACTGGAATGGAGGCTGAAAACGTGGCAAAAAAGCATTTGCGCGGAGCGAACCCGGCAGCGTAGCTTCAAGCCCCGAAGGGAGTCAGATACCTTGTATCCGCGCTCGGCTTTTTTGACGCGTTTTCAGCCGGGAATGGAAGTGCTTTCGTGTTAACATTTAAATTTGCTAACTTTCATTAATATTTGCACTTGCCTTCTACAAGCGCCAACTTTTTAGTTGAAATCTTATGTCCTTGGTGGTATAATTTAGGGTGTGTTGTCTGTTGGCAGCAGATTCACGGAGGAATATGTTGAAGATAAAAAAAATGTCAGTATGGGCAGCATTGTTGGCTTTTTCGGTCACAGCCTTTTCTCAGGCAAGCGGTGTTGTTCAGGAAATAAAAGAAAACATGATTAAGGTGGACGGCGGAGTCTTTACAATGGGAAGCTCCGGCAGCGAAAACAACGAATCCCCGGTTCACGAGGTAAGCGTCCGTACTTTTTCCATACTAAAGACAGAAGTTACCCAGGCCCAGTACAAGGCCGTGGTGGGAAAGAACTATTCCCACTTTAAGGGCAACAGGCGTCCTGTAGAAGAGGTAAGCTGGTACGATGCCATAGTCTTCTGCAACAAGCTAAGCCTTGCTTCCGGCTACAAGCCAGCCTATTCACTTAACGACGAGACAGACCCGGAAAAGTGGGGCCCTGTTCCCCGCATAGACGCCTCGTCAGATTCAAAAGCCATCTGGAATTCCATAAAATGCGACTTTAACGCCAACGGCTACCGTCTTCCAACAGAAGCAGAATGGGAATATGCCGCAAAGGGTGGAAAAGAGGCAGACGATGCAATTTATTCCGGCAGTTCATCCGTAACAAACGTGGCCTGGAATGCAGATGCAATAGACGGTGAGACTCACAGCGTTGGCTTAAAGGCTCCCAACAGCCTTGGCATTTACGACATGAGCGGTAACGTCTGGGAGTGGTGCTGGGACTGGTACGGCAACTACAACGTTAACGACTCCGACAACCCTCTTGGTGCTTCCAAGGGTGTCACCGGCCGTAAAATCAGAAGGGGCGGATCAATAGCAAGCGATGCCGTGTTCTGCAGGAATACGAACCGCGCAAGCACAAACCCGGAAGTTCGCGGTGTAGACTTGGGCTTCCGCGTAGTGCGTTCTCTTGACGTTTTGAAAAGCTCCGGCTCCTCATCATCCTATTCCGACGACGGAATTCTCTTTGATGACGATGATGATGAACCTGTAATGACGGGGAGATAATGGGAATTACAGAATTGACTCCCGAAATTGCAGCCTGCCTTGCCGATATGGACATGGAATTTGTGGACGCTGCATTTTCGGGAAAGACTGTGCAGAAAATAAAGATGGGCGAAAAGCTTTTTTCTTCCATAAAGGATAAAAATCCTGAATGGGATTGTACTTTCAACGATTATCCCGTGGAGTCTTCCAGTGATTTGCCGGAGTTTGACCACCTGCTTGTCTTGGTTGACTAAACGCTATATGGTATATTAAAATAGAAGAAAGTGTCGGCGTATACTATAGTTGTTCCTGACAGCAGCATTTTGCAGCGGGTTTGCGGGACAAATGACAGCAACTTAAAACTCATAGAATCCTTTTTGGGAACGAATGTCTTTGCATGCGGAAACGAGCTTTCCGTAGACGGTGCGGATGAAGAGAAGACTAGGAAATTCCGCTTTATCGTGGACAGAATTCTCGACGAGATTTCCGAAAGCCAGGATGAATTTACCGACACAGACTTGGTTCGCTCAATCCTTAATGCAGATTTGAATGATTTTTCCCCGGCAGGCAGGACCCGTGTTTCTTCTGCCGACAGGGCCTTGTTTGACCGCTGTTCCATTTCCGTGCCCGGCGGCGTAAGAAAGGTTTATCCCCGTACCAAGGGGCAGGCAGAATTTGTGCATGCCATGCGCTCTTTTGACATGGTTTTTGCGGTGGGGCCAGCTGGCTGCGGAAAGACCTTCCTTGCTGTTGCGGAGGCTTTGCGGCTTGTGCTTAGCCATCAGAAAAGCTCAATAATCCTTACAAGGCCGGTTGTAGAGGCGGGAGAAAGCCTTGGTTTCCTTCCCGGAGACTTGGAAGACAAGCTTAACCCTTACATAAGGCCTCTTTATGATGCCATGAACTGCGTGCTTCCCCGGGAGACCGTAAAGAAGATGGCGGAAGGCGGTATTGTGGAGGCGGCACCGCTTGCCTATATGCGCGGGCGGACCCTTAACGACAGCGTAGTTATTCTGGACGAGGCGCAGAATACCACCGTTGAACAGATGAAAATGTTCCTTACCCGTATGGGGGAGGATTCAAAGGTTTTTATAACCGGAGATATAACTCAGATAGATTTGCCGCGCAGGGTTCCTTCCGGGCTTGTGCATGCGGTGAAATTGCTAAAAAACGTGCAGGGCATTGCGGTGAAGGAGCTTTCTTCACAGGACGTAGTCCGCAACAGCCTTGTAAGACGGATAATTCAGGCGTACGAAAATGAAGAAGAACAATAAGACGAATTATTTCAGCGAGAATTTCTCTGTCATCACTTCCTATGTAAGGAAGAATATTGCCAAGCTTACTGTATTTGTGGTGACGTTCATCTGCGCACTCTTGCTTTCCTTTTTGCATACGGCAACATCGGACACTGTTTCCGCATTCACCATTGCCGAATACGAGGTGGGGCAGGTTGCCGATCAGGACATAATTGCCAGAAAATCCATTCCCGCTGACTTTGAGAATGGAGTTTCCATTACCAAGGGTGAAAAGATAATAAAGAAGGGCTTTCCCATTACCGAGTCTGAGTATGCCAAGCTAAAGCGCATGGCAGAGGCCCCCGCCTACATAGACTACAGGCTCTTTGCGGACACCGTACTCTTTATGATGCTTTTGAGCGCTATGTTCTTTTTCCTCTTTGGAACAACATGCCTTGGCTATCCGCTTCCGCTCAAGGACCAGATAACCGGCAGCGTTTTCTTTGTGCTTACATACGGTTCCGCGCTTTTTGTTGCGGGAAAGGGGCCTTTCCAGTCTTCCATGCTGATTGCCCTGTCCACGCCGGCCATATTCTTTGTCTTCCTAATAGCAATCCTTTTCGGGCAGAGGAATGCAGTATATTTTTCAATACTCATTTCCTTTAGCGTGCTGAATGCGGCAGGGGGAAAGCTTCTTCCCTTCCTTTACATTCTTGCTTCCACCTTGGCGGCCTCAAGGATTGTAAGGCGCATAAACAGAAGGATAGACATGCTGGTTGCCTCCTTTGTTCAGAGTGTGCTTAACTGCGTCTTCCTTGTGGTTCTAAAGATTGCCTTTAATTCGCCATTCGGAGACATGTTTGCCCTGCTTCCGGGAGTTGCCTTTAACGGCTTCTTCTCTGGAATCCTATGCCTTGGCTTCCTTACTCCAATAGAGCTTTTGCTTAACACTTCGTCTGTTTTCCGCCTTATGGATCTTAACGACCTTAGTACACCCACCATGAAGAAGTTGCTTGTTAACGCTAGCGGCACTTACAGCCATTCAATGATGGTGGCTCAGCTTGCGGAAACAGCCTGCAACGAAATTGGTGCAAACGGTCTTTTGGCGCGCGTTGGAGCCTATTACCACGACATAGGCAAGATGGACAACCCCGAATACTTTACCGAAAACCAGACGGGAACCAACCTTCACGAGGAAATAAACCCATCTCTTTCTGTAAGCATAATCAGAAGCCACGTAAAGAAGGGCGTGGAAAAGGCAATAGACCTTCACATGCCGGACAGAATCATAGACATTATCCGCGAGCACCACGGAAACCAGGTAATTTCTTTCTTCTATAATTCTGCAAAGGAAAAAGATCCTAACGTAAACCCAGAGGACTATTCCTATACCGGAACACCACCTTCCTCCAAGGAAAGCGCAGTGGTAATGCTTGCGGACACCGTAGAGGCCGCCTGCCGGTCGCTTACAAAGCCTTCCGTTTCCCGCATAGAAAAATTCGTGCAGGAACTTGTGGACTCAAAGATAGCAAACAACCAGCTTAACAACTGCGGCATTACCTTTAAGGACCTAAAGCTTGTAAAGGATGCCTTTGTGCAGATTCTTGCGGGCTACTACCACAGCCGCATAAAGTACCCGGACCAGAAAGACCCAGACACCGGTTTGCCGGACAACGTGTCTTCTGCCGCCAGCCAGAAAGAGCCTTCCCTGGAAAGCCCGGAAAAGGAAGACGGTGCAGCTTCTTCTGCAAAACAGGAGGACAAGGGAGAGGGCGAAAAGCAGGGTGAGCCTTCTTCTGAGAAAAAAGACTCTTCTGCAAAGAATTCCAAGGCTTCTTCCAAGGAAAAGCAGGAAGATTCTGGCGAAAAGGAACCAAAAAAAGGTAAGAGCTCAAAGGCTGGCGAAAAAAATTCAAAATCAGCCTCAAAAAATGACGAAAAGGACAAGACTTATGCCTAACAGAATACTTGTTTCCACAGAAGACGGAATGGAAGAACCGGCCTGGCTTTCCAATGTCGAGCAGTTTGCCCAGAAAGCCATGGAGGCAGCCGGTTATGACGGGGAAGAAGTGTCCCTTTTGTTCTGCACGGATGCTTTTATAAAAGATTTGAACAGGGAATACCGTAACATAGACGCGGCAACTGATGTTTTAAGTTTTGAAGACGGTTCAAGCTATACCGATGAGGCGGGAAACGAATGGTTTTGTGCGGGAGACATTGCAATTAGCCTGGAGACCCTGCCTGTAAATGCGGAGTATTTTAAGACTGACCAGAATGACGAGCTAAAAAGGCTTATTGTGCACGGAATACTCCACTTGAACGGCCTTGACCACGGCGAGGAGCATGTCCAGGAGGGCGTTGAGCCTGTCTGCGAAATGCTAAAGATTCAAAAGAAGATTTTACTTCAGCTTAAAGAAGAAAAAATTATCAATTAGTTTAAGGAAATTATAAGAAATGTTTGGCTTGGGTAGGAAAAATCAGGGGAAACACGGAGACTCAAAAGAAGAGGAGCCTTTGCAACAGCAGTCCCTTCAGTCAAAGCTTCTTGCGGAAGAAGTGAACGACATGATAGAAGGCGTTAAGGACTTGTCGGAGACCACGGTAAAAGAGGTTATGGTTCCGCGCATAGACGTGGACTTTATTGCCCTTGGCACCCCTCAGGACGAGCTTTTGCAGAAGGTTACGGAAAGCGGCCACTCAAGGTTCCCGGTATATTCAACTTCAATAGACAATGTGGTTGGCGTTCTCTATGTAAAGGACATGATTGCGGTTCTTGCCCGCCACGAAGAAATCAACCTGGAAAAGATAATCCGTAAGCCATATTTTGTTCCAGAAAGCAAGAGAATAGACAGCTTGCTCCGCGAATTCAAGAGGAGGCACATCCACATAGCCCTTGCCATTGACGAATACGGCGGAATAAGCGGCATTGTCTGCATGGAAGATATTATAGAAGAAATTGTAGGCGACATTCAGGATGAATTTGACAACGAGATGGCGGACATTCTTCCCCTGAATGAAAATGTGTGGCTTTGCGATGCCCGCGTAAGCCTTGACGACCTGAACGAGACCATAAATTCAACCTTCCCGACGGAAAATTTTGACACCCTGGGAGGCTTTGTCTTTGACTTGTTTGGAAAAATACCTGTAAAGTTTGAAAAGGTCTCCTGGCACGACTGGGATTTTATAGTTCAGGAAATGGAAGGCCATAAGGTTAATGTTATCAAAGTTATTTTACGAAAATCAAAGGAAGGGGAATTTTGATGAAATTTTACATGAAAAAAATCGCTCGCTTGACGGTGGTTCTGTCTCTGGCGGCTATGTTAAGCCCTCTTTGGGCGCAGGCAAAAAAGTCGGCTGTTTCTCTTTACAACCAGGCCTATGCCATGCAGCAGAGGGAAGACTACTACGGTGCCATAGAGACCTACCAGGAAGCGCTTCAGATGAACGCCCAGTACGGAGATGCATGGTATAACCTTGCCGTGTGCACCTTCTGCCTTGGCGAATACGACCTTTCCGTTCAGTATGCGGACACGGCGGCAAAATATTCCCGCAACCTTACCCAGGTTCAGAACCTTAAGGGTCTGGCACTTATTGCGCTTGGACGGATAAGCGAAGCACGTACCGTCTTTAACGGTGTTCTTGCAAAGTATCCCAACGACATAGACGCACGCTTTGGTCTTGCAGAGATAGACCTCTACGGTGGAAGCCTTTCCGCTGCAGAAAAGCGCTACCTTGACGCACTTAAGCGCGATGCAAACAACCGCAAGGCTCTTCTTAGCCTGGCACTTGTAACTTCTGAGGAAGGAAAGGATGCAGTTGCAGAACGCTATGTTAACCAGGCCCTTGAATACCACAGCTCAGAAGCGGAAGTTCATTACCTTGCAGCCTATCTTGCCGCAAAGAGGGGAAACCTTCAGGAAGCTGAGCGCAGGGCAAGGAGTGCAGTCCAGATCCGCGGCAACTACGACAAGGCCTACGAGCTTTTGTCCCAGATTCTTTACTCTCAGGGAAGGTACAACGAAGTTATAGACTTCTGCGAATTCCGCATTGGACGCAACCGCAACCTTAGCAGCGCATGGTACCTTAAGGGGCTTTCCCAGGCAAAGCTTGGCAACTCCCAGCTTGCACTTAACACTTTTACCACAGGCCTTAGTATAGATCCTTATGACGAGGTGATGAGGTTTGCCCTTGAACAGCTTATTTCTGACACTTTGAATATTGAGGACTCAAGAAGAGGAAACTGGGCTAAATTCCATATTTCCAAGGCTGCGGACTTTAAGCGCGGCTTTGACGGCCCAAGCGAACGCTACGAATACCAGAAGGCTCTTAGCGTAGACCCGCTCAACTCAACTGCAAGGCAAAAGTTTGCAAACATGCTTGAGCGCGACGGTTTTTACGAGCTTTACCTGAACCAGCTCAAATTCATTGGCGAGAACTACATGGCTTCCGGCAAGAAGAGCGACCAGCAGGTTAAGAACGAAGATACAGAAGAGGCTCTTGAAAGCCTTATGATTTCAAACCTTGCAAACAAGTGGAAGGTTGATCCTTTCTATTTGGACAAATCAAGGTGGAATCTTGGAATATACTACAAGAAGGCTCCGGTTCAGCTTCTTCATGCTGATGCAGAGCAGGTGATTTCCCGCGCCGCAAAGGATTTGTTCAACGGCATTCCTTCTACGTCTGTAAACGTACAGGCAAGGGCTGTAGACGGCTTTGCAGAGGCATTCCGTCTTGCCCGCACAGGTGGACGCGACTACTTTGCAATCCTTAGCATTCAGGAGACAGACCGCTCATTCTCTCTTGATGCAACCCTTTATTCAGCCCGCACGGGAACAAAGACTACGGAAATCCACGTCTACCGCACAGGAAACGACCGCGTTGCAAAGTCTTTAAGACGCTTCCGCCAGGCAGTCCTTGACATTCTTCCTATTAGGGGAACGGTTCTTAGGAATACCTCCGGCACGCTTCTTGTTGACTTGGGTAAGAGCGACGGTATGGTAAAGGGTGCCCAGTTTGACGTTGTTAAGAAGGGCAAGGTCTTTACTGCCGACAGCGGAACTGGTGTTTACTACAACGAAAAGGATATGCTTGGAACCTTTGTTATTGACAAGGTTAACGAGGAAATTTCTGAAGGAACTTACACAAAGAAGGGCTTCTATGACACCCTTAATTCTGGAGACGAGGTTATTCTTGTTAAGCTTCCAGATGACCAGAGTGCGGCCCAGGGCAAGGACGGAAACGCTGTTACGGACACACGCCCGGCTGCCGACAACAACGGAAAGCCTGCAACAGATGCGGCTGCAGCGGCAGAGCGTGCCTCTATCCGCGAAGACCTAAAGGCTCCTGTAAAGGAATCTCCTCTTATCAAGATGATTCAGAACATTATGTAAGATGCCTGTTTTTCAGGCGTAAACAAAGGGGCAGTGCGGGACAAAGAAAGTTCTGCGCTGCCTTTTTTATTTTCGCTCCGGGAAGCTTTCGTATTCTTTTTTGCATTGTTCGGCTATTTCTCTAATGAAACCGTATGTTACCTCCGGGAAGGTTTGCAAAAAGGCTTACGCCGCCGTGTAGGGGCGCGCAGCGTTCCGAAGGAATGGAGCGATAGCGGAACCCCGTAAGTAAGGGCGGTGACGAAAGGGATGAAGGCCGATTATAGCCAAGGAATGGATGGTAGAGCCTAAAAAATTACCGTCCAAATAAAGAAAAAGACTTTCTTATTCCTCTACAGGCAGCGTGTAAAGGTCCAGGGCACTCTTTGACCATTTTCTGGTGAGCGCAGGGTAGCTGTCCCTTAAAAGAAGGAACTGGTTGAGCGCCTTGGGGTACTGGGCCATAAAGTAGTAGCATTCTCCAAGGTAGAAGTTTGCGCGGTTTGTGACGGATGCTGACCTGTTCTGCATAAGGAACTGCTCCAAGTCTTTTGCGGCCTGGTTCCACCTTTTGTTTATGAAGGCACCCTTCAGGACGTCAAAGAGGAGGTAGTCGTCTCCGCCTGCAGGGCTAACCACGTCTTCTGAGAATACGTATTGCGAGAGAATTTCTGGCTTTTCCGTATTTGTGGCTTTTGTTTCTTTGATGAGTGAGCTTGCCTTTTTGCTGGCCTCTTTGCTTATCTGGCCCTTTGTCTTTTTGGGCGTGCCGTCTTCGTTAAGGATGTTCATGTAGGGGAGCGGCTGTTCGCGCATTTCGCCTTCGGAATACTGCTTTTTTTCCGGGAGAGGGAGCTTTTGGTCGGCGGAGTACTTGTTGCCGCTGACTTTTACGCCAGTTACGCTTGCGTTTACGCCGGGAAGGATTATTGGGTAAATTTTGCCTTTCTTTGCGTCCAGTGAACCGTCCAGCTCTTCGTCGTAGTAGAGCTCCTTGCCGTGGATGTTTTCCTGCTTGAAAGGGGCTTCCTTTTTTTCTTCCACTTCCTTTATGATGGAAACTACCGCGTAGTAATAGTTCTTGAAGTCAGTGAGGGTGTCCCTGTAGGATGTGGTGCTTGCGGGAAGCTTTGCCAGGGGCTTAAGGTCGTCAACGTCCTTGTAGGATGTGAGTGGCTTTGTGTTCCTGTAGACAAGGATTTCGCTTATGTAGTAGCCGCTTGAGGCACCCTTTATTTCCTTTGGTACCGCCCAGGACACAATTATTTTGTTTGACGAGTATGGGGCACATGAGATGTTGGTTACTATTGGCCTGGGGTAGGAGTTCTGCGCGTGCGCGGTTTGGGCATGTAGCTTATTTGCAGTGGTAAACTGTGCAAATGCCAAAAAAAGAGACATTAATGTAAGAGCCGTTGTTTTCATCTTGTTTTTCATTTCATTTATATTATGAACCAAAATTAACGGTTTGACAAGATACAATCTTTGAATTATCTTATATATATGTTTGTTTCAATAGTTTTAGAGCCGGGCAGCATAGACAGTGCCCGCAACATTTTTAATTTGCTAGGACATACGGGCTTTAAGCAGATTCAGAAGTCCTGCTGGGAGAACGCAAGCCTGTCGGATGCGGATCTTACCGCCTTGAAAAAAGAGATGGACCGCTATACGGATTACTATGACAACATCCGTATCTACCAGTTCCCGCTTGAGGGCAAATTCGTTATTACGGAGCTTAAGGAAAAGAAGTGGAGAAGGCTCGTGCTTAATTCCGCCCAGCCAAAGTCCGGTACTACTGCCGGTGCAAGAAGGCCGGTGGCAACTTCAAAGTCTGCCGCAAGACCGTCTTCTGCCGCAAGCAGCCGCCCTAAGACCCAGAGGTGAGTGTTTTTTGGGAAGAAGCTGTGCTGGACCGTGTTTGTCCTGTCACCGTGTTTGTCCTATCATTGACGACATTTAAAAACTAAAGTGGAGAATACTATGCTTGAAGATTTGAAGGAACCTGTTACTGAACTAAAGGAAAATATCATGGACGTTTGGGGGCGTCTTTGACCCGGACGGAATAAAGGCAAAGATTGCAGAAAAAGAAGCCCTTACCACAGCCCCCGGCTTTTGGGACGACAATGACAAGGCTACTAAGCTGATGAACGAAATCAAGATGCTTAAGGGCAGGGTTGAGCCTTGGGAGCAGCTGCAGAAGGACGTTGCGGACATAGAGACCCTCCTTGAGCTTGGCATGGAAGAAAATGACCAGAGCGTGGAAAAGGAAGTTAAGGAGCTTTACGACAAGGCAAAGGCTGAATACGACCACCAGAGCATACTGAACCTTCTTTCTGATGAAGTGGACAAGAACGACTGCTTCCTTAGCGTTCATGCTGGCGCGGGTGGAACAGAGGCCTGTGACTGGACCTTTATGCTTAGCCGCATGTACCAGAGGTGGGCAGAGCGTCACGGCTACAAGATGGAAGTTCTTTCGCAGGAAGAGGCAGAAGGTGGCCTTAAGTCTATAAACATGCGCATTTCCGGAGCCTACGTATACGGCTACACAAAGGGAGAGGCTGGGGTTCACC
This sequence comes from Treponema sp., assembly GCA_017534445.1. GTDB lineage: Bacteria > Spirochaetota > Spirochaetia > Treponematales > Treponemataceae > Treponema_D. The sequence continues at coordinate 76,480 of JAFXWC010000058.1, forward strand.
GTCTGGTAAGAATAAGCCCCTTTGACGCAAACGCAAGAAGGCACACGTCTTTTGCTTCGGTATATGTCTTTCCGGTGCTTGACGACAGCATAGAAGTTAACATTGACCCCAAGGACCTTCGCGTAGACACTTACCGTTCTGGCGGAAAGGGTGGGCAGCACGTAAACAAAACGGAGTCCGCTGTCCGCTTTACCCACTTGCCAACAGGTATTGTTGTTGCCTGTGACAGCGAAAGGTCCCAGCTTATGAACCGCGCAACCGCAATGAGCATCCTTCGTTCTAGGCTTTATGAATACTACAAGGCCGAAAAGGAAAAGGAAAACTCTAAGTTTGCAGGGGAGAAAAAGGATATATCCTTTGGCAGCCAGATTCGCTCCTACGTTTTCCAGCCTTACACCATGGTAAAGGACCACAGGACAAAATATTCCGTGGGCAACATTCAGGGGGTAATGGACGGCGACATAGACGGATTCCTTGACTCCTTCCTTTCTGCAAAGTGGAAGGGGCTTCCAATGGACGGTGACGATGAGGGAGATGACCTTTCTGAATAAAATTTGGGTCATGTTCATTATGGCCCTCGTTTTTTCAACCTACGCATTCTCTGCTTCCTGGGTGCTTGCCGCATCAAAATTCTCATTTTCACAGGGAGTTTCTTATTACGGGCGGGTAAGGGAAAGTTCCGAGGACAAGGTTGCAAGCCTTATGCCGGAGCTTATCCTTGAGCATATAGTTGCACCTTCAAGCCGCCTGCCTTCCGAAAGGGAAGTTCTTGACCGCTACCTTGAGAAGCTGCTTGTGGAAAGGCAGTCCCTTTTTCTTCAGCTTTCAAAAGAGATAAAGGTTAGGGACAGCCTCTTTCTTTCCGAGGAAAAGCCATCCAAGCTAAAAAAAGCCATAGCTGCTCAGGAAAAGAAGATAAAGGAAATTCAGGACAAAATAGATGCCAACCTTGCCAATGCAGACAAGGCTGTTGCCCAGGTGGAAGAGAGGATTGCCGGTGTAAAAAAGGAAAAGGAAGGTTTTTCTTTTGTTAGCATTAAGAAGCTTTTCTTTAAGGATGATTCCGAGGAGGAGCTTGTTTCCCGCCCTGAATACGAGACTATAGAACTTTACAAAGGCTCTGCTTCCTCTTTGTACGAAGCTCCGCAAAAGGCCCTGCTTTCTGGAACGGACAGCCGCCTCTTTGCCAAGGCAGCAATTGATGAAAAGATAAACGGCCTAATCCTTGGCTCCATTACCCGCTATGGTGACTACATAAGCGTTACCGCGGAATTCAAGATTTTTCCAGGCGGCTACGAAAAGCCCAATGCCTTTAAGAACGGAACTACTGTTGGCGTTGTTACAGAAGTTGGCAACATAGACAACTGTATGCAGATAGCAAGGAACATTGCCCGCTACATAATACCAAAAATCGTAAACAGCATGAGCGTGCAGCTTTACATAGACATAAGCCCTGCAGAGGCGGCTTCTAAGTACAAGCTTCTTGTTGACGGAATTGTGACTCGCCCGGAGGCAGACGGAAAGTCCGTTTATGTTCCGTCTGGAGTGCATACCGTTGAGGTTGAAAGCGACAATTTCACAACTTCCGTAGTGACCTATGACTTTAAGGACTCACCGACATTCCTTGTTCACATACCAATGCAAAAGCAAGCGTCAGGTTCTTTTTCCGTTAACCTTAAAAAGCCTGAAGAGGGAAAGCTTTATGCAGGCGGTGACTATATTGGCGATGTAAAGAAAGGCGTTCCCGGTGCAAGCGCAAGGGTGAATTCCAGCGACATTCTGGGACGCTTCGTTAGCTCCACAAAAAAGACAGAGGCTTCTGATGACGAAGAGGCGACTCCTTTGGGCTTCTATTATTATGTGCCTTTGTCTGCGCAAAAGGATGGGGCTTCTCTTATGGTAAACGCAGAGAGCATTGATGCGTCTTCTCTTATAGACAAAAGGCGCAGGTGGACTTACGCAAGCTACAGTGCCTTTATAATGAGCCTGCCCTTTACATTTGCAACCACGGGTGATTATGTGAATTCTTTGAATGCCTACTACAAGGGCTATGGCACAAGGGAAGAGGCCGTAAAGAAGAACAACCTTCGCCTTGGCTGTTCGGCGGTTTCAATAGTAACCGGGGTGGTTTGGGTTGCAAACCTGGTTTGGTACCTTCATACAGCTTCAAAAGTGCTTCCTGTTAAGGCAAAAAAGGCAAGCGACAAGAAAAACATTCCCTCTCTCCTGATCATGGGCCTTTTGGGCCTGTTCCTCATCTTCTGGCCGAACGCCTCGCTGAACATCGCCGGCAAGCTGGCGGGCATCGCGCTGCTGCTGGTGGCCACGGCGGGCATCTGCACCTGGCTGAAGGACAAGTCCAGGAAGCCGGCGGACCTGGCGCGCCTCATCGGCAGCGCCGCGGCGGCAGTCATCGGCCTGTGGATCCTGTTCAACACGCGGGCGTTTGAGAAGTTCATCCCCGTGGCGCTGGGTGTCGCGATGATCGTCTTTGGCGCCGTGGAGCTCTACAGGGCCTTCAGGGGCGGCAAGAATGTGGTGTCTATGGTGCTGGCGGGCATCGCCGTGGTGCTGGGCCTGGTGGTGGCGTGCGATCCCTTCGCCACCATCA
>JAFXWC010000059.1 GCA_017534445.1 Treponema sp.
TGGACAAGAGAATTTCTGCCTTTACAAAGGAACTCAAAGAAGATGAAGTTTCCTGCAGCAAAATAGAAAAATTCCTTTCCAAAAAATACGTGGGAAAATCCGGTGCCGAAACTTTTGCCTACGTAATGCGCAATTCAAGCACCGCAGACTACGCCTACACATCAGCATCATTCGCAGAATATCCACTTTCAGGTTTTTACGCTGCCCTTGCGGTAGACATAAAGAACACTCTTACAAAAGACGACTTTGCAAAGAACTGCAAGATTGTAAAGCCCCAGCAGCTGGACGACGGTTCCTATTCCGTAGAGCTTATAAACGGCAAAACAATCTACTACACGCTTTGGTCTCAGCAGGCAGAAGCAGAAGGTTCTTCCTGGTGCATAGACAGCATTGGCGAAGGCAAGTATTCAGAAAGCAACGAGCTAAAGGAAAAACAAAAGGCCGAATCAAAAAAAGCAGAAAAAAAATCCCAGAATTCCAAAAAAGGAAATTCTAAAAAAAAGCAAACAAAAAAATAAATTCACCTGTCTCATTTCCAATATTTTTCTCTGCAATTTATATGCATGCTCAAAAGAAAAAAATCTTTGGAAATGGGACGCAGAAAAAAAGCAAGCCCATCTTTCCAAGATAAAAATGTAAAAGCCAAGTGCATATTTTCAAGAATTGTTATACAAAAAAAAGTATCAAGAAAGCACTGGAATGCAGGCACACAACAGCAGCAACTGCGTTACGCCGTGCATGTAAAAAAGCATCTGCATTTGTATTATTTTCTTATGCAAAGCAATTGGAAATCAATTTTGGGTACAATTTATATGTATGCTTGGAAGGAAAATCTTTGGAGGTGGAACGTAGGAAAAAAGCAAGCCCATCTTTCCAAGATAAAAATGTAAAAGCCAAGTGCATATTTTCAAGAATTGTTATGAAAAAAATAAGCTAAGAAAGCACTGGAATGTAGGCGGGAAACGTGGCAAAAAAGCATTTGCGCGGAGCGAGCGTAGCGAGTCAGATACCTTGTATCCGCGCTCGGCTTTTTTGACGCGGTTCCTGCCGAGAATGGAAGTGCTTTCGTGTTAGCATTTGCACTTGCCTTGTGTAATTTCCCCAGACATGCTATTATTGAATAATTTCAGCAGTAATCATTTCAGGAGAAATTAGATGTTAGAAAAATTAACCGGAACCTTCAGCGGCATTATCCGCACACTAAGCGGAAAATCAAAAATCACAGAAAAAAATATAGAAGAAACCGTCGAACAAATTAAGATGGCACTTCTGGAGGCAGACGTAAACCTCCGCGTTGTACGCCGCTTTGTAAACAGCACAATCGAAGAAGCCAAGGGCGAAAAAGTCCTAAAAGCAGTTGACCCCGGCCAGCAGTTCGTAAAAATCATCCACGACAAAATCGTTGCCATGCTGGGCGACAAAAAAACAGACCTTGCACTAAAAGGCCCGGACACCCAGTCCGTAATCCTGCTTCTAGGTCTCCAGGGTGCAGGTAAAACAACAGCCGCCCACAAACTTGCCGCAAAACTTAAGAAAGACGGCCGCCGCCCACTTCTTGCCGCATGTGACCTTATCCGTCCAGCCGCTATAGAACAGCTCTGCGTATTGGGCGAAAAAATCGATGTACCTGTCTACAAAGAAGACGGTGCAAAAGACGCAGTTAAAGTTGCAAAGAACGCAATCACCTACGCAAAGAAAAACGGCTTGGACACAATCATCTTGGATACAGCAGGCCGCTTGCAAATAGACACAGACATGATGGCAGAACTCGTTGCCATTAAAAAAGCCTGCGACCCACAGGAAACAGTCCTCGTAGCAGACAGCATGACCGGTCAGAACGCGGTAGACATTGCAAAAAGCTTCGACGAGCAGCTTGGACTTACAGGCGTAATCCTTACCAAGTTCGACTCAGATGCACGTGGTGGTGCAGCCCTCTCACTCAAAAGCATTACCGACAAGCCAATCCTCTTCATCGGTACAGGCGAAAAAACAGAAGACTTTGAGCAGTTCCACCCGGACCGCATAGCAAGCCGCATTCTTGGCATGGGAGACGTTGTTTCTCTCGTAGAAAAAGCCCAGGAAACAATCGACGCAGAAGAAGCGCTCAAGATGCAAAAGAAGATGATGCGCAACGAGTTTACGCTTCAGGACATGCTTGACCAGCTGCAGTCGGTAAAGAAACTTGGAAACATGAGGCAGATTCTAGACATGATGCCCGGCATTGGCGGACAAATAAGCGACGAACAGCTCAGCAAGGCAGACATAAAGCACCAGGAAGCCATCATCCAGAGCATGACAAAAAAGGAAAGGGCAAACCACCTTATAATTGGACCTGCCAGACGAAAGCGCATTGCAAAAGGCAGCGGCACTTCCGTCCAAGAAGTCAACAAGCTCATAAAGCAGTTTGAAAAGACCAAGCTCACCATGAAAAAGCTGGCACGCGGCCGCGGAGCACAGGCAAAAATGATGCAGCAAATGGGAGCCGCAATGGGTTCCGGAGGTATGGGCGGAATGCCAAGCATGGATGCCCTAAAAGGCATGGACTTGAACAAGCTAAAAGGCATGCTGCCCAAGGGATTCAAGTTCTAAATTTTCTTCTTGCGGCACTTTTTTTTGCAAAGGGCTTTCCGGGGTTCCGGGGGCCCAACCCCTCCATTGCTCCACTTCGTTCCGCAACGCTACGCGCCCCTCCAATCCCGGCCGTGCTTTTTTATTCATCCTCCTGATTCTTTCCAGAAAGTATCAGGTTGGTCAGGATTCCCAGAATCAAAGCACAAGCAACAGTGCGGATTTCAACTGCACCAAACTTTACAACCATTCCACCAACACCGGTAATAAAGATAACGCTTGCAACAAAGAGGTTGCGGTTCTTGCTAAGGTCTACAGACTGGAACATCTTAAATCCAGACACGGCAATGAATCCATACAAAGCAACACAGACACCACCCATAACGCAGCTTGGGATTGTCTCCAGGAATGCCACCAGAGGAGTCATAAGGCTAACAAGAATGCACAAGACAGAGCATCCCCAGATGGAAATTGTGGAAGCGTTCCTTGTAATTGCAACGCAACCAATAGACTCGCCGTAAGTGGTGTTAGGACAACCGCCAAAGATAGAAGAAACAAATGTTCCAATACCGTCTCCCAAAAGCGTCCTTGTAAGACCAGGCTTCTCCAAAAGATTAACGCCAACAATAGAAGACAAGTTCTTGTGGTCGGCAAGATGCTCCGCAAACACTACAAATGCAACAGGAACATAAGCCGCAAAAATGGTCAGCAGGTAAGAAGGCGTAACACCCTTTAAGCCCTTAGCACCACCAAGCACGGCAGTAAATTTAGGAAGCGAAATATATCCCGACAATTTTGAAAAGTCAATATTCTTCAGCGCAGAATAATTTATTACCACAAGCTCAGGATTTCCCGTTGCCTTTCCAATCAGGGCAAAAAAAGAAGCAAGCAAGTAACCCGCAATAATTCCCTGAATAAAGGGGATAAGTTTTCCTGTTGTCCTTCCGTATGTTGAACACAGCATGGTAACAACAAGAGTAAAGAGACCGCAGACAAGTGCAACATGAGGGCTTCCTCCCTCAACACTAGACTTCATCAAATCAGATATAGCGTTGCCAGAAAGAGAAAGACCAATGATTGCAACCGTAGGTCCAATGATTACCGGTGGCATAAGGCGGTCAATCCACTTTACACCGCAGAATTTTACAACAATGGCAATTATCACGTAAACCGTGCCCGCCATCAAGGCACCAATTATAAGACCCCAGTAGCCAATATAAACAGAAGCCGCACCGCCAAAGGCAGAAAACATTGAACCTATAAATGCAAAGGAACTTCCCAAAAATACAGGGCTAGAGCTCTTTGTAAAAAGCAGGTAGACAAAGGTTCCCACACCCGCGCCAAAGAGAGCCGCAGAAGCAGAAAGTCCGTTTCCAACAATTGCAGGAACAGCTATCGTTGCCGCCATAATTGCAAGAAGCTGCTGCAAGGCAAACAAAAATGTTTTGCCAAGCGTTGGCCTATCCTTAATTCCGTAAATCAATTCCATTATATTTCTCCTCTTTTAAAAATTTACCTATCCCAATACTGTTTTTTCTATCTCGAACATCTGGCTGCGGTAAAGGCTGGAAATATTGTGCCCATAGTCAGCCAAAAGCTGAATTATGTTGCGCGGCTGGTCTTTTGCATCGCATCCGTTAAGCCTGTCTCCCGCATCACCAAGCCCCGGCATTATGTAGGCCTTTTCGTTCATAACAGGGTCCATCCAAAGCGTATAGCAGGTAAGGTTTTCCAGCGCACGGGTTACGCGTATGGACCCCTTGAGCGTAGAAATAGTGTTAAAGAATGCAATGGAAGCAGGCCTTACACCTTGTTCCTGAAGGTATTTTACAACTGTAAAAAGCGAACCGCCCGTAGCGTTCATGGGGTCTGCAAAAATCAAATCCTTGCCGTCCAACTGCTCCGGTTTAAAGAAGGACTTGTCCAGGTCAAGGATATATTCCATATCGCTTTCCTTCTTTGTGTCATTCCTGCTGATTTTAAAAAGCGCAAAAGGAGTAATGTATGAGTCAGAAGAAAATTCCTCAATCTCCTTGGAAACAATCATGCTGGGAAGAAGAGCACCCCTAAGCATTACGCACATAACCGTATTGCATATTTTATGGTCCACGTTGGGAATCTTGTGAACCGCGTAGTTTTGCACCGGAAAAGTAACAGGAGTCTTTACTATTATATGCCCGGTCTTGTCTGTCTTCTGATTTACGTATGCCATGCGGAAGAGCATTTCATAAGCCCTCTGGCTGTAGTACATGAATTCCTGGTGGTCAGTGTCCTCGCTGCGAAGCTTTGAAATAACACGGCTTGCCTCTGCCTGGGCCTGCGTGTCGGTCTCAAAAGAATACACCTTTATTCTGGGATGCTTCCTGCAAATTGAATGCATCTCATGCCCCATCCTGTCAAAACCCTCAACAATTTTCTCCTTATCAACAGGGTCAAAGGATTTCATCGTCTCCTTGAACATTTCATCAAGGCGCTTTAAGTCGGCATTGTCTTCATTCGTAAGATAGCCGTCCAAATCCTCGGCCTTGAGGATTTTTTTGTTGCTCATGTCCGCTCCTTTTTCAATTCAGATTGCCAATTATTCTATCATACCACGAATTCCCTCAATTGGCAAATATCAAAAGCAAGTCTTGAGCAAGTCTTACCATCGTGTTATGCTTATAGAAAGCACATCAACACCCTTGGAGGACAGATTTTATGAAAAAGATTGGACCATTTATTTTTGCAGCCATACTCATCTTGGGAACCTTGTCCCTGCACGCTCAGGATTTGCCCGCTTTTACCGACGGACAGGCCTTTGTTTTTGACGCAAACGCTGTTTCCGGCAAGGCAAAAGATGCCATAAAGACAAAAAATGTTTCCAGGGCAAAGAATTTTCAGGTCACGGTCTACGGATTCAAAAACGACCAATGGGACACCATAGCCACAGGCTTCCTCCGCGCCCCAGGCGACAGCGACTCCCTAAAGTGCAAAAAAAAGATAAAGACTTACCGCTACTTTGCAGTAAGAACGGACCCGGGCACAGACATAACCTGCCATGTTTCAAAACACCACGATGACCTCTACATCCATTTCTTGGATTCAGCAAAACCTTCCGACAGCCGAGTGGATTCAGCCCAAGTTTTTGACACCTCAAAAATAAAGGGAAAATTCAAGGACAACATAAAGATTCTGGCAGAAACAAAACTCCAAGACCCCTGCCCATTCTTTATCTACGGCTGCAAAGAAGAAAACGGCCGCTACGAGCTTTTAACCTGCCTTGCACTAAAGGACGGCTTTGACACAGACTCATCCGACGAATCCTATACAGGAAGCAAGCTAAACTCATACAACTACATAAAAATCCTTCCGTCCCCGGAGAAAGAATTTAACTATTCCCTTTCCAAGAAGCACAACGACCTGATTATAAGCATCAGGTAGCAGACAGCTATCCGTCTAAAAAAAATGCCAGCCCCAACAAAAGTCAGAACTGGCATCACTATGATTTTAACCGCAACAAAGCTGTCGGTTTAGAAATTGATTTGACACGCACAAGGGCTTAACAAAAACCTTGTGCCGTGCTCATAAAAACTATTTAATCAGGCTATGGTATTCCTGCAAAGACTTAACTCCGCCTTCGCCACCATTACCATTCTTAACAGCTTCTATGCCCTTAACAGCAGCAAGCGCTCCTGCAAGAGTGGTAATGTAGGGAACCTTGTACTTAAGACATGCCTTGCGGATAGTCTTGCGGTCCTCTGCATAGTTCCTCTGGGCACGTGGTGTGTTGATTACAAGGCAAACTTCCTTGTTCATTACCATGTCAATTACGTCCGGACGGCCACCGCCAATCTTGTTCACAATGCCGCACTTAATTCCGTTGGCGTTGTAGAAGTCGGCAGTTCCTTCCGTAGCAATAAGGGTAAAGCCCAAATCCTTAAGGGTCTTTCCAATTGTAAGAACCTGTTCCTTAAGGCTTTCCTTGTTGCTAAGGCTTATAAGAACCTTCTTGTTCTCCCATGCAGCCGGTGCGTGCGGAAGTTCAGAACCAGCAGCCTCTTCTGCCTTATAGAATGCAAGCGGGAAGTTTTCTGCAAGACCAAGAACCTCACCAGTTGAGCGCATCTCAGGTCCAAGAATCGGGTCAACTCCAGGGAAGCGGTTCCAAGGCAATACGGCCTCTTTTGCTCCGTGGTACGGAATCACCTTGTCCTTAAGGCCGAGTGACTCAAGAGATTCGCCAAGCATCATGCGTGTTGCAAGGCGTGCCATCTGTGTGTCGCAAACTTTGCTAACAAGAGGAACAGTACGGGAAGCGCGGGGGTTTGCCTCAATCACATAAACCTTTCCGTCTTCAATTGCGTACTGCATGTTCATCAAACCGCAAACATGAAGGTTCTCTGCAATCTTCTTTGTGTATTCCTTAATAGTGTCCAGATTGTTCTGTGGAATGCTAACCGGAGGAATTACACAGGCAGAGTCACCAGAGTGAATACCTGCAAGCTCAACGTGCTCCATAACGGCAGGAATGTAAACATGCGTTGAATCAGCAAGAGCGTCAGCCTCACATTCAAGTGCATTCTTCAAGAAGCGGTCAATCAAGAGCGGGCGGTCTGGAGTTACGCCAACAGCCTTTTCAACATATTCCTTCAAAGTAGCTTCGTCATAGATTACTTCCATACCGCGTCCACCAAGAACGAATGAAGGACGGATCATAATCGGGTAGCCTATCTTGTCTGCGCAAGCCTTGGCCTCATTAAAGTCAATCGCCATTCCGCTTTCCGGCATTGGAATTTCAAGCTTTTCCATCATGTGGCGGAAGAGGTCACGGTCTTCTGCAATGTCAATTGAGTCAATTGAAGTACCAAGGATGTTCACGCCGTTTTCCTGAAGCTCGCGGGCAATGTTAAGCGGTGTCTGTCCGCCAAACTGAACGATAACACCAAATGGCTTTTCCTTCTCGTAAATCTGAAGAACGTCTTCTGTTGTAACAGGCTCAAAGTAAAGCTTGTCTGAAGTATCATAGTCAGTAGAAACAGTCTCCGGGTTGCAGTTTACGATGATTGTCTCGTAGCCCATTTCCTTAAGCTGCATGGCCGCATGACAGCAGCAGTAGTCAAACTCAATGCCCTGGCCAATTCTGTTCGGGCCACCGCCAAGAATCATAATCTTCTTCTTGTTATCGCTTGCAACAGAAGTGTCCTTTTCTGCATTGTATGTTGAATAGTAGTAGTTTGCATTCTTAACGCCGCTAACAGGAACTGCAAGCCAAGCCTCGTGCACTCCAAGTTCCTTCCTGCGGTCGCGGATAGCCTTTTCGCTAACCTTAAGAATCTTTGACAAGTACTTGTCGCTAAAGCCGTCTTTCTTAGCCTGAATAAGAAGCTTGTCTTCCGGAACGCGTCCAGGATTCTTTAGCATTTCTTCTTCCAAATCAACAAGTTCCTTCATCTGCTCAAGGAAGTACTTCTTAACATAGGTAATCTCATGCAGCTTGTCCAAAGAAACGCCCTTGCGGATTGCCTCGTAAAGCTGGAAGTACCTTTCGCTAGAGGCAGTCTTAAGCATCTCACAAAGCTCATCAGCGCTCTTCCTGTTAAAATCCTTTGCAAAGCCCAAACCGCTGCGTCCGTTCTCCAAACCGCGTATGGCCTTCTGGAAGGTTTCCTTAAAGGTCTTTCCTATAGACATAACCTCGCCAACAGCCTTCATGGAAGTTCCAAGTGAATCTTCAACACCGCGGAACTTTTCAAATGCCCAGCGTGCAAACTTAAGAACAACATAGTCCCCGTCCGGAGCTCCACCCGGAGTGTATTTTTCCAAAGTGCCGTCGCGCCAATACGGAATCTCGTCCAGAGTCATGCCAGAAGCAAGCTTTGCAGAAATCAAGGCAATCGGGAAGCCTGTAGCCTTAGAAGCAAGGGCAGAAGAGCGGGAAGTTCTCGGGTTAATTTCAATAATAACAACTTCGCCAGTCTTTGGATTGTGGGCAAACTGAACGTTTGTACCGCCAATAACGCCAATAGATTCAACAATCTTAAAGGCCATTGTCTTAAGGCGCTCCTCAAGCTCCTTGTCAATCGTCATAAATGGAGCTGAACAGAAAGAATCTCCCGTGTGAACGCCAACCGCATCAATGTTTTCTATAAAACAGATGGCAATCATCTGGTTCTTTGCATCACGGACAACTTCAACCTCAAGCTCTTCCCAGCCCAAAATTGACTGCTCAATAAGACACTGGTGAGTAATAGAAAGATCAAGACCGTTAGAAACAATAGTGCGAAGCTCTTCAACATTGTAGCAGAAGCCGCCTCCCTGACCGCCCATCGTGTAAGCAGGACGAACAACAATCGGGAATCCAATCTCGTTGGCAATCTTTTCCGCACCTTCAACGCTGTGGCAAATGTCGCTCTTTGGAGTTGCAATGCCAAGCTTCTGCATTGTCTCCTTAAAAATCTCACGGTCCTCGCCGCGCTCAATAGCGTCAAGATTTACGCCAATAACCTTAACTCCATACTTGTCAAGAATGCCAGCCTTGTTAAGCTCCATAGCCATATTCAAACCAGTCTGGCCGCCAAGGTTTGGAAGCAATGCATCAGGCCGCTCCTTTTCAATAATCTGCGAAAGACGCTCAACATTCAGCGGCTCAATATAAGTAGCATCCGCCATAACCGGGTCCGTCATAATAGTCGCCGGGTTAGAGTTCACCAGAACAATCTTGTATCCCTGCTCGCGCAAAGCCTTGCAAGCCTGAGTTCCCGAATAGTCGAACTCACAAGCCTGACCAATAACAATCGGCCCCGAGCCTATAATCATTACCTTGTTAATGTCTGTTCTTTTCATCTATATAACTCCTATAAAAACCAAATTAATCGGCAACAGGCTCGACCTGATGTCCGCAAACGCAAACAACCATGACTTGCCCACACGCAAAACCACCTATGGCTTGAGCGGCGCGCGAAGCAAGTCCGCTCGAAGCTAATTTACAAGGCGCGAAGCGTCCTTGTCATAGCCAAGTTAAGCGGCAGCAGGCTTGACCTGATGTCCGCTTGAACACAAAAAAAGGCGAATCTCCCAAAAAGGAAACTCGCCTTTGAAATTCAAACAAAAATAGTATGAACAGTATTTTTTATATCGAGAAACATAATGTCCAAATACTTTTCAGCCTTCATACTAAAGCCATACTGTATCACAAACAAGAATTTTATGCTAGTACCCCTCAAAATCACGGTTCAGCTTCTTGAACTTCTCCCAAACCTCAAGCGCAAGCTTCACCGCATCACCGTAATCCTCGTGCAGAACAGCCTTTCCGTTGGCATTCCTTAGCTTATACTTGCCGTCCTTAGTGTGCTCAATCATAGGCACATGCTCATGGTCGCACACACTGAACCATTTTCCGTCAATCCGCTCCTTATGCCACTTAAAATTATTCTTCATATTACCCCCTAGGTAATTTTCCGCTGCACAATCTCATCAATCGTCACATCAAAAATCTGAGAAAGAACCAATAAATTGTCTACAGTTGGGAGATTCCTACCGCCAAGCCAAGCATAAATTGCCTGCGGATAGTCAAATCCAAAAACGGATTGCAAATCCCGCACTGTAACTCCGCTTGCGTCCATGAGTGTTTTGATTTTTCCGCCAGTAGCCTTCAAATCTGGTACCAGCCTGCAAAGATTGGTAATACGGTTCACAGCCTTAGACCTCCGCCTTGCGAAGATGCACAATGCCCCAAACCACAGCGACCGCCCGCTCTCGGCAACGACAGTCGGCTTTTGCCTTTAGTGTTGTAGAAACAGACTATCACAAAGAAACAATTTTGTCATTAAACTTGCAGTTTAAAAACACATATTTTTCAAAATCCGCTTGTTGACTGGAAAAATTAATTGGTTATAATGATAAACCATGAGAATAATTTTTGTAAGACACGGAGAACCAGATTACAAGAACGACTGCCTTACACCCAAAGGACACATACAGGCAGAAGTAGTTGCAAAAAGACTTGCTAATGAAGAAATAGAAGAAATCTATTCATCCCCACTGGGAAGAGCCCGCATGACCATGCAGAAATTTGCAGACCAACACCCTTCCCTGCCTGTACGCATACTGGACTTTATGCACGAAATAAACTGGGGAAGCATAAGCGGAAAAGAACTTGAACTGGAAGGGCACCCGTGGAATTGCGTAAACGAAATGGTAAGCAAAGGGCTTAACATCTGCGACAGCGCATGGAAGCAGGGCCCATATTTCCATGACAACATAGCAACCCTGGAAGTAGAAAACATTGCAAAAGAAATAGACAGCTGGCTTCGTTCACTTGGATATTCGCGCGAAGGACTTTACTACCGCAACACCCGCAAGGACAACAGCCAGCACACGGTAGTCCTCTTTTCACACGGAGGCTCTTCTTGCGCCGCAATGTCCCACATGCTCAACATCCCCTTCCCATTCACCTGCGCATCAATTCACCTGCCTTTTACCGCAATCTCAATCCTACGACTAGACACCAACCCCGGCAGTCTTTGCACCCCGGTAATTGAACTAATGAGCGACAGCAAGCATTTGTCATAAGTAGTCTGCAGATTAATAAGTTTATTTTCACTTCTTAGTCTGCATGCCTACTTTAACTGTGCCCTAAAGTTTGCAGCCGGTTGGTTTCCAAGCTCTACGCAAACTCCTTTATTCTAAAAAAAACAATGGCTGCAATTCTTTCCTAATTCCCTTTATTGAATAAAAACTAAGTGTCGTTACTTTCCCATTTTCCTCAAAATCTATCCGCGCATTTATTGCACCGTCATAATCTTTGGGTAATGCATGCTCCTCAATTCTTTCTGCGTCAAATACACAGTCCTTGCATTTGTACATCCATTGATAATATTTTTCAATGTTATTATTTTTTATTGGAAACCTATGGAATTCATTTTCATTGACTGCATAAATCGTTATTGTATTATAGCGCTTTTCTTTGGAAAAAATATTAAGCCCCATAAGAATAAAAAACAGAATCAAAATGCTTTTTTTCATACCGTCCCCCACAAATAACACTCTGTTTCCCTATTTACAAACCAACCACCCTACGCCGCCATGGAGCCCCGGCAGTACCGCGCAAGCGGTATGAGCCGAATAGGCGAAGGGCGGAACGGCGGTGACGCAAAGGCATGCCCGCTCGAATTAGCAAAGCAACAAAATGGTAGAGCGATTAGAACTTCGTCCATAAGGCTTCGTCCATAAAAACACCGTCCAAAAAAATGGACGGTGACAAAATATTCTTTTTACCTGCGCTCAACAGACCCGTCAGCGTGGGCAATAAAAACAGCAGGAACATTTTTCGTAAAGAAGCCGCATTCAACGACACCGGTTATAGAATCAATTTTGTCTTCCATCTCAGCAGCATCCACCGGCTTTTCCCAAGTGCAGTCCAGAATCATGTTGCCGTTGTCCGTAATAACAGGCCCAGCCTTACGGACACCCTCGCGCAAAATGCATTCAGCGCCAAGTTTTTCAAGCTCGCGGATAACGCTCACACGTGCTTCGCTAATAATTTCAACCGGCAGCGCAAACTTTGTTCCGTGACTCTGCACAGCCTTTGACTCATCCGCAACAATAACAAAAGCCTTTGCGTTGTAGGCAATAATTTTTTCGCGCAAAAGAGCAGCACCGCCACCCTTAATCAGCGACTTGTCCGGTCCAACCTCATCAGCTCCGTCAATCGCCAAGTCCAAGCTTCCGCCAATCGTCCTGTCGTTCATGCTGTAAACAGGAATGCCAAGTTCCTGGCAAGCAACAGTTGTCTGAAAGCTAGTAGCAACAGCCTTTACGTCTTTTAGCGTACCATCCTTAATCCGTTCGCTCAAACGCTTTACGGCAGGCATTGCGGTTGAACCGGTTCCAAGACCAATTTTCATTCCGCTAAAAATTTTTCCTTCCTTTACAAGCGTGTCAATTGCAGTTACAGCTGCAAGAACCTTTTGCTCATCTTTTGAAATTGCCATATATTTCTCCCTTATTTTTATTCACTAATACTGAACTCCAGTAAAAAGTTCAAACTGCTCATAGCCCTGGTACTTGAGCATTGAATATCCGTTGCAAACCTTGCAGCCCGCACGCGCCGCCCTTTCCATAACAGGCGTAACTTCCGGCACGTAAACAATGTCAAAGAGCATTTCCTTTCCCGTAAAATCATAAAAGAAAATGGGGTCATTGTCTTCCGTAGAAGGAGGCTGGCAGCCCATACCCTTTGATGTTGTCTGAATTATTATGTCGCTGTATTTCTTAAGCATTGGGCCCGAATCTTCGGAAAGCGAAGCATACTTAAAGTCGTACTTGTCCGCAAGCATTTTTGCCCTTGCAACAGTCCTGTTAAACACGCATGCATTTCCGCGAAGTTTTTTAACCGCATAGGCAATAGCCTTGGAAGCCCCGCCCGAACCAATGATTGCAACCTTCTTGTGCGCAAGAGTCTTAAGCCCGGTAAACTCAAGCAAGGCCCTTGTAAAACCGGTAACATCCGTATTATATGCATGCCAAGAATCTTCCGAGCGGACAACAGTATTGCAAGCACCAATTGCAAGCGCAATAGGATCCACATCCTTAATCTCATCAAGAACATCTTCCTTGTGGGGAATAGTAACAGACATTCCCTCCACGCCAACAACATTCGCAAAATAAAAAGCCTGCTTAAGTTTTTCAGCACGTATTGGAATGTAAACAGAATTCATGTCGTGGTTCATGTAACCGGTGTTATGCAAAAGCGGACTGCTCGTTGCAGACAAAGGCCATCCCGTTATGCCAAAAATTTTCGTGTTGTCATCAACCTTGCTAAAGTGATAGGTGTCGTTAAGCGTAACAGGATCAACGTGGGCAAGGTACTGAAGAGAAGAGGAACATTCCTGTGGAGAAGAATAGGTAAGAAAATTTTTCAGCTTTGCACTAAGCAACCTTGTGGGAACGCCAAGCGGCCCCATGGCAAGAAGGATGTGATTGTTATCGTTAAACTCCTGAGCCTGGGCAAAAAGCTTGGTAACATCATCAAGCGAATGAGGCATAAAGGCAATCTTTGGAATCTCGTATCCCGTCGTGCAAAGTTTCTGCAACCTTGAATGAATGTCGGAAATAGGATTCTCCATATCATGAACGCTGCGGATAATTTTTATTCCGTAAGCCAGAGCCGCATCCTGCAAACTTGGAATATGAAAATCTTCCTCAAAATCAACATACTTAAAATTCTTGTTCGCATCCGAATCTGCAAAAGAAAGCGCACGCGCAAAAAGAACCGTACGGCTCGCCTCACCTTCTATGTACTTTCCTCCGTCCACCCTTCGCCTTATCGTAAGAATGCAGGGCAAGCCAGCCAGACGCGGAAATTTCCTTGCAAAAAGACGCTCATCCTCGTTCAAAAAATCAACGCGCAATTCCGCAATGTCAACATATTTCCGGTACTTGTTCAAAAGTTCCAGATCTTCGTCCAGGGTGCTGCCTGTAAGGGTAAGGCACATCAAGGGTCTTTCCATAAAAACCTCTTCAATTTTTGTTTCATACTATCACAAAAGCGCGCAATATTCCATAGATGATTTTTCTTTTATTTTATTTGGACGGTGCTTTTTTTAGTTCTACCATTTTACTTGTTGACTAATTCGACAAAGGCCCCTTTGCGTCACCGCCGTTCCGGGGTTCCGCCTTCCGGCTCCATTGCTACGCAACCCGCCATGCGGCGGGCCCCTCCATGGCGGCGTATGTTTATTGTGTTTTTTTCCAACAATTGATATACTGTAGCCACGATTCAAACAAATCCGATAATACGAGGTGCACCATGAAAAAAATTCTTGTCGTCATTGATATGCAAAATGATTTTATTGACGGCTCCTTGGGTACAAAAGAAGCACAGGCAATCGTTCAAAAAGTCAAGGACAAGATTTCAAAGTACACAGGCGCAAACTGCACTGTTTTTGCTACACGCGACACCCACACAGAAAACTACCTGCAAACACAGGAAGGCCAAAACCTGCCCGTAAAACACTGCATCAAAGGAACTGAGGGCTGGCAAATCAACAGCATAATCGCAGAAGAATTGGAAAAGGCAAACGCCAGAATCATAGACAAGCCAACCTTCGGCTCCATTGAACTTCAGCAAAGAATTTCAGAACTTTCTTCTATAGAACAGACCAAGATTGAGCTTGTGGGACTTTGCACGGACATTTGCGTTGTTTCAAACGCATTGCTCCTAAAGGCAAAAATGCCGGAAATATTGATAAGCGTAGACCCATCATGTTGCGCAGGCGTCACTCCGGAAAAACATCAAGCCGCACTGGAAACAATGCGCTCCTGCCAGATTTCTATTTTGTAAGGGCAAACCTTACTGCACAAAAAATTAAGAGCGTAAGCAAAGAAGATGCATACATCAGACCGCATGCGCTCTTAATGTCTTTTGCACAGGGCTTGCGTATATCATCGCCCAAAAATTCCTTGTGCTCCAGAATGCCTCCATAAAAAGCATCTCCCCCAAGTTGAATTTCCATTGCTCCAGCATAGACGCTTTCCGTTTGCGCAGAATTTGGACTGCTATGCTTATACCGGTCCCTCATAAAAATTTTAAATGCCTTTCTTGCATTAAGTTTTAGCAGGGGACAAGTGGCAATTGCAAAAAAGGCACTAAGTCTTGCAGGAATAAAACCAAAAATATCATCACACCGGGCAGCCGCAGTTCCAAAAAAACGGTAGCGTTCATTCTTATATCCCACCATCGAATCCATCGTGTTTACGGCTTTGTAAATCATTCCTAAAACTGGGCCACCAAGTGCCATATAAAAAAGAGGGGCAATCACTCCGTCATTTGAATTCTCCGCCACGGTCTCCACTGCCGCCTTAACAATTTCTTCCTCATCAAGACTCTGAGTATCACGGCCAACTATTCGGGCAAGAGCCTTCCTTGAATCCTCTATAGAAGAACCCTGTAATTTTTTTAGAACATTCATACTTTCCTTTTTTAAGTCATTAGCCGCAATGCAGAAATAACAAAGAAGAAGCTCCAAAATAAATCCCGCAACAAAATGAATCCTGTAAAATAGGTACAAGAATCCTGCACTTATGCCACCAGTAGCAAGAAGAACCAAGGCAACAAGGACAAAACCAAAAGCTCTCTGTCTAAGCTTGGAATCCTCAGTATTCAACAGCCGTTTTTCCAAAAAAGAAATCAAAGCACCAATAAAGCGCACCGGATGAGGCATGCGGTAAGGATCCCCAAGAAAAAAGTCCAAGATGAATCCCGCTACAATTGCAATAGGAACATGATATTTCTCTAACATTTCAACCCCAAACAAATCAGCAAGCCAACACAAATAGTGCAAAGGGTTTCCGCCGAACAGACAAACCAGCCGCACAAGTCTCCGGTAACACCGCCAAATTTCTTTACCGCCATAAAACGAAAATATATAAAAAACAAAAGCAATGAAAGAACAATAGATATGCCGCACAGGGGAGAAAAATACACCATTGCAATAACACACAAAACGCTTTCAATTGAAAGTATAACATTCACTATTTTTTTTGCACTTGAACTAGAAAAAGCATAAAGCGTTCCATTTGTTTTTGCGCATTTAAAATTCACGGCGGCAAAGGCACTTAAGACTCTGCAAAAAGCAAAGCTAAGACACCAGCTGCAAAAATAATAGTCCAGGGTAAAAAGAGAAGCAAAGCTCAAATAGGCAAGGCAAAGGAGCACAAACTTTATTACCGCAAAGGAGCCAATGTGGGGGTCTTTTAAAATAAGAAGTTTTTCCTCCTTGCTCTTATAAGAAGAAAGGGCATCGCTTGTATCCAAAAAACCGTCCGCATGAATTCCCCCGGTTACCAGCAAGGGAATTGCCAAGAGGGGAAGGGTTTGCAAAAGCAATGTTGCTGAATGCCTTTCGCAAAAAAACACCCAGCAAAAAAGCAAGGCTCCGTTTACGGCCCCAACAAAAGGGAAAAAGCAAAGAGCATACCGCATGTTTTTTTCATTCCATTCCACACGCGGCATCGGAATTTTTGAGTACATGGAAAACGCAAGCGCAAGTGATTTCAATATCATTTTACTTCCTTATTAAATTTCAGTTTTTCATAGCTGGCATTTTTCTTGTCCAAGAGAATTTTATATCCCTGGCCAAAGCCACATTGCCATTCGTAAAAATTTTTATGCTCATGCGGAAAGAAATATTGCATAAGCGCAACAATGGGACCGCCATGTGTAAAAATGGCAAGCTTCATTTCCTTTTCTTTTAAAAGGATTTTTTTTACAAAAGCCAAAACCCTTTCCTTCATCTGGATGCCACTTTCACCACCGGGGCAAACATTCATCTCATTGCATCCAGAAATCCACGCCTGGTACTCAGGATTGTCTTTTAGCTGCTCATAAGAATGGCACTCAAAAATTCCAAAATCTATCTCCCTAAGTGAAGGCTCCCGTTTGTAAGCAAGGCCAGGATATAGAACTTCCACAGTCATGTCGCAACGAAGCATTCCACTTGAGTAAATGGAATAATCTGAAAGTTTTGGCACAAGTTTCTTTTCTTCCTGTAACAGGTCAATTCCTTTTTTGCTTAGGGGAACATCTGTCTTTCCGCAGTACAAGTGGTCTTCTGCTTCTTTTGTAAGCCCGTGCCTAAACAAATAAATGCTTGTCACTTTCCGCCACCCATTTCTTGAGGAATTCCAAAGCAAACCCTTACGCAAGAAGATTGATCTGCAATCAGCTGGAAATACTCCCCTGTTTTTTCCCGCCATTCGCGCAGGTCTTTGTCCACAGGAACCACTCCGCAAAAAATATCAGTACAAATAAAAATCGTGTCTGCTTTCCAGTCTGTCCTTGGCTGAATTTTATTTCTTAGGCAGAAGCATACATAATTTTCCAAATAAGCTACGCATCGTTTTGAAAAATCAGGCTCAGAGTTTTTGTCGCAAAAAGAAATGTCATCATCACGAAGACCAAAACGTTTTTTTGCATAGTCAAGCTTTCCGTTGTATGCCCCTCCTGTTATAAAATAATATTTCTTCAAGTCATTTTTTTTCTGCAAAATTCCATCTCCACCTTTTATAAAGTAAGCCTGTCCATTTTTCACTTCAACGGCAACATCACTCAATTCGCAAACAAGGCAAGCCGCCTTTGCCAAGACCTGTCTAAAAGTTTCCGTCACCGCCCCATATTCTTCTGCGTCGGCAAAAATTGAATCGCATACAAAAATGCTGTTTTTACTTTTTTGAATAAAGTTCCGTAACATCTTATCCAACTTTGGCCAAGCATTAAAATCAGGCTCAGGGTTTTTGAACATGATATTAGAAAGCAGGGAAGTAAGGCTTTCCACCAAAAAGCTTCCGTCTGGATTTATTTTACCATCATCAAAAACTTCATTCAAATCGTATGCGCATTCAAGGGTTTTAAATCCAAGCCCAGCGCGGGAGGTCACATGTTTTTTTATCCTAAGTTCATCCTCTTCGTCATAAGGAATCATCGTTGCAAGATAATAAAGATCTTTTCCACTTGAAATTTTAACAGAGACATTCTGAGCAAAATTACTCTTTCCACTTTTTGAACCGCCAAAAACAAAAACAACCATTTAGAAACCTCTCTGCTTTCGTATCTCTGTCAAATAGGAATCGTCTATTCCTGCCCCATCAAAAGATGCCATATCGTTCATAATTGTGCAAGCAGCCTCAACAACCTCAAAGGCCAAGGGACAACCGCTGCCTTCCCCCAAGCGCATGTTTAAATCAAGGAAGGGTTTTACCCCTAATTCCTCTGCCGCAAGAACATACCCCTTTTCCTTTGACTTGTGAGAAGGAATAAAATAATCCGCACTCACACTTGAAATTCTTTTAGCACATAAGGCCGCAACCACAGAAATATAACCGTCTATCACAATCGGCAAGTGGCATTGCGCACCACCAAGAAAAAGTCCGCACATACCGGCAATGTCAAAACCACCAACTTTGGAAAGCACATCCAGAACATCATTGGCGTTCGGTTTGTTTACCTGCAATGACCTTTGTATTATCTGCTTTTTTTTGGCAAGAGCTTCATCAGTAATTCCTCCACCCCTTCCAGTTATCAAGTCAGGCTGAGTTTTTGTAAGCGCACACAAAACCGCAGTCGAAGTTGTCGTGTTGCCAATCCCCATTTCTCCAGTTCCCAAAATTTGAATTCCTTCTGCCTTGGCTTTTTTTGCAAGTTCAATTCCAATTCCAATAGCGGTAATACATTCATCCCGGGTCATAGCCGCACTTTTTGAAATGTTATTCGTTCCCAAACGGATTTTTTTATTTAAAATCTTTTCGCATTCGTAAGCACACTTTATGCCAACATCTACAACCTCAACTTCACAACCCATTTTCTTTGCAATTACAGACATTCCTGTTTTAAACTTGGTCATGTTAACGGCTTGCAAGGCTGTCACGCTTTGCGGAGCGGATGCAACCCCCTCTTCCACAACACCATTGTCGGCGCAGAAAACAACAATACGCTTTTTTGCAACTTCGCTTTTTATGTTTCCCGTTATTCCAGCCATTTGAATGGCAAGCTCCTGCAAGACCCCAAGGCTTCCCGGAGGCATAGCAAGTTTTGACTGATATTTTCTTGCACTTTCGCATGCTACAAAATCCAAAGGTTTTATGGACTTTATAAAATCATATAAATCATTTTCAGTCATTTTCATTCAGAACCTTCTTTAGTGCAGACAGGAGAATTTTATTTTTCCTCCTTGTTTGAATTGCAATTCTTATAAAATTTGCCCCCAAGTTTTTAAAATCGGAGCAATCACGAACAAGAATTCCTACTTTTATCAATTCCCGGCAAACATTCTTTTTTGTCTCCAGAAGGATAAAATTTGCATCACTTGGATAAACGGTTATCCCCATTGCAGACAATTCGCTCTCCAAAAATCGTCTTTCACGTTCAATGAGCAAACTTGTCTTTTCTAAGTATTTTTCCCCTTTCAAGGCAAGAAGACCAGACTTCTGCGCCAAGCTCGAAACGTTCCATTCGCTTTGTAAAAACTCCAGTTGGCTTATCAAATCCGTGTCTGGAGAAAGTGCATAGCCAAGCCGCAATCCTGCCATGGAAAATATTTTTGTAAATGCATTCAATACGACAAGGTTTTTGTGCTCTGCAAAATGTTTTATTGCACTTGCATTATTTTTGCCAGCAACAAAATCCATAAAACATTCATCAATAACCACAAGAATTCCTTTGGTATCGCAAACTTCTATTATTTCTTTTAAAAGCTTTTCTTCCACAAGGGCAGAAGTAGGATTGTTTGGATTACATAAAAAAATAGCATCCAAATCATCTGTTATTGAAGGAACAAAATCATGCGTCAGCGCAAACTCATCTTCTTTTTTTAGGTCATAATATTTTATATAAAGACCACAGCCCAGCAAGGCCCTTTCATAACCTGTAAAAGTTGGAGCTAAAAGAAGGGTCCTTTGCTTCTTGCACTTACAAAGCCATCTGGCAAGAAGCGTAATCAAATCCGAAGCACCGTTTCCTATGATAATGTTTTTTTCCCCAAGACCTTTTTTCGCTGCAAGGGCATTTTTTAGGCTCAAAGAATTTCTTTCAGGATAAGCCCAAGATTTTTTTGCATACCGTTTTATTGCAGCCACAATTTTATAAGGCATTCCAAGAGGATTAACATTTACGGAAAAATCATATTTTATTCTTACGGTAGACTCTCCTCCATGAACATAATCTTTGGGAATTTGTTCAGCCACAGGATGTGTCTTTAGCAAAGAAATTATCTTAGAATAATTCTCTTTCAAATGCGGAAAAAGGCAACCAGTGCATTTTTTAATTTTGGTACCATTTCTTACTATATAAACAGGATTTCCCGGACACTTTGCAAACGTGTAAAAAGGGCAAAAGCAGAACATGCAGTTTATACTATCACTTCCTTTGTGGCAAGGATAATATTTACAAGCGCGGTTTTCAAAATAACAAAAATCATCTTTCATCGCTCACCTTCCTTAAAGCCTTAACTTCAACTGCCTTGTCTAGAAAAAATTCCAAAAACTCATGGCATGAGTTGTAATACAAATGTGGAAAGCCAGCCAGAACATTTTTATATCTTACAACGCAAGGATGTTTTTGTTTGCCGGACGGTTTTTCCGAAGTAAAGTCCTCGCCGTTATTGCTGCTTTCAAAATAATGGAATTCATGTCCTTTTATTTCAAAGCGCGAATCCTTTGATGTATATTTTGCATAACCAAAGCGAACAAGTTTCCCTGTATAAAAGGATTCACCATCAATCGCACTGCACATTTTGTAGCTTATTCCATCCTGACAAAGAATCTCTTTTTGCAGATACATAAATCCGCCGCATTCAGCCAGAAGGGGAATATTCCTCTCCACCGCATCGCATATTGCCTTTCGCATAGAAACATTTTCCTGCAACTTAGCAGCATATAGCTCAGGATAACCACCGCCAATTATTATAGCGTCTACATCCGGTAAAACCTTGTCATTCACTGGAGAAAAATACTTTACGGTTGCCCCTGCTTCTTCTATCAAGCTTATATTTTTCTTATAATAAAAACAGAAGGCATCATCATAAGCAAGGCCAATTTTTAAACCGTCATATTTTTTTTCCGCCAATGCTTTTTCAAAAAGATTGCTGTGTATTTTTTTTAACTTGCATGCATCCGATGCTATCTTCAAAAGAGACTCTTCATCCAATGATTCTTTCAAGAGGTCAGACGCAAAATCGATTTGGCTCTTAAAGTCCTGAATCTCATTTGGCAAGACAAGTCCAAGATGCCTGCTGCCCCATGACAAACGCCCGTCAAAAGGCAAACACCCAAGAACCTTTACCCCGCATTCTTTTTCTATCATATTTTTTAATAGAGGATAAAATGATTTTGAAACCTTATTCAAAAACACCCCCTTGATTAAATTCTTTCTGCCATAATCCAAAAAACCTTTTATTGTTGCACACAAGGAACGGCTCGCACCCCTGGCATCCACAACAAGGAGAACTGGTGTCTTTGTAGTTTTTGCAACATCATAACACGAAGCTTGCAAGGAAGTACCACCCAGGCCATCAAAAAAACCCATTGCTCCTTCAATAACAGAAATTTTTTCTTCGCTAGATTCCTCAAGAAAAAGCTGAAGCAAGTCATTTTCAAGGTCAAAATAACCATCCAAATTCACAGAGGACAAGCCCAATACTTTTTTGTGAAAAAGCGGATCTATAAAATCAGGACCGCACTTAAAAGCCGCCACACCCATTTTTTTGTTCAGGAGATTCATCAGTGCGCAGGTAAAAAGCGTCTTGCCCGAATTGCTGCAAGGAGAAGCTATCATAAAACGCCGTATGCTTTTTTTACTTGCCATTCTTCTTGCCCCTTGCAGCCCCACTAAAAGAAACCACCCACACAGGATTCTCTGCTTTTACAAAGTTATACTTTCCGACTTTTTCCGAACGGCTAACAGAAACCTGAGTAAAATCTACATCATCCACAGGAAGTGATGAAAGCGTCTGTTGTAAAAGACAAAAAGTTTCAAGCGTAACGGAAGAAACCACAATACGCACGCTGGGATTTTTCTTTAGCAAAGCCTTTATTATTTCCTTTAGCTTCCCGGAACTTCCACCAATAAAAGCGCAGTCCGGCTTTGGCAGTTCAGCAAGTCCATCAGGAGCAGTTTTTAGGGTAACCTCTGCGTTGGAAATTCCAAACTTTGCAACATTCGTTTTTGTAAGCTCCACAGCATCTGCCTTCATATCCATTGCGTATACAAAACCATTTTTTGCAATTAAGGCACTCTCTACGGTAACAGAACCAGTTCCGCAGCCAATGTCATACACAATGGAATTTTCTGTCAAAGCCATCCTGTTAAGTATAATCAGGCGCACATCCCTTTTGGTCATGGGGATTTTTGTTCTGCAAAAGTTCTCATCCCCTATTCCTGCGGCAAGTCTCAAAGGCTCGTCAGATAAGCGTTCAAGCAAAACAGAAAACAAGCCATCCTTCTTAAAAGAATTTATTTCTTTCAATCTGCGGCCACCGCTAATCTCTGCACAAACTATAGACTCGTCTTCTCGGGACAAATTGAATCCAATGGTAATTTTAACATTAGGAATGATTTTGCTTTTGTAGGCATTACCAAGTCTTTTAACCAGATCGTGCAGGTCCTTTTTCCCAGAAAGAATCACAAAGCACCTTTGATTATCTTTTATGAATGACTCAACATTGCAATATTTTCCATGCATGCTCAAAAGTTTCCAGTCCTGCCACGGAATACCGATTTTTGCAGAAAAATAATTGACCGATGAAAGCCCCGGCAAAAGCGAACAGGAATATTTACCTGAACATTCTTTAAAAAATGATGTTGCCCCACTGTAAAAACCACTGTCACCGGAAAAGGCAAGCAAAGGTCTCTCACATTCGGGATGATTTTTCAAATATTCATTTACATATTTAAATTGATATGAATCTATTTTTTTCTTTCCATCGAACAATGAATTTTCAAGAACCGTCCTTGCGCCAAAAACCACGTCTGCATATTGAATGGCATCAAAGACTTCTTTTGTTATAAAATCCTTGCCGCCGGGACCAATACCTGCAAGAACAATCTTAGGTACAGAGAATGCTATTTTTCTTTGCAGAAATTTCTCCAAGAAAGCAAGGGTTTCTGAATAAGAAAAAGACTTCTGACACTTTTTGCTCTTCTTTGCCTCTGGATTTTTTACAACAAGCGTAACAGCTCCGCATTTTTTTGCGGCGATTATTTTTTCTTCAAAACCACCGGCCGCACCAGTCTCTTTGGTAATAACAAATTTTGTTTTTGTCTCGCGAAACATAGCCTCATTCATAAAAGCTGAAAAAGGCCCCTGCATGGCAATGATATTTTTTTCACTTACGCCACTCTGCATGCATTTTAAAAGGCTTTCTTCTGAAGGCAAGACGCGGACAAAAACACGGCTTTTATCTTCAAGGATCTTTGCTATAACCTCCAGCTCCTTGCTTCCTGTGGTTACAAAGACATTTCCCTCTTTGTCCTTTATGTATTCGGAAGCAGATTTTACAGAATCAAAAAAGAAGACCGAATCGCCAAAATCGTTTTGCTCATCAATGTCTCTTAATAGACGGATGTATTTTATGCCAAGCTCGGAACAGACAACTTTTATCTGTGAAGTAACTTCCAGAGCAAAGGGATGGGTTGCGTCAACAACACAAGCACACTTGGATTTTTTTACGGCAAGACACATTTGTTCTTTTGTCATCCTGCCGGAAAGAACCTTGCACCTTGAATTTCCCTCAAGCAAATTTGCTCCGTAATCGGTTGCAACGCTTACTGTGCAAGAAATATTATTCTTCTTTAGAAGCTCAAATAATTTTCGTCCTTCCGTTGTTCCTGCAAAAATAAAGACCTTGTTCATCCCCTAACCTCCGAAGCATACCCGCGGGGAGTAATAAGTTTTCCATTCTTCTCATAGGTCAAAGAATTTCCAATAAAGACAGTTGTAAACATGTCCACACTTGCATTTTCCAACTGGCCAAAATTACAAACAAAAGTTTCTTCCCCGCTTCGGCCAATATTTTTTACATAAGCACAGGGACGGTCTTTGGGAATAAAGTCAGAAACAAGACTGCATGCCTTATGCAAATAATCAGCCCTTGTCTTGCTGGAAGGATTATAAAGAACAATGCAAAAATCAGCAGAAGCCGCAGCCCGCAACTTTTGCGCTATTTTTTCCCAGGGATTCAAGCGGTCGCTCAAACTTATAACCACAAAATCATTCACCAAAGGAGCACCTATCAAAGCAGCACCACTCAAGGCGGCGGTAACACCAGGCATTACCTCTATTTGTACAGCCGGAAAATTCTCCGCTAATTTGTAAAGCAGTCCCGCAAGCCCATAAACCCCGGCATCGCCACTGCACACAAAGACGACTTTTTTTCCTTCTGATGATTTCTTTAATGCAAGCAAACACCTTTCTTCCTCATGCATCATGGGGCTTGAAAGTATTTCTTTTTCTGGAAAATACGGTTTCAGAAGCTCAATATATTTTACGTAACCGGCAATCACATCACATTCTCTAAGAGCACGCTCAACTTGAATTGTCAACTGATCGTAGGAACCTGGTCCTATTCCTGCAACTATTAACTTATTATTCATGGTCCACCGTCCTTGAATTAAAAGAAAGGGGTATTTCCATGCAGCCCACAGCCAAGGTCATTCCGTCGGATTTGGTTTTATTCAAAATCATTTTTTTTGCACCATAGGCAAAGACAGAGCGTTCGCAAACATTATCCACACCAGTAACGTCTCTTACAAATGGCGAGCTTGAAAAAGCCCCTTCAACCGCTGCCAATCCCTGGGCAGAAAAGAATTTTGACGGCAGGGAAAAGTCATTGCAAAAGGAAAGAAGGGCCGGCTCTTCTTGTTTTAAATCAATTGAACAAAGGGAGGCAACGGCATTCATTCCAACAGAAATTTTATCCAACTCACCCAAAATAAATTCTTTTAACTCATCAGCAGGCTTTCCCTTACGGCAACCAACACCCAAGACAAGACATTTGGGAACAAGTGTAAGCACATTTTTACCTTGTGTATTTTTAAATGGGGAAATAACAACATTGGGAACATTTCCGTTTGAATCACACGAATTAGACAGGCTTACCTCTTGCGGAAGACGGCCTTTAATTTTTATGCAATCAGCTATTTCCTCTGGAATGACAAAATTGCATTTTCTTTCTTTTAGCAAACAGGCAGAAAAATCCTTGGCAAGAAGCATGTCTGAAATTTCCAAAGAATTGTCTTTGGCAAAAGAATCTATCGAAATTAAACTGTTAACATCCGTGGCGGTCGTAACAACAGCTGCGGCCCCGGTAAGTCCAGAAAGCTTACGTGCAAAGTCATTGGCACCGCCCAAATGTCCCGAAAGAAGGGAAATGGCAAACTTTGCCTCTTCATCCATAACGACAACAGCAGGATCAGATGCCTTGTCTTTTACAAAAGGAGCTATTGCCCTTACTGCTATTCCACAAGCCCCGACAAACAAAAGGATATTACCCTTCTTAAAATTTTTTGCGGCCCATTCATCTGTTTTTATATAATTTTCTTGATCACCCCTTTTTGCAGAATTCACAAGGCATTCTAACCCCTGAGCAGAAAGTTTTAAAGCAATGCTTTCAGCAAGAGATTTCCCTTTGTCCGTAAAAGAAATTATCGCAATCACTTAATCTTTGCCGTCCTGAATTCCGTAGAGAATGTTTCATCATACAACTTTGACTTCATGTAATTTTTATGAGCAAGACAATCACCAATAATCATAAGGGCTGAATTTTTTAGCCCCGCTTCCTTTACCGTCTTTGAAAGACTTCCAACGTTGCAAAGCATTTTTTTCTCTTCCTGCCAAGATGCTTTATAGACTACAGCCGCCGGTGTGTTTTCGGAATACCCACCTGCCAAAAGCTCCTTCTCCAAGTCCTCTACAAGTGACGTACTCAAGAAAACAACCATTGTGGATTTGTGCATTGCAAAAGACCTAATGCTTTCCCTTTCAGGAACTGGAGTTCTTCCGGCCGCGCGAGTGATTATAACGCTCTGTGAAATTTCTGGAAGCGTATACTCAAGATTAAGGGCTGCAGCAGCCGCACAAAAAGAGCTTACCCCAGGAACAGATTCATAGGGGATTTTCATTTCATCCAACAAATCCATTTGCTCACGTATTGCTCCGTAAATGCATGGATCACCCGAATGAAGGCGAACAACAATTTTTTCGTTTGGTGAAGATTTTTTCATTGCATCAATAACTTCTTGCAAAGTCATTTTTGAACTGTCAAAAAGAAGACATTCCTTTTTACAATTCTTAAGCAAATCTTTGTTTACAAGAGAACCGGCGTAAATTACACAATCAGCTTTTTGCAAAATGTTCAAACCGCGGACGGTGATTAAATCTGCAGCCCCCGGTCCTGCTCCCATAAAATAAACCATTCTATTCTCTCCCCTCTTTTGCGGCACAAAGCTTTAGTTCTTCTATAAAATCATAGGCATGATCCGTCCTTGCCAAGAGGCCGTGCTTCTTTGTAAACAAAACAAGCTCAACCTCCATCTCTGGAACCCAATCTTGCATATTCATTTTAACAAGTTGTGCAATTTTATTTAAGACCTTGGTCCGCAAATTAAATTTTTCAAGGACATCCACAGCGATTTCTGTTGAAACACAGGCCATAATTTCTTTTTCAAGAAAAGGCAATTTTTCTTTTTCACAAAAATCCTTGGCAACCGAAAAAAGGATCTGCATCCTTCCGTCACCATATTTTGAGTGAGTATTTTTTGCACCACCTGCTATTTTTACAAGCTTTCCCAAATGGCCAGTAAGAAAATATTTTTTAAATCCGTATTCTCTTGCAAGTAAAATTGAATCATAGGCAAAATTAGAACATTCAACTGCAAATCCAAAATCAAAAGCAAATTCGTCCTTAAGAAAATCCATTCCGTAATTACCAGGAACAACAGAAAGGACAGTATAATTCAAAGCGGCTCGCATGCTAATTTCCGCGCGTATTGTCTGCACAAGGGCCTCATCGCTCATGGGCCTTACTATTCCGCTTGTACCAAGGACAGATATTCCTCCGATAATTCCTAGCCTAGGGTTGAATGTTTTTTTTGCAAGCTCAGCACCACAAGGAATACTTATGGTTACTTTTACTCCCCTATTATTTTCACTTACCTCTGAAGCAACAGAATCTCGTATCATTTTTTGGGGAACGGAGTTTATTGCCCAACTTCCAACTTCTTGATCCAAACCTGGTAGCGTAACTTTTCCGATCCCCTCTCCTCCAAGAATTTTAATCCCATCATCATCAGAAAATTCAACAGATGAATAAACAAGTATTCCATTGGTAACATCAGGATCACTTCCGCTATCTTTTTTTACGGCACAAGAAGCAGAGTCTTTTGAAAAGTGTGCATCTAAAACTTCAAGGCATAGGGCAGAACCTTCTGGCAAACGGATAAAAACATAGGGAACAAATTCCTGCTGAACCAACATCCGTGCCGCCGCACAAGAGGCTGCAGCAGCACAAGTACCAGTTGTATAACCAAAGTCTGGCCTTGACCTTTTCTTTGCAAGAAAGAAACTTGTGTAGCAATCAGAAGCGGAAAGAGACTGGCTCACTGTCTGCCACCCCCGCAATACAAAAGCGCATTGCAAATAGCAGCGGCAACATTGCTGCCACCCTTTCGTCCTCGGTTTACAATATAGGGAACGTCCATTCTCATGAGCATTTCTTTTGCAGGAACTACATTAACAAAACCAACCGGCACCCCAATTACAAGCTCCGGTCTAAACCCTTGTTCTATTAACGAGCAAATTTCAATAAGGGCGGTAGGGGCATTCCCTATTGCAAAAATTATTTTCTCATTCAACAGGGCAGCCTTTCGCATACTGACCGCGGCACGAGTAAGGCCAAGGGAAGATGCTTTTTCTGCAACGTCACCATCAGCCATAAAGCAATATGAATTGCATCCTAATTTTTTAAGCGCAGTCTTGTTTATTCCAGCCAGAGCCATGTTAGTATCCGTCACAATTGCGGCTCCGCTTTTTAGCGCATTGATTCCAATTGACACTGCATCTTTTGAAAAGCAAAGCGACGAAACATAATCAAAATCGGCGGTTGTATGAATGACCCGCATTACAACAGGCTCTTCTTCCTTTGGAATTTTGACCTGCATTTTTTCAAGCTCTTCTTTAATAATGAGGAAACTGTTTTTTTCTATATCCGACGGAAGGACGTGCTTAAAAGTTTCCATTTGGGCGTTCTCCTCGAATATCATATCCAAGAACATGATATATCTTATCCATATCAAGATGTTGCCTTAACTGCTCTGCCAAATAGTCAAACTGCTTTTCCTTTGTTTTTTTCCAAGAATCATTTTTCCCTTTTGTACAAGCAATACCCTTTTCCTTTGCCAAGGCCTGAACAACTTTTTGCGCAACCCCTTCCTCATCAAAAAAACCATGGACATAAGTGCCATAAACATTCCCGTACTGGCAACCAGACGCTCCGGTAAAATCATGGCATTTATCTTTCAAAGATTCACAGGGCAAAACCTTTGTCTGCCCCATATGTATCTCATAGCCAGAAATAGGCATTCCTGAAAGGCAAGAAAAAAATCCACCGCACTGCTCAAGAATAAAGGAAACGTTTTTACGGATTTTACTTTCACCAATCCTTGTGCTGACAGGCAAAAGTTTTAATCCTTCGGCAGAAATGCAATCACCTTCTCCGCTTGAATCCAACAACTCCTTTCCAAGAATCTGATATCCACCACAGATGCCAAGAAGGGGTCTTCCGCTTTTTGCAAAATCCTTTATTCCTTTTTCCAAGTCTGTGTTTTTTAGCCAAAGCAAATCGCCAAGAGTATTTTTTGTTCCCGGCAAAATCAAGAAGTCACAGTCTTTTAACTCTTGGGAACTTGAAACATAATGCAAATACACGTCATCCCTTTGCTCAAGGTTTGAAAAATCAGTAAAGTTTGAAACATGGGGAAGGCGCACAACAACAACATTTACTTTTCCAGAAGTGTCTCCATTTTTTTTGTTTAGAGAAAGGCTGTCTTCATCGTCTAAATTAATCTTCAAATATGGAAGGGTTCCGAAAACTTCTATACCGGTCTTTTCCTCAAGCATTTTTATTCCCGGATCCAAAATTGACTTGTCGCCTCGGAATTTGTTTATGACAAAACCCTTTATTCTTTCCCGCTCTTCTTTTTCCAAAAGTTCAACGGTGCCTACAAACTGGGCAAAAACGCCACCCCTGTCTATGTCTCCAACAAGCAAGACCGGAGCATCTGCAATGTCTGCCATACCCATGTTTGCAAAATCATTTTCTTTCAGATTTATTTCTGCAGGACTACCCGCACCTTCTATGACGACAATATCGTAAAGCGAAGAAAGCTCTTGATAAGTTTTCTTTACAACAGGAATCAAATTCTTTTTAAAAGCGTAATAGTCAACCGCATTCATGTTGGCATAAACCTCGCCCTTAACAATTACCTGTGAGCGGGTGTCACCATTGGGCTTGAGCAAAACAGGATTCATCAGCACGGAGGCTTCTATTCCGCAAGCTTCTGCCTGCATTGCCTGGGCACGTCCAATTTCTAGCCCTTCTTTTGTTACTGCAGAATTCAATGCCATGTTCTGCGATTTAAATGGAGCCACAGAAAATCCGTCTTGTTTAAATATGCGGCAAAGAGCGGCTGTTAAAAGACTTTTACCCGCACCGGACATTGTTCCTTGAATCATTATTGGATGTGCCACAGCTTTGCCTCCGAATATTTAAGCAATTCACGCACAGGCGCATTTATCTCGCCAGGACTTACTCCCGCATCTATAACATGTTCGCAAGAATCAATGCAGCGCTTGGCTTCTTGCAAAAGACCTGCTCCTATTTTTTCAAAGGCTTTGCAGGAGAAAACTTTTGATGCCATCATATTTGCATAGGGAAAATCAATATCATTTTCAAAAAGAATTCCTGCGGCAAAGGAAAGGCCTTTTTTTGCAAGCCTGCGGTAAAAAGAAATGCCCCGGCCGCTGTCCGAAAGAACAAAAACTTTTGGCTCTCCAACAGGGGCACTTAATTCTGATATTCCCAAATATGAGTCAAACTTTTTTTCATCAAGTGAATAGAGCTTTTGAAACTCTTCGTTCGAATAAAGTTCCTCTGGTCTTTTTATAGAAGTGGTCTTATTTGAAACGCATAAAATTCTGTCTGAAATTTTTAAGGCAAAATCTATTTCATGCACGCTCATAATAATGGAAACACCCTTGGCAGAAAGCTTGTGCAAGACATTTAAAAGATGCAGTTTATGGTTTATGTCCAAAAAAGAAAATGGCTCGTCCAGCAAAAGAAGGTCAGGCTGCTGACAAATTGCCCTTGCGATCATAACACGCTGTCTTTGTCCGTCACTTGCCTCGCAAAATTTTACTTTAGCAAATTTTTCAAGCCCAAGTAATTCAATGCATTCTTCCACGATTTTTTCATCGGATGCTGAAAGAGTTCCTAGGCAACCTGTATAAGGATAGCGGGCAGAAGCCACAACATCCCTGCATGTCATGTATTCAGGAAGGGCCGAGCGGGTAAGAAGAACGGAAACGTTTTTTGCAAAATCAAGAGAAGAAAAAGCCCTGATCGGTTTTTGCAAAAGAGACACACTTCCCCCAAGAAGGGCTATTTGCCGGCCTATTGTTTTTAGCAGGGTGGACTTTCCTTCTCCGTTAGGACCGATTACAGAAAGGATTTCCCCCTTGCAAAGTTCAAAAGAAACATTTTTTAAGACGATTTTCTTCCCATAACCTGCAGAAACTTTTTCCAGATTTAAAAGGCTATTTTCCACGGCGGCCTCCCTGTCTGGTAAGGAGCATAAAAATTACGACCGGCGCACCAAAGAAAGATGTTGCAACGCTAACGTTCAGTTCAACAGGAGCAAAAAGCATTCTGGAAATTAGGTCTGCAAAAAGGCAGAAAGTCGCCCCGCCAAGAAAACATAGCGGGATCAAGAGTTTGGGCTCATCAGCCCCAAATGCCCTCTTTACAACAAAAGGAACAGCAACCCCAACAAAAGAAATGGGCCCTGCAAAAGCCGTTACCACTGCCGACAAGACGCTTGAAATAAGGATAAGCACAGGCCTGAATATTTTTACATTCACACCCAGACTTTTTGCATAACCTTCTCCCAGACGGTAAGCCCCTATTGGCTTTGACAGCATAAAGGAAAGAAAGAAGCAAGCGCTTACCAAAGGAAGGCAAACAAAAACATTTTCCATTGTGGCACCGGAAAAACTTCCCTGAACCCACCCGTGTAGGTTGGCAATATCAGCATCATCGGCAAAGGCGACAATCAAATCTGTAACAGATGAACAGACATAGCCTATCATGATTCCCGCAACAAGCAAAAAAGCAAGGTCCCTTATCTTTCCCGCAATGCAAATGACAAAAGCAGTAACCGCAACAGAGCCGACCAAAGATGCAAGAATCAAGGACCAGGATGAAAAGACGATGCCATTTTTTAGGCAAACAATTGTCATAAAGGCAACACACATTTTAGAGCCTGACGAAATGCCAAGGACAAAGGGACCTGCTATTGGATTTTGAAAATATGTCTGCAGCAAAAAACCTGAAAGTGCCAGGGAACCGCCAAGAAACATGGCAAGCAACATTCTGGGCAGCCTTATTTTTAGGATGATTTCCCTTTCCCCGTTATGCAAACTTCCTCCAGAAAGTGCATGCAGGATTTTTGCAGGCGAATAGAATTCCGAACCAAGGCAAAGTGAAAGAAAAAGAAATAGAATCAAAAGAGAAAGAATCAGGACAGCCAAAAAACTTTTCCGCACGATATGCACATCATTCATTTTAGCCTCTCGAAAAAAAAGATTTCCTTATCATCGGCAGCAGAAAATATTTTGTTCATGTCCAAAATAATTTGGCAGATTTCTGCAGTGTCCTGATAAATCAATTTTTTTGCACACCACACCTTTCCATTTTTTACCGCGGTAAATTCTGCAAGCAAGGGATTTTTTTCCTTTAGCATGGCAAGGCTTGTGCACGAGGGGTCTATGTTGCCGTCGTAAAACAAAAAGTCGGCAGTCTTTGAAGACTTGTAAAATTCTTCCATAGATACGGAAAGTGTCGGACGGGATGCCAAGTCTGTGTCGTTTTTTATTTTGGGGCAAAGATAATCAGAGCCTGCACATTTTAACATGTTTGAAACATAATTGTCTGGGCTTCTTACAACCGCCATGCCTCGCGTGTTTATATAAAAATAGGAAGACCTTATTTCTTTCGAATCAAAAATGATGTTCTTCAAAAGATTCGCCTGGGAATTGAAAAAAGAAAAGGCGGCTTCTTGGCATCCAGAAATTTCTCCGTAAACCTTAATCCATTCAAGGCGGCCAAGGGGATTGTTTTCGTAGCTTGAATAATCAGTAAAAACACCTATGCCAAGCTGCTCAAGTTTTTCTTTTACCTTTGGAACATGAAGAATCATTGTGGATTCTATTGCCAGCTTGCATCCTGATTTTAAAAGCAACTCATAGTCAGGCATTCTGTACTTTCCGGCATAAAGCATTTTTCCGCTCTTCATTGCGTCAGAAGCGGAGGGGATATACCAGTCATTTTCCTTTATGGAACTAAAGCCCAGCTTGCCGCTTGCACCAAGAGCATCCCAAAGAGAGTAGGCAGAAGACGAGGCAAGATAAATATTTTCCATTCCCCGCTTGATGATTCCATCTGCTGCACAGGTTAATCCTTCGGAATATTTTTCCTCAGGGACAATAAGATATTTTTCTTTTCCACATATATCTATGAGTGAAAAACCGTCCTCATATTCATAGATGCAGAATTGAGTTGCATAGTCAGGCTGTATTTTTTTGCCGTGAAGCTTTTTTCCATTGAATTCAAATTCGCTAAAATCTTCTTGTATGGCTTTTTTTTCTTCTGTTTTTTTTGCGCAGGAAATAAAAACTGATTCTGCAAGGAGGATAAAGGCCGCAAATAAAAATAAATTTATTTTTCTTTTTTGAAGCATAGGCGCATTACTAAAAAGAGGACAAGTGCGACTGTTAGCAAGAAAATAGCCGCAATGACTAAGGCAAAGGTCATGCTTCCTTTTTGCTCTGCAGTGCTCAGAGAGAATTCAAGCTGGTACAAAATTTCATGAGGAGTCGACATTGCCCTTGTGTCCGCAAAGACAGACATAGGTTTGTCAAAGACAAGAACCGGAAGTTCAAAAACGGAATTCTGCTCGTTTGCAAGGGGAAGAATTTTTTCTCCGTTAAGAATCATGTAGTCGTAGTTGGGGCTGCTCCATTCAATGCGGGCAAGGGGGATTCCGTCTTTTACGCTCATCGCAGCCGGACTTTTTACAGAAGCCCTTCCGCTTCCGCCAGACAACTTTACGCCTATGGTATAAGAGCCGTCTTTTAGGGCACACTTTTGCATGACATAGGGCGTAACAAAAAGATTTTCCGCAGGAATTTTTTCTGAATAAAAGACTACGCGGCGTTCATACCACTTTTGCTTTTTCTTGCTGAATGCGGAACATACAAGCTCCGTGTTAAGGGACTGGACAGGAAGGGTAAAGACATACTTTCCGTCTTTGCCGACAGCGGCCGTAGTTCCTTCGAGCGAAGTTAAGCCTTCTGAATCTGCGGCAGAAAGCATAGTGACGTTTGAATAGCCCTTGCCGCTTAAAGTAATATCCGCCGTCATTGCATTATCTTTTACATAAAGCACAGTTTTTTCTATTTTGAACATTGAAGATGAAGAAGCAGTTTCTATTTCATAGCTTCCCTCTTCTATATCCTTTGCATGAAGAGGCAGGAGTCCCCGCGTATCCAATTTCTTGTTAAGCGGATTTTCCTGATTTTCCTGATTTTCCTGTTCAACTTCTGCGAATACGAAAAAAACTGAACTTAAAAGCAATAATGCTAATGCAAGACGACGAAACTTCATTGGTGTAAATTCCTTACTTTGCCAAAGTTGCCATTGCGTCTTTTACGTGCTGAACGTAAATCTGCTGGACGTCCCAGTTCTGGCCAAGACCTTCGAGCACTGGTGTTACTTCATAATTTTCTGCGAGGAACTGTGACTTCCATGAGTCATCCTCGTCACCGGCCATGTCGTTGTTTGCATGGTCACCTGCAACAACCATGAATGGAACGAGAACAACGTGTGTGTAGGCAGGGTTAGATTTTACAGCTGCAATCAAATCTTCTACGGAAGGAGTTGCTTCTACTGTTCCAACATAGTAGTTTTTGAATCCGCCATTTGTAAGGACTGTCTGCATCTTTGCGTAGTCGCTGTTGGAATCGGCTTCTGTTCCGTGACCCATGAAGCAGATTGCAGTTTTTCCGTCGTCAAAAGAAGCTGTCTTTTTTGTAATTGCGGCAGAAACTTTTTGGTAGTCACCATCGCTTGTAAGAAGAGGGGATGAAACAACGAGGGAATCAAATTTTCCCTTGTACTGCTGGGCGAGTGTGTTCAAGTCGGTGAATTCAAATCCGCTCATAAGATGGGTCGGCTGGATTACAAGAGTCTTGATTCCTTCTTTTACGGCCTTGTCCAAAGCCTGCTGAACTGAATCGACCACAATGCCGTCGCGGTCTTTGAGTATGCCGATGATTGTGTCTGCTGTAAAGGCGCGGGCAACTTTCCAATCCGGGAAAGCTTCGCGGATGGCACTTTCTATTCCGCCGATTGTGATTGAGCGGCTGTTGTTATAGCTTGTTCCAAAGCTTACGACAAGAATTTCTTTGTCATTGCCTGATGTACTTTTTTTTGTACATCCCAAAAATCCTGCTGAGCAGATGACTGCGCTGGCGATGATTGCTGTAGCGATTTTTTTGAAAGTCATTTTCATGATTTTACTCCTAAAACTTTTGTGAGAAATTGCGGCATAAAAGATTGAGGGGAAAGTTCAGGACGGTTTTTGGACATAGGAATTTATGCTACACCATAGCCCTGGCACCTTCCTTGGTCTCGAAGAAGTTTTGTGCCTTGAAGCGGGCAGGTGTCTGGCTCAAGGGAAAATCCTTTTACAGTAGCGGCACTGCCGGAGCTTTTAACTCCGTTCCCTGTTAGGCATAAGTTTAAAACCAACTCTCGTCTGGCCAGTTTTAATTCCTTATGCACCCGATTCCAAAATTACTTTATCGGAAATGCACCCTATTGTCAACATTTTGGCTAAAGCTGATTAATGGCGGGGGAGGATTTTCCGAAATTTTAGGTGATAGATAAGGAGATTTTTAGTGCACAAAGCAAATATTACGAAAGCTATTGCCAGGTTTCTTGCCATTGCGGTTATTTTTTTTGCGGGACTTCGCTCTTATGCGGCGACTCTTTACAAAAGCGGGGTTACGGCTTCCTATTATGCAGACAAATTTCACGGAAGAAAGACTTCCAGCGGCGAAATATTCAACATGTACGGCTATACTGCGGCGCACAAGACCCTGCCTTTTGGAACCATGCTCCGCGTTACAAACCTTGCAAACGGCAACTACGTTACGGTAAAAGTGAACGACCGTGGGCCTTTTGTAAAGGGACGGGAGTTGGACGTTTCCAAAGCGGCGGCTGTAAAGCTTGGAATGATAAAAACAGGCACTGCAAAGGTTAAGATTGAAATTCTTGAAAAAGGTGAAGCAAGTGCTGAAGGAAATTCAGGGACTACGGCATCCGGGGGAAATTCACAGGGGACTTCGCAAAAGCAGACTCAGGTTAAGCTTGAAAAGGGTGCCTATTACGACATTCAGCTTGGGGCCTTTTCCAAGAAAGAGAATGCGGTAAATCTTGCGCAAAAGCTCTTGCGGGCAGGATTTAAGAACGTAAGCTACCAAAAGACGCAGACTGCGACAAGAGTTTCCGTAACAAAAGTTCCAGCTGAAAACGTAAGGCAGATGCAAAAGGAGCTTAGCGCAAAAGGATTTACCCAGCAGGTTGTACGCAAAAGAAAGACAAAGTGACCGAGCTTCTTGAAAAAGAGCCTACGCCCGATTGTAAGGGCGGCGAAGCCGTTGCCATAAGGCAATGGAGGGGGTGACGGGGCCCCCGGTTCTCGCAACGAAGTTTCAAGCGACCCTGGAAAGCGGGGATTACATGCAGTTGACCGGAACCGGAGGTCCGGGCACAGTAATGAGAAAAAATGCCGTCCAAAACCTAAGGAAAATTACAAGGCGGGAAAATTAGTCAGAGGCTGGCCAAAGAAGTTTTTAGACAGCCCCGACATAAATAAGCGTTTCTTTAGCAGATCTCAATCTTAGCAGATCTCAATCTTAGCAGATTGGAATCTTAACAGATTACGACAGAATTGTCGGTGTGGGAGAAGGGAGCAGGAATGTATTTGTCTGCAGCCCAGTCGTTTTCCCAGTGCTTGCCGTCCAACAAATAGCGGAACTG
Organism: Treponema sp.; assembly: GCA_017534445.1. Lineage (GTDB taxonomy): Bacteria > Spirochaetota > Spirochaetia > Treponematales > Treponemataceae > Treponema_D. The sequence continues at coordinate 36,475 of JAFXWC010000059.1, forward strand.
ATATTCTTTTCCTGCGTCAAGCGCGAGTGTTACAGAGAAAGAGCCGTCCTTCTTTTTTGTAAGCGGAGTTTCTGTGCTGCTCCAGCTGTTAAAATCACCAGCGATTGTTACAACGCCAGCTCCATGTGCAGCTTCCTGTGTTACAGTGAACGTAACCTTGCAAGTTTTCTTGTCCTTTGAATAAGTTTTCTTTAAAGCCATTTTTTAGCTCCTCTTTATGCTCAGTCACTGACAGAGAACCATCAGCTATATTAATAACTATAAGTACATTATAACAGATAAATTTTATTTCGTCATTAAAAAAATTAACCTTTTGACTAAAAAAAACTAATTTTTTTTGATTTAATACAATTTTCAACTTTTGTCAACACATGAAACACGAAAGTATGGAAATCAATTTTGTGCTCCACTCCCAGAAAAACATGGCAGAAACGCCTCAATTGCGCGTACAAGGTATTAAGGTCGCTATCGCTCCCCCGCGCAAAGGGCATTTCTGCCATGTTTTTCTTCCGTTGCACACAAAATTGATTTCCATGCGAAGGTGTTTCCCCGTGACGCAGCGTGATGTCAGTCAGAATTTAGCAAAAGAATAAATAGGCATAACTGCTTTAAACACCGTCCGAAGAAGAATTTTTTGCATTCATTATTAGCATCTGCAAGCGGTTTTCTATGTTGGCAAAGGAAACGTCGGGGTCGTAGTCCAGGGGGAGAATCTGTACGTCCGGGTAGATTTCTTTGAGGCGTTTTGTTATTCCGCGGCCAACGACATGGTTTGGAAGGCAGCCAAAGGGCTGAAGGATGATGAAATTCTTGCAACCGCGGGATGCCTGGTAGAGGATTTCTCCGGGGATAAGGACTCCTTCTCCAGCGTCAAAGGTGTGGTAGATGAGCGGGTCGCTGCCTTTTACAAGTTCCGTAAGTTTTACCGGCTCTTCAAACAGGGGGTGGCGGCGGGCTATCTGGTTTGCCCATGCGTGGGTAAGGTTAAAGACTTCGTTTATGGTGCGGGCCATTGTTTTCTTTGCCAAGGGGCGGGCAAGGTGGTTTTCGCGGATTTGGGTGTCCTGAGCAAAGTAGGTCTTTTGCATTACGTCTGACATTTTTGCTTCTATTATTTCAAAGCCGTTCTGTTCAAGGTAAAGCTCTATGTCGTGGTTTGCGCCTGGGTGGAAATTCAAGAGGTATTCGCCAACAATCAGGACGGTGGGCCTTAAGTGCGAGCGGTCGTATTTTACGCCCTTCATTATGTCTATTGCCTTTTCGAAAGCCTTGCGTTCTGCAATAAAGCCTTCCTTTATTCCCTTTACGATAACATCCATGCCCTTTTCAAAGGCGGCATCAGCACTACCCTTTTCCAGTTCGTAGGGGCGAATTTTGCGCAAGAGTTCTTCCATTGCGTCTATCATTGGGAAAGCAATTGCCAGTTTTAGGGATGTTGCAAGGTTCATCTTAAAGCCTGGGTGCAGGTTGTGGTAGTCGCGGTCGTTGTTTGTTACGATGGGAACGTAGGAATATCCTGCATCGTCCAGGGCCTTTCTTAGCAGGGCTCCATAGTGGGTAAGGCGGCAGTCGCCAATGTCCTTTCCGGTTGCTATTGCCACCTTGTGGGGGTCGTACAAGCCGCTTTCCAAGGCGGCAAGGGCTTCTCCGATTACAATCTGGGCGGGGAAACAAATGTCGTTGTGGACGTATTTCTTGCCAAGCCTGATTGCGTCTTCGCGGCCAACATCCATTGGTATGGCCTTAAGGTGCTGGGTTGCAAGGGATGCCGCCATGATTCTTGCAAAGGCATGTGACGTGTTTGGCACAAGGACAATTTTTTCATGGGTATCTTTTTTGTTGAACTTAACCTTGTAGGGATCGGGAAGGTCGCGGGCAGTTAGCTTTGCGCCAGAGGAATACTTCATTGCGATTGTTTCCACAAAGGAGCGCACACGGATTCTTAGGGGGCCCTGAACATCGCTTTCGTCCATCTTTAGAACAAGTGGTGACTTGCCGGAAATTTCTTTCATCATCCTGATGATTTCATCGCTAAGGTAGGCATCGTGCCCGCAGCCAAAGCTTACGAACTGAACGTACTCAAGGTTGGGGTGCTCAGCGGCGATTATGGATGTTGCAAGAAGCCTTGCGTGGTAGTTGTTTACCACATCCAAGCGGCTCTTACTCAAGTCCACCTGGGCTATTCCTGGAACAGAGTCAACAGTAAGGACAGGAATGCCAGAATCTGCAAAAAGCTCTGGCAGGCCGTGGTTTACAAGAGGGTCATTCTGGTAAGGGCGGGATGCAAGAACAATTGCGTACTTTCCGGAAGCCTGAACGTCATCAATAATCTGCTGGGCGGCATTTTCAAGGTCCGAGCGGAATTCCTTCATTGCAGAATCTGCGGCCTTGATTGCGGCATCAACCTCTTTCTTGGAAATTCCATACTGCTTTTGCATGTAGGATTCAAGCTGGCGGTCCCTGTCCTTGTCGGTAAACCAGAAGAAGAGCGGTGTGTCAAAGGGTATGCCGAAACGCTTTTCGGGATTGTCGGAATTTCTTATTACCCAGGAATAGCCCTTTACTATGGCGCACATGTATTCACTGGTTTCTTCCGTGTTCTGGGACTTGAAGGTGGATATGACCGGCATAAAGATTCGGTCAACTTTTTTCTCCACAAGATTGCGCAAGTGTCCGTGAACAAGTTTTGCGGGGAAGCAAACCGTGTCCGAAACAACTGCGGAAAGTCCGTCCTCAAACATTTTTCTGGAACTAAGGTCCGACATCTTTACGTCAAAGCCCAGAGACTTAAAGAAGGTATTCCAGAAAGGCATGAGTTCCCAGAAAGAAAGAACCCTTGGAAGCCCTATGGTAATGCTCCTGTCCTTAACTCCCTGAACAATGTCGTAGTCCTTGAACAAAAGCTCCTGGCGGTACTTGAAAAGGTTTGCCGCTTTTTTTAAGTTGCCCTCTTTGAGCTTTTCGCGAACAGACGGGTCTTTTGGGTCTCCCAATATTTCTCCGCGCTCACAGCGGTTGTTGGTAATCCAAGAAGCTCCGTTTGAAAATTTTACGATTGTGCGCTTGCAATGGTTTTGGCAGAAGGGACATACCACGTTTGCCTGCTGGCTGTAGGTAAAGGCATCCAGATTATCAAGGCCTATGAAGGTGCGCCCAATTTTTCCAGACTGCATTTTTTCTTTTGTAAGAAGGGCAATTCCTATTGCTCCCATGATTCCCGGGTAAGGTGCCCTAACTACCGAGCGGCCTATATACTGTTCCATTGCGCGCAAGACGGCATCATTCTGGAAAGTTCCACCCTGAACTACAATCTTTTTTCCAAGGGAATCAAGGTTTCGGACACGTATTACTTTTGTAAATACGTTTTCTATTATTGAGCGGCAAAGACCAGCCATAATGTCTTGGCCAGACTTTCCGTTCCTCTGCTCTGTAACAATGCTGCTGGTCATAAAAACCGTGCAGCGGCTTCCCAAAACAGCCGGGTTCTTTGAGCTAAAGGCAGCCTGGGCTATGTCCTTTACCTCTATGCCAAGAGAGTCAGCAAAGTTTTGCAGGAAGGAACCGCAACCAGATGAACATGCCTCGTTTACGATGATGTTTGTAATTACTCCGCCAGAAAGCCAGATAGCCTTCATGTCCTGACCACCAATGTCCAAAAGAAAGTCCACATCGCCAACATAATGGCTTGCCGCTTTTGCGTGGGCAACCGTCTCTACAGCGTGATACTCCGTGTTAAAGGCCTTGCTGAACAAAAGCTCTCCGTAGCCCGTAGTTCCAACGCCAAGAATCTCTAGCGTTACCCCTTCGGCTTTATAGCGGTCACGCATCTGAATAAGGGCATCCTTTGCTATAACAAGGGGGTCTCCCTCGTTGCTGGAATAAAAGTAATCCAGAATCTGGTTGTCCTCATCAAGCAGAACGAATTTTGTAGTTGTTGAGCCTGAGTCAATTCCTAGATAGACACGGATTGTCTCGCCACGGGCAAACTTGTAAACCTTGGGGCGCTTCTTCTGGTGGCGGGCAAAGAATTCTTCTTTTTCTTCTTCTGAATAAAAGTAAAGCCTGCCGCAAGAAGAGCTGTCTTCCTTTTTAGAGCACTCCTCCTCCAGTAAGCATATAATTTCCTGAATGGAACGGCTCATCGTAAAGTCGCAGAAAAGCTCGTTCAAAGAAAGGGCGGCACCTTTTGCAATCATCACTTCCGGGTGCTCTGGATTAAGTATGTCTTTTGGCTCAAGCTTAAGGCGCTGGGCAAAAACTTTTACAAGAACGGGGTCAAAGGTAAGGGGGCCACCTTCAAAAACGACGGGACTTTTTATGTCCAAGCCCTGGGCAAGACCGCCAATCGTCTGCTTTGCAATTGCATGGAAAGAACTTAGCGCAAGGTCTGCCTTGGAAATGCCCTGGTTCAAAAGAGGCTGAATGTCCGTCTTTGCATAGACACCGCAGCGGCCAGAAATGTCGTAAACGCAAGAACCCTTTTCCGCAAGCGAATTTATTTCCTGAACAGAAACCTTTAATATAGAAGCAACTTCATCAATAAAAGCACCCGTTCCACCGGCGCAGCTTCCGTTCATGCGCATGTCGTTCACTTTTAGGTGGCCGTCTTCCCTGCCAAAGAAAATCATCTTGGCATCCTGACCGCCAAGCTCAATGGCAGTTCCAACATCCTCATAGTCAAAGCGGAGTGCAATCGAATTTGCAACCACTTCCTGAACAAAAGGCAGCCCCAGTTTTTCCGCAATAGGCTTTGAGCCGGAGCCTGTCATTGCAAGGCGGAATTCCTGACCCGGAAATTTTTGCGAAAATTCCTTTAGTGCATTGAGGACGCTTTTTAGCTGGGAGGCATGGTGGCGGCGGTAGTCGGAATAGACGGTCTCTTTTGTTTCTGTATCAAGCACAACTATTTTTGTAGTGGTAGAACCAACATCTATTCCTGCAATAAGTTTTTTGTTGCCAACAGCCATTCCACGCACTCCATTCTGCTATTTGATGTGTGCTTCATTTTATTCAAAAAACTAAGAATTTGCAATATAAGGGTTTTGCAATGAATTTTTAAAAATTTGGACGGTGCTTTTTTCCGCTCTACCATTCATTCCTTGACTAATTCGGCTGGCATGCCTCTGCGCCACGGGCTTTTCGGGGTTCCGGCTTTCGCCTCCATTCGCTTGCGCGAACGGCTGCGCCGCCCCTACAATCCCGCGTAGGTTGCTTTGTTTTTTTTACCGCTTTACTACAGAATCTTTTCTCCGTCAAAGCTGATGTCGAGCTCGATTTTAAAATCTTCGGGATCCATGTAGAGCATGTCATTAAGCGTATAAGTGTAGGTATCTACAAAAAGGACATGGATGTAGTAAGGGATTTTTATGTGTTCAAATTCGGGGCGGTCAAAGAGTTCTATATCCCAGTTGGTGTTACGGTACAATTGGTCTTCCCTGCTTCCCATTCCCTCCCCGCTTGCGTACACACTGGGCATTATGCTCCACTTAGTTTCGCTATAAAGGCGGTACAGCATTTTTTTATCGGCAGAGGGAAGAGGCTTCTTCCAGTTTTCATAGGACATGCTGGCTGTTATAGAAAATTCATTCTTGATTCTGTTATTGGGGATTGAATCGCTTTGCAAGAACTTCATTGCCTTTTCAACGGCATCGTACATCTGGTTAAGCCTTCTGTCTATTGCCTGAATCTTGGAAGCTATTTTCTGAATATTCTCGGGAGTCCATTCAAAATGACTTTTCATCCAATGAAGGCTGACAATCTCTTCGTCGCTGTCTTCATAAGGGTCTGGTTCATATCTAGGTCCTTCTGCCTTAAGCTTTGCGGTGCCTTTGTTGGCTCCAGCTTTTATTAGGACTTTCATGTTCTTTTTATTCTCATACCAATAGGCCATTCCAAGAGGGGTACGGCCAAAGCGCAGGTCTTTTTCTTCTATATAATCGTGGGGAACAAGGGATAAAAGTCGTTCAAGAATACAGGAATGTGGATTCATTGCGGCCAGATGAAGAATACTCTGTCCGCAGCAGTCATGCTCTGTTAACGAACAGCCTTTTTCTGCAAGGTAGCAAAAGACCTCAGGATCTTTCTGCCGGAGAGCTGCATTCATGACGGGAAATTTATTGTTCTTGTCCATTGACTTATAATCCGCCCCCAAGTCTACGAGTTTTTGAACAATTCCAAGCGGAGACGAACGGACTGCAAATTGGAAAAGCTTGGTAAGCACATCTTCTGAAAACTTGCCGCTTTCTAGCATGGGAATGACAAAAGTGCAAGGCTTATCCAAGGTGATTGCAATTTTTACAAGCTGCCATTCAGAAAAATAAGTGTCGCGCAGATTTTTGTCGGAATTAGTGAGGGCTGGAGAAAAAAGCAGGAATTCGTAGACCTGAGGAGACAGGATTTTTTTGTTTCTACTCTTTATTAGCCTTCTTTTTGCCTTACTTTCCAGGGAAGGCCAATAAATCAATCCTGTGCTGCCAACATCTTCCAGAATCTTGTTGACTTCCCTTCTGTGTTCTGCGTAGCCATCCCTTTCTACAGCCTTATAAAATTCCGTCCAGTCACAGCCAGTACCAATATCTTCCATCGCTGGCTCATCATTGCAAAAACTTAGATAGGCGTAAAGAACCGCTTTCTGCACATCTGTAATACTCTGCCAAATTTTTTGGATTTTCTTTTCTCTCATAAAGACCCCCTTAATACTTTGCGTAGCAATTTGCAAGATTGGAGTATATCATAAAAGATTTGTCTATCATCTTATGACAGAGTAGATTTTTTTTTCTAACAAATATAGATGCCGAATCCACATTCGTAGCAAGTGCGTGCGAATGTGGCGTAGCAGTTCGGCATGACGGTTGCGGATGAGTGGACAGTTTTTTTTTGCTAACAGACACAGATGCCGAAATTACTTGCTCGCAAGTGCGTTCGGCATGACAGTTAAACAAACGAGCTGTGGTTCGACAAGCCGCTGGAGGCTGCGCTGCGAGGCACCAAGCGGGCATGATTAGACAAGGTCAAATTCAACAAGAAGTGAATGCTCGCTTGTAATGCCATCCAATGAACAGACTGCATTTTTTGGGCTGAACTGGTCGTCGATTTTGATTGCATCGGAGACAAAGCCTGCTTCAAATTCTGCACCGTCGTTGTTGGGGATGTAGGGCCAGTTTTCAAGGTAGATTTGTCCTTTTTGGCTTGCTTCCAGGGAATCTATTTCCAGTGTGAATTCCTGCTCTTCTTTGCCAAAGCGTTTTAGTCCTATTTCCCAAGTGTTGCCGGGGCCACAGTAGATGTTGTCTGCAACGAGTTTTCCGTCTTTGTAAAGGCGGGCGCAGTTTCCGGTGTAGCTTATTTTTAGGAAGACATCGCACAGGGTTCCAAAGTGGTCGGCTGGCCATTTTTCCACATTGATTTTGTAGACGGCCTTCTTCTGGTCCTGAGAGACGAAGGTCTTTTTTACAGCCGGGGCAAACGGAGTTGAAGCTGAATAGATGTAGGAATTTACGTGTTCTTCTATTTCGTTGCGGAGGAAGCCTGCCGGGGTTGCGATGCGGTCTTTTGTGTCTATGATTTTAAAAGAAGGAATGTTCCTGCTTTCAAGGTAGACTTTTGTTTTGTCCGCAAGGTTTTCTGTGTAGACAAGTCCTTCGCTTATGATGAGGTATTCTTTTCCGGACGGGGAAGTGATTTTGTTTGCGTTAAGGGAGTCAGTGCTGGAAAGAAGGATTGTTGTTCCGAATGCAGTGTTCTTTCCGGGTGTGCGGGCATAGAATACTTCGTAGCCGTTGAGTTTGCAGAGCGGTACGTTTTCGTCTATTGTGCCGTAGCGGATTGGAAGGATAAAGCATTCACCGTTTTTGATGTCTCCGTGGAATTTTGCTTCGACCGGTTCTTTTATGAATATGTCTGCATCGTAGTGGTCAAGCATTTCGTTGCGCCTCTGGTAGTTGTTTACAAAGAGGTAGCCTTTCTCGTTTTCTTTGTCGTAGCGGACTGAATAGCGCAGGTCCTTGAAATTTTCCGGAGTCAGGGGATTTTCTTTGGGGATGTAGGTGTCCATTGCACAAAGCTTTTCGCCCCAGTCGTGTACAAAGAGTGCAAGGCGGCGGATTTCTTTGTAGGTTCCGTTTGCCTGTCCGTATTCACCAAGAGGGGCGCGGAAGTCGTAGGTCTTTTCCGGCAGTTCACAGAATGAACCTGTTGCCTTTGTTTCCTGCAGGGATGTTACTTTGCCGTCGGGGTTTGTTCCTCCGTGGTACATGTAGTAGCCCAAGAGGTTACAGCCGCTTCCCATTTTTGCAATGCTCATTGCGGCAATATCCTTTGCCTTTGCTATGGGGCGGCGCTTGTATGTTACCTGAAGGCCTCCGCCAAGCTCTGCTGTAAGGTAGGGGAATTTTTTCATGTCGAAGGTAACGCCTTCTCCCAAGCCAAAATCGCTTCCAATTGCGTGGTCGTTGCGCTCATAGGTAAAGACAAAGTTTCCGCTTGGCTCTATTTCTTCCGGGCGGGGATCCCAAGGTGCGTCGCAGTAGCCTCCCATTACGGGAAGAAGTCCTGCCGTTACCGCCCCACCCCAGCCTGTTGCTGTGTACAGGGGTGCGTCAAATCCTATTTGCTTTAGCATTTGGGTAAGAGCAAGCATGTGGTCTTCGCCTTCTTTTCCGGTAAGGCCTCCGCAGTGGCCGTATTCGTTTTCTACCTGAATGCCGATTATTGGGCCGCCGTCTTTTGCAAAGAGCCCTTCTACCTGCTCATATATTTTCTTGTAGTACTTTTCAACCTCTGCAAAATATGCCTTGTCGTTGGTGCGGGTAATCCCCTTGCACTTTGCCATTAGCCAGTCGGGGAAGCCTCCGTTGCGTACTTCTGCATGAACCCAAGGGCCTACGCGCAGGAACATGGTTAGTCCACATTCCTTTACTGTTTCTACAAAGGCGCGCAGGTTGCGGTCGCCTGTAAAGTCCCATTCGTTTTCTATTTCTTCGTGGTGAATCCAAATTGTGTATGCGCTTACTATGTCCACGCCACCTGCCTTCATTTTTAAGAGGGCTTCTTTCCAGTACTGGTGGGGGTAGCGGCTGTAGTGGATTTCTCCCATTACGGGGAACCATCTTTTGCCGTCGCGGAATAAACTCTTTTCGTCGAAAGTGTAATCTGTCATATATTCTCCTTTTTACACGTGTTGATTTGAATGTTAACAAAGGGGAGGGAACACCCCCTACTCCGAAGCGAGGGTTTTCCCTCCCCTTTAACCCCTCCCTTTCCCGGCACGGTTTAGGGGTTGCACCCCTAAAAACCCTGCTTTTATGCTCATCACAGAATATTTCTCTCGTTGCGCATAAAACTAATTCCTGCATTGCTTTTTACAAAACAATCCTAGCCCCGATTGGAAGGGCGGCGTAGCCGTTGCCGTGGTGGGTGAGCTTGTCGAACCCCAGGCAATGGAGGCGTAAGCCGGAACTCTGGAAAGCGGGTACTAATTGCGGCCGGCTGCCGGGTAGCGGCAGCCGCGGTTTAACCATTCAGTGCGCTCCGAGAGAAGAAAATAAGCTCCTACTCTTTTACACCGGCGGTTCCCATGCTCATCATCATGGCCTTTTGCGTGAAGAGGAAGAAGATTACAAAAGGTATGGTGATTACAAGGGCTCCTGCTGCAAAGTTGGTAAACTCGTTCTTTTTGTCGGTAACAAAGGCAAAGAGTCCCAATGCCAAGGTCTGCTTGCCCGGTGAACGGAGTACCAGCTTGGGGAAAATAAAGTCCATCCATGGGCCGGTAAAGCTTGAAATGCCAAGGAAGGTGATGATTGGCCTTGTTATTGGAAGGATTATCGTTGCAAAGATGCGCATGTGGCTTGCACCGTCAATGCGGGCTGCTTCGTCCAAGCTTTTGCTTACGGTGTCCATGTAGCTTTTTACCATCCAGGTGTTGTAGGGAATGTTTCCCGCTACGTAGACAAGCACAAGTCCCCAGAGGGTGTCCAGTCCGTTGATGCGGTAGAGGATTACGTAGATTGCAATCATGCCAACAAAAGACGGAAAGATTTGCAGGATAAGCAGGCTCATAAGGAAAGACTTCTTAAAGGTGAACTTAAAGCGCGAAAAGACGTATGCGCTAAGTGATGCAATAACAACCGTAAGTACGGCAGTCCACAATGAAATGATGAGCGTGTTCTTGAACCAGAGCCAATACTGGGTCTTTGTAAAGAGGTAGATAAAATGCTTCCAGGTAAAGCCGTCTCCAAATGGAATTATGCTAAGCCCCGCAATGTTGTTGGAAGGGCTAAAGGCGGCGCTTACTACATAGACAAGCGGATAGAATACAAAGAAAGAGATAAGAACAAAAAGCGCATAGATTACGAATTTGTTCAGCGAAGAAATAACGTGATATCCTCTTTTCATACTTCACCTTCCTTGTATGCCTTGGTGTTCATAAACTGGTAAACGGCAAACGGTGCCAGAACCGCAAAGATAAGAACTGCAATTACAGACGCGTAGTTGTATTTTAAAAGCGTGATTGTAAGGTTGTAAATCCAGGTAACAAGAATGTCCGTTCCCCCAGCCCTGGTTATTGTTGAGTCTGCAACCGCAGGCTGTCCTCCGGTAAGGAAGAAGATTATTCCAAAGTTGTTGATGTTGTGCATAAAGCTCATGATGATAAGCGGCATGGTCTGGTACATTACAAGCGGAAGGGTTATGTGGTGCAGAATCTGGCGGTTGTTTGCACCGTCAATTTTTGCCGCCTCAAAGAGGTCGTTTCCGATTGCAGTCATTGTTCCCATGGTAAGCATCATAAAGTATCCAAAGCCAGCCCAAAGGTTGATTACGATACACATTACTTTTGCAAGGGTTGAATTTCCAAGCCAGGGGATTATTGAATCTGCCCCAAGAATGCCAAGAGTCTTTAGCGTCCTGTTAACGATTCCAAAGGTGCCGTTGAGCATGTTCTTCCATACTAGCATTGTGATTACGGAAGGAACAGCATAAGGCAATATAAAGATAAAGCGGAAGACACCCGCAATTTTTACTCCGATTTCTTTAAGCTGAACGGCAACCAGCAGGCCGCCGAAGTAGCATGTGAAAGTTGAAAAGAAAGCCCAGACCAAAGTCCATATTGCAATGCGGGCAAAACCCTTTGACCAGGTGGAGCCTCCAAGCAGAAGCTCCTTAAAGTTGCTGCCGCCAACCCAGTCTACGTCGTTTGCAACGGCATGGCTTGGTCCCGAAAAGTTTGTAAAGGCCACGCAAATGGAAAAGACAAGCGGTGCAACTACAAAAACAAGCAGCATTATAAGGCAAGGCGCAAGTCCGGTAATGGGAAAGGCACGGTTGGTAACTTCCCAGAGAGATGCCTTCTGAGAGGCAAGGCGACCTGTGCGGCAATAATCTGTGTATGAAGTTTTTGCGCTCTTTACAGAAATAACATAAAGCGCAATGAAAATAAGAATAACCGATATGACAAGGATTCCGTCAATCAGCATAAAGACAGGAAACATTTTTTGCTCACGGTTGTAGGGAAGCGTTACCAGCTGAAATAATTTCCTTGCAAAAAATGGTATGGCAACAATAAAGAGCAGCTCAAGGAGTGCATACAGCAAGCCTTTTATGTACTGCTTTAAATAAAGTATGTGGGCAAGTCCCATAAAGCAGCACGCCGCTCCGGTAACTTTCTTGCCCGAACTTCCGTCAGTTTCAATCTGCATATATTGTTACTCCTGTCTTAATGAAATTTACGAACTCGCTCATCTTGGGCAATAAGGAGGGGAAAGTCTCCCCCTGCGGTCGCACTTCGTTGCGCCCTACCCTCTCTACGGGGCAATTTTTTTTGCTAATGCCCCGTAACGCCCCAACAAAAAAGGGCAAGACCGCAAAAACTTGTCGTTCTAACGCGTGGCCTTTGCCCTTTGCTTTTACTGACCGATGATTACAGTGTTAGCGGCATCAAGTTCGCCCTTAACGTCTGCACCGTCCCAGATGTTCTTGGAAGCATTACCCATTGCATCCCAGAATCCGCCCATCTGTGGAATTGAAGGCATTGGGAAAGCATAGTCAAGCTGCTTAAGGAAGCCAGGAATGTACTTGCTGTTAACTTCTGTGCTGATTGAAGGCATAGCACCAGTGATGTTAAAGCGGAGCTGCTGCATCTCTGGAGAAATAAGGAACCTTGCAAAGTCTGCTGCTGCCTCCTGGTTCTTTGAGTATGCGCTTACGAACATACATCTTGTACCGCTGAAAGATGCGGAAGGCTTGTTGTCTCCAGGAAGAGATGGAAGAGGAGCAACGCCAAAGTTTACGCCAGCTTCTTCAAATGGCTTTACGTTCCACAAACCAGTGATGTGCATTGCGGCAGTACCAGACTGGAATGCAGCGTCGCAGTTTCCTGTGCTAAGGTCTGCAGAAGGAACGTCAAGGATTGAGCGGAGTGTCTGGAAGAACTTCATACCCTTAATAGAATCTTCTGTGTTAAGGTAAGATGTAGAAGTGTCTGTTCCTGACTTGCCAAAGAGGCGGTTTCCGTTCTCTGTAGTAAATGTGATTGTGTAGTATCCGTTTCCTACATCCATCATGAATGCGCGTTTTCCAGGATTCTTTGAATTAAAGTCCTTTGCCCACTTTACAAGGGCTTCCCAAGTTGTAGGAACTTCTGCGTCGCTGATAAGGTCCTTGTTATAGAACAAAGCGTAAGTCTCTGCGCTAACAGGATAGCCGTACATTGTTCCGTTGTATGTTACAGCCTGTGAACATGCGCCAAGAACTTCCTTCTTTACCTGATCAGGATTTACTGTCGGTGAAACATGGCCACCGCTTACCAATTCGCCAAGCTTGTCGTGAGGAGCGCCGAAAATATCCGGGCCAACACCAGCTGGACCGTCAAGTGCAATCTGACCAGCAGCATCGCCAAGCTCTACGTTAACGAATTCAACCTTTACGTTCGGGTGAGTCTTTGTGTAAGCTTCACCAGCCTGCTTAATGAATTCATCAGGACCGTTCAATGACTCCCAAACCGTAAGCGTAATCTGCTCAGAAGAGCCTCCGCTTTTTGCAGCATCCTTTTTGCTGCAGCTTGTTGCAACAAAACCAACTGTCAGGGCAGAGACAACTGCCGCAATAGACATAAACTTCTTGTTCATATTTCCTCCTACGAAATACAAGCTTTTATTACGCGGGACTCCAAGACAAACGGAAGCCCAAGCCCCAGTCGCTGTAAACCGCCTTAAAAAACAGCATGGAACGCAGAATTTGCACCCCATCTATTCTTAGTCTACACGAAAAAAGTCAAAAGAAAATCCTTTAAATGCGGATTTTGAAAAAATTCTTATTTTTCCGCACAAAAGTTCCATTTTGCCCATATTTTTATAACTTTATTCATGTAAAACGTTTCCAAATTTCCAACTATAAACATAGTAACACGTGTTGATTAATCCTGTCAAATAAAATTTTGCATTTTTTAGCATTTTTTTTCACTTAATTTTTTTCACTCCCCCACCCCCTAAAATTTCACCTTTTCTTTCTTTTTTGGACGGTACCTTTATAGGCTCTACCATTTTATCCCTTGGCTAACTCGACCGTCCATGCCTCTGCGCCACCGCCGTTCCGCCCTTCGCCTATTCGGCTCATACCGCTGCGCGGTACTACCGGGGCTCCATGGCGGCGTAGGTCGCCTGGGAAAATCCCCTCTGCCAACCCGCCCTCCATGGCTCGGTATTGTTTGGCAAGAAACAATCACGTTCCCTGAGCCCGTCGAAGGGAACATTCCCAAAAAACATTTGTTGAAATATAAATCCGGGTTCTTAGGGCAGAGCCCTAAGCCGTGCCGGGAAAGGGAGGGGTTTAAGGGGAGGGAAAACCCTCGCTTCGGAGTAGGGGGTTTTCCCTCCCCTTAGTTTGGGGTCCAAGGGTCCTCCCTTGAA
>JAFXWC010000060.1 GCA_017534445.1 Treponema sp.
AACCGTGGCGGCTACAATAACGGTCAGGGCGGTGGTTATAACCGTGGCGGCTACAATAACGGTCAGGGCGGTGGTTATAACCGTGGCGGTTACAACAATAACGGACAGGGTGGTGGCTACAACCGCGGTGGCTACAATAACAACGGTCAGGGCGGTGGCTTTAACCGTGGCGGCGGACAGGGTGGCTTTGGCTCAAGACCCGGTTTTGGCGGACAGGGTGGTGGCCGTCCATTTGGCGATGCTTCTTCAATGCAGGGCAACAAGGCTCCGGCAAAGAAGCAGTTCAAGGGAAAGAAGCAGGTCTACAACCGCAAGGATAAGGAAGACTTCTTTGACGAGGACGAGCTTTACCAGAACAAGAAGAAGGATTCTGTTCAGGCAAGCGTAGTTCCAGAAACAATAGATATTATGGAAACGATTTCTGTTTCCGATCTTGCCAAGAAGATGAACCTCAAGGCAAACGAGATTATTGCAAAGCTCATGTCCATGGGAATGATGGTAACAATCAACCAGAGCATAGACAGCGACACTGCTACAATTCTCGCGGAGGAATACAACTGTAAGGTTCACCTCGTAAGCCTTTACGACGAGACTGTAATCGAAAGCGAAAAGGGCGAGGATTCAACCGTACAGGTAAGGCCTCCTATTGTTACTGTAATGGGTCACGTTGACCACGGTAAGACAAAGACTTTGGACGCAATCCGCAATGCAAATGTTGCAGAAGGCGAAGCCGGTGGTATTACCCAGAAGATTGGTGCCTACCAGGTTACAACTCCAAAGGGAACAATCACTTTCCTGGATACTCCTGGTCACGAAGCATTTACCATGATGCGTGCCCGCGGTGCTCAGATTACGGATATCGTAGTACTCGTTGTTGCCGCAGACGATGGTGTTATGCCCCAGACCCTCGAGGCTATCAACCATGCAAAGGATGCAAAGGTTCCGATTATCGTTGCAGTAAACAAAATCGATAAGCCGGATGCAAACCCGGACCGCGTAATGACTCAGCTTTCAGAGCACGGTCTTACACCGGAAGCATGGGGTGGCGACACTCAGTATGTAAATATTTCAGCCCTCAAGAGACAGGGTATAGATGACCTTCTTGACGCAATCCTTATTCAGGCAGAAGTCCTTGAGCTTAAGGCCCAGTATGACTGCCGCGCAGAAGGTAAGGTTATTGAAAGCCGCATCGATCAGGGACGCGGTGTAGTTGCTACAGTTGTCGTAGAACGCGGTACCTTGCGTACAGGCGATCCTTTTGTTGCAGGAATCTACTCTGGCCGCGTAAGGGCAATCTTTAACGACAAGGGTCAGAAGGTAAAGGAAGCAACTCCATCCATGCCTATAGAAGTGCTTGGTATTGAGTCCATGCCTAATGCCGGCGACCCATTCCAGGTTACAGAAAGCGAGCGCGATGCCCGTGAATTTGCCGCAAAGAGACAGGAACTCAAGCGCTTTGAGGCTGCAAAAGCTGTTCGCAGGACAAATGCGGAAACACTTTACAGCGACATTGCCAACAGCGAAGTTAAGGAATTCAAGGTCATCATCAAGGCTGACCTTCAGGGGTCTGCAGAAGCACTCAAGAATTCTTTGGAAAAGCTTTCCACAAAGGAAATCCGCCTTTCCGTAATCCATTCAAGTGCCGGTGCAATCAACGAAAGCGATGTTACACTTGCCGCCGCTGACTCCAATGCAATCATCATTGCCTTTAACGTTCGTCCTACACCAAAGGCAAAGGCTCTTGCAGATCAGGAAAAGGTAGAAATACGCAAGTACAACATCATCTACAAGTGTGTAGAAGAAATTCAGGCTGCAATGGAAGGTATGCTTCAGCCAGATACAAAGGAAGAAGTTACTGGTACCCTCGAAGTACGCAATACATTCCGCGTTCCAAAGATTGGTCTTATTGCCGGATGTTACGTTACGGACGGTATCATCAAAAAGACAAGCAGCGTAAACGTTATCCGCGACGGTGTTGTTAAATATACAGACAAGGTTGCTTCTCTTAAGCACTTTAAGGATGACGTTAAGGAAGTCAAGTACGGCTTTGAATGTGGTCTTGGCATTGAAAACTGGCAGGACATTCAGGTTGGCGACCAGATTGAAGCTTTCGAATTTGTAGAGGTAAAGCGCAAGCTTGGTGATACCCTTGTAGACGAAAAGGCTGCCGCAGAAAAACGCGAGGCTGAACGCAGGGCTGCTGAAGAAAGAAAGGCTGCCGAGGCAAAGGCCCAGTACGAAGCTGAACAGGCTGCTGCAAAAGAAGCCGGTAAAGCAAAGAAAGCAGAAGAAGCCGCAAAGCGTGAAGGGGCAGGTGAATAATCATGGGACAGTACAGATTGGTACGGCTTGGAGAACAGCTTAAGTCTGAAATCTCCAACATGATTATCCGCCACGAAATAAAAGATCCCCGCGTAAATGAATTCCTTACGATTCATCGTGTGGACGTTGCGGGTGATCTTGCCTATGCAAAAGTTTACGTTTCTTCTTTTATGGATGAAAATTCCGTTAAACGCGGAGTGCAGGGCTTGCAAAGTGCGGCCGGATTCATTCAGTCATCCATAGCAAAGAAGCTTACCATCTATAAATTTCCAAAGCTTACCTTTATTGCGGATTCAAGCATAAAGGATGGCTACGAAATGGTGCAGAAGCTCAACGCCTTGGAAAAAGAAGAGGCGGCTTTGGCACCAGAGTCTCCGGCGGAAAACAGCGCACAGTCAAGCGATGAAGAAGAATAAAGACGCATCTTTTGATTTGCCTTCGGGGGTTTTGCCTTACTGCAAAAAAAGTGGGCTTACAAGCTTTTCTTCTCTTTCGGTAATAAAAAAATCCCTTGGCACGTCAAAGGTTGGTCATACGGGTACGCTTGACTCCTTTGCGGACGGCCTACTGATAGTCCTCTGCGGAAACCTTACCCACCTTGTAGAGCATGTAACTTCCTTTACAAAAACATACCTTGCCCTTGTCTGCTTTGGAAAAGAAACTGACACCCTTGACCCTACAGGGCAGATTTTAAAGGTTTTGCCACCTCCATCAAAGGGGGATGTGGAAGAAGCATTGCCTAAGTTTACAGGCCCCCTTTTGCAGACACCCCCCTTGTACAGCGCACTCCATGTGGACGGAAAAAGAGCCAGCGACCTTGTGCGTAGCGGCCAGGAAGTTCACCTTGAACCCAGGCAGATTTTTGTTTACAAGAACACTCTGATTGATTTTCTTGAGCCGTCAGAGTCAGATCCGTGTGCATACGCCATACTTGAAATTTCATGCTCAAAAGGAACCTACATACGCTCTCTTGCCCGGGACATAGCGTATTCCCTAAAAAGCTGCGCCCATCTTTCAGCCTTAAGGCGCACACAGGTTGGCCCTTTTAAAATAGAAGAGTCTGCCTTTTACAAGGACATTAAGCCCTTTACGATTCAAAATGCCTTGCAGGACTTAAAGAATATGCAGCTTGCGGATTTTGGTGCTAAAAAAGAAAAGAAGCCTGTTTCCGAACAAGAGATAAAGGAAGTCCGCTCCCATTTTTTAGCTTTTACGCCCTCCCTTGCACAAAAATGTTCTCTTTCTCCTCTTTTGCTAAAGAATGAATTTGAGCGCTATTTTATGAACGGCCGCCCCTTAAAGAAGTCTATGCTTTTGCCTTTCGCGGGTGATGATTCATCTGCCCAGGGCAATGCTGAAGAAGCGGCAGTTTTTTACGCAGACAATTCTCTTGCAGGCGTCGTAAGCCTTCCTTCAAAAAAATCAGACAAATACAGCTACGGCTTTGTGGTTCAGAAGAAAAAAAAGGAATTCCGCGTCTTTTCGTGGCAGGACATTGTTTTGCACAAATTCCCGCTTGAATGGCTTTGCAGGGGTACGGCTCTTTCCGTTGGAAGCTTTGACGGTGTTCACAAAGGGCATCAGGCCATTCTTGAAAGGGTTCTTGCAAAGAATGATTTTGTGCGCGGTTGCGTAACCTTTGTTTCTCCCGCAAAGATGGCCCCTTCTTTTTCCGGCGAGCTTTCTTCCGTTGAACAAAAGAAACAAATTTTTTCGGATATGGGCCTTGATTTTGCCATAGTCATTGACTTTTCTCCCGAATTCAGTAAAATAGAAGGAACTTCTTTTATCCATACGCTTTCTGATGAATGCGGAATGCGCTTTATTGCTGAAGGGCAGGATTTTTGCTGCGGATACAAAGGTGCCTTTAAGATGGAAGACCTTGCCTCTCTTTGCAGTGCAGAAGGAATAGAGTGCGCGCTTGTACAGGATGTTTTGCTTGAAGGTTCGCGCATAAGTTCCAGCAGAATCAGGGATGCTGTTCAAAAGGCGGAGTTTGACCTTGCCCTCAGGATGACAGGCCGCCCCTTTGCATACGACTGCACGGGCCTTGAATGGAAGGAAGAAGAAGGCTCTTTTTGGGCAAGTACTTTTTCCCGCCAGGTTTTGCCTGTGGACGGAAAGTACGGTGTAACAGTTGAATTAACTGCCGCTGCAGAAGATTCGGTGGAATTGAATGCAGCTGCGTTAACGACCCTGCATGCGGAGTGTGCCGTTGCAAAAGGAAGGATTTCTCTTTCTATGCCGTCGGCAAATTTTGCTTCAAGGGTCAAAAAAATTATTTTTTAGGAGTAAGTAATGGCACTTACAAAAGAAACGACATCTTCTGTCGTATCAAAGTTCGGTGAAAATGCATCTGACACCGGCAACACAAAAGTTCAGATTGCACTGCTTACAGAGAGAATCAAACAGCTGACTGCTCACTGCAAACAGTTCCCTAAGGATACAACCGCTTCCAGAAGCCTTCTTAAGGTTGTTGGACAGAGGCGCAAGATGCTCCGTTACATGCAGCGCGTAAATCTCGAAGGTTACCGCGCACTCATTAAGGAACTCGGAATCCGTAAGTAAACTAAAATATGGCAGCAACAATCCTTTGTGGATAAGCTGCCGTTTTTTGTTTAAAGGCAAAGGCTTTGTTTCTTTGCTCTTGGGGCTTCCGGCTGTTCAAACGGAGGCTCCTTGGGTTCATCCTAAAAAATGAATCCTAAAAAAAAGAATCAAAAGAAGGATACAATGGTACAAAGAGTAACAAAAAAAATCGGCGACAGCGAGCTGATTCTTGAAACAGGAAAAATTGGAAAACAGGCTAACGGTTGTGTTTATGCACAGTACGGCGGAACTGCCATTATTGCGACCATCTGCGCTTCTAGCGAAGTAAAGGAAGGTCTTGATTTTGTTCCTGTAACAGTTGACTATAATGAAAAATTCTATGCAGCCGGAAAAATCCCCGGTGGTTTTGTAAAGAGGGAAGGTCGCCCCAAGGACAAGGAAATCCTTGTTAGCCGCCTTATTGACCGCCCTATGCGCCCACTTTTTGAACCTTCATTCGGACGCGAACTTCAGATTGTTCCAACATGTGTTTCTGTAGACGGCGTTAACCCACCGGACATTCTTGCAGTAATTGCATCATCTGCTGCAGTTACAATAAGCGACATTCCTTTCCACGGACCGGTTGCAGGTGTACGCGTAATCTACATCAACGGTGAGTATATCCTTAACCCAACATACGATCAGATTGAAAAGGCCCAGCTTGAAATTGTTGTTGCCGGTACAAAAGACGGCTTTACAATGGTAGAAGGCGGTGCAAAGGAAGCCACAGAAGACGTAATGCTTGGCGCTCTTGAAAAGGCCCAGGAATTTATCCGCGACATGTGTGTGCTTCAGGAAGAGCTTCAGAAGCTTGCAGGCAAGGAAAAACTTCCGCTTGCTCCTCTTAACATTAAGCTTGACAACGAAGAAGCAATCAAGAACGAGGCTATTCCTCTTATGCAGGAAGCATGCTTCCTTAAGGGAAAGATGGCCCGTTCAAGCGCTGTAAAAGAAGTAAAGGCCAAGGTTGCCGCAAACCATGCAGAACAGCTTGAGGATGAAACTCAGAAGAAGCTCTTTGACGCTTTGTTTGACGACATCCAGTACAACCTCCTGCGCTCAAGCATCTTGGACAAGGGCTTGCGTATTGACGGACGCGGAACAGAAGACATCCGCCCAATTACATGCGAAGTAAACGTTTTGCCACGCCCACACGGAAGTGCCTTGTTCACACGCGGTGAAACACAGTCTCTTGCCGTTACCACTTTGGGTACTGCAATGGACGAACAGGTTTATGACGACATTGAAGGCGACCGCAGCGAAAACTTTATCCTGCACTACAACTTCCCGCCTTATTCTGTTGGTGAAGTTGGAAAACTTACGACTGGCCGCCGCGAAATTGGCCACGGAAACCTTGCCCGCCGCTCACTTGCACCGATGATTCCTTCCCGCGAGGAATTCCCTTATACAATCCGCGTTGTCTCTGAAATCATGGAGTCTAACGGTTCTTCTTCACAGGCTTCTACATGCGGTGGATGTCTTTCTCTCTTGGCAGCCGGTGTTCCTATGAAGAAGATGGTTGCCGGTATTGCAATGGGTCTTATTACAGACGGACCTCAGTACAAGAAGTACGCTATCCTTTCAGACATTCTTGGCGAAGAAGACCACTTGGGAGACATGGACTTTAAGGTAGCCGGTACACGCGACGGAATTACAGGATTCCAGATGGACATTAAGATTGCCGGTGTTTCCATGGACATAATGAAGAAGGCTCTTGACCAGGCAAAGAGGGGACGCAACCACATCCTTGACATAATGGAACAGTGTATCAACAAGCCTCAGCCAATCAGCGCATACGCTCCTAAGATTGACAGCCTCAAGATTCCTGTAGACAAGATTGGCGCTCTTATTGGACCAGGCGGAAAGAACGTAAAGGCTCTCTGCTCACAGTACGGAGTTACAATCAATACTGATGACGATGGAACAGTTACAATCTACGGAAAGACAGGTAAGGCAACTGATGCGGCTAAGGCAGCAGTAAAGGCTATCTGTGAAGATCCGGAGCCAGGTACAATCTACAACGGAACAGTTAAGAGAATCATGGACTTTGGTGCCTTTGTTGAAATTCTTCCAGGAAAAGAAGGTCTTTGCCACATTTCAAAGCTTTCTAGAAGCCGCGTAGAAAAGGTAACTGATGTTCTTAAGGAAGGACAGCAGATTCCTGTAAAGCTTCTTGAAGTGGACAAGATGGGAAGGCTTAACCTTTCTTACATTGATGCTTTGGAAGCACAGTCCAAGTAAAAATAACAACAATAAAATACCCCTGCATTTCCGAGCATAGGAATCCTAGCCGGGATTGTAGGGGTTATTTATAAATCATGGTTAAAAAACTTCTTAAGAACAACGTAACCCTTTTAGTTCAGCAGATGAGTGGCTGCAAGAGCGCAACGATAGGCTTTTATTTTACTGTTGGCAGCCGGCTGGAAAAACAAGGGGAATACGGAATAAGTCATTTTACTGAGCACATGCTTTTTAAGGGAACATCTACCCTTACAACCCACCAGATAGCCTGCACCTTTGACAAGATGGGTGCCTATATAAACGCCTTTACCGAACGCGAGGACGTGTGCCTTTATTCAACCTTGCCTTCTTCCAAGCAAAACTTAAAGACAGCCCTAAGCATGATGTGCGCAATGGCCAGTGACTGCACCTTTCCCCAGAATGAATTTGAAATGGAAAGGAACGTTGTGCTAAGCGAAATTTCTGCCGTACTTGATGATGACGAAGAGTCTGCAATTGACTGCCTTGCAGCATCCTTGTGGCACGACGGGGACTTGGGACGTACCATTACAGGTACTGCGGAAGATGTGCTTGCAATTACACGTGAACAGATGGCGGTTTGGTATGCCAAGTATTTTGTTCACGGGGAACTTACCGTAGCTGCGGCCGGAAACATTGACGAGGATATTCTTGTAAGCGAGCTTGAAAAGCTTCCCATGCACCAAAAGCCCTTAAACTATCCATACGAATGCCGCTTTGAAAAGAACAACGTGTGGCACCCGGGAGTTAATCTTGTAAAGGCGGACTTTAACCGTGTTCAAGTTTTTATGATGTTCCCCTACAAAATGCCGCTTGACGAAAAAAAATACTACACGCTTTCTGTTTTTAATTCCCTTGCTGGCGACACCATGAGTAGCCGTCTCTTTGAGTCTTTAAGGGAACAGAGCGGTCTTTGCTATACGGTCTACAGCTTTTTTACTATTTATGAAGACGAGGCCTTTTGGGGAGCCTATGCTTCCTGCGAAAAGGACAAGGCTGTGCAGGTTGTGCAGAAGCTTTTGGATGAGATAGAAAAGCTTAAGACTTCTCCCATTCTGCGACAGGAAATAGAGGATTCAATAGAACATCTTTGTGGAGAAGAGACCCTTGCCAGCCAGGACAGCGAATACATTATGAAGAGGCTGGAACGGAATCATCTTATGGGATTCACTAACTGGGAATCTGATGATATAATAAAAACTGTTGCATCCGTAAGGCATGAGGAAATCCATTCCCTTGTGGACGAGCTTTTTGACTATTCAAAGAGAAATATCTTGGTTTACGGAGCGTCACTCAATTCAAGGCAAAAAAAGGAAATTCTATGTCTGACAAAAGAAACACAGTCAAAGTAAAGTGCGTTGCTTCCCAAGGTGCGTTGCTTCCTGTTTACAAAACAAGCGGAGCTGCCGGTGCTGACGTTTGCGCCTTTTTAAAAGAAGATATTGTAATTCATCATGGTGAATACACACTTGTTCCAACCGGGCTTTATTTTGAGATTCCAGAAGGCTACGAGATTCAGGTTAGGCCAAGGAGCGGGCTTGCATTCAAGAACGGCGTTACAGTGCTGAACACACCAGGTACAATAGACAGCGACTACCGTGGAGAACTTAAGGTTCTTCTTGTAAACCTTGGCAAAGAGGATTTTACCGTAAAAAGCGGGGACCGCATTGCCCAGATTATACTTGCTCCTGTTACTCAGGCAGATTTTGTGCAGGCAGAGCTTCTTTCCCAGACAGAGCGTGGGGAAGGCGGCTTTGGAAGCACGGGAGTTCATTCGTAAATGGGAAAGGCAGGCTTCTTTTCAAAGAAAAAGATTTATTCTCTCGTAAGCGGGGCGGTGGAAAAAGTACTGTCATTTTCCTTCTACCGTACTTATCTTGTCTTTTGCCTGAATCATTTTAGAAAAGTTAATAATCAGGAAAAGACTGCCCTGTATGAAGAAAAGCTTGCCGACTATGACTATATAAAACAAGACGTTCTTACAAAATATTTTGCAAAAGAACTTTTCATCTATTTTTTTATCTGCTTTTTGTTTTTCTTCGTGGTTTTTTTCGTTAACCAAATTCTTTTGCTTGCGGAAACAATTCTTAGGATGAGGGTTCCGGTTGCATCCGTACTCCGGCTGATTGTCTACTGTCTTCCAGGCGTTGTTGCCCAGTCGTCTCCTTATGCAACGCTTGTAGGTTTTCTTATGTGCCTTGGCCGCATGGTTACGGACAACGAGATTCTGATTCTTAGGGCCAGCGGTCAAAGGTATGCGGTAATACTAAAGCCTGTAATTTTTATAGGTCTGCTCATTTCTGTATTCAGCTTTGTGATGAATGACTACTTCCTTCCCTTGGGAACGCTTAACTACAACAAGATGCGCCGCCATATCGTTGCGTCAAACCCTGCTGTTGAGCTTGAGAGCAATTCCATAAAAAAGATGAACAACTCGGTTTTTGTAATCGGAGATGTAAATGGAACTTCCGTAAGCGACCTTGTTCTTTTTGACTCCAGCTCAGATTCCCAGCGTTTGATTATTGCCGGTGAGTCAAACGTAAAAAAATCTTCGGACAAAGGTGTAATCATGTCCATGGACTTGAACGATACCCTTGTTTACCTTTTGGACAACAAGCATCCCAAGTCTTACGACGTGATAGATGCTGAGTCAATGCACCTTAATATCTTTGAAGACACGATTATTGAATCCAACAGTTCTATTGCTCCTCAGGAAATGACAAGCTACGACCTTGTAAAGAAAATCAAGGATATGCAAGCTAAGGAAGATGTCTCCCACAAAAAGATGAACAGGTACAAGCTTGAATTCAACAAGAAATTTTCTATGCCCTTTGGCTCAATATTTTTTGCACTTTTGGCTTTTCCCCTTGCCCTTGTTTTTGGAAAGAAGGATGGCCAGACCCTGGGACTTATCTTTGGAATAATCATTTCCGTCTTGTACTGGGCCGCAACAATCCTGGGGCAGACTTTTGGTTTGCGCGGAGGATACAACGGTTTCTGGATGATGTGGACTCCAAACTTTGCGATTGGAATTTTTGGCATACACTTGTACTTGAGGCTTAGAAGAAAATGAAGCTGGTTTTTTATATGTACAAGAAATTCTTTATGATTTTTTTCGGCTCACTTTTTTTCTTTGTGCTTGTACTCTGCCTTACTGATCTTTTTATGAACCTTTGGGAATATATTTCAAAGGATGCTCCGCTAAAGCAGGTTTACACGATTATACTTTATTATGTTCCAAAGTCGGTCTGGTATTCTGTTCCTATTGCGGTCCTTTTTTCAACCGCCTACATGCTCAGCGACCTTTACGCCAAGAACGAACTGCTTGCAATTTTTGCATCAGGCATTTCTTTGTTCCGGTTTTCAGCACCGCTTCTTATTGTTGCCCTTGCAATGAGTTTTGGGCTTTTTTTCTTTGAAGACAATCTTGTTGTTCCCACCTATGCAAAAAAGGTTAAGATGCAGGAATATGTTCTTCACAAGGAAAAGTCACTCAACAATGACAATATAGTCGTAATGTCGCAGAGGGGAAGAATTGTCTGGAAAGCTTCAAGCTACAATGAAGACGGAATGACCCTTGCGGACATTTATATTTTGTACAGGAATGCGGACAAAAGCTTTGACTGCCTTATCTACGCTCCTTTTGCCTTGTGGGGAGAGACAGTGTGGCTGCTTCCAGATGCAACTCTTTACAAAAGGGACGGGGAAGGTGGTTTTGTGGCACTTTCGCCTGATGAGCGCCATCTTTCAATGCTAACAGAACCGCCACAGACTTTCCGCAACAACACCATTAATGTTGAGACCGTAAACACAAGGGAGGCCCGTGAATACATTGACCACTTGGAGCGGGCAGGCCTTCCCACCGGAGAGGCAAGGTCCCTTTACTACAAGAAGTATTCTTTCCCCTTTGTAGTCTTTATAGTAGTTTTCCTTGCGGTTGGTCTTAGCGGAAAGACCCGCAAGAATGTCCTTATCATAAGCCTTGCCCTTTGCATTTCGGCGGCCGTACTCTTCTATATAATACAGATGATAACCATGCTCATGGCAAGGTTTGGAACCATTCCTCCGCTTACTGGTGCCTGGGTTCCTGTATTCCTCTTTATAGCCATAAGCTGTCTATTGCTAAAGTATGCTAAGACATGATATTTTAGGAAAGATATATGATAGAACATTTTTTTGAGATTGAAAGTGAAGATAAGAGCTGCCGTGCAAGAACCGGTGTGATTCACCTTCCGCATGGAGACGTACATACTCCTGTTTTTATGCCTGTTGGAACAAAGGGTACCGTAAAGGCAGTAGACAAGGATTCTCTTGATGAAATTGGCTTTGAGATAATACTTGCCAACACCTACCACATGTATTTGCGCCCCGGTGCAGATTTGGTTCAGGAGGCTGGGGGGCTCCACGGCTTTACAAAGTGGAACAAGAATTTCTTGACTGATTCTGGTGGGTTCCAGGTATTTTCTCTGTCTGCCTTGCGCAAAATCAAGGAAGAAGGTGTTACTTTCCGCAGCGACATAGACGGAAGCAAGCATTTCTTTACCCCGGAAAACGTTGTGCAAACCCAGGTAAAGCTTAACAGCGACATACAGATGCAGCTTGACGTTTGCACGGAATATGGAGTGGACAAAAAGCAGGCGGAAAAGGACCTCCGCATAACAAGTGACTGGGCTGTCCGTGCCCACAAGGAATGGCTTTTGCACAGGGAGCAGGGCTACAAGGGTGCTTTATTTCCCATAGTGCAGGGCAATTTTTTCGAAGACCTTAGGAAGAGGAGCGCGGAATTTGTTGCATCCCTTGACACACCGGGCATTGCAATCGGCGGACTCAGCGTAGGGGAGCCTGCGGAAGAATTCAACTCAAAGCTTGCCTTTACAGCCGCTCTTTTGCCAAAGGAAAAGCCCCTTTACGTTATGGGAATTGGAACGCCACAGTACATACTTCAGGCTGTGGAATACGGCGTAGACATGTTTGACTGTGTTCAGCCAACAAGAATTGCCCGCCACGGACTGTATTTTACCCACCACGGCATGCTTAGCATAAAGCAGAAGCGCTTTGAGCATGATTTTTCTCCGGTAGACAGCCAGTGCGACTGCAAAGTGTGCAGAACTTACTCCAGGGCTTACCTTAGGCATATCTTCCGCGAGCAGGAAATCCTTTCTTCCATGCTTGCAAGCTACCACAACCTCTACTTTTTGCACCGCTTTGTAAAAGAAATTCGTGAATCAATAGTCCAGGGCCGATATTTACAATACAAAGAAAATTTTTTGCAACAATTTCAGTCAAATGCTGTTTAAGTTGAATAGAGGACGGAATTCAGTATGAATAAGATTTTTTTATTGGTTTTATTGGCATTTTCTCTATGTGCATTTGTTTTTCCGGCAGAAGCAGATGATCAGGCTTTGCTGGATGCAGTAAGCGAACTCCAGGCCCAGGCAGAAGCAGAGGAAGAGGAAAGCGAGTTTGTCTATCCCAACAGGGAAAAAATCTTTCCTGATGCAAAGCCCCCCAAGTCATACAGTGCGGAGCAGATAGACGAAGCCCTGCAGAAGAACATAGACCATGCTACGGATGAATATGTAAAATCAACCGAGGATGCCTTTAAATTTGGCCTTGAAAGCAAGATTGTGGAAATCCTCCAGGAAATAAAGGACAACAAGGATCCCCGCTTTGTAAACGCCGTATACGATTTGTTCCAGGAAACAAAGAGCAACGGTGTCCGCGAAAAGATTCTTAACTATTTTGCGGCTTTGGAAGACCCATGCCTGGAAGACTATGCCGTAGACATTGTAAACGACCCCTACGGAAAGAAGTCAAATTTGGTGGAGGCTTCATTCAATTACGTTTCAAAGGTAAAGAGCCAGAGTGCCCTCCCGGGACTTGTAGAAATCATTGCAAAGGAAGAAGAGGAATTCTTCCTAAAAGCCCTTGTTGCCATTGGCGAAGTTGGCGGAAGTGACGAAGCCCGCTTTTTGGCTCAGTTTATGGAAAGGGCAGACCTTAACCTTCCTGAGCGCCAGGCCCTTGTAAAGGTTTTGGGAAAGCTTAAGGCTGTTGAAACCTACGACAAAATGGCTTCCCTTGCAGAAGACCAGAACGAAAATTCCCACGTAAGGATGTACTGCGCAGAAGCTATTGGCCAGATGGGTAAAGCGGAGGCAGAGGACCTTCTTATAGACCTCTATGAAGATGAAGATCCAAACTTCCGTGCATACGTAATAAAGGGACTTTCAAACTTTAGCGATGACCGTGCACACAAGGTTATTGAACAGGCCTTGCGCGACTCCCATTACAAAGTCCGCCTTGAAGCCATTTCCACAGTGGAAAAGCAGGGCATTTCATCCGCAGTTCCATACCTTGTTTACCGCTGCAAAGACACCAAGGAAGAGAAGGTTGTTCGTGACAAATGCTGCAAGGTTCTTGCAAAACTTAACAGTTCAGAAGGAAATGAATACCTTATTGGCGTTCTAAAAGACCCCAAGGCTTCTGACGTACACAAGGCACAGGTTGCAGCAGCCCTTTTGGAAAACGGAAACGGCATATCCGAAGTTATGGAGCTTGCAACAAGCACTTTGCAGAACGGAAAGCATCTTACCCTCCGCTATGCCTTGGGAAAAGAATTTGCCAAGTACGGCAGCCCCGAATTTGCAGATCTTTGCGCCAAGTACATAGAAAGCACCGACCCTGCCACACAGGGAACAGGACTGGACATCTTTGCAAAGGGCAAGTATTCATCCGTAATGCAGGCAGTCCGTGACTTGGCCCAGCCAGCCTATGACGAAGCTGCGGAAAAAGAGGCTAAGGAAAAGGCCCTGCTTGAAGGCGATGAATCCAATGCAAAGCCAGACGCTACAGAAAAGAAAAAAACACGCGTGGTGAACCAAAATTCACGCAAGGCAAAGAAAATATTGGATTATATTGGCGGTTAATTAGAATGAAAAACGTTATGCTATCACCATCCCTCCTTTCTGCGGATTTTGCCAATCTGGGAGGGGAGCTCCTTAAAATTGAACAGAATGGCGGTTCTCTCGTCCACATTGACGTTATGGACGGCCATTTTGTTCCTCCGGTTTCCTATGGCCAGCCGGTAATCACTTCAATAAGAAAGTGCACAAAGCTGCCCTTTGACGTTCATCTTATGGTGGAAAAGCCAGAACAGAGCATTCCTTCCTTTATAGATGCTGGTGCCGACTACCTTACCTTCCACATGGAAGCCACAAACCATGCCGATTTGTGCATTGATTTAATCCACAAGGCCGGAAAAAAGGCCGGAATTGCAATTTGCCCAGCCACTCCCATTGGCGTAATGGAGCATTTGCTGCCTTTTGCAGACCTTGTCCTTGTTATGACTGTAAATCCCGGTTTTGGGGGACAAAAACTTATTCCTTATACGGTTCAAAAAGTTCGCGCTCTTGCCGATATACAAAGGGAGAAGGGGTATAAATTCCTTATTTCCGTAGACGGAGGCATAAATCCGTCCACTGTAAATTCGGTTTTGGAAGCGGGAACAGACATTGTCGTTTCCGGCTCCTCGTTTTTTTCGGGGGAATTAAAATGGGAAAGACAAATACCATCAGGACTTTCGCAGCCGTAGCGCTTTTTGCTTGCTTGCATGCGCCATTACCGGCAGCAGATGGCACTTTTGAGGGCAATGCATTTGCCAACAATAAAATAGAATCAAGGGAACAGGGACTTGAGGCCTTTAGGATAAAGGACTGGGCAAGTTCCATCGTCTTCTTAAGACAGGCTGTTTCGGTTCCGGCTTATTCTACTGCCAACACCTGGTACATGCTCATCATGAGCGAAATGTATGCGGGTGAATTTTCAGCTGCGGTAAACGATTGCGACAAATTCCTTGCAGATTTTAAGGATGATCCGCTTTGCACCGCCGTCCAGTACCAGAAGGGGCGCGGCTTGCACTATCTTTCCAGAAACGACAGCGCGGTTCTTGTGCTTAGCGACTTCTGCCACAACAATCCGAATGATCCCATGTATGCGTCTGCAATTTATTGGATTGCAGAATGTTTCTACGAAGACTGTGACTATGCCACGGCTGAACCTCTTTACGAGCGCGTGGTAAATGAATTCCCAAGTGATGCAAAGGTTCCAGATGCAAAATTCCGTCTGGAAGAGATAAAGCAGTACGGCAGGGAAGAAAAACTCATGTATCTTTTAAAGATGACAGGAGAGGAATTCCTTAGCTCAAGGGAAAATTACGAGCGCCAACTCCGCGAATACCAGACCCAGGACATGGTAGGCCTTAGAAGCCAGCTTGGTGACGCGCAGAAAAGGATAAAGGAACTGGAAACCCAGTCTTCCAAGAGCGAGCTTGAAGCAAGACAGTCCCTCGGGCAGTCTTACGGCGATGAAAGTTATTCTTCCAAGGGGGTTGCGGATGAAGATCTTGCCGCTTTAAAGGCAAAAGCTGCTTTCCTTGAAAGGGTCCTTGAGAGAAAGGAATCTGAAAGCTTGAAGCGTCCGGAGTAGACTTATGAGAATTGCAACTTTTTTTAAGAAATCAGGCATACGGTACGCATTGCTGCCTTTTGTCCTGGCTGTGCTTCCCTTTTTTCTCTTTGCAAAGGAAGAATCCTCCTATAAAGTAGACGATTTTACAGGCTGGG
This sequence comes from Treponema sp., assembly GCA_017534445.1. Classification (GTDB taxonomy): domain Bacteria; phylum Spirochaetota; class Spirochaetia; order Treponematales; family Treponemataceae; genus Treponema_D. Next base: position 15,795 of record JAFXWC010000060.1, read on the forward strand.
CCTATAAAAAAGACTCATCCTTTTCTGTTTCGGAGGGCAAGATAAAGCTTTCCGTTAAGCAGGGAACAGGTTCTTTCTGCATATATGCCATAAACGAGAACGGAAAGGAAATACCCCTTTTGTCTGCATACGATTCTTTCAGCGCAAACTATTTTGGCGTAAGAATAGGAAAACATGAATACAATCTGAACCGGGAGTCTGGTGTTACCTGCCAGGCCCGCAGAACTCCGTACGGTGCGCAGCTTGCCTATACAATAAAAAAGCAGGGTATAGTCGTCGTTGACTTTAGCTTTATGCCGTCAGACTCGTCTTCCACAGTGGCAGATGTACTCCGCGTAAGCATCTATCTTGTGAACCTTGGTAAAAAGAAGCAGACCTTTAGCCTAAAGGGCATGTTCGACACAGTTTTGGGTGAGCCGTCCGGGCTTCATTTTATTACTGCCGCAAACCAATGTGTGGACAGGGAGATTCAGTTTGACTCAATGGATGATGACAGATGGATTTGCTCCACCAACCGCGACACTTCAATACAATTCTTGCTCAAGGGCAAGGGAATCAGTCCAACCCACGAAGTAACCCTTTCCAACAAGGACACCCTCTCAAAGAATTCCTGGGTTCCTTCTGTAAAGAACGAAAGAAGCTTCAATTCCGTCCTTTCCTACAACAATTCAGCCCTTTGCGTCAATTGGCCGGAAATTCAGCTGGAAAAGAATGACTCAAAGGTAGTAACCTTCTATATTTCCGTTGGAACCGATGAAGAAGTGCCAGCCGGAAGCGAATTCCTTTCAGCCTTGGAAGAAGGACGCACAGTTTTGCACGAGTGTGAGCCAAAGGACTTCTCCGACCTCTTTGCCGGTGTGGAAGAGGAAAAGAAGGTAAAAAAGCCCCGCAAGGACGCTCTTGGAGCAAAGTGGTGGGTGGGAATGCCAAACATAGCCTCTTATTACGAGGACGAAGAAGAGGAGGCTGACGATTCTGAGGGGTCATTGGCACAAGCTCAGGCTGCAAATGCACAGGCGGCCCAGGCTGCTAAAGAAAAAGCTGCCAAGGAAAAGGCCTCAAAGAATTCTTCTCCAAAGAAAAAGAGCGAAAAGTCAAAGGACGCAGACAAGCCCATAGTCATAACCGAGGAGCAGCTGGACACCAAATACATCCACAACCTCATAAACTACATAAAATCACTTGAAAATGACAGTGAACTTATTGACCAAGAAGAGTTAAATCGTTTAAATAAGGAGTTGGACGCAATTTTAGAAAAAATCCGGAGTATGAATTAATAATGAAGCGCACCGTATTGGACGAAGCTAGGACTCTTATGCGCAGGCGGAAATTCCACTATGCCATAACCTTGCTGGAATCACATTCTGCAAACTATAAGGGCAGCTTTGAATTTTATCTTGCGCTGGGAACGTCATGCCTCTACGTGGGCGACGAAGGCAATGCCGTAAGATACTATGACCTTGCCCGCGAAATAAAGATTCAGAATACGGAGCTTCTTTTAGGACAGGCGGTTATATTCCTTAGAAGGGGAGCCACGGAAAGGGCACTTGAATACTACATGGATGTTCTGAACATTTCCCCAGGCAACGAGACTGCCCGCGCCGCAATGGAATTCATCAGAACCGTCAATGACTATACGGACATCTGCAAGCTAAAGGACACTGGCGAAATAAAGCGCTACTATCCGCCACTTGGCATGAACCCGGACATTGTCCGCAACTGCATCCTTTTGGGTCTGCTTGCGGGTATAGTAATTTCCATAAGCATAGTCACATGCAGCATCGCTTCATCCAAAAATAAGCCCGTGGAAGACGACTTTGACCCCATTGCGCTAACATCAGATGAACAGAAGAATGCGGTACAGGACGACCTTGGCGGAAGCTACGTGGACGACTACATTCTTGACGATAAGCAGATAAACAAAAGCTACGAAAATGCCATAAAACTCTTTAAGGACAAACGCGAAAATGCGGCCCTTGTGGAGATAAACAGGCTTACCTACAGCAACGCATCCTCATCCATAAAAGTAAAGGCGGCAAACCTAAAAGAGCAGCTCTTTAAGGATCCCAAGACCCATGCCGACCGTGACCCCGAATTTTCAACCTTGCGGGACAATTTTTCTTGGGAAGACGTTGTGGACAAAAACACCGGCGCTTTAAAGAACCTTTTCCGCGACTGCTATGTGGTCTGGGTTGGAAAAATCGCCAATGTGGAGACAGCGGAAGACGGCAGCTGGAAGTGCACCCTCTTGGTCTACAACAAGGAATTCAACAAATTCTTTGGCTACATAACCGTAAATTTTGACTCCGCTCAGCCATCTGTAAACGAGGAAAATCCAATAGCAATACTTGGCCGTCTGCGTCCCCAGGGCGGAAAATTCTGCATGGACGGCAGGGTTGTATTCCAGTCAATCAAAAACAGCGACCTTTACGAGCTTTTAAAAAAGATGAATCTTTAATTCTTATGAGGTCTCCCACCAGGATCTCAATGAGTGTAGAAAGCAAGTGCGTATGTTTGTGGCCCCTAAAACCCCGTGAACCCCCACGACATAAGAAAAATCCGCTTGAACATTCTCTTTGAATCTGCTAAAATATCCCTGTTTAGGAATTTTTTCAACAAAAATTGCGCAAACACGTCTCTTTTTGTATTTTAGAATCTATATATATAGTATAGGAAACTCTAACGGGTTTCACATACCAATCTCTTGGAGGAAAAAAGTGGCAAAGGCTGCGGAAGAAAAGATGCCGGCGGAAATGGCAGACAAACTTAAGGCATTGGAGGCCGCAAGGCTTCAGATAGAAAAACAGTTCGGTTCAGGTTCGCTGATGAAGCTTGGCACCCAGACGGACATAAGCGGAGTGGATGTAATACCGTCCGGCTCTATCCTGCTGGACGAAGCTTTGGGCGTTGGCGGTTACCCTCGCGGCAGAATCATAGAAATGTACGGCCCTGAAAGCTCAGGTAAGACTACTCTTGCCCTGCATGCCGTTGCAGAGGCACAGAAACTTGGCGGAATTGCGGCTTTTATAGATGCAGAGCACGCCCTTGACCCAATCTATGCAAAGAACCTTGGTGTAAACATAGACGAGCTTTGGGTTTCACAGCCGGACACAGGTGAACAGGCTCTTGAAATCTGCGAAAACCTTGTCCGTAGCGGTGCAGTGGACATAATCGTAATAGACTCCGTTGCAGCCCTTACTCCCCAGAAGGAAATCGAAGGCGAGATGGGAGATTCTGTAATGGGTCTTCAGGCACGCCTTATGAGCCAGGCCTTGCGCAAACTTACGGCTATTGTTGGAAAGAGTAAGTGTACGGTTGTATTCATAAACCAGATCCGCATGAAAATTGGTGTTATGTTCGGCAATCCAGAGACAACTACCGGTGGAAACGCACTAAAGTTCTATTCATCAGTGCGCCTTGAAATCCGCAGAATAGAGACAATCGATGGCAAGGGCGATGAAGAGGCTCTTGGTAACCGTGTCCGTGTAAAGATTGTAAAGAACAAGGTTGCGCCTCCTTTCCGCAAGGTGGAGCTGGACATCTACTTTGGACGCGGTGTCAACGCAAGCGCATCCCTTTTGGATTCAGCGGTAAAGCATGGCCTTATAGACAAGAGGGGCGCATGGTATACCCGCGGAGAAGAAAAGGTTGGTCAGGGCAAGGAAAATGCCGTAGCTTACATAGAAAACAACACCGACTACCGCATAGAGCTTGAACATACCCTTCGCGAAAAGATTTTCCCAGGTCAGGTTCTGCGCACAAAAGAAGGTGAGGTTGTAACAGAAGACCAGATCCGTGAGTACGAAAAGCAGATGAAGGCAAAGGGTGTGGGTGTGCCTAATGCGCAAAAGGAAGAGGCTTCCGGTCAGACGGATGAGGCTTCTGCTCCACAGGCTGCACCATCTGCAAGTGCTGTGGCAGAAGGCACAAAGGCAAAGACCAGGGGCAAGGCTTCTGCAAAGGCTGAATCCAGTGTTCAGTCCTTGGCAATGGCTGCATCCGAAGACAAGCCTACACCGGAGGAGCTTTTCTAATGACTTATGTGGTGCTGGGCCTTGGGTCAAACACTTATTACGGGCATCTTTCTTCTGTAGAGTTGCTCGCAAATGCTTGTACCCAGCTTGCGGACATTTTGGAAGACATGAAAATTTCCTCTCTGTACAAAAGTGCGCCCATGTACTATCTTGAGCAGAAAGAATTTTTCAATATGGCGGTTTCTGGTTTCTACAATAAGGATGCCTTTAGCCTGCTTGAAGAAATTCATTCCATAGAAGCAATGTGGGGCCGTGACAGGTCAAAAGAAATCCGAAACGGTCCCAGGCCGCTGGACATAGACATAGAGCTTTTCGGCAAAGAGAAAATATCATCGCCTAAGCTTACGGTTCCCCATGAGCGGCTGACGGAAAGGGCTTTCGTCCTTGCACCCCTGCTTGAACTTTTGCCCCAAAATGCCGATGTAACAGTAGGCTCTCCGGATTTTTACAAAAAAAAGCTGGAAGCCGCTGTTCAGGACGGGCAGCAGATTGAAAAAATCATGGATTCAAAAGAATTCTGTGATTTGCTACACTGCGTGTCTGACGGCAATATTGAAAATGCGTACGGGGGATAAATTGATGGAAGGGAACGCAGTTCAGGATAAAGTTGCATTGGAAAACGGGGACGCAAAGCCATTCGGTGGAGGGCAGCATAAGTTTACGGCCGGTAAATTCGAAGGCCCCCTTGATTTGCTGTGGAGCCTTATCCGAGAGAACAAGATAAATGTCTATGACATTCCCATGGCGGAAATAACCGAGCAGTTCTTGGACTACCTGGACTATGCGGTGGAGACAAACCTTCAGGATTTGAGCGAATTCTATTTGTGGGCAGCAAAGCTTATCAATATAAAAAGCCGCATGCTACTGCCTGTCGAGGTTACCTTTGATGATGACGAGAGCATGGAAGACCCGCGCACCGAGCTTGTAGAGCAGCTTATTGAATACCAGCGCTTCAAGAAGCTTTCGGAGCTTATGGAAGAGCAGGAAGAACAGAGCGAGTGGAGCTTTGAGCGCAAGAAGATAGAGCGAATGCTGCCATTCGAGGAAGACGATTCTCAGTGGCAAAAGATTGACACTTGGGCCCTTTTGCAGGACATGCAGAAGATTTTCCGCAACCTTACCAACGTGAACCAGGACGAGCGCATCTTGAACATGAGCGAGGACATTTCTCCCAACGAAAAGATTACGCTTATGAACGAGCTTCTTGACAAAAATGGCGAATGTATGTTTACTGATTTGATTACACGCCACGGAAACGAACTGGATGTAATCTGTGCCTTTATAGCCATACTGGAGGCGGTAAAATTCAGAATGGCGGAAATTTGGCAGAATAAAATGTTTGGAGATATAAAAATATGCAGGAAGAAGCAGGCAGCGTAGAAGAGCCTTTGGCACAGGAAGAAGTTCAGGATATTTCTAATGAACTGTCTTCAGGCCAAGAGGAAACTCCTGTTCAGGAAGAGGAGAAAAAGCCCGCTGAAAAAAAATCATCTAAAAAGAAGAACTCTATTCCCACGGTAGATGAAGTTGTGACCAAGGAAATGGAGTCGGATGCAGAAGAGCCTGTCAAAAATGCGGAAGACTCTGAAGCTGAAGTGCAGAATTCATCTGTAGAGGCTCGGTCAGTGGAAGCAGAAGGCGAAGAAGCCCCCAAAGTCATTGTTGATGATGACAACCTTGACATGGAAGAAAGGGTTGCCCTTGAGCAGAAATATGCCGAGCTTAACCTTGACACGGAGACGGCCCTTGTTGAGACAGTCCTTTTCTTGGAAAGCGAGCCGCAGACCGTGGAAAATCTTGCAAAGATAACACGCCTTTCACAGGATGTCGTAGAAGAATGCATTGGCCGCCTAAAGGAAAAATATTCCCAGCAGGATTCAGGCATAGAAATTTCTCAGATAATCGGTGGCTGGATGCTTACCCCAAAGAAGGAATGCTTTGACTTTGTAAAGGAAAGGTACGGAAAGAAGAACGAGGGTAGGCTTAGTAAGGCTGCGATAGAAACACTTTCAATAATTGCCTACAGCCAGCCTATTACCCGTGCAGAGATAGAAAGCATAAGGCACGTCAATGCAGACAACATGATGCGTCTTTTGTTGGACAGAAAATTCATAAAGGAAGTCGGTAAAAAAGATATTCCCGGAAAGCCTATCTTATATGGTACTACAAACGAATTCTTGGAATTCTTTCATTTGCAGAGCATTGCGGATTTGCCGCAGCTGGACGAAAAAGAAAGCGAGAGGTTCGAACTTGCCCGTTAACGAAGAATTTAAAGAAAAAGATTCATACCGTCTTCAGCATTACATGGCAAAGGCGGGGGTTGCAAGCCGCAGGGCCAGCGAGCAGATTATACTGGCCGGTAGGGTTTCTGTTAATGGCGTTACAGTAACGGAACTTGGCACTAAGGTTGGCACAAAAGACAAGGTGTGTGTGGACGGCAAAGAGATTAGGCTTGAGACTGCCATGCGCTACGTTCTTTTAAATAAGCCCGCAGGTTACGTCTGTTCCCTTGCCGACGAAAAAGGCCGCCCCGTTGCATCCGATTTGCTAAAGGATGCCTACAGCGAGCGTCTGTATAACGTTGGCCGCCTGGACATGTTCTCTTGCGGACTTATCATATTCACCAACGACGGTAACTTTGCCGCCAAACTTTCCCATCCTTCGGCAGAGCTGGAAAAGGAATACATAGTTGACACAAGCCTGCCTTTGCCAAGAAGCCTTGCAGACGACTTTATGGACGGCATACGCATTGACGGTGTCTTTTACCGCTGCAAAGAAGCGGAGGAGCTTAATGCCCGCAGAATGAGGATTGTCCTTGTGGAAGGAAAGAACCGCGAAATCCGCCGTGTCTTTGAATCCAGGGAAATTGGCATAAAGGCGCTAACAAGAATTAGGATTGGTTGCGTTGGAATAGAAGGCCTTCAGGTTGGCCAGTTCCGCGACCTTACCCAGAAGGAAGTACAGGCTTTGTTAAAGCTTTGCACCAGCAAGGATTATTAGAAGGAGAAGGAAATGGTAGTTGCTATAGACGGACCTGCAGGAACAGGAAAAAGCACAGTTGCACATCAGGTTGCAAAGGATTTGGGACTCGTATATTTGAACAGCGGCAGTTTTTACCGCGCACTTACGCTTTCTGCAATAGAGGCAGGCATTTCCCCGGACGATGCAGATGCCGTTCTTGAGCATGCCAAGAAGCAGAAGCTTGACTATGTTAACGCCCGCCTTATACTCAACGGAGTGGACGTGGACGACCAGCTTCACCAGGACAAGGTTGACTCTGCTGTAAGCAAGGTTTCATCCATCGTAGAGCTAAGGCACCTGGTGAACGCCAGAATGCGCGAAATTGTACAGGATTTGAGCATCATCTGCGAAGGCCGCGACATGACGACCGTTGTCTTCCCCAACGCCGAGCATAAGTTTTTCTTGGACGCAAGCATAGACGTTCAGGCAAAAAGACGCTTTGACCAGGGGGTAAGCAACCTTACTCTGGAAGAAATCAAGGCTGCCATTATAAAAAGGGACGAAATGGACAGAAAAAAAGCTGAAGGATCCCTAAAAAAATCAGCGGATTCCTTTTATATTGACACATCAGACTTGACCATATCGCAGGTTTGTGAGATAATAGAATCAAAAATAAACGCTTAATTAAGGGTTACGTATGAACGAGAAGGAAGTGGAAATGGATGGCGTAAAGGACTCAAACGACATTCACACACAATTGGAAGCATCTATCAATCAGATGGAGTCTGTTGAAAGCGGTAACGTAATTGGTACCGTTGTTGAAGTTAGAGACGATACAGTATTTGTAGACATCGGTCTCGGACGTGATGGTCAAATCCGTATTTCAGAATTCGGTGATGAAATTCCTAAGGTTGGGGATAAAACTACTGTATATCTTAAGAATTCGAGCGGAAAGGACGGTTTGCCGGAAGTATCAAAGCTTAAGGCAGACGAGACACGCCTTTGGGAAGAATTTAAGAAAGCTTTCGACGATAAAACAGCAGTAGACGGAACAATCGCAGCAGTTACAAAGGGTGGCTTTAAGGTTAACCTCGGTGGTGGAATTGAAGCATTCCTTCCTATTAGCCAGGCAGACAGCCAGAAGGTTGAAAAGGAAGAAAAACTTATCGGTGTAAAGGATAAGTTCTATATTGACCGCCTTTACAGCAACAGCAAGCGCAATGTTGTGGTTAACCGCCGCAAGTATCTTGAAGAAAAAATCGACAGAAACCGCGAAAAGTTCTTTAACGAGATAAAGATTGGTGACTCCGTAAAGGGAACCGTAAAGTCTTTCACAAGCTTTGGTGCATTCATCGACTTGGGTGGCTTCGACGGCTTGCTCCACATCAATGACATGAGCTGGGGCCATGTTACCCGTCCAAAGGATTTCGTAAAGAAGGGCCAAGAAATCGAGCTTAAGGTTATCCGCCTTGATCCAGAGGGAAAGAGAATCAACCTCTCTCTCAAGCACTTCTCAGAAGATCCGTGGGTTCACTTTGAAGAAAAGTACCATGTCAACGACGTGGTTACCGGTAAAGTTACAAAGCTCACAGACTTTGGTGCATTCATTGAACTCGAAGAAGGCATCGAAGGCCTTGCACATATTTCCGAATTCTCTTGGACAAAGAAGGTTAACAAGCCTTCCGACATGGTAAAAGAGGGTGATGAAGTTAAGTGCATGATTTTGGGCTATGACATTCAGGCTGGCCGCGTTTCCCTTGGTCTTAAGCAGGTTACTGCAAATCCGTGGGATGCAATCGGCGACAAGTATCCTGTTGGCACAAAGCTCAAGGGCAAGGTTGTTAAGATTACAAATTCTGGCGCATTCGTTCAGCTTGAAGAAGGAATCGACGCATTCCTCAGTGGCGAAGACTTGTCTTGGACAAAGAAAGTTAAGCACCCGGGCAGCGAAATCAAGGTTGACCAGGAACTTGACGTTGTCGTTACAGAATGTGATCCTTCAAACCACAGAATCCGTGTTGGCGTAAAGCAGCTCACAGACAATCCTTGGAAGGAATTCGCATCAGAATTCAAGCCGGGAAGCACACTTGAAGGAACTGTTTCCAGCATCACAGACTTTGGTATCTTTGTTAAGGCACCAAACGGAATCGAAGGTCTCGTAAACAAGGCAAACCTTAGCGAAGACCGCGACACACCATTTGAAGAAGCAGTCAAGAAATACAATGTTGGCGACAAGGTAAACGTCTATGTTGTTTCTATTGATGTTGAAAAGGGCAAGGTTGCATTCTCTGTAAAGGAATACAAGAAGGCTCAGGCTCGTGCCGAAATTTCACAATACATGTCTTCTTCTAATGATGATGACGGTGCTTACACAATTGGAGACAGCCTTAAGAATCAGAAAGAAGATAAATAAGTTAGTTCCGATGGGTGAATAATGACAGGACATCTTTTGTTCAGCGCTGAAAAAGTTAAGTCACTCATCGAAATTAATGCTAAGCTTAACTCTAATTATGCAGAACCAGACAAAGTGTTGGTTTACATCCTTGAATCAGCAATGTGTCTGGTTGAGTGTGAGTCTTCTTCGATTCTTCTTTTGAACCGGGAAGGCTCTGCTTTGCATTTTGCAGTTGCACTTGGACCAAAGGGTGCAGAGGCAAAAAATGTTCCCGTAGACAAGAACAGTATTGCGGGGTGGGTTGTAACGAACAACCAGTCTGTCATTGTAGATGACGTTCCTTCCGATACCCGTTTTAACCGTGGCGTTCAAGACAAAACCAACTACATAACCAAAAACATGATAGCAACTCCAGTACGTGTTGGAAATGATTGCATTGGGGTTATTGAGCTGATAAACAAAGTCAGCGGAAAAAAATTCACGGAAGATGACATTTCCATTCTAGAGCTTGTAGGTCTTCAGGCCGGAAATGCATACAGAAATTCCTATTTTTACAGAAACACCCGCGAAAGCATTGACGCCCTGCAGGACACTGTTAGCCAGGGTAAGGATTTCCATACTTTCATAGCAAAAAGCCCCATAATCCTTGACACAATAAAAGTTATAGAAGAAGCGTCAAAGGTAAATTCTTCCGTGCTTATTCTGGGGGAAAGCGGGGTAGGCAAGGAACTCTTTGCGGAGCAGCTTCATCTTAAAAGCCCGCGCAGGGAAAAGCCCTTTGTCCGCGTAAGCTGTGCGGCTCTTTCTCCGTCCATTCTTGAAAGCGAGCTCTTTGGCCACGTTAAGGGAGCCTATACAAACGCAATAAATGCCCAGAAGGGACGCTTTGAAGTTGCAGACGGCGGCACACTCTTTTTGGACGAGATTGGTGAAATGCCCCTTGAGCTTCAGGCAAAACTCTTGCGCGTAATTCAGGAAAGAAAATTCGAGAAGGTTGGTTCAAGTGAAACTGTATCTGTTGACGTCCGCATAATAGCCGCAACAAACAGGGATCTTGAGTCAATGATTAAGGCAGGAAAGTTTAGGGCAGACCTCTACTACCGCCTTAACGTGCTTCCCCTGAACATTCCTCCGCTAAGGCAAAGAAAGGATGACATAGAGCCGCTTGCATATTTCTTCCTTCAGAAATATAGCTCCGAAACCAAAAAGCCCTTTGTTGACTTTTCCACGCCTGCAATAAAGGCACTGTATTCCTATCCTTGGCCGGGGAACGTCCGCGAACTAGAGAACACTGTAGAAAGGGCATGCATACTGGGCACTCCTCCCCACATCAATTTGGAGGACTTTAGGCTCAATGTGGCTTTTCCTCCCCTTGCGAAAACTGAGACTGACTGTATGCAAAGCTGCGTACTTGAGTCCGCTTCTTCGGCAGACAAAAGCCTTAAGAACGCCATAAACGAATTCAAGAAGCGCTATGTAAAGGCAATCCTTGAGCAGAATGACTGGAACCAGACAAAATCTGCAAAAGTTTTGGGAATTCAGCGCACTTATGTTTCTAAACTGCTTACTGAACTTGAAATAAAAAAACAAATGTGATATAGTTGTTCAACTTATTTGGAGAATTTGAAATGTCTAATGTTCTTACAATGGAAAAAAAGCAGAAAAAAAGCGCAGGTGAAAAGGTTGACAACTTTCTGACGCGCAATCGTACCGCTATACTTGCGGTTTTCCTTGTTGCAGTTCTTGCTGCTGTTGGAGTGGGGCTCTATGCCGGAATTACTCAGTCTGGATACAAGAAGGGTCTTGCCGCTATTGATTCAATTGAATATACCTTTACAAAAGATATAGCTTCTGCAGATGCTCCCGCCCTTGTTGAAAGGCAGAATGCCGCAATGAAGGCCTTGGAACCCTATCTTGCAAAGAAAGACATCGTGGGTGTAAGGGCAAACATGCTCGCCGCTGAAATTGCATACGAAAAGAAAGACTTTTCTACTAGCCTTGGATATTGGCTTGCTGCCGTAGACAGCCAGAAGAACACTTATGTTCAGCCTGTGTGTTATTTTAACGCAGCATCCTGCAGTGAGGAGCTTAACAACAACGAAGATGCAGCAAAGTATTATGAGCTTGCCGCAAATTCAAAGGAATTCCTCCTTTCTAGCCACGCACTCTTTAACTTTGCCCGCGTAAAGGAAGCTTCCGGTGACAACAGTGCAGCTGCTACAGCCTACAAGAAGCTTGTTGACGAATATCCTTACGACAACTGGGCCAGCCTTGCCCAGAGCCGTCTTATTTCCTTAAAGGCGGACGGTTTTATTGAATAGTTCAGTCTTTCACAGGCAGTTGAAATATTGGGTCGCATTCGCATTCCTGCTCTTGCTGGAAGCATGCGGCCTTGATTCTTTTTACTATCTTGATCCTCCTGTTACGGACGGACATATTTCCTACTACACCACTGAAGACGGAATCTTAAGATACTTTAGCTTTGTTACCAATGAGGAAAGCTCTTTGGGTGACAACGACCAGTATTTTTCTTCTTCATCAGAGCTGGTTTTTCTTGGAACCGAAGTCTATTACAAAATCTACACCAGCTATTCAACAATGGTGAATGTGGAAAACGCCATTGACTCTTTGAATTCAAGCTCTTCAAACTACGCCGCCGCCGCAGAAAGCCTTATTGAATCCCGCGGTTACAAGCCGCTCAAGTTTAGCCACGGAAGCTTTAGCCCTTTGGTGGAGGCTGGTTCTTCCCCAAACAACCGCCACGTTTACATAAGGCTGAATGACTATGGAAGCGAAACTGACTACAGCAAGGGCATTTGCATCTCCAATCATCCCATGGACAAGTATTCGCTTTCCGACGCGCTTATGCACAACGGAAATCCCGTTCTGCCGCGCCGCTACATAAATGCCAACTACGGCTTTAACTTTGGCCAGGATGACAACAATCCCCTGCCCAAAAGCGGTGATGCCGACGTGAACTATTCTGGCTCTCCGTCTGGCGGAATCTGGTACGTGGACATGTATGCCGTTTCTGTTGGCCGCGACACATCCTATTCAACTTCCTACAGCAAGGTTCTTTTCCTTGGTTCAACAAAAATTTCCGAGAGTGACTACCAGAATTAGAAAAGAAGAAAAAAGCACTTGAATAAAATTTGTTTTTGTGCAATAATATTTGGCATTACGGCGCTTTAGCTCAGCTGGATTAGAGCATCTGCCTTCTAAGCAGAGGGTCGGCAGTTCGAGTCTGCCATGCGTCACCTAAAAGCTTTCTTTGATTTTTTTCAGGGAAAGCTTTTTTTATTGTAGTTTTGAAAGTTTTGGTTTATAATTTGCTTATGAAACGGATTTCTGTTGTTTTATTGTCTTTATTTTTTGCCGGAAACATTTTTGCGCAGGGTGCTTCATCCGACTTGCAGCATCCCAACAGCAATTTTTTTAACGAATTTGTCGCGCGTACATGGAACGCAAGTGACGGTCTTGCGGGAAACACCATCACTGATTTGATTCAGGATTCCAGGGGCTACATATATTTTGGAACCTACGAAGGTCTTGTCCGCTTTGACGGCGTAAAATTCGTTACGATAAACCACATTTACGACCGCAAGTATAACTTTGTAGCGGCCCGCGTAATTTTTCAGGATTCAAACTCCAACTTGTGGATTGGCTCCAATGACGAGGGCGTTATATGCATAGGCAATGACGGAAGCGTGAGCACTTTCCGCGTGGAAAACGGCCTTCCCAACAATTCCATTCGCTCCATAGCGGAAGATTTTGACGGCAACGTATGGGTTGGAACGGCATCGGGTGTTGCCTACATAACAAAGACCCAGGACATAAAGCATCCGGCTGGTCTTACGGACCATGACGAGGAACACCTTCTTGTGCAGAAGCTTTATTGTGACACCGCGGGAAGAATGTGGCTCTGCGGTTCCCTGCCGGGAAGCATTTACTGCTATTCGGGCGGAAAATTCAACAGGTATGCAGGTATTACCAAGTTTAAGGATCCTGTTGTGCGCACTATAACCCAGGATTCCAAGGGAGCCTTCTGGTTTGGCATTTGTCCCCATTATGCGGTTTGCATAGACGGAACAGAGGAAACTGTGCTTGACATAGGGCACGGCAAGCAGCCTGGAACCGTAGTAAATTCCATTGTACAGGATTCCCACAGCAACATCTGGTTTGGTCTTGACAGTGGGGTTGCCGTCTACCACGACGGAGGCCTTTCTTTTTATGACACAAGCAACGGCCTTTGTGACAGCAATGCCAACAAGATAATGGAAGACCGCGAGGGCAACATCTGGATTGCCACTGACAGGGGCGGCGTTCACAAGCTTAGTACCGGTAAATTTGTTACTGTGCGCATGGACACGACTGTAAACGCCATCTGCGAAGACAGCAAAAGGTCTGTGGTCTGGCTTGGCTGCGACAAGGGACTTTTCTGCTACGACTTTAAGAAGTCATCCTTTGTTCAGAATGACATTACCAACTTCTGCTCCAACATAAGAATCCGCCATGTGGGAATTACGGAAAACGGCAGTCTTCTTGTAAGCACCTACGGCCACTATGGGCAGATTGTTATAAGTCCAGACGGCAAGCCTAAGTACTGGAACAAGGACTCCGGGCTTAGCGGAGACATGACCCGTGTTTCTACTTTATGTTCGGATGGAAAGCTCTATGTTGGAACTACGACAGGTCTTAACATAATAGACATGTCCACGAACGAGATAAAGATTATGACCCGCGACGACGGTCTTCCCAATGACTACATAATGTGCATTTACGAAGCCTCGGACGGAAGTATATGGTGCGGAACTGACGGAAGCGGTATCTTTGTGCTAAAGGACGGAGCCGTAAAAACAACCTACACCACCAACGACGGTCTTGCAGGCAACGTTATCTTTAAGATAAAGGAAGTTACCCCCGGCGAGATATGGGTTTGCACCGGTTCGGGCGTAACCCGCTTTAGGAATAAGAAGTGTGTGTCATATTCTTCGGACAGCGGACTTGGAACTGACGGAATCTTCCAGGTTGTAGACGACTATTCAGGTAATTGCTTTATGACCAGCAACAGGGGCATTTCCTGCGTAACCATGGAAGAACTTGATGCCTATGCGGACGGAAGCATCCCAAAGGTTTCGGCCCGTTTCTTTGGACGTTCAGACGGACTTATTTCTGGCGGTGTAACCAGTACGTCACTTTCTATGAAGGACAAGATAGGCCGCATTTGGTTTACCCTCATAGACGGATTTGCAATTTATGACCCGGTAAAAGGCAGCTCCAACAAGGCAAAGCCTATCGTTCAGATAGAAACTATTTCCGTAGACACTGACATGACGGAGTTCAACAATCAGACTGTCATAATGCCGCCTGACGCAAAGAGGCTAAGGATTGGCTTTACAGGCTTGAGCTACATTTCCTCCGAGAACATGAACTTCCGCTACAAGCTGGATGGCTTTGATTCTGGCTATTCTGACTGGGCCGCAGAACGCTTTGTTTCCTATACTAACCTTAAGCCCGGCACCTACAAGTTCTCCGTTCAGACCGCAAACGTGGACAACATGCTTAGCGATCCTTCGCCGGTTCTTACTATCATAAAGGAGCCCCACTTTTGGCAGCTGTGGTATTTCTGGGGACTTTGTGCAGCCGCATTCCTTACAGTTACGATTCTTGCAATATGGACAAGGTTCCGCCGCCTTAAGAAGTACCAGATTAAGCTTGAGCGCGAGGTTGATGCCCAGACAAAGGAGCTTCAGGAACAGGCAGTGGAGCTTCAGAACAGGGCACATGCTCTTGAAGTTGCAAACGACAAGGCAGAAAAGCTGCTCTTGAACATACTTCCAAAACCTGTTGCGGATGAGCTTACGGAAAACCCTGGACGGCAGATTGCTAAGCAGTATTCCAACGTCTGCGTCTTCTTTGCGGACATTGTTGGTTTTACAAAGCTTTCCACCGGTATGAGCGCTAACGAAATCGTAAAGATGCTCAACGCAATATTCTCCCGCTTTGACGAGCGGCTGCTGGAATTCGGCGTGGAAAAAATCAAGACAATCGGTGATGCCTATATGGCGGCCTGCGGCTTTGAGGAGACTGTGCTGGGAAATGCTGCCGTCGTAAAAATGATAAACCTTTCCCGCGCCATCCTAAAGGAAATAGAAGACTTTGACAAGGAGACAGGCTTCAACCTGCTGATGAGAATCGGTATAAACTGCGGACCACTCATCGCGGGCGTAATCGGAAAGTCAAAGTTCATCTATGACATCTGGGGCGACACGGTAAACGTTGCAAGCCGCATGGAATCCACCGGTCAGCCGGGCAGAATCCACGTTACGGAAAACGTCTTCCTCCGCACAAAGGACCAGGTAAAATACAGTGACTGCGTGGAAATAGAAGTAAAGGGCAAGGGTCTGATGAAGACCTACTTTGTGGAATAGATTCTTTCCTGACCCCTACAATCGGGCGTAGGCTCTGTTTGCTGTCGTAGCTAAGAGATTAAGGTCAATGGCATTAATATAAAGAACTGTCATGCCGAACTTGATTCGGCATCTCTCTTCAATATTGTAATTTGAGATTCTGAGTCAAGCTCAGAATGGCGAAAAGTTAATAGCACAGTGTTTTAAGTCTTGTTAATTGACAGGGCAGGGGGCGTTGCAGGGGCTTCCCCCGCAGAAGGGGTAGGACGCAACGAAGTGCGGCCGCAGGGGAAGGCTTTCCCCCTCCTGGATGAATAGACTATTTGTATTGCTTAAAATAAAATACCTATTGAATAAGTATGAAAAAATTGCTATATTGTGCTAATTTCTAGAAACAGAGGTAATAATCATGAAACGTATCGTAACAATACAGGACATTTCATGCGTCGGCAAATGCTCACTCACCGTAGCTCTCCCCATCATCAGCGCAATGGGCATTGAATCAGCAATCATTCCAACAGCAGTTCTTTCAACACATACAGGCTTTAAGAACTTTACCTTCCACGACCTGACAGGCGAAATCAGCAAGATCACTTCCCACTGGAAGGAGCAGAACATTGGCTTTGACGGCATCTACACCGGCTACCTTGGCTCATTCGAGCAGCTTGAACTAATGAAAGGCCTTTTTGGTGACTTTGGAAAGGGAAAGACTCTTTTTGTAGACCCCTGCATGGCGGACAACGGAAAGCTCTATCCAGGCTTTACCCGCGAATTTGCCCTTGCAATGGCAAAGCTCTGCGGCCTTGCGGACGTTATCTGCCCCAACATTACCGAGGCAACCCTGCTTTTGGACAAGCCATACCCCGGCGATGAATACGACGAAAAATATATAAAGAACTTAATGGAAGAACTTGCAAAGCTCGGCTCCAAGAAGGTAATCCTAAAGGGAGTTGGCTACAAGAAGGGCCTCTGCGGCGTTATCACCTTTGATTCTGCTACAGGTGCCTTTAGCGAATACTTCCACGAGCTTATCCCGGCAAAATTCCACGGTACTGGCGACATCTTTGCATCCGTTGCCTTTAGCGCGGTAGTTCTTGGAAAGTCTCTTGAAGAGGCCGTTAAGCTTGCGGCAGACTTTACGGTTCTTTCCATAAAGAAGACCATGGACCACACCGACCACAACTGGTACGGTGTAGACTTTGAGTCGGCATTCCCTTGGCTCTTGCAGAATTTGCAATAGATTCTGTTTTGTGCTAAACTGTTGCCAAATCTACGGAAAATTAAGTACATAGGAGTCCCATATGGCGGAAAATCTGCTTGAAATTCAGAACGTGAGCGCAAGCATCGGTGCGAAGGAAATACTTCACAATGTTTCATTGAATATAAAGAGCGGAGAAACCCATGTTCTTATGGGACCCAACGGTGCCGGCAAGTCTACTCTTGGCTATACCCTAATGGGCAACCCGGAGTATACGCTTACCGGCGGCAAGATTGTTTTTAACGGAAAGGACATAACTCCTTTTTCTACGGACGCCAGGGCTAAGGAAGGAATGTTCCTTAGTTTCCAGGATCCGCTTGAAGTTCCCGGTGTTTCGCTTGAATCTTTTATACGCTCTTCCATGCAGCAGATTTCCGGTCAGAAGATAAAGCTCTTGGCTTTTAAGAAGGAGTTGGAAGCGGCAATGTCTGTCCTTAACATGGCTTCTTCTTATGCAGAGCGCGACCTTAACGTGGGCTTTTCCGGCGGCGAAAAAAAGAAGTCGGAGATTCTCCAGCTTTTGATGCTTAAGCCCAAGCTTGCAATTCTTGACGAGACGGATTCAGGCCTTGATGTTGACGCTGTACGTACAGTTAGCAAGGGCATTTTGGAATACCAGAAGAAGAACAATGGTGCCCTTCTTATTATTACCCACTCAACAAAGATTCTGGAAAGCCTTAACGTTGACTATACCCACATCATCGTAAAGGGGCGCATAGTTCATTCAGGAGACGCTTCTTTGGTTCAGAAGATTAATGCGGAAGGTTTTGACCAGTTCATTCCACAGGAAATTAAGGATGCCGAGCACAGGGAACGTCTTGCCGCTGCTGCAAAGGCCGCAATGGATGCCGTTAAGATGAATGCGGCAAACGGAGGCCTTTCGTAATGTCTGAGAAAGAAAAAACAGAAGTAAAGGACCTTGACCAGTCAATATACAATTTTAGCTACGAAGAAAAAGACGAGGACTTTTTTAAGGTCCGCAAAGGTCTTGACGAGTCAATTATAGAGCGCATCAGTAAGGAAAAGAATGACCCCGCCTGGATGAAGGAGTGGAGGCTCAAGTGCCTTAAAATCTTTAACGAGACCAACGAGCCTGACTGGGGGCCGGACATTCACGACCTTGACATTCAGAAAATCGTAACATACGTAAAGCCCAAGACCCAGATGGCGGCCAAGTGGGCGGATGTTCCAAAAGACATAAAGGAAACCTTTGAAAAGCTTGGCATTCCAGAGGCAGAAAGGGAAAGCCTTGCCGGTGTTGGAGCCCAGTACGACAGCGAGCTTGTCTACCACAATGTAAAGGACGAGGTTGCAGAGCAGGGCGTTGTCTACACCGACATGGAAAGTGCCCTTACAGGTCCCTATGCGGATCTTGTAAAAGAAACCTTCATGCATCTTGTTCCTCCGACTGACCACAAGTTTGCGGCCCTTCACGGGGCTGTCTGGAGCGGTGGAAGCTTTGTCTATGTTCCTAAGGGCGTACACGTAAAGATTCCCCTTCAGTCATATTTCCGCCTTAATGCGGCAGGTGCAGGGCAGTTTGAGCATACGCTTATAATCGTGGATGAAGGTGCAGACCTTCACTTTATAGAGGGATGTTCCGCGCCAAAGTACAATGTTGCAAACCTTCACGCGGGCTGCGTAGAGCTTTACGTAAAAAAGAACGCAAGGCTCCGCTACAGTACCATAGAAAACTGGTCAAAGAACATGTACAACCTGAACACAAAGCGTGCGGTTGTGGAAGAAGGTGCCAAGATGGAATGGGTGTCAGGTTCTTTTGGCAGCCACATCTCTTACCTGTACCCGACGACAATTCTAAAGGGTGACAATTCCCTTTGCGAGTTTACGGGAATCACCTTCTCTGGAAAGGGGCAGGACCTTGACACCGGTGCAAAGATGATTCACATAGGAAAGCACTCTTCCAGTGTAATCAACACAAAGTCAATCAGCAAAAGCGGCGGGCGCAACACATACCGCTCTTCTGTAGTTGTAAACAGGAGCGCCAGCGGTTCAAAGTCCAGCGTTAACTGCGAAAGCCTTATGCTGGACGAAGAAAGCCGCTCAGACACTGTTCCCGCAATGAACATAATGACCGATGACTGCGACATAGGCCACGAGGCAAAGATTGGCCGCATTTCCAACAAGGCAATCTTCTACCTGATGAGCCGCGGCATGAGCGAAGAAGAGGCACGCGCCACAATCGTAAGCGGTTTTGCAAACCCGGTAAGCAAGGAACTCCCGCTGGAATATGCGGTAGAGATGAACAACCTTATCCGTCTTGAAATGAAAGGAAACCTGTAATGGCAAGCACTGTATTCAATTTGGACGTAAACAATTTTCCAAGCCTTACCTGGCATCACCTTCACATAAACCACGGTCACCTGGACGCATCGCTTTCTTCTGCTGCGGACGCTTCTGTAAGGGGAACAGGTGGCGGCATATCCTTTGCCAAGGTTTTAGAGGGGGCTTCTTCCCTTAACCCAAAGGCAGCTTCCATAGAAACCCAGATGGGTAAGGAATTTGACAAGGCCTTTGACTCTTTTGCTAAGGAAAAGGCTCTTCCGCTCAATCTTTTTACTGTCAATGCAGGCTCTAAAAACCAAAGCCCTGTTAACGTTTCTTTTGACATAGCAGACTGTTCCCAAACTGCTGCAGATTTTTTCATAGATGCAGGAGATGATTCATCCTCTGTCTTTATATTTGACTTTTCTTCCAAGAAGGCAAGCGAAGGTGTTTTTGGAACAAGGATTCGCGTACTTGCGTCTTCTTACGCAAAGGTTCACATTGTTACGGTGAACATGCTTTCTTCTGGCTTTGTTAATTTTACAGCCCTTGGAACTTGCAATGCCGACGGTGCAGAGGTGGAAGTTACCCAGCTTGAGCTTGGCGGCGGCAAGGTTTTTTCTGGAAGCATGCAGCTTTTGGAAGGCTACCAGGCAAAGGCTTTTGGCCAGGAAGGCTACTTTGCAAAAAAATCCGCTGAATTTGATATAAACTATATAGTCCGCCATACAGGCCGCGACACACAGAGCGAGGTTACTGCGGATGGCGTGGTTGCAGACTCTGCCAAAAAGAGCTGGAGGGGAACCATAGACTTTGTTAACGGCTGCCGTGGTGCAAAGGGGAACGAAAGCGAGGGTGTTCTTCTTCTTAACGAGAATGTAACCAACAAGAGCCTTCCCGTAATTTTGTGCGACGAAGAGGATGTGGAAGGCCAGCACGGCTGTTCAATCGGAAGGCTAGGCAAGGACGAGATGTTCTACCTTATGAACCGTGGCCTTGACGAAAAAGCCGTTCGAAGCCTTATGATAAGGGCAAAGATTTTTTCCGTATGCCGCCACATTCCCGACGAAGAGCTTACCGGCAGAATAAGGGATTTTGTTGAAGGAGATTTGTAGAATGAATTCAAGCGAATTGCGTAAAGACTTTCCAATTTTTGCAAGCCCTTCAAACAAAGGCCTGATTTATTTTGACAATGCCGCCACAACCCAGCGTCCGCTTAGCGTTACAAAGGCAATACAGGATTTTTACAATAACGACAATGCAAACCCCCTGCGTGGTCTTTATGGGCTTAGCATGCGTGCAACAGACCGCTACGAAAATGCAAGGCAGACAGTTGCAACTTTTCTAAACGCAACTTCCTCACAAGAAATAATCTTTACCCGAAACGCATCGGAGAGCCTTAACCTTGTGGCTTACACATGGGCTCTTTCCAATGTGGGCGAGGGCGACGAGATAGTTGTTAGCGCAATGGAACACCATTCAAACCTTCTTCCCTGGCAGATGGTGTGCAGGGCAAAGAAGGCAAAGCTTGTCTTCCTTGAATGTGCTAACGACGGAATAATTTCCCAAAGCGAATGGGAATCCAAGATTACGGCAAAGACAAAGCTTGTTGCCATTGCACATGTTAGCAACGTATTTGGAATTACAAACCCGGTAAAAGAAATTGCCTCTTATGCCCACAAGGTTGGCAACGGTGCAAAGGGGGCAATTGTTGTTGTGGACGGTGCACAGAGTCTTCCTCATATTGCACTAGACGTTAAGGATTTGGACGCAGACTTTTTTGCCTTTAGCGCCCACAAGCTTTGCGGACCAATGGGAATCGGCGGACTTTACGGAAAGAAGTCCATCTTGGAAGAGATGCCACCATTCCTCCGCGGCGGAGAGATGATTGAATACGTTACCCGCGAAGATGCAACCTATGCGGAGCTTCCCCACAAGTTTGAAGCGGGTACGGTTAACGCATCAGGTGCGGTTGGACTTGAAGCCGCAATAAAATACATACAGAATGTTGGCTTAAAGAATATAGAGGGAAACGACAACCACCTTGCATCCCTTTTGATGAACGGAATGAAGCAGATAAAGGGAGTAAGCGTTATTGGCCACCCTGATCCCCTGCGTCACTGCGGAATCGTCACTTTTACCATAGACGGTGTGCACCCCCACGACATAGCAAGCATCTTGGACACAGAGCACATAGCAGTCCGTGCAGGCCACCACTGTGCACAACCCCTAATGCAGAAGCTTGGAGTGAACAGCACAGCCCGCGCAAGCCTTTACTTCTACAACACCGAGGATGAAGTTTCCCTCTTCCTGGAAAAGCTTTCGTTGGTTCGCAAGTGGATGGGACTTGAATAGTCGCATGACTAAAATATTAATCCCCACTGTGCTTGTCTTTTGACCGCAAAAAACGCTATATTATACTCATGGACGTAAAATCACTTTATGCAGAAATTCTAAATGAACATAACTTGAACCCTTCGCACAAGGGTGTAATGCAGGACGCATCCCTTACACTGCGCGGAGTAAACCCCAGCTGCGGTGACGACATTTACCTTCAGCTTAAGGTAGACGAAAAGGGAATCATAACGGAAGGTTCCTTTAACGGATCCGGCTGTGCAATAAGCCAGGCAAGCGTAGACATGATGCTGGACGACATTATTGGAAGGCCTGTGGAAGAAGCCTTGCGCCTTTCTGAGCTTTTTACCGACATGATTCACGGAAAGGTTTCTGACGACTCTGCCCTGGAGGAACTGGACGAAGCCGCAAGCCTTAAGAACATAAGCTTTATGCCCGCCCGCGTAAAATGCGCCGTACTTGGCTGGCACACAATGGAAGAAATGCTAAAGAACGGAAAGAGTGAAGGGCAGGGGCAGGCTGCTCACTGCAACTTGTAGCATTCATCTGACTGCATGGCAAGTGCCTGCCTTAAATTCAAAATTCGCAAAAAAAAAAAAACGCTTCCTTTACGGGAAGCGCTTTCTGTATAAAGATAAGAATTATTTCTTCTTCTTGTTTACAGCATCCTTGAGAGCCTTTCCAGCCTTGAACTTTGGTGTCTTAGCTGCTGCAATCTTGATTTCTTCACCAGTCTGTGGGTTGCGGCCTGTGCGGGCTGCGCGCTTTCCTACTTCGAATGTACCGAATCCGATGAGCTGAACGCTTTCTCCCTTTGTAAGCTGCTTAGTTACTGTTTCGATGAATGATTTTACAGCTGCTTCTGTGTCCTTCTTTGAAAGACCTGTGTCTGCTGCAATGGCATCTACTAATTCTGTTTTGTTCATACCAATTTTCTCCAGATTAGAATTTTTAGCCTCCATATTTAAGAGGCACATCTATAAGTATATATGATTTTCTGCCAGAATTCTAGTAGTTAAGCAATAAATTTGGAAAAAAGTGCTGATTTTCTGCATGTTAAAAGGACTTTCGCCCGATTGGAAGGGGTGCCTCAGGAAAAAGAATTTAAAATAAAAAAATCTCCCATGACAGGAGATTGTTAACTAAGTTCTAAGACCTCTGGCCAAAGACTTTAGTCGGGACGACAGGATTTGAACCTGCGACCCTCTGGTCCCAAACCAGATGCGCTACCAGCTGCGCTACGTCCCGATTTGTATGGAGAATGACGGGATCGAACCGCCGACAACCTGGGTGTAAACCAGGTGCTCTACCAGCTGAGCTAATTCTCCGTGGTTAAGATGATAGTAATATATCAACTTAGCAAAAAAGTGTCAATAGCAAAATCAGAAAAATTACAAAAATTTTTTTTACAGGGCAGGGGAGCTTTATCCGGCTTTTCCACTGCAATTCTGCTACCTTATCCTTTCTATCTTCCATGCCCGGTGGATTTTTGTGTTCCTGTAGTCGGCTGGGATTGTCTTTTCCGTTATGTCTGTTGCCTTGTAGAGAACATCTCCGTTCATGCGCGTGGGAAGCCTCTGCTCGTCAAAGACAAGGCGGCGGCTGTTTGTACTAAAGTAAAGGGTTCCATCCGGTGTAAGAAGGGAAAGTGATTTCCTTACCAGTGCCGGCCAGTCCCTGTTTATGTCCAGAGTGGCATCGCTCCGCTTTGAGTTGCTGAAGGTTGGCGGGTCAAGGATTATTATGTCAAAGAGCCGTGTTCCTTCTTCGCCCATGGATTTTTCTGCAAGCTTACGGTCCAGGTATGCGCTTACGTCTTCTCTGGTAAAGAGGTACTTTGCTTTGTCTGTGAAACCGTTTGCGGCCATGTTGTCTTTTGCCCAGTCAAGGTAAGTGTTGCTTGTGTCCACGCTTTCTACAAAAGATGCACCGCCTTCTGCAGCGTAGACGGAAAATGATGCAGTGTAGCAGAAGAGGTTTAGGACAGCCTTTTGCCTGCATTCAGAGCGAACTGTGTCCCTTAGGGGCCTGTGGTCAAAAAAGAGCCCCGTGTCTAGGTAGTCGGTAAGGTTTACATAAAAAATCTGTCCCTGCTCAAAGACAAGCCCTTTAACATAAGGCCGGTCTTCCCGGCTTAGCTTTGAATATTGGGCCGTTCTGCCGCCCTTTCCGTCGTCTTCGGCAATTTTCCTGCGCCTTTTGGTAAGCACGTGGTCTTCTGCAATGCCGGTAACTTCCGCCGCCGCCTTTGCCATGCTCTTTAGCCATTCAGTTTCTTCTGCCTCATCTTTTTCGTAAGGCCTTTCGTAGAGGTAAAGGTTTATGTATGTTCTGGAAGCTTCATCTGCAAGTACGGATGCCGCATCGGGGCCGTTACGGCTGATTGCCGCGTTCTGCTCGTTCTGGAAGAGTATGGCTGAATATTTGTCCCTTGTTCCCTGGGGAAGAAAAGTGTAAATGTCTGCTGCCAGCGGAACTTCTGGAATGTCCCTGTCGTAAAGTCTGTAGCAGGTGATGCGGTTTTTGCGCGCCCACTTTCTAAGCTGCTTGTACTGCCTGGAAAGCCTGTTAGCGAAGATTTTTGCCTGGTATTCGGTTTTTTCCGGGCTGTCCGGTGAAAATGGTTTGTTTTCCATAAGGATATTATACGGAAATTGGCCTGTGTTTACAATGGAATTCCTGCCGTGTTTTCCGCTCAAATTTATGCCCTTTTTTGCCGAAATTCTTTATGATATGGACAAAAACGTGGGAAAATATCTAAAAACATTTATTTTTTCTCTCTTGATATTGTTAGCGGGTACTTTTTTTGCCTCTGCCTCTACCCACACCGTAAAAAAGGGCGAGACTCTTTATGCCATAAGCCGTATGTACGGTGTTTCCGTAAGTGACTTAAGGAGTGCGAATGGCTTGGACTCTTCGTCCGTGCTTTTGGTTGGACAAAAACTTTCAATACCCAACAAAAAATCATCCTCTGACTCTAAAAAGGCTTCGTCTTCCAAAGAGGCAACTGTTAAAAATGAAGGCAAGCAGGCTTCTTCTTCTTCTTCTTCTTCAGAAAAAAGCCGCCAGTACGACATTTATACCGTTCAGAAGGGAGACACTTTCTATCACATTGCAAAAATAAACAATGTTACGGTTGCAGAGCTAAAGAATTTAAACGGAATGATGTCTTCCGACACTTTGCACATAGGCCAAAAGCTTAAGATTCCGGCTACAATCGTGAACACGGAAAATGCCTCTTTGCCGGACCTTACTTCTTCCGACCCAAGGACTTACAGCAGTAAGAAGGGCAATTCTTCCCTTGTTTGGCCGGTAAAAAATCCGACTGTCACATATCTAACGGGAAAGGTTGCGGGTGTTCAGCTTAGCGCCGCAAAGAATGAAGATGTTTGCACCATAAGGGCAGGAACCGTTATGTATACAGGCGTGTACCGCGGCTACGGCCAGGTTGTTTTTGTCCAGTCAAAGACAGGCCACATATATGCCTACACAGGCCTAAACAGTACGTCTGTCCAAAAGGGCGATTACGTCGTCTTCGGAGACAAGCTTGGCACTGCCGGAATAGATGCAATCAACGGAGCAAGCCAGATTTCCCTAATGGTCTTCCAAAAAAGCAACCCCATAGACCCCGCAAAAGCCCCTCGTGGTTAAAAATTGCCCGTTTTGTATGCCAAGTTTTTGACGCGCCGTCCTTGGCGCTGCTTTTTTTACTAAATATTTTTACCCCTTTGCCCCAACGGCTGTAAAAGACAAGTGCGGATTTTTTATAATTATTATGCAAAAAATATATTAAGAAAGCACTGGAATGGAAGTGCTTTCGTGTTAATATTTGCATTTAATCTTTTTATTAAGATTTACCCTGCCTTTTATAAGTCATAAATTTTTCTTTGCTTTTTTTTAAATGTGTTGTATAATGTAATCATTATGGCAGAAACAACAATTGTTAACGACAGTCCTACAGGACAACACTTGAAATCGATTGCGGAATCAAAGCAGGTTTCCTATTTGGATTTTAATAAGAAAAAGGTACAGCTGGTTGCGAAAATATCCTTCGGACGCGATCCTGACAATAACGTCGTGATCGACAGCAAGCTTGCCAGCCGCCACCATTGCATCATCCAGAAAATTCGCGATGAATTCTTCCTTAAGGATGAAAACAGCACCAACGGCACCTTCCTTAACGGAAACAGGATTCCTCCTGACAAGTATGTGAAACTCAATTCTGGTGATACTGTTAAGATAGGCTCTGAGGAGCTGGTGATTTCTTAGTAGACCAATGCATCAGATGCTTTCTCAAGAAGAATTGGAAAATTTGCGTTCAAGACTCATCTCCTACCGCGATGCTGACGGTTTGCCGTCGGAAGCGTCTTTGGTTGCGCTTACCGACAAGACCGTCTCTTCCCTTGAGTCGGAAGACAAGAAATACCGTCCCTATTCTGCAGAAAAGAAGCCGGGCGGTCTCTTGGACTTCTCAAAAGAAGAGATACCCGTTATCCTCGTGCCGGACATTCATGCGCGGCCAGAATTCCTTATTTCCCTGCTTGGAAGCGACGTGCTCCAGCGTTCAGGAATTTACACAGAAAAGGAATTTGAAGGCGACGTGCTTGATGCCCTTAATCAGAACATGGTCATGATTGTGTGCGTTGGAGACGTGTGGCATACGGAGAACACCTCTTGGGCATATAACCGTTGGCGCACCTCATACGAAAAGTGGATGAATGGAGATGCCGTAAGTCCCGAAATGTGCGATGAGATGAAGGAAAATTTCGCCGCAGTAATGGGAATAATGGAACTCAAGAACGCCTTTCCCAGAAACTTTCATTTTTTAAAAGGCAATCATGAAAACATTATGAACGCAGAAGGCCACGGTGACCACGGCTTTTTAAAGTTTGCAATGGAAGGGGAGATGGTCCGCGACTTTGTGTTCGAAAAATACGGTGATGTTACCCTGCACATGATAAGTTGCTTTGAAAAGGCCCTACCCATCGTAGCAGTCTTCCCCGATTTCTGCGTAAGCCATGCAGAACCGCTTAGGGCCTACAAAAGAAACGACATCATCAACTACCATGACCACGGTGATTTGATACTAGGCTTTACCTGGACTGCCAACGACGAAGCATCAAAGGACAGCGTGGAAAGTCAGTTTAAGGAGCTAAATCCCAAGGCAGGTAAGAAGAAAGCCCTGTGGTTTGGAGGTCACCGTCCTGTCCCGGAAAAATTCCTTCTGCGGCAGAATGGCAATTTCATTCAGTTCCACAATCCGGAAGAGATGAATGTTGCCCTGCTTAGCCCGGATCGTGAATTTAACTGTGAGAGGGACATAGTTTCTGTAATTTAGGAGTCTAAATATGCCAGTTCAAAGCATGCCGAAAAAGTCATCCGTACCAACTCCCGACGTAATCGGCAAGTACAGGATAATCAACCAGATTGCACAGGGAGGAATGGGAGCCGTATTCAAGGCAGTCCATCCGTCTCTCCGCCGCGACGTAATCATAAAAAAGCTTACCCTGCGAACGGGTAACAGTTCGATCCGCGAAAGGTTTAAGAGGGAAGCGCAGATTCTTATGGATTTGTCCAGCCCCTACATTGTCCGCATGTTTGACTTTTTTACCGAAGCCAGGAATGACTACATCGTTCTTGAATTTGTAGACGGCATGTCTTTGGACAAGCTTTTGGAAAAGCAGCAGTCACTTTCGCCCCAGCTTGCACTCCTTATTTTCCTTGATGCCTGCTACGGACTAAAGCACGCACATTCCAAG
>JAFXWC010000061.1 GCA_017534445.1 Treponema sp.
ATTGACGTAAACGGCGAAATGGACTTGTACAATTCCTACAAACTAAAGGAACTGGTCCTTAAGATGCTGGAAAAAAATGTAAAGTCCTTTATCATCAACCTTGAGCAGGTTGACTACATTGACTCGTCTGGAATCGGTGCGCTTATCTACATCTGCTCAACAATCAAGAAGATGAACCTTAAGCTCTACATTTCCAACATACACGGCTCAGTAAAGAAAGTTATCGAACTCACAAAGCTTATGGGGTACTTCCCTATTGCAAACAGCGTAGAAGAAGCCTTGCTTATGATTAACGAATAACAAATAAAGGAGGAAGTTTTATTATGGATGAAATAAAAGAGTTGCGTTCGGACGGAAACGATCCGCTGTTTGACAAAGCAAACATGCTTTACAAGGAATTTCCTTCCGATTTTAGACAGATTCGCTATTTTACTTTGCTGATTGTACAGTCCGCTCCCTTGGAAATCAAGGAAATCAACCTCCTTGAGCAGCAGATTAGCGAGGTAATCAAGAACGCTGTAAAGCACGGTAACCATTGCGACGTAAACAAGAAAGTCCACGTTTGGTATTCTTTCAGTGCCAGCCACGCCCACCTTATCGTAGAAGACGAAGGCGAAGGCTTTAAGGACTTGGAAAAATGGAACGACTTTAACCGCAAGCGTCTGGAATGTCTGCACAACTCAAATTTTGAAGAACTTGCAAATTATGTTTCATTCCGTACAAAAAAATCCGATGACCAGGACGGTGGTAACGCCTTGTTTGCAGCCCTTGAATACTGGAACGGTGGCTTTATCTACAACGACAAGCGCAACGGTGTTGCAATGCTCAAGCGTTTCCAGCAGAAGCGTCACGGTGTTACAATAGACTAAGCTTCCTAAAAAATACAAGCGTTCCTTTTTGGAGCGCTTTTTTTTATTTGGAGCCGCCTGAATGGTTAAAGTGTCCTGCAATTTTTCAAATTGCAGGGAGGCAATTTTTACCCGCTTTGCGTGGCTCCGTTATCACTCCGGCCCGCTGCGCGGTCTTGCTCGCTCGAAGCGAGCAACCACTCCAATCGGGGCTAGGCTCTGTTGGCAAGAACAAAGTCTGCAAAGCTCATGCTTTCTCCGCTAAGGTCAAGCTCTTCCATGCGCTCAAAATATCCGTCCACCACAGCCTGAATCTCTTCCCAGCCCTCATCCCCGCCTTCATCATCGCCAAAATAATCTTCTTCCATAAATTTCTTATTGTAAGCAATGGATTTTTCCAAAGCGGAGGCGTATTTTTGCGGACAGCTAGCCTTTAGCTTTTCTAAGATTTCGTCCCTTGCAAAAGAATCCAGGTATTCAGACTGGGAAATTAAGTATTTTACAATAAAATTGCATTCCTCATCGTCTATTGTGATTCCAGCATATTTTTCAGAAGGAAAGGTGTTCCCCAAAGCTTCCGTAAGCGACCTCATAAGGGGAACCATTAGTATGCAGTTTTCCACCCGGTAGCGGTCAAAAAGCTCTTCTATGCGCTCAGAAGAAAAATTAGCAGGAATGTTGTTCAAAAGGAAAAAAAGCGTGTTAAGACGGCCGTATGCCCTTTTTGCACAAAAAGATTCAATCAGATTCTCAAAAATGCGGGCATCCTTCATCTTGTCCATAAGCTCTTCGTCGCCCTTACCCGGAATGTAGTTAAGGTTTGCAAAGACAAATGCGGTAAATTCCAGCGCAGTAAGGAACCTTTCCATGGAGCCCCTAAGCATATCTTCCAGAACTTCATAAACGGCATCAACCCCAAAAGATTCCAGCAAATCCTTTATGTAGTGGCCAATCCCGCTCTGAACCTCACTTGCGCCAACAATGGCTTCTTCTATTTTTTTATTCATATTGCCCTCCCCTGTCTAGCCTATAATGTGATTATCGGACTTTTACTGCCAATCACTTTATTTGTAGGGGAATTTATGTCACGTTCTGTAAATTATCCAAAAGCACTTTTGCAGCCTTAGAAAGTTCCCGGTCTTTTTTCCATGCAAGGCAAACCTCGCTGTAAATGGCAGGCTCCAGAGGAACAAAGCAGAGGAGGCTTTCTGCAGAAATATCCGCAAGGCCTTCCAGAGTAATGCAGGAGGCAATATTCTCTTTTGTAAAAATACTTGCGTTGTAAATAAGGTTATAGGAACCTGCTATGTTGTATTTTTCCATAGAACCGCCAAACCAGTGCAAAAGTTCGCGGTGTCTGGAAGCCTGCTCCGACAAAAACAGGGGCTCGTAATGTTCCAAAAGATTTTCCTTTTTTATACATTCGTATTTTGCAAGCGGATTGTCTTTTCTTGTCAGAAGACCCCAGCGGTCTTTTTGCTTAAGCGTCAGGTGCCTGTATTTTTCAAGGTTCTTGAATCCAATAAAAATGCCAAAGTCGCAAAGCCCCCGGTCAAGGCGCTCGCAGATAAGCCCGGCATTGCCAGAAAAAAGGCTCACTTCAATTTTTGGATAGTCTTTGCGGATTTTTTTAAAGGCCTCCGCAACACAAGCAATTGATTTTGACTCCCCTGCCCCAATATAAATTTTGCCTGAAACCTGAGAGGAATTAGTCCTAAACTCTTCGATTGTTTTTTCAGAAAGCTCCGTAATCTGCACCGCATAATTGTAAAAGCGAACGCCTTCGTCAGTCAGAATGAATTTTCGGTTCTGCCTGTTCCTTTCAAAAAGCTGAACCCCAAGCTCTTCTTCAAGCTCAATAATCTGCCGTGAAAGAGTGGGCTGCGTAATGTGGATTATTTGGGCCGCCCGCGAAATGTTCTGCTCGTTTGCAATTGTAATAAAATATTTTAGTACCCGAAGTTCCATACAAAAAGTATAGCATGAAAACCGGCTGTATACTATGCCCAAAAGGCATAATTTATTATAAAAACAAAGTATTTGTAATATGTCTAAACTTCGTGTAATTTAAAAAGCGTATGGAGGAAATATGGAAACACTAAGGCTAGAAAAAAACTGGGACAAGACCTTTGCCCTTTCTGATAAAGTTACTCACCAGAAGGTAACATTCACCAACCACTTTGGAATTACGCTTGCGGCTGACATGTACACACCAAAAGAAGTTCCGGCAGGAAATGCCAAGGGAAAACTTCCTGCAATAGCAGTTTCAGGGCCTTTTGGAGCCGTAAAGGAACAGGCCTCTGGCTTGTACGCCCACGAAATGGCAAAGCGCGGCTTTCTAACAATAGCTTTTGACCCAAGCTTTACAGGTGAATCTGGAGGAAAGCCCCGCTACATGAACAGCCCGGACATAAACACGGAAGACTTTCAGGCTGCGGTGGATTTTCTTTCAAACCAAAGCAACGTTGACCCGGAAAAAATCGGAATCATCGGAATCTGCGGCTGGGGAGGCTGGGCACTAAACGCTGCCGGAATCGACACAAGAATCAAGGCAAGTGCGGTAATGACAATGTACGACATGTCCCGCGTAACAAACAAGGGCTACTTTGACCAAAACGACAACGAAGAAGCACGCTACCAGGCAAGGCTTGCAGTAAACAAGGCACGCACAGAATGTTTTGCAAAGGCTAACGAAAGCGGCGAATACCCAACAGTCGGCGGACTTCCACAAGAGCGCCCCCAAGGAGACACTTTCTTTAGCCAGTACTGGGACTACTACAAGACTCCCCGCGGCTACCACCCCCGCTCACTCAATTCCAACATGGGCTGGGCAAATACCGCCGCAACAAGCCTTATGAATACCAGCCTTTTTACTTATGCAAAAGAAATCCGATCCGCAGTCCTAATCGTCCATGGGGAAAAGGCACACAGCCGCTACATGGGCGAGACAGCTTACAACGACATGGTTAGGGGCAGTAAGTATACCTCCAACAAGGAACTTATGATTATTCCGGGAGCCACCCACTGCGACCTTTACGACGGCGGCAAGGAAAACTATATTCCGTGGGACAAGCTGAATGCATTTTTTGAGGCAAATTTAAAATAGGAGAAGACAAAATGAAAAGGTTTTACGCAATTTTAACGATTCTATTCATCTGTCTTTCTACAGCCTGTGCAAAAGGAAGAAGTACAAAGCAAGGAGCAGCTAATATGAAAATAAAAATTGAAGTAACAAGCGAAAGCGGAGGCCACAGTCTTACAGCAACCCTGGCAGACAATTCCTCGGCTGCGGCATTTTACGCGCTCCTGCAAAAGGGGCCGGTTGAAATACAAATGCACGACTATGCCAGCTTTGAAAAGGTTGGTTCCCTTGGCACTTCACTTCCGCGGAACGACAGGCAGATTACAACCTGCTCAGGCGACATAATTTTGTACCAGGGCAATCAGATAACAATTTACTATGATGTAAACAGCTGGAATTTTACCCAGCTTGGAAAGATTGACGCAATATCTCAGGCCGAACTCAAAAAGATTTTGGGAAAGGGAAATATTACGGCAGTTTTTTCTGTAAATGAATAGGAGAAAATGATTTTGAAAAAATTGTTTTTGATTCTGGCGGCATTGCTTATGGCGAATTTTATTGTGGCAGAGGAAGGGCAAAGAGTAAGACTAAACTCTGGCTATGAAATGCCAACACTCGGCTTGGGAACCTGGACGCTCACAGGCAAAAGTTGCGAAAAGGCTGTTTATGCAGCGCTCAAATCGGGCTACCGGCTAATTGATACAGCCCGCTACTATGGCAACGAAGAAGAAGTTGGCAATGCAATCCGCAGCGCAATAAAGGACGGAATCTGCAAGCGCGAAGAAATTTTCGTTACAACAAAACTTGTCCCGTGGAGCAATTCACCAGACAGAGACATTGATGACTCTCTTAAAAAGCTTGGACTTTCCTACATTGACCTATGCCTTTTGCATCAGCATGGATCCAGCTCTGGAGACGACGCTGTTTACAAGGCAATGATCCGTGCGGTTAAGGAGGGAAAGATCCGCTCAATAGGCATTTCAAATTTCTACACGGAAAAATCGGCCTCTCACTTCATTAACGATTTTGAAATTCCGCCGGCCGTCATTCAAAACGAAAACCACTTAAAATATCAGAACAAAAAGCTTAGGGATTGGGCAGCAAAAAAAGGAATCTATATAGAAAGCTATTATCCTTTTGGTGGCCGGGGGCACACTTCTGAGCACCTTCAAAATCCTTTGGTTTTGCAAATTGCAAAAGCGCACAAAAAGACAGCTGCACAAATCATTGTCCGCTGGCATTTGCAGTCAGGCTATATAGCAATTCCCGGAAGCTCAAACCCTTCTCACATTGAAGAAAACTTTGATGTGTGGTATTTTGAACTTACCGAAAGCGAAATGGAAAAACTTTCCGCACTTGATACAGGGTTACGGTATGAAAACTGGTAATAATTACGGAGGAAATTTTATGAAAAAACTTATTCTTTCACTTTTAATCGGAGGCATTGTTACGGCGGGAGTATTTGCTGCTCCTTCGACTCCTTCAACAGGCTCAGGAACCGCAGGAAGCGCTGGAAGTACAGGAAGCGTGGCGGTCGTCTATTTTAGCGCAACAGGAACCACAGAGCGTATGGCAAAAGATGCGGCCAAAGCAATGGGTGCAGATATTTTTGAAATTCAGCCTGTTCAAAAATACAGTGATGCAGACTTGAACTGGCACGATAAAAAATCACGCTCTTCCATTGAATGCAACGACCCAAAAAGTCGCCCGGCAATAGCAAACAAAATGGACATTGCAAAATACGACACGGTAATTTTGTGCTACCCCATCTGGTGGGCTTATGCTCCAAAAATCGTTTACACTTTTGTAGAAAGCCAAAACTGGAACGGCAAGAAACTTGTTACCCTTTGCACAAGTGGCGGAAGCAAACTTGGACGAAGCGGAAGTGACCTTGCAAAGTTTGCAAAAGGAGCAGACTTTAAGGGCGGAAAAGATTTTACCCGCGGCAGTGGTGCAGACATCAAAAAGTATGTTGAAGGGGCGCTAAAGTAAGATTCTGCGGAAGTTAACACATAAGAAGCAGACTTTTCTTTGCCCTCACAGCCCATCTTCTTGCAAGGCACTAATATTTGGAGAAAATAAATGAGCATAACAGTAAATCTTAGATACACTGGAAAAGGAAACGCCGCACTCGATTTTGCAAAAGAAATGACGGAAAGCGGCACTGTAGAAAAAATCAGGGCAGAAAAAGGCAACCTGAGGTATGAATACTACCTGCCTCTTTTTGACGCCAGCCCCAACAAAACAGTCCTTTTGATTGACCAGTGGGAAGACCAAAAAGCCATAGACATTCATCACGCAAGTCCTATGATGAAAACAATTGCCGAACTGCGCGAAAAATACGATTTGCACATGACGGTTGAGCGCTTTGTTTCTGACCAAGGTGGAGTCCCGGAATCAGACAAAGAGTTTATACGGAAATAAAGAGCTAGGATAAGATCTCTCATGTGCAGAATCTTGCCCAGCAAACTGGCAGCAGCAAACCTGTGCTTTCCCAATGAATGTTTTTTTTGATATAATGATTTTATGGCAACTTTTGAAAAACTTACTTTTACAAGCGAGCGCGAGATTTCTTCGGCTTTTATTGATTCAACAGTGCGCATGGGCATTGCCCAGTCCGTGCTTATGGTTCAGGACAATCTTACTGAATGTTTTAACGCAATGGGATGCGACGGCGTTGTTTACCGCGAAAAATTCAATGACTTCTGGGTCTTTACAAAGACTAAGGTTCATTTTGAACGACGCCCTGACTGGCGCGAAATTGTTACAGCGAGGACTTTTCCAATTGACAACCTTGGAATGCGCACTCACGTCAATACAGAAATTGCAGACAAAAACGGAAAGCGCCTGCTTGTTGCAAATCAGGAAGCCTGTGTTTTGAGCCTTGAAAGCCACCGCCCGCAAAAGCTTACCGAGCTTCCATATCCAAAAGAAAATTTTCCTTCCCCGGTTTATAACGAGACCTTTGAAAGATTTCCGTCGGATTTTAAGGATGAAGAATTTGTCTTTGAGCAGATTATCCGTTCCTGCCATATAGACATGTCGCATCACATGAACAACATTGAATACATTAAGCTTGCTCTTTGTGTTTTTAATGATGATTTTTTGCAGTCGCATGAAATTAAGGATCTTGAAGTTCATTATACAGGTGAAAGCCGCGAAGGCCAGACTCTTAAAGTTTTCCGCCGCAATGATGCTGAAACAAAGGGAAAAACTTATATTCATATAAAAGAAAGTGACCGCTGCGTTTTTGAATGTTGCGTTCGCTTTTAATGTGATTTTAGGCTCTTTTCGACCGCCTGCGTTCGCTGTCGGCGGCATCCTTGCCGCTTTTTTCTCCCTTTGGTCGGCGCTCTCTCCGGGGAGTTCAACTCTTTTAAATAAGAAAAGTCCCTTTTTTTACATTTGCTTATGTAAAAAAAAGGACTGTGTTTGTTGGAGATGGGGAGAGTTGAACTGTCTTCATTCGCTCACCTCCTGTTCGCTCTTTTCGACCGCCTGCGTTCGCTGTCGGCGGCATCCTTGCCGCCTTTTCCTCCCTTTGGTCGGCGCTCTCTCCGGGGAGTTCAACTCTTTTAAATAAGAAAAGTCCCTTTTTTACATTTGCTTATGTAAAAAAAGGGACTATGTTTGTTGGAGATGGGGAGAGTTGAACTCCCGTCCAAGCAGGCTAAGCAGGTGCCTCTACAGGTTTATTGAAGCGAGGTATTTGTCGGGAGACGGTAGCGGCTTCAAAGGCGTCGTCTCCTTATTACGGATGGCCGATTGCTCAGCGTCCCGGGCAGAACCCGCACATTCTGCAAGGCAAGTCCCTATTTGTGACAGAATTTTACACCGCTAGGAACAGCGCAGCATAAATTCCGGCTCTCAGTGCCTTAAGTTAGGCAGCAAGAGCTAACTGTTCGTTTTCAGACTCGTCGTCTTCTCTACGTTTTGCAGTTATTGTTTTCGTCTGTATCAGAGACCAGGCGACAGCCTCACCTGCAGCACAAGATTACTCCTGTCTGTCGAAACCGGTACACCCCCGATTCTTTTATAATATAACAAGCAGTTTGCCAAAAGTCAAGTTTTTTTTGGGAATGTCCCCTTCGACGAGCCCAGGGAACGGAATTGTTTCTTGCCAATCCGTAAAAAGCCCATGGAGGGATTTTTGTCGCACTTGCTATCGTTGTGTTCCTCCATTCCAGTGCTTTCTTTACATATTTTTCCTATGTAAACCAGATAAGAAAAATATGTATATACGGTAAATTCGAATGTTTTTTTGGGATGTTCCCTTCGACGGGCTCAGGGAACGGAATTTTTTCTTGCCAATCCGTAAAGAGCCCATGGAGGGGCGACTTAGCAGCCCGGAGATTTGCAGAGCAAATCTCCGATACCTAAAAAAATCCATGGAGGGATTTTTTTAGGTCATACGCCCGATTGGAAGGGTTGCCGCAGGCAAGACCGCCTTTAGGCGGGCCGGAGCGGTAGCGTAGCCCTGGAAAGCGGGTGGCGCAAAGGCTCATTCGGTCGAATTAGCCAAGAAACTAAATGGTAGAGCAAGCAGGACTACCGTCCTAAAAATCACAGTCCAAGAAAGTAAAGTAAAAAGGCAAGAGTAAAAAATGCATGGAAAAATTCCGATAGTAAAGCAGGGGATATTTATGCTAAATTTGAATTCTAAGACCAAAAAGATTATTCTTGGGGTGGTTGCCGCCATTATCTGCATCATAACGGCATGCAGGAGTATAAAAAGCGACGATGCGGGAAATGCAAAGAAGAAGTACAAGGTGCCTGTTTCGGAAAAATATTCAGACCCGGACAGGCTCAACATCACGGTTCCTCCTTCCGTAATCGAAAAATCCGGCAGTAAAAAGGGCAAAAACCTTCTTGCCAACAATTTTTACAAAATGAAGACAAAACTTTGGGAAGGAATGCAAGAGTTGAACGACGAAACCGTTTATCTTAAGACGAATGACGACCCGGACGTGGTTTCGTTTGTTAACGCCGGCAACAAGAACCGCATGCTAACCGCAAACCTTGACCTTTCTGACGGCAAGGAATACGGAATTCTGCTGGGAACTGCCCGCGACAAGGATCAGGTCTACAACCTTTCCGGCTCCGTGCTCAGAATCCACATCTACATTCCGGCTGAACTTGCGGCCCACAAAGAGCTTGCAAACCTAAATTTCGTCTCCTACTTTATGACTGAAGGCCTCTACAAGATAAAACTTAGGGGACCAATCGAAAATTTCAGCTTTGACGACATAGGCGCTGGCTGGCATACGATAGAACTTAACTTTAGGGACAAAATTGCAAGCCTTGGCGCAAAAACTGTCACTTTCAAGCTGAACAAAAATGCCATGGAAAAGAACAAATTCATAGGCTTGAACATAAAATCCGGGACTCAGACAAAGGCAAACGCACAAATACTTATTGACTGGGTGGACATAGTGCCGGCTGACTAATCGTTGCTCATAAGGACTAGCATTTTGTCGCGCGAAGGATAAGAAGCAGAAGGGGTTAGCACATAGGGGCGAAGGATTATTGCTCCTTCCTCCACTACCCCTTCGTCTGGAGAACGTGACAAAAGGTATATTCCGTTCAAAAGTGGTGTTCCGGTAAAAGACCTAAACTGTATAAAAGCCTGGCCTTCCATCTGTATGGAGGAATAAATGCCGTTGTCGTTTACGGAGTCACCGATGGCGTTGTAGTTTCCGTCCGAAAACTTAACTACAGTTCCTTCGGCAGTTTTCCAGGATGATGCCTTTTCCAAGTCTTCTATATATTTCTTTGCAGACAGCTCTTCCTTGCCCTCTTTTTTCGTAAGCTTGGAAGTAAAATTCACCTTCTTGTAGTAGCCGTCCCATGAGGAGCTTTCGCTAAAGTACATGCGAACATCGTCCTGCACGTGGATGCGGATCTGGTCTTTGGAAATAAGTGATATGTCTATGCGGCGCTGGAGGTTTTCTATTTCCAGGTTTGTGGTGGAAATATACATGCCGTTGCGCCTTACATTTGAATTGTGCCAGTCAAAGACACCTTCTTCGCCTCCGTCCAAAAAGACAATCTGGCGGTCTTCGTTCCAGTCAAAGAATATGTAGTGAACCTGGGATCCACGGTTTTCTGTCTTGTACCAAAGGCCTTCCAAGAAATTTGCAAAGGTTGCAACAGTTCCGTCCTGAATTTTTGCAAGTTCGCGGGCAGCAATAAGGTTTCCGGTTATGCGCTCCTGCTGCCTTATCTCGTAGAGCTGGCTGTTGCGGTTCCATTCCCAGCGGGTCTGGAGCTGGTCTGCGCTTTCCTTGTTTGCTGAATCGGAGCCGTAGACCCAGATTACGTAGCTTGCACCAGTGGTCTGGTCGGAAAGGTATGAGTCGTCGCGTTCTATCTGCTGGATGAAGATGGTTCCGTCCGCCCTTAGGGATGCGATTCTCTTTAGAACCGGGGCTGAAGATGCCGATGAGCGGAGGATGTGGTATACCTGCATAACGGAGTCGCCGTTTTCCAAAAAGCCCTGGTAGACAAGGGCCGTGCGGTGTTCGCCCGTGATGTCCATGCCTGTATAGGAAAAAGTACGCGCCTGCTGGATTTCGGTAACAAGCATGGCTGAGCGTTCGTAAGCCTTTGTAGAAGGATTGTACAGTCCAATCAAAAGCTGCATGGCCGGGGAGGATGAATTCTTTACGGCATTCACCTGGTCGTCATAACCGTCACCGTCAAAGTCCATGCTTAGCGTGCCAAAGAGGGTTTCGTCGCTTTTAAGTGGAACAAGGGAAGACACACCTTCTTCCGTGCCAATCTGAAGCTCTTCCGAAGCCTCATCCTCAACCTGCTTTTGCACCTGGGGAATGACTATCTTGGACACGGCAGTTTCTTTCTTTTCCACGGAAAAATACTGCTCGTGTATTACAAAGAGAGCGATCGTTGCTATGGCTACAATAAAAAGAACGGCTACTATGCGGTTTTTCATTTAGTCATGATACAAAACGGAGCGTAAAATTTCAAGACCGGCATTGAGTTCCTTTTGGCTTATGTTGAGCGGAGGAACAAGGCGCAATGTATGTTCACCTGCCGTGCTGAACAAAAGTCCCTTTTCAAGGCACTTCTTTTCTATTTCCGCAGGGTTAATTCCGTCCTGCATCTGAACACCTGTCATAAGGCCTTTGCCGCGGATTTCCGTTACTTCCTTTATGTTCCATGAAGCGATGGTTTTCCTTGTGTACTCGCCCTTCTCCACTACGGAAGCAAGGAAAGACGGTGTGTTTACCGTGTTGAGCACAACCTGGGCCGCTGCGCATGCCAAGGGGTTACCGCCGAATGTTGACTGGTGGTCTCCCGCTGTGTAGACATCTGCCGCCTTGTTGCGGAAAAGACAAGCCCCCATTGGAACTCCGCCTGCAATTCCCTTTGCCAGGGTAACAACATCCGCGTTTATGTCCAGCTGTTCGCTTGCAAGGAAGGTTCCTGTCCTGCCGATTCCGGTCTGAACTTCGTCGCACATAACAAGGGCTCCAGCTTCACGTGCTGCCTTTGCCGCTGCCTGTGCCCATTCCTTGTCCAGGGGAATGACCCCGCCTTCGCCCTGAACACATTCCATAAGGAGTGCGCAGGTGTTGGAGTCGAAAGCTTCTTTTAGGCCGTCAAAGTCATTGGCCTTGATTGTCCTGAAGCCGACCGGGTATGGGGCAAAACATGCCGGGTGGAATTTTTCCTGGCCGGTAGCCTTTATTGTTGCAAGGGTGCGTCCGTGGAAGGAGCGTTCAAGCGTTACTATTGTCTTTTTTGAGTCTCCGCCTGTAAGCTGGCCGTACTTGCGGGCAAGCTTTATTGCAGCTTCGTTTGCCTCTGCACCGCTGTTGCCAAAGAATACTCCGCTGTAGCCTGTAGCTTTAAGCAGGGAGTCTGCATAGGCAACGCCAACGTCGCTTAGAAAATAGTTGCAGATGTGGATCTGCTTTGAAGCCTGCTTTGCTATTGCCTTAACAAGTGGTTTGTAGCCGTGGCCAAGGCAGTTTACCGCAATGCCCGAAAGAAAGTCTATGTATTTTTTTCCGTTTACGTCTGTAAGGGTTGAGCCCTTTCCGCTTTTGAATGTTATGTCGAATGAACCGTAATTGTTCAAAACCTTTTTGCTACCCATGTCTTTCTCCTGTAAAAAAACTTTAGTATATCATCGTTCCAATACCGCGGTCGCTGAACATTTCTATAAGAAGTGAATGTGGAACTCGTCCGTCGATGATGTGGGTTCTTGGAACGCCGCCGTTTCGCGCAAGCATGCAGCATTCAATTTTTGGAATCATGCCGCCTGCAATCGTACCGTCATCTATAAAGCCCTGAACGTCTGCCAGGTGGATTCGCTGAATCAAGGAAGACGGATCGTTTATGTCTCGGAGCACACCGGGAACGTTGGTAAGCTGAACGAATTTTTCTGCCTTGAGCGCAACCGCAATCTTTGCAGCGGCAGTGTCTGCGTTTATGTTGTAGCGGTTGGTGTCGCCAGTTTCGCCAAGGGCAACTGTAGAAACTACCGGGATAAAGCCCTGTGCTATAAGTGAAAGCAAAATCTCTGGGTTTACTTCCGTTACTTCGCCCACAAAGCCCAGGTCTGCACCGTCCTTGTCAATTTTCTTTGCACGGAGCAGGCCAGAGTCAACGCCGCTCAAACCGACAGCCTTTCCGCCTTCCTGCAAAATCATGCCGACTATGTCCTTGTTAAGCTTACCGGTAAGAACCATCTGAACAACTTCCATGGTCTCCGCGTCGGTGTAGCGCAAGCCGTTTACGAATTTGCTTTCCTTGCCAATTTTGTTGAGCATATTGTTTATCTCAGGACCGCCGCCGTGGACAAGAACCACGTGGATTCCTATCGTGTTAAGAAGAACAATGTCTTCCATTACGTCTGCCTTGAGGTCTTCGTTTAGCATAGCGTTTCCGCCGTATTTTACAACGACGATTTTTCCGCACCAGTGCTTAAAGTAAGGGAGTGCCTGTACAAGCACGTCCGCCCAGTGTTCATTATCCAAGCGTGGATCTTCCATATTTTCTGCCATATTCTTATTCCTATACAATTGCCGATTAAAATTTAAAAACTATCTATATATAATCACAATTTTAAGTTTTAGTCCATCTGTCTAGAAAAAATCTATCAAGGGAAAAGAGTTTTGAATAATTAGAATCCATGAGGGGGAAGTCTCCCCCTGCGGCCGCACTTCGTTGCGTCCTACCCCCTCTGCGGGCTCAATCGCCGCCCGCAACGCCCGCTAAAACTGAACTGAACAAAAGTATGGCAACTTTGCAAATTCTATCGTGTAAGATTTTCAAGCGGAATGAGGTTTGGGGAAGTTGTGGCGTTTTCAAGACGCGCGTATTCTTCCATGACCGCAATCTGCTGGCGGGTAAGCTTTGTTGGAAGCTGCACGATTATCTTTACGTAAAGGTCGCCCTTCCTTGATGAATTTGTAAAAGGAACACCCTCGTCTTTTATACGGAGAAGCTTGCCCTGGGTTGTTCCAGACGGAATCTTTAGGGTAATCTTTCTGCCGTCCAAAGTTGTAAGGTTAACGTCTGCACCCAAGGCAGCCTGACTCAAGCTGATTGGCAGTGCGCAGTAAAGGTCGTTGCCGTCACGCTCAAAGAAGCGGTCCTGGCTTACATGTATTACGATGATAAGGTCGCCGGTGGAACCGCCGTTTGTGCCAGCATTGCCAAGATGAGGAAGTGATATGCGCTTTCCGTCGTCAACGCCAGCCGGGATTGTGATTGTAACGCGCTTTTCCTTGTCCTGAAGACCTGTTCCGCGGCATGCAGAGCAAGGCTTGTCTATTACAGTACCCTTTCCGCCGCATGTTGGACATGTCTGCTGAACCGCAAAGAAGCCCGCGCTTCTTCTTACCTGGCCTGAACCGCCGCAAGTACCGCAGGTCTTTTTGCTGGAACCCGGGGCACCGCCTGTTCCGCCGCAGGAAGCACAAGTCTCCTTGTGGCTAAAGCGTATGTCTTTCTTGCAACCGTAGACTGCATCCTTAAAGTCTATTTCCAAGTCGTAGCGAAGGCTTGCACCGTCGTTGCTGTCCCTTCTTGAACGTGATGAGCCGCCAAAGCCACCCATTCCGCCAAATAAATTTTCGAAGATGTCAGAGAAACCGCCACCGTCTCCGCCAAAAATGTCGCTAAAGTCGTGGAAGGCATGGCTATAGCCCTGTCCACCGCCGCCACCCATTCCGTCAAGGCCTGCAAAACCGTACTGGTCGTAGATAGGCCTCTTCTGGTCATCGCTAAGAACTTCGTATGCTTCTGTAGCTTCCTTGAATTTGTCTTCCGCTTCCTTGTTGCCAGGGTTTCGGTCGGGGTGATATTTGATTGCCAGTTTGCGGTAAGCTTTTTTTATTGTTTCTTTGTCGGCACTTTTATCAATGCCCAAAACTTCATAATAATCACGTTTGTTAGCCATCTTCTTAATCCTAAAACTTTTCCGGAACAGTATATCAAATAAGCGTTTTTATTGGAAGACGGACAGCCTATGCCGCCGTGTAGGGGCCCGCCGCAGGCGGGTTGCCGCAGCCAGAACGAAGTGGCGGCAAGGCAATGAAGGCGAATGCCGGAACCCCGAAAGGGCGGTGGCGCAAAGGCATGACAGCGACTTCAAAAAGATATGGATGGTAGAGCAAAAGAGGCTACCATCCATATCAAAAAATAAATTCTCTTTTTTTCAGGCGCTTTTATTTGTCGTCGTGGACTTCGTACTGAACGTCGTCAGCGCTGCCCTTGTCGAACTTGCTGCCTGCGTTTGAAGAACCGGCGTTTGCACCTGAGTCCCCAGCACCTGCTCCCGGATTTGCTCCAGCAGCCCCGGCACCTGCACCAGCCTGTGCACCCTGAGCCTTGTAGATTTCCTCTGCAAGCTTGTAAGATGCCTGCTTAAGGTTCTCCGTCTTCTTCTTCATTTCTTCTATATTATTAGAAGCGATTGCGTCCTTAAGTTCCTTGATTGCAGCTTCAATCTTGGCCTTGTCGTCCGCAGAAATCTTGTCGCCATAATCCTTGAGGGACTTTTCTGACTGGTAAACGAGGCTGTCTGCTTCGTTCTTAGTCTCGACTTCTTCCTTCTTCTTCTTGTCGCTCTCTGCGTTGGCTTCTGCATCCTTTACCATGCGGTTGATTTCTTCTTCGCTAAGGCCAGATGAGTTCTGAATCTGAATCTTCTGCTCCTTGCCTGTTCCCAAATCCTTTGCAGAAACCTTTACGATGCCGTTTGCATCGATGTCGAAGGTAACTTCAATCTGTGGAACGCCGCGTGGTGCCGGTGGAATGCCAACAAGGTCAAAGTTGCCAAGAGTGCGGTTCTGGCTGGCCATTTCGCGCTCACCCTGAAGAACGTGAATCGTAACAGCTGTCTGTCCGTCTGCCGCTGTAGAGAAGACCTGGCTCTTCTTTGTAGGAATAGTCGTGTTG
>JAFXWC010000010.1 GCA_017534445.1 Treponema sp.
AAAATCGGTATAGTTGGAGTAAGCAATTTTTCTACTATAATAAGTCAGAGGTAAATTATATGTCCGATGAAGTCAGAGTACGTTACGCGCCGTCTCCTACGGGAATGCAGCACATCGGCGGAGTACGCACCGCACTGTTCAACTATCTTTTTGCCCGCTCCAAAAACGGCAAGTTCATTTTGCGCCTGGAAGACACAGACCGCACGCGCTATGACGAAAAATACGTCCAGAACCTTTACGACACAATGGCATGGCTTGGCATTGACTGGGACGAGGGCGGAGAAAAGGGCGGGGAATACGGCCCCTATGTTCAGAGTGAACGCTTTGAGCTTTACAAAAAATACGCACAGGAACTTGTGGAAAAAGGAGAAGCCTACTACTGCTTCTGCGACAGCGAGCGTCTTGAGCGCATAAGAAAGATTCAGACAGAAAACAAGCTGCCACCGGGATACGACCGCAACTGCCGCCACCTTACCGCGGAAGAAATCAAGGCAAACCTTGACGCAAAAAAGCCCTACGTAATCCGCCTTAAGGTTCCGCTGGAAGGAAAGACCATTTTCCACGACCATTTGCTTGGTGACATTGAATGGAAGAACGAGGACATTTCCCCGGACCCAGTCCTCTTAAAGAGCGACGGCTTCCCAACCTACCACTTGGCAAACATTGTGGACGACCACCTTATGCACATAAGCCACGTAATGCGTGCCCAGGAATGGATTCCTTCCACTCCGCTTCACGTGCAGATGTACCGCTCATTCGGCTGGGAACACCCGGAATTCTGCCACCTTCCTATGGTAAACGGTTCCGACGGTAAAAAGCTTAGCAAGAGGCACGGCTCTACATCCCTTAACGAATTCCGTGCCCGCGGCTACCTGCCAATGGCAATCGTAAACTACGTGGCACTTTTGGGCTGCTCTTATGAAGACGGCAGGGACATGTACACACTGGACGAACTTGCCAAGAACTTTAAGCTTGAACACTTGAACAAGGCACCTGCCGTTTTTGACTACAAAAAGCTTGAATGGTACAACGGCCAGTACATCCGCCTGCTTTCCGACGAAGACCTTTACAAGTGGACGCTTCCTTTCATTACAGGAACTGGAGACGCAGCCCTTGAGATAAACCCGGACAATCCCCAGCCAAAGCCAAAGGTAGGCCCTGAATATTCTGGCGTTGCATTGGGAGAAGACGGAGAACCTGTTTGCGTAGACAAGAGCATGGGCATGTCCAGTGCAGACGTAAAGGCAGCCCTTCTAAAGCTTATGCCGCTCATCAAGGAAAGACTCCACTTCCTTACCGATGCTGCGGAAATGGTTCACTTCCTCTTTACAGAACCGGCAGTTCCTCCAAAGACAGACATCATTCCCAAAAAGCTTGACGAGGAAAAGACAAAGGCTGTTCTTGAAAAGGCAAAGGATTTTGTAAAGCAGCTTCCGTCCCTTGACCACGAGGCAAGCGAAGCCCTTGCAAAGCAGTGTGCAGAGGAACTTGGCATTAAGCTTGGCGACTTTATGATGCCAATCCGCATGGCCGTAACAGGTAGCCGCGTAAGCCCTCCGCTCATGGGTTCAATCCTGATTCTTGGTGTGGAAAAATCCATTGCAAGAATAGAAAAAACTTTGGCGGCCTTCTAAAATCCGCTTAACAAGAAAGAGCTTGTCCTGAAATTGCAGTTGATT
This sequence comes from Treponema sp., assembly GCA_017534445.1. GTDB lineage: Bacteria > Spirochaetota > Spirochaetia > Treponematales > Treponemataceae > Treponema_D. The sequence goes on from JAFXWC010000010.1 coordinate 1,680, forward strand.
TCTGGGCAAGCTTTTTTTGCAAACAATCATTTTTTATGGACTTAAGCTATATTTTTTCTTCCGCACTTGCATGTGAAAAATCCTTCCCCAAATTTGGTTTTAAAAAGCAAAGCGATGGATTCATCTGCAAGAAAAGCCTAAGGCCACCCTGCGAAGATTTTTATGTGCTCCTAAAAATAAATTCATCTTTGGAAAGTCTTACGGCGGAAGTTTTTGATTCTGAAACAGACGAAAAATATGCCCTCTTTGACATGCCCCGCGCAAACGGAGCCTTTCTTGCAAAAATCCGTGAACAGGTTCTTGAACTTGTAAAAGAATTCCGTAAGAGCTGCTTTAAAACTTCATCGCCAAAAGAAAAGTACCTGGAATTTTTAAAAGAAAAATTCAATGCAGATCCAGACTTTCCCTGGCAAGACAGCCCTGACTATTCAGTCTACCGCTGCCCCGGCGGAAAATGGTTTGCCTTAATAATGAAGATAAAATTCCGCCAGCTGTCACTTTCTTCTGCTGCAGAGGAAGAAGTCTGGGTTGTAAACTTAAAAGCCGACCCGGAAAAAATAAAAGACCTGGTCAACAAAAAATTCGTCTTTCCGGCATGGCACATGAACAAAAAGCACTGGATTACAGTCTTGCTGACGGCCGCAACGGATTTTGAAAGCTTGTGCAATCTTACCCGGCAAAGCTATGAACTAGTGGCAGGCAAAAAATTTTTATGATTTTTTAGGACGAACTTTTTCCTGCTCTACCAACTGTTTCCTTGCTAACTCGGCCAACATGCCTCTGCGCCACGGGCTTTGCGGGGTTCCGGCTTTCGCCTCCATTGCTGGGGTTCGACCGGGCAAAGCCCAGTCTCACCCAACAGCAACCGCCTGCGGCGGCCCCTCCAATCCCGCGTAAATTACAACGAAGTTCCCCGCGTAGGTTGCAACGAAGTTCCCCGCATTGTTTTTAGGATTCAAACTAAACTTCCTTGAATAAATTTCACATACTCTTTAATATGTAGCCATGAAAATTGCAGTTACTTACGAAAAGGAAAGCGGAAATGTTTTCCAGCATTTTGGTAAAACCCAGTATTTTAAGCTTTACGAAATAGAGAATGGCCAGGTTTTAAATTCCCAGGTAATCGATAACGGCGGAAACGGACACCATGCCTTGCCCCCATACCTCAAAAGCCTTGGAGTGGAAACACTTATTCTGGGTAACCGTGGTCAGGGTGCAATAGATGCCATTGCCGCTTCTGGTCTAAAAGAGATTCCGGGAATTACCGGTTCTGCAGACGAAGCAGCCGCTCTTTTTGCAAAAGGCCAGCTTAAGGGCAACTTTGAAGCCAAGTGCCAGCACCACGGCAACTAGGATTTGTCCCCTATGGAAGAACCCTTTTACAAAGACGGCCTAAAATTTAGCTGCAAGCAATGCTCCTACTGCTGCTGCGGTTTTGCGGGAGTTGTGCGCCTTTCAAAAGAAGACCTTGACCGTCTTGTTGAATGGTCTGGCCTTACCGAAGAACAGTTTTTGCAGGTCTACTGCCGCCGCGTGGAAGATTATGACGGTTCAACTTTCCTAAGCCTTCGCGACCTAAGCAACAACAACTGCATCCTCTGGGAAAAGGGAGGATGCTCTGCATACCAGGCACGCCCACTTCAGTGCAGGACCTACCCCTTCTGGAAAAGCGTCCTAAAAAGCGAGGACACTTGGAAAGAAGAAGCTAAGACTTGTCCCGGAATAAACACGGGTCTTTTGCATTCAAGGGAAGAAATAGATGCCGAACTTAGCAAAATGAACTAGCCTTTTGCAAAGCCAAGCACGGCCGGGATTGGAGGGGCGGCGGAGCCGTTGCGGAACGTAGTGGAGTAATGGAGCGGGTAGGGGCCCGCGGAACCCCGGAAAGCCCTTAGCAATAAAAACTGCCGCAAGAAAAAAGTCACATCCCTTTATCTGTTGCCATTCATTAATAAAAATTGTAAAATCAAGGAGCTTTATAGCAAAGGAGTTTTAATATGAAAAAGATTGTACTTTCTTTAATGGCTGTGGCGGCTTTGACTGCCCTTACGTCATGCAGCAAGAAAGAAAAGAAGGCCGGAGACGGAGCATCTGCTTCTGGAAAAACATGGATTGTAGCTACGGACACAGCATTCCGTCCTTTTGAATACACTAACGAAAACAATGAATTTGTTGGAATTGACGTAGACATTCTTGCAGCCGTTGCAAAGGATCAGGGCTTTAGCTACGACTTGCAGAGCCTTGGCTGGGACGGTGGCGTTGCAGCTGTTCAGGTTGGACAGGCAGACGCACTTATTGCAGGTGCCACAATCAAGCAGGAGCGCATTGACTCTGGCTGGATTTTTAGCGACGGCTACTATAACGCAACCCAGACATTCGTTGTTGCGGCAAATTCTTCCATCAGCAAGTTTGATGACCTTAAGGGAAAAAAGGTTGCCGTAAAGAACGGAACAGCAGGTATGGACTTTGCAAACAAGCTCAAGAGCAAGTACGGCTACGATGTTGTTGTTTTTGAAGACTCCCCTACAATGTACCAGGACGTAATCCTTGGAAACTCTGATGCCTGCGTAGAAGATACACCTATTATGGCAGCAAACATCAAGGACGCAAAGCTTGCCCTTAAGATTCCGGCCGGAATGGAAAGCGAAGGTGCACCTTATGGCTTTGCAATCATGGACAAAAAGAACCAGGAACTTTTGGATATGTTCAACGCAGGTCTTAAGAACATCCGCGCAGACGGAACTTACCAGAAGATTCTTGACAAATACCTGAAGTAGTTTTTTTTAAGCTTCTATTTCGAGTTTAACAGTCCTGTCATTCTTGGGCTAGCTGGAAACTTCGTTGCGAAGAACCCGGGAATCTGTAAATGCCAGCGCTTGTATGGCGGTACAGACCTGAATCCATATTCGTAACAAGTGTGTGCGAATATGGCGTAGCAGTTCAGGGTGACGGTTAATTGTTATTCGATATACGGCTTTGTTTGGATTTGGGCAGCCTTGTTTACAAAAGACAATTTCTGTTTTAGAAGCAAAGGCTGCCTTTTTTCTTACCGGAGTATTGCAGACAATGATTTCTATTTTTAAAACATATTTTTTAATGCTGGCATCCTCGCTGGCCAACACTCTGCTTCTTGCCCTGCTTGCACTTGTCTTTGCCATGATTATAGGCCTTATCTTTGCCCTCTGCAATGTAAGCCGCAACAAGGCCCTTAACGCTGTTGGCACTATTTATGTAGACGCGATACGAGGCGTTCCTCTTATTGTACTGGCATTTTTTATTTACTTTGGCGTTCCCCAGGGAATGAAGAGGATAATACCAAACTTCCGCCTCCCCGCACTCCAGGCTGGAACCATAGCCCTTGCAATGAACTGCGGAGCCTACATGGCAGAAATTTTCCGCGCGGGAATAGAAAGCATAGACAAGGGGCAGATGGAAGCGGCCAGGTCTCTTGGCCTTTCTTATGGAACCAGCATGAGAAGGGTAATCCTTCCACAGGCATTCAAAGTGATGATTCCTTCCATAATAAATCAGTTTATAATTACCCTCAAGGACACTTCGATTCTTTCCGTAATCGGGTATCCGGAGCTTACAAATACAGGACGGACAATAGCGGGAAACACATTCCGCAGTTTGGAAACCTGGGCAATCGTTGGCTTGCTTTACATGATTGTTATTGTATCTTTGAGCCGGGCAGCAAAAGTCCTGGAAAGGAGAATCAAGATTGGCGACAAATAATTCAGAGGTAAAGATTCACGTTGAGAATCTAAAAAAGAATTTTGAAAAGCTTGAGGTTCTCAAGGACATAAGCATAGACATTCACCAGGGCGAAGTAATCGTCGTAATTGGCCCAAGCGGAAGCGGCAAGTCCACCTTCCTCCGTTGCCTTAACAAACTGGAGACTGCTACATCAGGAACAATAATTGTTAACGGCACGGACATCAATTCCAAAAAGGTGAACATAAACAAAGTGCGCGAAAACATTGGCATGGTATTCCAGCACTTTAACCTCTTTCCCAACATGACGGTCTTGCAGAACATAATGCTTGCCCCGGTGGAGCTAAAAAAGATGAGCAAGGCAGAAGCAGAAGAAGCAGGCATGGCTTTGCTAAAGAGGGTAGGGCTTGACTCCAAGGCCCAGAGCTACCCCCAGCAGCTTTCCGGCGGACAGAAGCAGCGCGTTGCAATAGCTCGTTCACTTGCAATGAATCCTTCCATAATGCTTTTTGATGAACCCACCAGCGCCCTTGACCCGGAGATGGTAGGCGAAGTTCTTTCTGTAATGAAGGAACTTGCAAAAGGCGGAATGACCATGGTTGTAGTAACCCACGAAATTGGATTTGCCCGTGAGGTTGCAGACAGGGTTGTCTTTATGGACGGCGGTTACATTATAGAGCAGGGCACCCCTGACGAGGTTTTAAAGAACCCCAAGCAGGAGCGCACAATCAGTTTTTTGAACAAGGTTTTGTGAACAAATTTTTTTGAGGTGGCCGTATGAAAAAATTGATAACGATAAGCCGCGAATTTGGTGCCGGCGGTGGAGAAATAGGAACCCGCGTTGCAGAAAAATTGGGCTTTGAATATTTTGACAAGGAGCTGATTATTCAGGCGGCAAAGAAAGCGAATGTTGGCATGGACGAAGTGCTCAACATGGACGAGGTTGTGCCCATGAACTTTGGCTTTACCCAGAGCCTCTTTGACATGTACAATGCCCCGCTTAACGAAAGGCTCTTTACCGCCCAGAGGGACGTTATCCGGAAGATTGGCGAGCACGGAAAATGCGTAATCGTTGGCCGCAATGCAAACAGCATCCTCTCCGAATACGACGATTCCCTGCACGTCTTTATCCACGCAGACCTTTACTGGAGGGCAATGCGCCTAAAGCAGGAAAAAATGCCGGAAAAGACCGAGCAGCAGATAATTGCAAACATCCGCACCGTAGACAAGAGGCGTCGCAAGTACTGCTCCTACTACACCAACACCGAGTTTGGAGACAGCCGCTACTACGACCTCTGCCTGGATTCATCTTCCCTTGGCATTGACCAGTGCGTAAAAATCATCTGCGACATTGCAAGTTCTAAATAACGGAGCCTGTTGCAAAACTGTCATTCCGAACTTGCTTCGGAATCTATGAATGTTAGCGGGAAATGGCCGTCCAAGGAATTAAGCCTATTGTTCTTTTTTTCTTGGAGCGGCTTTTTTATTTTAACTGCCCCTTGCGAGAGGCTTCTTGTTACGGGCTTTCCGGGGCTTCTTATTAACTTGAACATGTAGCGCCATGGAGGGCGCGTCATTTGTTTGCGAAATAATAAAAGCAGCTTTCGCTTTGGGAAAGTTCTTTTACCTCTAACTTACTATGTCCCATTCTTTGCCGGAAAGGCCTGTTAGCTCTCTAAAGCGGGGCATTGAGTAGCAGGCGCTTATGAAGTTGTTCCAGTCTTCGCGGTTGCGGTGGGCTTTGCGCTGGATGCAGATTGTTTTTAGCTGCAGGTAGTTTGTGGTTACGGTTGCCCACATTTCAAAGCCTTGGGGAAGGTTGTGGCGAAGTTTCATGTAGCTTTCGTAGCTTTTGCCGCTTGCAATCCATTCTTCGTAGAGTTTTTTTACCTGGTCCTTGCTCTGCTGGGTTACGTATTTTGTGTAGGGGTCAAGGTCGCCAGAGATGAATTTTTCCAGGGAGTGAACGGTTGACTGGCTCATCACAATGTCTGCAAAGTGGTAGCGCTGGAATTCCGGCATTACAACTCCGTGGTGCTTCATGTCGAATGTTACAAGGATTCCTTTTAGGAAGGCGTCGTGGCTCTGGTGGGCTTCCATGTTCTTTCCAAGTGCGAGGGCAACTTTTTCCCTTTTTTCTGTTACCTCTTCGCGGGTGTCTATTTGCCCCACGTTGAATGAATTGTTTATAGCATTGAGTGCGCGGTTAAGGCCGAATACTTCTATATTTTTTACTTCCAGCATTGTTTTCTCCAATTGTGTTTTGCTGCCATTATAGCGGTTGGGGGGGCTTTTTGCAATTGATTTTTTTGATGGCTGTCATTCCGGGCTAGACCAGGAATCTGTGGAAGATGGATTTTGTGGTGGTACAGACCCTGAGTCCACATTCGTGGCAAGTGCGTGAAAATGTGGCGTAGCAGCTCGGGGGTACGGCCGCTCTCTGAGCGAAGTCGAAGGGGCGGTGTGTACAATGTGATATAGGTGCTTCGACAGGCCGCTGGAAGCTTCGCTGCGGAACAGCGTCCGTGGATACTGTCTTTTTTTTGCTAACACCAATCAGCCTTGGGGCGTTGGTCGCAAACTTCGCTTGCTCTTCGAGTTTCTGCGAAACTCGCGGGATTTTTTTGCGAACTTGCAATTAATTATAGCAGGCGTTGCGGGCGGCGTTTGAGCCCGCAGAGGGGGTAGCGAAAGACCGCTTGCGGGCTGGAGCGAGGGGGAGACTTACCCCTCCTTGCGTAACAGATGCAGGGGGAACTCGCAGCGTAGCTTCTAGCGGACTTTCCCCCTTGTATAAGAATTAAGCTTGGCCTGTTAGTTCTTGGGTTTTTGCTTTTACTTTTGCAAAGACGGCGTTTTTGTCAGGGGAGTTTGCGCTTATTGTGCGGACGAAGACGCTTCCTGCTACGACGGCTTCTACGTAGGGGGCCAGTAGCTTTGACTGTTCGCCGCTGGAGATTCCGAATCCGCCGTAGACTTTGGAGCCGCCTTGGGCAACATCTTTTATGAAGTTGATTGTGTCTTCTCCAATTTTTGTGTCGCTACCGGTGATTCCTGTGCGCAAGGCTGCGTAGATGTATTTGTAGCCTGCGCAGGCCATCTTTTTAAGGCGGTCAGGACTCATGCTAGGAGCTGCTACCGGAATGTTTTCCATGCCGTTTTCCCTACAGGCTTGGGTTAAACCTTCGTCGCTGTCAAAGGGAAGGTCTGGAATAATCATGCCCTTAACACCAACTGCTGCCGCTTGTTTGCAGAAGTTCTGCACTCCCGGTGTATAGACTAGAGAGCCGTAGCTCATCAGGTAGATTGGTGTGCCGGGGAATTCTGCGTGTATTTTTGAAATGAGGGAAAGTCCATCCTTGGTTTTGTAGCCGCGAGAAAGGACTGTGGTGCATGCGGTTTGGATTGCCGGGCCGTCTGCGCTTGGGTCGGAGAAGGGCAGCTGTATTTCAAGTATGTCTGCTCCGCCTTGGACTAGAGCACGTGCCACTTCCAAGGAAATTTCGTCGGTGGGGTAGCCTGCAACCAGATGTGCCATAAGTTTTATTTTTTCCATGATGTTCTCCTGTGTGTTTTACGCTTGCAAGGCCTTTAGTCCTGGGCCATTGATTTTGCTTCGTGAATGTCCTTTGCGTTTTCAAGACGCTCTATTTCTGCGTGAAGGAAGTTTATCCATTCTTTTGGGCGGAAGACCGGGCTTGTGATGAACACATCTTTGTCCCCTCGGCCGCTCATGTTGATTACGATTGCCTGGTCACTTGGAATTTCTTTTGCAAGCTTTATGGCTGCGGCTCCTGCGTGGGAACTTTCCAATGCGAAAAGAACTCCCTCGTTTTTTGCAAAGAAGCTAACGGCATCCAGTGCTTCCTTGTCCAGCGCGCTTGTAAATTCCACACGGCCGGAAGCTCCGAGGGCTGCAAGTTGTGGGCCTATTCCGCAGTAGTCAAGTCCTGCGCTAATGCTTCTTGTAGGAAGGGACTGTCCGTCTTCGTCCAGAAGGAAACGGCTTTTGTAGCCTTGCATGATTCCTTCGCGGGAGGCGTTGCCCGTCATGCGGCTTGCGTTTTCACCAATGCCGGGGCCAATGCCACCTGCTTCTACTGCGATAAGTCGGGGGCCTCCGTCTTTTACGCTTGTGTTTATGAATGGCTCAAAGAATCCGATTGAATTGCTTCCTCCACCGCAGCATGCAACCATTGCCCCTATTTTTATTCCGCGCTCTGCACACTGCTTTTTTACCTCGCATCCAATAACGCTTTGGAAGGTGCGTACAATGTCCGGGAAGGGGGCGGGTCCCAATGCTGAACCCAAGACGTAATGGGTTGAATCCGGGTTTGCTGCCCAGTCACGCATGGCTTCGTTTACTGCATCTTTTAGCGTGCGGCTTCCGCTTGTTACCGCGTGAACCTTTGCCCCGTAAAGTTCCATTGCCGCAACGTTTGGCTGCTGGCGGCGTACGTCAACTTCTCCCATGTAGACTGTGCATTCAAGTCCAAGCTTTGCACAGGCGGCGGCGGTTGCAAGTCCGTGCTGGCCTGCTCCTGTTTCCGCTATGATTCTTTTTTTGCCCATGCGCTTTGCCAGAAGGCACTGGCCTATTGCGTTGTTTATTTTGTGGGCACCTGTGTTTGCAAGGCCTTCCATCTTTATGTAAATCTGCGCCCCACCCAAAAGCTTTGTGGCTGTGGGGGCAAAGTAAAGAGGCGTTTCCCTTCCTATATAATCGCGGCGGATTACCTCAAGCTCTTCAAGGAAGGATTTGTCTTGCATGTATTTGTTAAAGGCCTGTTCCAGTTCGTCAAGCGGTCGGCGCAGGACTTCGCCAACATATTTTCCACCGAAGCGGTCAAAGAATCCCTTTGCCGAAGACGTGCCTGTATTGTTTGTATCCTGTTCCATAATGGCTCCTGTTTTTATGTTACTATGTAAAGTAACAATAGCATTTTTTGCTTTGCTAGTCAACAGTTTTTTCAAAAGAATAACCATTACGGGCTATGAATTTATGCTACCTTGCTTTTGGGCTTTGTATATTTACTTTTCATTGTTTTTATGGTATATTCTTCCAATGTTTACGATTTTTTCTGAAATTTACAAATACCGCCAGATGGTTTTCTCTTTGGTACATAAGGAATTAAGGGGTAGGTACAAGGGGTCTGTCTTAGGTTTTTTCTGGACATTTCTTGGTCCTTTGCTCCAGCTCATAGTTTATACATTTGTCTTTTCAATTATCATGAGGCAGCAGATAGAAAAGTATTATCTTTTTCTTTTCGTCGCTCTCGTTCCTTGGATTTTTATGAGTACTTGCGTTTCGTCCGGAGCTAACTGCGTATTTATTTATGGAGATTTGGTCAAAAAAATATATTTTCCACGCGAAGTCCTTCCAATCTCTTTTGTTACAAGCCAGTTTGTTAACATGCTTTATACTTTTGTAGTTATCTTTGCAGTTATTATATTTACACGGCACGGAGTAAATTTTCATGCCCTGCTTTACCTGCCTGTCATAATGATTGTAGAGTATTTCCTTGCTCTGGGAATGACACTCTTATTCTCTTCTATAACAGTTTTTGTTCGCGATATTGCCTATATTCTTGGAATTGTAACAATGGCATGGCAGTTTTTGACTCCTGTAATGTATCCTTCATCACTGGTTCCTGAAAAATATTTGCCAATTTGGAATCTTAATCCTATGGTTCATGTAATAGAAGCATACCGTGACATTTTATATTTTAAGAAGGTTCCAAATTTAATTACTCTTGGCTCGGCTGTGGCTATGGGATTCTTTTTCCTTGTCTTGGGTGAATTTATTTTTACCAGGCTTCAGAAAAGTTTCGCTGAGAATTTATAGCAGGAGAATATCATGAATCCAGAAAATTCTATTGAAGTAAGCAATGTAAAAAAATCTTTTAAAGTCTATTTCGACAAAAGCAATCAGCTAAAGGAACGCGTGCTTTTCTGGAATCGTAACAAATATGAGAGGCGGGATGTCTTAAAGGGCATAAGCTTTAATGTAAAAAAAGGGGAGGCTATAGGTCTTATTGGGCATAATGGCTGCGGAAAAAGCACGACGCTTAAGCTTCTGACAAAGATTATGTATCCGGACTCTGGAAGCATTGAAATGAAGGGAAGAGTCTCTGCTCTGATTGAACTTGGAGCCGGTTTCCATCCTGACATGAGCGGGCGGGAGAATATCTATACCAATGCGGCAATATTCGGTCTTACCAAAAAAGAGATAGACAAAAAGGTTAACGATATAATTGAATTCTCCGAGCTTCAGGAATTCATAGACAATCCTGTTCGTACCTATTCTTCCGGTATGTACATGAGGCTTGCTTTTGCCATAGCGATCGATGTTGATGCAGACATTTTGCTTATAGACGAGATTCTTGCCGTTGGTGATGCCTCCTTCCAGAAAAAATGTTTTGACCGCCTTAAAGAGATAAAGGCTGAGGGAACCACAATTGTAATAGTTTCCCACTCTCTGGGGCAGATTGAAGAAATCTGTGAAAGAAGCATTTGGATAGACAAAGGCATGATTCGTGCGGAAGGAAATCCAAAAAATGTTCATGCCCAGTACTTGGACTTTATGGGAGTCGCTAAGCCGGAGGACAAGGCACAGCTTCTGGAACAATTCTGCAAGACAGCTCCTGCAACCGTCATATTTGACAACAAGTCATGGAATGAAAAGCCGGTAGGCGAAAATGTATGTAACTTTGTAAAGGATGCCAATGCATCTGCATTCGCCGTCCTAGAGTCAGATTCTCCTTCCTCAATGGATATCCGGTTGGAAATTCTTGCTCCGAACGGAGAGCTTCAAATTGCAGTTGAAGGGGCTACTCCTCTAAAAATAGCAAATACAGTTGCAGGTGAATATATCTTTACATTTGATATAAAAGATTGCCATAAAAAGGCAGGTGATAAAATCCGTATCAATTTTACCACAAATGACATTCTTTCCTGCGAAAAGCTTTCTGTCAAGGCTGTTACTGTTAAATATGGGGAAATAGAAAAGCAAAACTAGCTGCACATTCTTATTTTTGACTTATTGAGGATTCCAATGTTATTTAGTTCAATTACCTTGCTTGGATTCTTCCTGCCTAGTGTGGTTATTTTATATTTTGCGCTCCCCCAAAGGACTTAAATGATTGACAAGATAAATGTATAGGCTAAAACTGCAGCAGAGTATTCAGAAATGTCCAAAAGAAGCCAAGAATCACCCCCTTTGTATTTTCCCTAGCTAAGCAAATGACTGCAGAATTGTTTGACAGGAGTTTTTTATGAAAGAAATTTCTAGGATTTTATTTGTGTTTTTGTCCGCAACTGTGCTTTCGTCATGTATTGCCTCTGTTGATAATGGTTCAAAACCTTGCGTCGCGATTCCTGTTCCAAATGTTGATGCACTAGTTTTCACAACACAGCCAGTTTCAATGACTATAGCTACATACAACAATGGAGTGACACTTTCCTGCAAGGCACAGCCCACAGACAACGATAAAACTGTGGAAATCACATATCAGTGGTACCAAAGTGAGGATGGTACAATAGAAACCGGCATTCTACAGGAAGGTTCGAATTCGTCAACATTCACGACGGATGTTTTCACGGAAAAGGGAATAAGGTATTACTATTGCGCTGCAACGGCGAAAATGCAGTCGGAGTATGGAATTTCCAATTCTACGGTGTTCTCTGACGTGGTGACTGTGGCGTATACCGGATTGCCTTTGATAAAAATTGAGACAGAGGATGGAGCTAATCCAAGCGAGGCAAAAGAAAAGCATAACGGAAGAATATATCTTATTTGCAACGGGCAGACTGTTTATGACAGCGGTGAAGATAATGAATTATCTATTAAGGTTCGTGGAAATGCTACGGCTTATTATCCTAAGAAATCTTATAAATTAAAACTCCCGAAAAAAGCAAATCTTTTGGATTCTGTCAATCCGCTCAAAAGTTCAGAGAATAAAGATAAAAACTGGGTTCTTCTGGCCGGGTATTGCGATAAAACCCTCCTGAGAACCATGGCAGGCTTTTATACGGCATCTATTTTTAATGAACTTGATGGAAATGAGCAGCTCTATGTTCCTCAGGCGGAATTTGTGGATGTGATGCTGAACGGTGAGTATATCGGAAATTATACTCTCACGGATTCTGTAAAAGAAGGTTCTGGCAGGGTACCTGTAAATGAAAAGTCGGAGGGCGCCGGCGGGATTGGTTTTATAGCGGAGTATGATTTTCTGTATTACGAGAATGAGCCAAAATGGTTTAAGTCTTCACAGAAACAGTATCCTTATACATTTAAATTTCCTGATACAGATGATGCAAACTTTGACAGCCATATGGCAGATTTTGAAACCTACATAAACCGTTTTGAATCCGCATTGTATGATTCTGAAACTACAGATGACTGGAAAAACTACATTGATATTGAATCATTTGCAAGATGGTTTCTTGTAAACAATGTTCTGGCGAATATCGAGCCAAATTTTTATTTTCACAAAGAGTCTTCCGAAGATTCTTCCAAACTTGTCATGGGACCCTTCTGGGATTTTGAATGGAGCATCGGAATTGGCTGGTATGCAGGAACTCGTCCGCGCAGTCCTGAATACTGGAGTTTAAAAGAAAGAAATATAGAATGGTATTTTGCTGATCTGATTAAAAAAAATGAGTTTAAAACTGAACTCAAAACACAGTGGACTAAGTTGAAGGGAAAATATCCAGATTTAGCTAAAACTATAAATGACAGAATGGATGAGTGGGCCGGTGAGATTGATATTTCGCAGCAGATGAATTTCAAGAAATGGGATATTCTTAATCAGCGAGTTTCTGTCGGGGGAATCCCTCTTGGATCCTATGGGGCTGAACTGGAATGTGACAAACAGTTTATTACTGAAAGGGTACGATGGCTAGATGATGAAATCACTGGATTGTAATATTGTGCCGTTTTGAGCTTAAATTCCTGCTTGACAGTTATGACAGCGGGCTGCCTTGAGCCAAAGTGTATCAGGTTTTCTGCAGAAGCATTTTTTCCAATAAAAAGTTGAAATCCCCTTGTCATCATGTTGTTAAAAGGGTAAGGTTTTTTCTGAGAGTCCAGTTTTTAGTCAACGACTATGCCTCATATCCTTGATTTATAACAATTGTGTAAAACCCCTGCTGAAAACGTTTTTTTAGCATAATATCATTTTCCGTAGGCTCATGAGAGCAAACAAGATTCGAAATATTATTTTCTAGTTTCAGTTATCAGATCCAAAATCTCCCGTTCGATTACTTATGATATATCTAGGACGATGTTTAACTTCAATATAAACTTTACCAATATATTCACCAATTACGCCTATTGAAATAAGTTGGATTCCACCAAGAAATGCTATGATACTAGTAATGCTTGCCCAACCAGGAACAGATTTTCCGAGTATATGCATTACGATTGACCAAAAGACAGCCACAAAAGAAAGAAACGCAACAGCTAAGCCAATCCCTATAATCATGTGCAGGGGCTTTGTGCTAAGAGATGTTATCCCATCCCATGCAAGTGCTACCATCTTTCTTAGTGGATAATGACTTTTTCCTGCGAGACGTTCATGGCGTTCATAATATACTATATCACTTTTAAAGCCTACAAGCGGGAACATTCCACGAAGGAATAAATTAGCCTCATGAAAATTTGCAAATTCTTTCAAAACTCGGCTTGAAACTAACCTATAATCAGCATGATTAAATACAACCTCAGCACCAAGTCCATTCATTACTTTAGATACACTGGTAGGAAACAAGTCAAAAACAGAGCCAGAAAATTTTTATGATAAATATTTTCAATACAAAGAACTTTTAGCACAGATTGACAAGCTGGATTTAAAAAGCACAGCCTTAATAAATGATATTGTGGAAGTCTTCTACAAGCATAACGGAAAATAATTACATGGAAAATGAAAAAAATTGTCTACGGTATAACAGCTGGTAGATGAAGCATGTATAGCGTAAATTTTATGGAATCAGGAATTCAAGGTATAAGGTATGGGCAAATATCATAGGAGCTCAGAATTTTGTGAGTTTTTTTAGAACTTTGGGAATGTGTCTGAGCGTTGCAAAAAATCCATGCTGAAATATAAACCTTATTCCGTGATAAAATAGGGCGGAAAAAGGTATTTTTTGCCCGAATGTGTTTTCATCAAACAAGGGACGATTATCAGTAAGGCTTCTTGTCTGCATATATGTATACCCGTTTGAATCTGCAAGGTATAACCAAAGCCGTTCAATAGCATGCATTATTGTTCCGTCGCGCTGTCCTTCTTCTGCCGGAATCTCATTTATTTGAATGTCAAGATCAAATATTTGCTTCAAGGCGTCAGTTCGCCCCCAAAACATATTTCCTGCAGGGAATACAAGATTTTCTTTATTTATCTTATAATTTTTATTAATCCTAGACATGAGGTTTTCACAGATTGCGTAGTCACCACCCCACTCTACATTCTTTCTTATAAAGTCGATATTTTGTGGGAATATAACACCAATTTTGGAATCCGTCTCAAAATAATGCAGTATTTCTTTCACTATTTGAGAGTTCCCCATAAGGTTTTCAAAAAGGTATTCACGCCAAATTTCGCCCGTTTCTGAATAGGATGATTTCTTTGAATGAATATGACAGAAATACTTATAATTTTGTATGACGGGCTTCAATTGATTTATGAACGGAATTACATCGCGGCCTTTGTTTTCAACAATGGATACGTGGAATGAATTTGCCTTGGAGTGGAGTTTCAGATATTTTATTATTATATCAGCCTTGTTGCTTGTCGTTGTTGTTATGAACAAATCAAACTTATATGGTATTTCATTTGTCTTATCAGTTATTTCAGGGATCAAATCCTCCCAAAAGACATGTACCTGGACGCAAATTTTTGTTTCATTTGAAATTGCTAAATCCCATTTTTTTTCATCATTGATTCCAATATTTGTATATGTTACAGCATTAGTCTTGCTCTGAAATGGAATATCAAAAATAGACTGTGAAAGAGCGTTTATAGGTGCAAAGCCATTTTTACTGTCTGGCTCAAGATATGTGCCTTCACCCCATTCATTCCATGCGTTTATGAATACAAATCTTTTATTCTCTGGAAGATGTCTTCTGGTCCATAAAACATTTATTCTGTTATAAAGATAAAATTTTTCAACAGAGAATCCGGCCCAACTGCTATAGTTTTTCTGTTTGCGGGCGGAATTGTCCCACTCAAGCATACTTCCTCTGAAAAAAGGAAGTGCATCTGTCTCGCATTTCCGTGAGTCGTCAATAAGATTTTCGTAGCTGAATGAGATTCCTCCATTCTTATGGTAGAAAGTACTACCATAAGATTTATTCCTTGGGGGGAACTCATATTCTCCGTCAATTAATTGGGAGTAACCGAATTTGCTTGCCCTGCCTTTGGTTGCACACACAAGTATAAAAATTTCACCTATTCCACATTCCCTTGCGGTGGTTCTCCATATATTAAGATGTTCTTCTAGGTTGGGAATGACGCTTGCTTCATATAGTCCAATAACAGGTTTGCCATCTATTTTTATGTAACGCGAATCTTGAAGGTACTTCTTCAAATCCAATATGAAATTTTTGGGGTCATCTTTTGTATATTCCTGCTTTATCAGTATTTTTTTGTTTAGTCCGTCCCATGTTCGAGTCCAGTTTTCGTTTGCCCAAACCAGCATAAAAGGAAAGTCTATTTCTTTATGGTCAAGCAGCATATCTATAGGTTTTTCCATTAGTTTTTTGCCTGAAAACCAATAATAATACATTGCAAACCCGTAAATGCCGTGCTGTTTTGCTAATTTTACTTGCTTTTTTAAGGTTTCGACATTTGACAGGTCGTAATACCCTATTGACTCATGGGGGGTTCGAGGTTCGTTGTGTCCTGGGAATAAAGGCTTTGCTTTTTTTACATTGGTCCATTCGGTGAAACCGGTTCCCCACCATGCATCATTTTCAGGAAAAGTATGAAACTGTGGTAAATATAAAGCAATGGGTTTTATGTCACTTTGAAAGCCTGTAAAATCAATATTGTCTTCAAATGAGCTTGAGTCTGATGTAAAAATTTGGGGGAGGACAGTTTTATGATTCTTTTTGAATGACACTCTAAAAACTCCTGTATGAAATAATTTTATTTCTGATCGCGACGAAAAATCAAAAATCGGCTCGGTCATTACTCACGCTCAAATTTTCTATATTTATTATAATACTTTATAAATAAAAAAAACAACTGCTTTATCAATAGTTTTTAATGTGAGAATTTATAAAGTCATATTTCTTTCCAACACAGTTTACGGTACATAGACTTCCAAGGGGCAAATGAGAGATATTAAGTAAAAGCATTTGTTTTGGAAGGTCTTTTTGCAGAGTGAATTCTTGATAAAGCACTTGTTTTTTTATTTGTGAACTAATATAATAAATATATTATATTTGAAAGGAAAAGATGCTGAGGCCGATTTTGGTTTTGCTTCATAAGTTGAAATCATTTATCAGAATTCTCAAAAATGATGGTGTCCGAGAGAGTTTTCAAGTACTCAAATCAAAAATTGTAAAATTTTTCAATGTAAGGGTAAGTAAAAAAATGCGCATGGCGTGGAAAGGTCGTAACGGCTTTTCAATTTCCCCATTTGCATTCCGTATAACTGATAAGGTGTATGAAATGCAGAAAAACGAACAATTTCCTATGAAAATAAAGTTTTCTATAATAGTTCCTCTTTACAACACTCCAAAAGATTTTCTGCAGGATATGATAGGTTCTGTGCTCTTTCAAACTTATTCAAATTGGGAATTGTGTCTTGCGGACGGAAGTGATTCAGACCATGGCTTTGTGGAAGAGACTTGTAAAGAAATTGCAAAGACGGATAATAGAATCAAGTATAAGAAACTTGAATGTAATTATGGGATATCGGGCAACACCAATGAATGTATGAAGATGGCGTCAGGTGATTACATAAGCCTTTTTGATCATGATGATATCCTTCATCCTTCGGCTCTGTATGAAACTGCAAAAGCAATAAATAAAGAAAAATCGGAATTAGTTTACACGGATGAAGCTATTTTTAAAAGTCCAAATTTACATTCCGTTAGGCATGTTGCATTAAAGGCAGATTTTTCACAATACTTGTTAGAGAATTGTAATTATGTCTGTCATTTTACATCATTTAAGAAATCTATTTATGATGGACTAATGTTTGACTCTGAATGTGATGGTGCGCAGGATTATGACATTATTTTGAAACTTACAGAAAAAACAAAAAATATTTCGCATGTCAAAAAATGTCTCTATTATTGGAGGGCATGCGCATCCTCAACGTCAGGCTCTCCCGAGGCAAAACCGTATACTTGGGAAGCAGGAAAACGAGCCTTGGAAAAGCATTTTAAAAGGATAGGGGAAAATGCTTTAGTAAATCTCGGTAAAAAAACTAACACATATCGCATTGTCCGCCATAACAGAAAGAAGGAAGGAAATGGAACAAGTTGGGTACCAAAAATGAGAATTGAATCTGTTTTTTGAATTGTTTAGGAATTATTAAAAATGTTTGAACGTATTATGAAAAGGCCAAATGAAGTTTGAAAACTTTAAGCTATATTAAGGATGGTAGCAAATGGGAAAAAAAGGTCTTACAAAATTCAGTATAATCGTACCCCTCTACAATACTCCTAACTCTTTTTTACAAGAGATGATAGATTCCGTCCTCTTTCAAAGTTATAAGAATTTAGAACTTTGCCTTGTGGACAGCAGTGACGAAGAGCATAGCTACGTTGGAGAAATTTGTAGACAAAATTGCAACAATGATAATCGAATTGTATATAAGAAGCTTGAGAAAAACTATGGAATTTCAGGAAACACAAATGAATGTATTTCCATTAGTTCAGGAGAATATCTTGTTATGCTTGATCACGATGATATTCTTCACAAAGATGCTCTTCAAGAAATCGCTACCGTTATTGAAAACGAAGATGCTGATTTTATTTATACAGATGAGACAAAATTTAACGATGATATAAATAAAAGTTTCTCACCCAATTATAAACCTGATTTTGCACCAGACGAACTTAATGCTCATAACTATATCTGCCATCTAACAGTATATAAAAAAGTTCTTCTTGAAAAAACAGGTTTATATTCTAGCTCACATGATGGGAGTCAAGATCACGACATGGTCTTGCGTCTGTCCGAACATGCAAAACATATTGTTCATATTCCAAAAGTTTTATATTATTGGAGAGTTCATTCAGGATCTGTTGCTTCGAATATTGCAGTCAAATCCTATGCTGTTGAGGCTGGTCATCTTGCTGTTCGAGATCATATACACCGAATAGGACTGCAAGGAGAAGTAAGTTCAATTCCACCGTATCCATCCTTATATAAGGTTGATTATGCAATTGCCCATTATTCTGTAAATATACTCATATATGATATAAACAACATAGAAGATGTTTGTAAATGCATTTCCAACCTTGACTGCCATCAAAATTGGCGGGGCGCAAGAATAACTGTTATCGCAAGCAGGAAGATAGAAGCTCAAGTTAAAAAACTGTTATGGTCTGCGCCAACTGTATGGCCAATAGAGTTAATTACGTATGATGAAGCCCAAGGTCCAGTGATAAATGAATCTGTCAAAAAACAGCAGGAAGAATATTGTCTTTTTGTTTCAGCCAAGACATTTGTTGACACGGATAACTTTATTCCAGAAATGTTAATGTATGCACAGCGCAAGGATGTGGGTGTTGTTGGCGGAAAAGTTAGTGACATGACCGGACATATCATTGATTACGGCTGTGCCATTCTGACAAACGGACGTATAAAACCTCTGTTTAAGAAATATACCCGTTATGACGAAGGGTATGAGGCAATATTAAGACACCCACGAAATACTACAGGAGTTTTGGGGAATTTTTGTATGATAAGAAAAACTAATTTCATTAACTTCGAAGGTTTATCAGATGCAAACAATATGCCAAATTCTTTTATTAGATTATGCCTTAAAATGCGGCAAGACAACATGCTGAATGTAGTGATTCCATTTGTTGAGTGTACCTACAACTCAAGAAAACACTGTGCTGGACTTGTCAAAGAAACAGAATATAAGTATGAGCCATATTATAATAAAAATATAGAACAGGAAAAAATATTTTAGGGGAATAAAATGAGAATAAAATATTGGATTGACAAAACAAAAAAATCGTTGAGGGAATATGGTGCAATAGCCACTGCAAAGAAAATTGTAAAAAAAATAATTCGAAAATTCATAGGGGGAAATCCTGTTTATAAAAGAGTCATCCGCGATGTCCTTTTTGTCAACGGTTGTGACCCGAATCTAGTTCCACACCCATATCGATATCGTGTTTTGCATCAAATGGAGCAATTAAATGCCGGTTGTCTTGAAAGTGAAGAAGTATTCTACATAAATTTAAATCCGGTCATAATACGTGATTTTAGAGTTATAATTTTTTACCGGTGCCCATGGACAGAACAAGTTGAAAAGGCTATAGAGTTAGCAAAAAGTCTTAACAAAAAGGTACTTTTTGACATTGATGATTTAGTAATAGACACTTCATACACAGATTTAATTCCTTATGTAAAATCACTTTCAAAAAGCGATAAAGCTATATATGATGATGGAGTCATCAGAATGGGGAAAACTCTTCGTCTCTGTGAAGGTGCAATTACAACAACAGAAGCTTTGGCAACAGAATTGAAAAAGTTTGTTCCTTCTGTATATATAAATAGAAATGTGGCAAGTGAGGAAATGTGGCAGCTAAGCCAAGCTGCATTGGAAAAAAGAATCTTAAAAACAAAGTCTGAAGATATTGTTATAGGATATTTTAGCGGAAGTATTACCCACAATGCTGATTTTGATTTGGTAAAGCCGGCCTTAATAAAACTGCTTGCAGAGTTCAAGAATGTTCGATTATTGCTTTTGGGCGAGCTTGATTTACCATCTGATTTGAAAAATTTTGCAAATAAAATCATTAAGAAACCATTTACAGACTGGAAAAATCTTCCTGAGCTTATTTCAAATGTTGATATTAATATCGCTCCAATCGAGGAAAGTATTTTCAATGATGCAAAAAGCGAAAATAAATGGGTCGAGGCGGCCTTGGTAAAAGTTCCTACGGTTGCAAGTAATTTCGGAGCGTTTAAACAAGTCATTAAGCACGGAGAAACAGGTTTGCTTTGCTCAACCACAGATGAGTGGTATTCTGAACTAAAAAAGCTTATAGTAAATGAACAATTAAGAAATAAAATTGCAGAAAATGCCTTCAAAATCGCTAAACAAAAATACAACACAATACTAACCGGCTATAAACTTGCCCGACACATAAATTCTGTCGCGAACCGACACATAGGATTCTTTTTGCCGTCCATTCTGATTTCCGGAGGAATCAGAGTTGCATTGGTTCATGCCGCATACCTCCAGGATGCCGGTTGCGACGTAGATATTATTGCACCAGAAGCAAACATCGATTTTCTTGAATTTCAAGATCACAAATTTAATGTTATTGGCTTAAGCGGTACTAGAATTTCCGCTCAATATGATACTATTGTCGGCACTCTTTACACAACAATATCTTCACTTATGAATTATTCAAAAACAAATCGACGGTTGTATCTTGTTCAGAATTATGAGACGGATTTTTACCGGCATGGAGAGTTTCTTCGGGGGGAAGCAGAAAAAACATATTCAATCCCATACGGGCTTGAGTATATTACAATATCAAAATGGTGTGAAAAATGGCTAAAAGAAAAATATTCACAAAAAGCAAAATTCGCTCCTAATGGTATTAATCTTTCCGACTTTGTGCCGCACAAAAGAAATTTAAGGAATGGAAAAATACGTATATTAATTGAAGGTGACTGTGCGTCCCATTATAAAAATGTTGATGAAAGTTTCCGCATTGTAGACAAACTAGATAAAGATAAATTTGAAGTCTGGTATATGAGTTATAATGCTGCTCCGAAAGATTGGTATAGGGTTGACCGATTTCTAAGCAAGGTTCCGTTTGAAAAGGTTGCTCAGGTATATGAACAGTGTGATATTCTGATCAAATCCAGTTGGCTGGAATCATTCAGCTATCCCCCTTTGGAGATGATGGCAACAGGAGGGTTTTGTATTGTCGTTCCGAACGATGGAAATGTTGAATATCTCGTAGATGAAAAGAATTGTTTGTTCTATGAGCTTGGCAATATCAATGCAGGATTAAACTGCATAGAACGCCTTCTTGCCGATGAGCACCTCCAACAAAAACTTTATGAAAACGGGCTTGAAACGGCAAAGAGGCGTGATTGGGAGAACTGTAAAGAACAAATTCTTGAATTGTATAGGGATTGAAGCTCCTCCCCATATTTTTTCGTCGAATTCTTCTAGGGCTTCATGGCCACTTTCAGCATTAATGACAGAATAGCCTTCTTTCTGGTTGCGGCATCAGGAGCTTTGGAATAAAAACGGCTTGTCAGTTTCTTGAGCAAACCGTTTTTTCCTGCTGCCATCCAATGGAAATCAATCTGCTCCAGTAACTGAGTGATGACATCTTTTTCTTTTGTTTTGGCCAACGTTGTGGTCCTCCTTATGGACTATCATATTTGTTGGCCGTTTACACAGATAATTTCACAAAATCTACTAAGATGTTAAATCAAATTCTTCTCCTCTCATCAAATCTTTATGTTTAAGATGAGAAAGTTCTTCCAAATCTATAAGATTCATATTCATTTTATACCACTTAAACATATTAAAGAAATCCTCAAATGTGATACAAATTGAGTTTATGTTTTTGCCAAACAAATTTATTAGATCATGAACATAATCTACAATTCCCTTTGTTATTTGCAAATAGATAGTTCTTCTAAAAGAGTCGTCCTCCATTTCTAATACGGGCTCTCCATTTTCCAATGATATAGCAGATGGGAATGGACTTGAAAAGAATTCTTCCATAAACATTAACTTCCAATCATCAATCCCTGTAAAACCGCGTTTTGAAAAAGTTGAATAACTATATTCAGGTCTTTCATCAAATGTTCCCGTAAAAAAAGCGGTATAAACTCGATTTCCAAGAATAGACTTTGCAAATCGCAATGAAGAAAAACGTCCCGTTGTAGCATCTACAAGGGCTATTCTTTTTGCTTCTCCTGCCATCGCATTTAAATGTTTTTCAAATTCCGTTTTCTTGTGTGCAGACCATTTTTTTATTGCATCCTCATAAATTTTAAACTCGTGCAGGTTGGTTTCATAATCATCGCTAATAGTTATTCCTTTGACATTTTTACTTGCTTCTTGTAGTAGTTTTTTTAGATAAGCGGGTTCTTGATTGAAATCTAGCGTTGCCTCGAGACCGATAACTCTTGTTAAATAGGCATATGAACAAGGAATTCCATATATGTCCATAAAGAATTCCTCATACAGTTTTTTCAAAATCCATCCATCCCTCGCTACAAAGATTAACCTGTCTATACCATGTTCCTTTGATTCTTTCAGAATAAAATTCAAATATGAAACTATTCCCATTGCAATTCTATACCCCATCATTTCCCAGTAAGGTATATTATGCTCTTTCTCATTGAACACATGTTTTGCTATTAATGATAGTTGTATTCCTTTACCAAGAGTTTTATTCTCATTGTAATAATTTATCCATTTTGCATTACCAGGCGTTAAAAAACGGTCTATAATCCTGCTAATTAAAATGGCATTTATCCCCATCGAAGATGGAATTTGTACGTCGGCAACCTCATTGTCGCCAATATGAAGCATGTTCTCTGCTTTTATCCCACATTTCGATATAGCGGCTCTATATATATCACCTGATCCTTTTGTTTTCCTCAAATCGGAACTAACAAAAACTTCAGATATCTGATTAAAACCATTGTTATACAATATTTCTTTAAGAAAATCCTTTCCTAAATACATGTCTGAAATTGCGATGATTTTTTTGTTAGAATCACAAGCTTGAGAATAGATTTTTTCAATTGCAGGATTTTTACGAAGCAATCTCTTTTCATAATCCAATTCAAGATTCTTTGCAAATGCAAACTCCGGAGCAATATTCTCATATATTTCATCAATATTGATTTCTTGAAATTTGGACTTTTCCCGCGCTCTTTTTTCTGCCTCTATTCTTTTGGTTGCAAATCCTTGTAAATTATGGTCCTTTTCAATCAAAAGAAACAAATCTGTGGGATTAGCAAACGGACGAATTAAAAGTGTATCAAAAATATCAAAACTTACAACGTTAATATTCTCTTTAAGAACAAATGTCAAGTCTTCTCCATTTGGAGAAAAAAAACATTCCTTTGGGACTATTCCGAATCTTCTTTTTAAATCACCAATAATAATTTCATACAATGCTTTATTATTTTTATAGATGTAAATCATTGTATCACTAATTGGTTCATTCAATTGATTCCCAAATTCACCAGTCAGGGCTTTTACTTTTACAAGCGGAAAACCTGCCTTTAACAAAGAGAGAGGCCATACTGTGCTGTTGCGATTTCCTCCTATATAGCTCCTTGCGTTACCTGTTGAAAACTTTGGGAGATAACACCCACACTGAAATGATTCCATTAAAGTTTTTGTAAATTCCTTTTCTCCTTTATTGACAGCTTCTTCAAAGGTCATTTTCGCTGGCAGAGAATAAAAGAATTGTTCTAGTTCTTTGCTAAAGAAAACCTTCTTATTACAGTTTAAGAAAAATGATAGTAAATGATATACACCGTCGGTAGAATCAATAAGCCCCCAGAAATCTGCTTTTCTTGATTTCATTTCATTATAGACTTTAGTTAAATCATACATTGGTCCATAGCAAGAATCATTTACAAACAAAAAATCAGAGAATTTTTTTGAGAAACTCTTTTTACAAATATAGTTATATCCTATTTTAAAAGAATTAAAATCATATCCTCCGTGTCGTCCAAAAATAGCAACATTTACAATAGATTTAATTTTTTTTAGTTCTGATTTCTTTTTCAGATTGTTATCTGCAACGAAAATGATAAACTGAGAATTTTTTTTCAATTCTTTCAGGTAATACACCACATATTCAGGAATGGTTCCGTCACTGCTGTAAGAAGCAAATATCGTACAAAGGCTGTTATCCTCTGGAATACCAGCAAAAGAAATCCTTGGCTTAAAATAAAATGTTCTTCTTCTGTTAAGAATCTTATGCTTGATTTTACGGGCAAACTGACCAACATCCCTTACAGGTTTCGTAATTTTCCAACTTCTTGATTCATAAAGCTCAGCCATTTCTTTCTGTAATGTTTCAATTTTAGACTGACTTTGTTCGAGCTGCCTTTTTAATTCGTTGATGCCATCTTGTTCCATGTTTGTGCTTCCATATAATTAAATATCTGTAAAACATATATCGTTTATTCTATCACTAGCGAGTTTCTAAACTACATTGTAACTACTCCACAATCATTTTTTTATATCTCAAATTATAACCAAAATAACAGAATGATACAAGTATTGTTTTTGACATTCCTGGCCGCTTAACCTTTCAGACGATCAAAAAGCCATAATGTGTTTTTTGGCAAGTAACTCACAATGTAAATCACAAATATAAAGGGCGGGGGCTTTGCTTTCTGTTGCATTGACTGGATGCGGGAGAAAAAATATGATAGATACCCCTTAAAAAGCGAATAATTTTTCAAAAATTTATTTTTGTGAACAGACTGAAAGATACTTTAAATTTTTATAATTTTGCATTATACTACTATAAGTTTAATCTTTGACATTGCAGAAGGAATTGCACATGAAAGGAATAATTCTAGCCGGAGGCTCTATGAGAAAGCATACGATTCTATCGGTTGCTATAGCCATTGCCCCGTTTGAATGGTGATTCCTATGGAATAGAAAAGTTGCCAGGAATAGTTGTACTAAGTGTTGTATCCGAAACAATTCTTATATTGTAAAGAATTACAATGATGATTGCGAATTGTATCTTATAAACCACAAATGGGACAAATCTGTACTATGAAACAGGAGGCATAACAAAAATGCAAAATATTCTTTTTAGCATCGACTCACTAGTTTCAAATTCAACGCCGACAAATCCGTATGTTGAATTCCGAGGTTGGGCTTTTTCAAAAACTTCTGAACTAAAACAAATCAGAATATCTTACAATGGCAAATGTGTTGAAGCAAAACTTTTTACTCCTCGACACGATGTGGCGGTCGCATTTCCCGACTTTGCTGACAAGGCGGAAAATTCTGGCTTTTACAAGCTAATTTCACTTTCAAAAGGAGAGTTGCTTGCTGGTGTTGTTTTTACACTTGAAGTTGTGGCCTATGACGATGAAGTATGTACGCAGCAAGTTGCGATTACTCCCATTACCGAGCAACAATATGAGGACATGAGTGTTGATGATTCCATCTGTACATGCAGTTTTTGCGGGGAGACATCGCACTTTGGAAATTCTGGATTTGATTACCCTATATTCCACAAATATAAAATCATTGGTGGAGGTGCCAGACCAAACACTTACTGCCAACTTTGTGGCTCCAATGACAGAATTCGATATTTGGATTATGTGCTTTCCAATTATACGGATATCTATCGCGCAAAAAATAAAATTCTACACATTGCTCCAGAAAAGATAATCGAAGCAAAAATCCGCTCCAATAAGAATTGTAATTATATAACTGGAGACATACAGGAAGGTGTGGCTGATTGCAAAGTCGATGTTACCCGAATGCAGTTTCCTGACAATCACTTTGATTTTATCATGCTCAACCATGTTTTTGAGCATATCCCGGATGAGGCTGCCGCTGTTTCAGAAATAAAACGCTGCCTGAAAAAAAACGGAAAATTGATTTTTTCTGTGCCTATTTGCCTTGAGAGAAATACTTTTGAAGATCCTTCGTATACGACAGCGGAAGAGCGCATAAAATTTTATGGGCAAGCTGACCATGTTCGGCTTTATGGTGCGAATGATATTGTAGAGCGATTTGAGCGATATGGATTAAAGGTAACGGAATACATGGCTGAAAAAATCCTGCCGGTAGAAAAAATCGCAGAAATGCGGGTAATTGCCAAAGACCGGATTTTTATTGCGAAAAAAGTTAACTCTCTCTTTTTGAGGGCAATAAACAGAATGTGTGGAATGAGATTCGAGAATTGATATTCTGCAATTGATTCCAGATTCCCCGTCAAAATATTTTGTAATTTTCATTGATGATATCAGCGACAAGGGGAATCACATACGTCTGATTTAGTTGTCGCAAAATTAGCGAGAAGTGGAATTGTAGCTTGCAGGGGCAGGTGTCCTGGGAGCGCATCAAATGATGTGGTTTGCTAAGAGAGTTTACGTTTTTTAACTACACTATAATTTGTGGAGGTTTTTATGAACGAAGGTTGTGAAATAAAATTTTCTGTGATAATGCCTACGTATAATCGTAATTTTTGTATTTGCAATGCAATAGATTCTCTGCTTGCCCAAACTTACGAAAATTTTGAGCTTATTATCATAGATGACGGTTCTACGGATAATACAGAAACTCTGATTTATGATAGATACAGGGGATTCTTTGAGTCAGGGAAATTTGTTTATAGGAAACAGGAGAATAGAGGTCAGTGTGCGGCTCGCAACACGGGCCTCTCTCTTACAAAGAATGAATGGATTGTTTATTTGGATTCTGACAATACGTTGACACCTTTTTTCCTTGAAACTTTCAAGACCTATATCGAAAAGAATCCCGACTATTCCATTTTCTATTCACAGATGAAAAGAGATACAGGGCTCGTTATTGGGCAGGAATTGGATTATGGACGCCTAATAAATGGTAACCTGATCGATTTGGGAATTTTCGTTCATAAAAGAGCTTTGTGCGAGAAATACGGTTTTTTTGATACCAAACTAAAAAGACTCGTTGACTGGGATCTTATTCTTCGATATATAAGATATGAAAAATCATACTTTATCAATCAAGTACTGTTAAATTATGTCGATGGTGATTTTAGCAGGGTAACAAACTCTGAAAATTTCGAAGAAGCAGAGCAATATGTAAAGAATAAACTGAGAAATATATTCTACCCTTTTTATGATAAACTCTGTGACAATGACTTTATACAGTTTTACTTTGATACAGGTAAAGGTTTTTCCGAGCTTGAAACTGCGAGGTTTTCAACATTCCCCATTGAGCTGAAGTCGCGTGAAAATCTAAGCTCTCTTCGCGTGGATCCTTCAATCCGTTGCTGCATTGTAAAAGACATTTCTGTCAAAACAGAAAACACAGATCTTTCTTTTACAACCAATGCGTACATGCAGAAAAACAACATGTATTTTTTCAACACGCAAGACCCGCAAATTTATGTAGATATAAAAGGTCATGAAAAATCAACTTTTCTATTTGACATGAAAGTTTTTGCTCTTGATGAAACGACTTCTGCAGCCATTGCGGAGCAGAACGCGACCATTGCGGAGCAGAACGCGACCATTGCGGAGCAGAACGCGACCATTGCGGAGCAGAACGCGACCATTGCGGAGCAGAACGCGACCATTGCGGAGCAGAACGCGACCATTGCAAATCTGCGTGCTAACGCCGCAGATTTGCAATCTAAAATCAATTCCATTTATGCAAGCCGGTCATGGAAAATCACGAAACCTCTTAGGCTTATGGGGCGAATTGCAAGGCGGCTGCGTAAGGAATAGGCTTTGTTTATTGGGGCACAGAACTAAAGACTCAAAATCTGAAGGTTGTTCTGTGCAGAATCTCTATGAGCTACATTGAAAAAGGAGATTCTTTTTGAATTACTCTTCATTGAAATATGGAGATCGGGAAAATGTCTAAGCTCCCTAAAAGGTGAATAATTTTTCAAAAATTTATTTTTGTGAGCAGACTGAAAGATACTTTAAATTTTTATAATTTTGCATTATACTACTATAAGTTTAATCTTTGACATTGCAGAAGGAATTGCACATGAAAGGAATAATTCTAGCCGGCGGCTCCGGCACAAGGCTTTATCCAATAACAAGGGCCGTTTCAAAGCAGATTCTGCCGCTTTACGACAAGCCTATGATCTACTACCCGCTTAGTTGCCTTATGCTTGCAGGCATCAGGGATGTTCTGATAATATCAACACCGCGAGACATAAGCCTGTTCAAGGAGCTTTTTGGCGACGGTGCGTGGCTTGGAATGAAGTTTTCTTATGCCGTGCAGGACAAGCCGCGTGGTCTTGCAGATGCCTTTATTGTGGGAAAAGATTTTATTGGAGATGATGACGTAGCCCTGGTACTGGGCGACAATATTTTTTACGGGCAGTCATTCACAAAGACCCTTAGGAACGCAGTCAGCAGGATTACGTCAAAGCAATCAGAAGCCGTCATCTTTGGCTACATGGTGAAGGACCCGACGGCTTATGGTGTCGTTGAGTTTAATTCTGAAGGCAAGGTTCTTGGAATAGAAGAAAAACCTGCAAAACCAAAATCAAACTATGCGGTTCCTGGTCTTTATTTTTACAACAACGATGTGGTTAAAATTGCGCAGTCCGTAAAACCTAGTGCACGTGGTGAAATTGAGATAACGGCTGTTAACAACGCTTATCTGGAACGTGGCACCCTTTCTGTTGAACTACTTGGCCGCGGAATGGCCTGGCTTGACACAGGAACCTACGACGGTCTTTTGGAGGCATCCAATTTTATTGCGACTGTCGAAAAGCGCCAGGGAATGTATGTCTCGTGCATAGAGGAAATAGCATTCTGCAACGGATGGATTTCCCGTGAAGAGCTTCTTGATTTGGCGGCCGGATACAAAACGGACTACGGCATGTATCTTAAATATATTGCGGAAAGGTAGGTGAATTATATGGCTTTTGAATTCAAGAAATGTTTCGCCGGCGGAAAAGAGGTGGAAGGGCTTTACGAAATACAGCCCAAGGTTTTTGGTGATGCCCGGGGATATTTTTTCGAGGTCTATTCAGAGCGTGATTTTTTTGACGCCGGGCTTACTATGAAATTTGTCCAGGATAACCAAAGTTCATCGACAAGGGGCGTTCTGAGGGGGCTTCATTTTCAGACTAGGCATCCGCAGGGAAAGCTTGTTCGCGCAGTGTCTGGCCGGGTTTATGATGTCGCTGTGGATTTAAGAAATGGTTCCCCGACATTCGGAAAATACTATGGGGTGGTTCTGGATTCCGAAAAGCAGAACCAGTTTTACATTCCAGAAGGATTCGCGCACGGATTCTACGTGCTTTCCGATTCCGCCGTCTTTGCTTACAAGTGCACCGATTTTTATGACCCCAAGGGTGAGGGCGGACTCATGTGGAACGACTCGACGATTGGAATTGACTGGAAGTCTGTCGCGCCAGAAATTGAGCCGCTTCTCTCCGAGAAGGACGGAAAACACCCGGCATTCGATTTGAATGGAAAATATTTTGACCTGAACAGAAAATGGATTGGAGACTGACATGGCAAAAAGAAAACTGAACAACATACTTGTAACAGGCGGATGCGGATTCATCGGATGCAATTTTATCCACTATCTTTTTGGCGAAAGCACGGCCGGTGGCGCCGCTTTTTCTGATGCAGGATTCAGCGGGCGCATAGTCAATGTGGACTGCCTGACCTATGCCGGAAATGCGGAGAGCCTTAAGGACATTGACTCAAAATACGGCAGCGGTGCTGAGGAATCACGGCGCAGGTATTTCTTTGAAAAGGTGGACATCTGCGACAGGGCTCAGATTGAAAGAATCTTCAGGCAGTATGACATTGATACCGTAATCCATTTTGCGGCGGAAAGCCATGTTGACCGATCGATTCTTGGGCCTGAGGCCTTCATGCGCACAAACGTGATGGGAACATTTACCCTTCTGGACGTGGCAAAAAACTATTGGAACGTTTCGCTTGAAAATAAGCGTGAAGACGTTCTGTTCCACCACATTTCAACCGATGAGGTTTACGGCACTCTGGGCGAAACCGGCTATTTCCTTGAGACGACTCCATACGACCCGCGCTCACCATATTCATCAAGCAAGGCTAGCAGTGACCATATCGTAATGGCCTACTACCACACCTATGGGCTGCCAATCACTTTGTCCAACTGCACGAACAACTACGGCCCCTTCCAGTTCCCGGAAAAACTTTTGCCCCTAATGATTTCAAACATCAGGGACGGAAAAAATCTGCCGGTGTATGGCGACGGAAAGAACATCCGCGACTGGATTTACGTTGAGGACCACAACCGCGGCGTATGGCAGATTGTTAAAGATTCCCCCGCCGGAGAAAAATGGAACCTGGGTGGCGAGAATGAGTGGGAGAACATCCGGCTGCTTAACACGGTGATTGACTTGACCGCAAAAGAGCTTGGGAAAAATCCTGATGACGTAAAAAAGACAATAACTTACGTGAAGGATCGTCCGGGTCACGACAGGCGTTATGCAATCGACTGCACAAAGGCAAAGACGAAGCTTGGATGGGAACGCAAGATGACTTTCGAGCAGGGGCTTCTTTCCACAATCAAATGGTACCTGAACCACACGGAGTGGATTGAGCACATCAAGAGCGGTGCATACAAGGATTGGATTCAGAAAAACTACGGCGACCAGGGGCGTTAGAATGATTTGGCTTATTGGAAACAAAGGAATGCTTGGTACAGAAGTGGCCAGGCAGCTTGAGGAAAACAAGATTGATTTTATAGGATCCGACCGCGACGTTGACTTTACCGATGAGGCTGCAACAGAAAGATTTACGGCGGGCAAAAAGATTGATTTCATAATCAACTGTGCGGCTTACACTGCAGTTGACAAGGCCGAGTCCGAATATGAGCTTGCTGAAAAGCTTAACGCGGACGGGCCAAGGAACATTGCCCGGCTTGCGAAACGTATTGGCGCGAAACTGGTCCACATTTCAACCGACTATGTTTTTGACGGAAGCGGAAGCACACCCCGCACAGAGGACATGGAGATAAACCCGATTGGCGTTTATGGCGAGACAAAGGCGCACGGGGAAAAAGCTGTTGCCGAGGAGATGGACGAGTTCTATATCATAAGGACGGCATGGCTTTACGGATGGGCCGGTAAAAATTTTGTCTATACGATGATTCGCGCAATGAACACACACGATTCCGTCAAGGTTGTAAACGACCAAAAGGGAACACCGACTTTTGCAGGGGACCTTGCCGCCGTGATAGTTAAAATCATAAAATCGAATGTCCCGTATGGAATCTACCACTGCACTGATTTGGGCGAGATTACCTGGTGGGATTTTACGAACGAAATCAAGAGGCAGGGAATTGAATGCGGCCTGGTCGTAAACCCTGGGTGCGCCGTAAACCCATGTTCAACGGAAGAATATCCTACTCCGGCAAAAAGGCCTGCATACTCTGTGCTGTCAAAAGACAAAATCCAGAAGGCACTGGGCATTAAGCTTCCGGACTGGAAGGAAAGCCTTGGCATCTTCCTTAAGAGCGAGATGTTTAACAGGGAAATGATAAGATAAATAAAACACGAATGCATTGCCGCAAAATTGCGGTGATGCTATTGTACAAAAGTGCCGGAACCACCTCACTAACCACACAGCCCTGTCACAGTTCTTTTAAAACTTGACCTTTGCCCTTCTATTGAATTTTACCGCAAAAA
Organism: Treponema sp.; assembly: GCA_017534445.1. Classification (GTDB taxonomy): domain Bacteria; phylum Spirochaetota; class Spirochaetia; order Treponematales; family Treponemataceae; genus Treponema_D. The sequence goes on from JAFXWC010000010.1 coordinate 32,983, forward strand.
ATTTTATAGTTGCATGCAAAAGGATATGTATGACTAAAAAGTATGTTCTAAGCTTCATTTGCCTTGTTCTTATTGCTAAGAGTTTTGTTTTTTCATTGCCGGACGCAGAGACGCCTTCTGCTACTTCTGTTGAATCAAGCGCTGCTAACGGGGAGGTGGTTGGGGAGAATGAAGGGCATGGCAAGGCTAAAGCACAGAAAAAAGATGATGATATAGTTTTTGCCGAACCGAGCCTTGCTTCTGGGATTCTTTCTTTTTCCGAAATTACTCTCTTTAGCATTGGGCTTAACATGTGGGACCGTTACATACTTAAGGAAGACTACGCCCAGGTGAACTTTAGCACGATGAAGAAGAACCTTACTTCCAAATGGTTCTGGGATTATGATCCTTTTTCCACCAACCAGATTGGCCATCCCTACCAGGGTTCGGTTTATTTTTCCATGGCCCGTTCGACTGGGTTTGACTACTGGCAGTCACTTGCCTTTACTGTTTACGGAAGCACACTCTGGGAGCTTCTTTTTGAGACGGACCCGCCTTCCGTACACGACGAGATTATGACCACGGTACAGGCTTCTTTTTTGGGAGAGGCATTGCACAGAATGTATTTTATAACTGATGACCACCTGCCTTACCTTTCGTGGATTGTAAGTCCTGCAAATGCGGTGAACCAGCTGGTTACCGGGAAGAAGCTAAAGAGGCCGGATGGTGATCTTACTGAGCTTTCCTTTTTTGCGGGGACTGCGGCAGGAAAAAGCACCGTGCATACAGATGACCCGCTTATAGGGACTGACTCTGGCGATGTAAGGGCAAAGGCTGCCCTTGGGTTTAACCTGACCTACGGTTCTCCATACTTCCACTTTACAAAAGCCCCAATGGACCAGTTTGACTTTTACGGATATGCCTCTTTGGAGCGCACCCGTGACTATACGGCCATTCTTTTTGGAAACACTTCCATCTGGTCTGCCGGAATCGTTCCTTGGGAAGACTACGGGGCAACGCTTGCGGTAAAGCTCCACTACCATTATATTCAGGATCCCAATTTTAACTTTAACAACAATGCAATTGGCATTAGCTTGGCAGAGGCAATTCCTGCGGGAAGCTGGAATTTTAGCTGGGAAGCAAACCTTAACTGGGCCTTCCTGGTTGGGGTGGATTATTACGCCCTTAATTCCACAGGCAGCTACAAAACATCCGACGGTGAATACAGAAGGGTTTTTGACTATGGCATGGGCGGCAATGCGGACCTTAAGTTCCGCCTGGAGCAGCCTGTATTTGGTGACCTTAGCTTTTATGCAGGACTTACCGCAGAACACACACTTCCGCCGGCAGTTATTCCTGAGGCATCCAGCGGTTACGCGGTCATGCTTTACGGAAAGGCAGAGTACAGCCACAAGATTGCGGGAATGTTTTCGCTTGGCTGCAACTACCTCTGGTACAAGAAGTGGGCCTGGTTCTACGATGATTACGACATGGACCAGTTTGAGCACCAGGGCTCTGTCTTCGTAAAGATAGATTTGCTCTAGAAAAATTTTCAAAATCAACCTACTCCGCCATGGAGGGGCGGGCGTAAGCCCGTTCCGATAGGAATGGAGCCGGAAGGCGGAACCCCGGAACGGCGGTGGCGCAAGGGCATGGCCTGTCGAATTAGCCAGGGAGTAAAATGGTAGAGCTGTTAAGTCTTAGTCCTGAAGAAAAATTAAAAGTTGAATTTACGTTGCAAATTTGCTAATATAAGGGCATGAAAAAGATTGTCCTAAAGTTTGCGGCCGTTTTTGCGGCTTTGTTCATTTTTGCGTTGACTTCATGCTCTGGCATCATCGGTTACAGCGTGGTGCTTTGGAATATAGGTGAGCAGAAGGTTACGGACGGTACGGTTGTTCCGGTTTACCTGAAATCAAACATTTCCCATGTTTACGTAATTTCAACCCCTGACTCAGAAGAAAAATTTGAAGTTCCCCTGTGGAAGCTTTCCGAGCCTGTTTCAAAGGGCAAGGCAAAGAAGCTTGCAAAGCAGTACGGGGCCTACGAGCATCAGTATGCAAGGTGCAAGCTGGACGGTCTTCCTATTCGCGCTGAACCCAACAATGTGGCCCGCCAGATTTACCGCCTGCGCAAGGGTGAGGTTATCCGCGCTTTGGAAAGGGGCGAGGGTAATGCTCCTACAAACGGTGTCGCAAAGCTTGAGGGCGAATGGCTGCATGTCCTTACTTCCAACGGCGTGTGGGGCTGGTGCTTTAGCCTTAACCTGGAGCTTTTTGCAATGAAGGACGACGGTTCCTTTAATGCTGGTACTGAGGCGGCTGCGGTTTCCAAGGTTGACGATTTGCTTCAGGACGTTCTTGAGGAAAAGTGGTATCCCGAATATTACGATACCATGCACAAAAAGGGTAGGGTTGACCTTAACTATGTAAAGCAGAGCTACGGTTTTGAGGTTAACACAGAAAAGAGTACCGTGCGCCTTGACCTTCCTGGTACGAGTGTTTCCTATACCTATACCGACTTAAAGAGGGTAGGCAACGGAAGCTACGACTTTAAGGACACTCCGATCCACATTACTATAAAGGATGCTTCTACAATCAACGTGCGCTACAACGACGATACCGGTATTACCAAGAGCCAGAACATGCTTTCTTCTCAGGTGATAGATCCTTCATCCCTTATTGCAGGTGAAAAGTCAAGGCGGGCTGGTGCCTATTCATCACTCCGTTCGTCTGGGCCTGACTATTCAAGCTCCAGCTACGGTATGATAGCCTTCTCTGCGGACAACAATTTTACTTGGAGCGGATATTCAATTCTTGTGCCTTCCGTTATTCCAGAGGATGCGGGTACTTCGGGCAAGGTTTCCTTCCCTTACTTCCTGCCTTCCAATTTGAAGGGTGAATGGAACGGTGTTGTTACTTTGACCTTCTCCAAGGGGGCAGAGGTTAACCTGCTTTACAAACTGGACGGAACTGGCTTGCGTCTTTCTCCGGCCAGGGTTGTTACCGTGGAGAATCCGTCAAACGGCTTTAAGGAGTCTTCTGTTTCCAAGTCGAGCGGCTCTTTGGAGATGTTCTTCCACAAATAAATGTTTTTTTAATAAATAGGATTTTTCGGAGTAACTGATGGCATTCGTACAGTTTACAAAAGTTTCGCTTGCTTTTGGCGACAGGGATATTCTAAAGGATGTGAGCGTAAATCTTTCCGCCAATACAAAAGCGGCTCTTACGGGTGCCAACGGTTCTGGAAAGTCTACCCTCATAAAGATAATGGCGGGTCTTGTTAAGCCGGACAGCGGTGAGCGTGTTGCCCAGAAGGATGCCCGCATTGCATACCTGCCACAGAGCGGTCTTGTTCACCACGGCTGCTCCCTTAAGGAAGAGTCGGACAAGGCATTCCTGTGGGGCTACGAGATTCAGAAGCAGGCAGACGAGCTTGGCGAACAGATGAAGGATTCTTCTTCCAATCACGAGCGTCTTGCAACCGAACAGGCGGAGCTTCTTGCAAAGCTTGAGGATTCAGGCTGGTACAGAAGGGAAACCCTTGCAGAACAGGTGCTTTTGGGGCTTGGTTTTTCCAGGGAAGATTTTAATAAGCAAACCGATGAATTTTCAGGCGGTTGGCAGATGCGCATTGCCCTTGCAAAGGCCCTTATGGCAAACCCGGACATTCTTCTTCTTGACGAACCTACCAACTACCTTGATATAGAAGCAAGGAACTGGCTTGAAAAATTCCTTGTGGACTTTAAGGGCGGATTTTTGCTTGTTAGCCACGACCGCTACTTTCTTGACCATACCATAAACGATGTCTATGAGCTCTTTAACGGAAGCCTTAGGCGCTACCCTGGCAATTATTCGCATTACGAAAAGGTTCGCGAAGGGGAGCTTGAAACCCTTATGGCTGAATACGAGCAGCAGCAGCAGGAGATAGCCCACCTTCAGGAATTCATAACCCGCTTTGGCTACAAGGCTTCTAAGGCGGCACAGGCTCAGGAAAGGCAGAAGATGCTGGACAAACTTCTTGCCAACAAGATAGAGATTCCCGAAAGCCTAAAGAAGATTCACTTTAAGTTTCCGCCGGCACCCCATTCAGGGCAGCTGGTTCTTACTGTTCAGGGGCTTTGCAAGAACTACGGGGGGCCTGATGTTATCCATGACCTGGACATTGTGGTGGAAAAAGGCGAGCGTCTTGTGGTTGCGGGGCGTAACGGTGCTGGTAAGTCTACCCTGCTTAGGATGATTGCGGGGCAGGACAAGGAATCTTCCGGCAGCATAAAATTTGGAAGCGGTGTCTCTGTTGGTTACTTTAGCCAGGATTCTGCGGAAAAGATTACAGGTAGCGAGACCATTCTTGAGCGTCTGGAACGGGTCTGCCCACTGGACCTTATTCCCAAGGCTCGCGACATGCTGGGTGCCTTTTTGTTCCGCGGGGATGATGTTTTTAAGAGCATAGACGTTTTGAGCGGCGGTGAAAAGAGCCGTATAGCCCTTCTTGAGCTTTTGCTTAGGCCAGTAAACCTTCTTGTGCTTGACGAACCGACCAACCACTTGGACATGCATTCAAAGGACGTGCTTTTGCAGGCAATCCGGGACTTTGGCGGAACATGCATATTCGTAAGCCACGACCGCGGTTTTATAGAAGACCTTGCAACCCGAGTACTGGAGCTTCATCCCGGCAAGTGGCGCATTTTTCCTGGGGACTACAAGTACTACATGCAGCGCCTTGAAGACGAGGAGAACGGCATTGTTGAAGCCCCCAAGGATTTTGCTTCGGCAAGGAATTTTCAAAATTCGGAAAACTCAGAAAAGAAAGATTCTGTTCCCGAAAAGAGTGCGACAAAGCTTTCCTGGGAAGAGCAAAAGAAGGCATCTGCTGAACGCCGCAAGATAGAAAAGGCTGTAGAAAAGCTTGAAGCCCAGATTGCAGAGGTGGAAGAAAAGAAATCCGCCCTGGAAAACCAGCTTGCAAACCCCGAAGTCTATTCCAACGGCGAAAAGGCCAAGGCTGTCCAGCAGGAAATCCAGACACTGGAAGAAGAGCTTGCCACGCTAAACGAGCAGTGGGAAGCAGAAGCCTCCAAGCTCGGCTAAGGCATTTTGCACGTTGCACTTCTGCATTCAGCTAAGCTGACTGCCTGGAAAAAATCTCTTCATTGATTGAAAATGCACAAAAAATATTCTCCCCAAAAAACAAGTGTAGACCAAAAAATCTGGGTTCTTAGGGCGAAGCCCTAAGCCGTGCCCAGGGAAAGGGGGAGGTTTGGAGGGGGAAAAACGGCGGGCTTCGG
>JAFXWC010000062.1 GCA_017534445.1 Treponema sp.
TAGCACATTTTCTTTCTAAAAGCAATAATTCATACTGGCACAACATGGAAATCAGTTTGGCGTGCAGCTCCCAGTCAAATCCGTCTGAAAACCCGCGGTGTCGCGGAATAAGAAATTAAACTCGCTGCGCTCGTTCCGCTCCAATGCGTGTTTTCAGTCGGATTTGCCTTCCGCTGCACACCAAACTGATTTCCTGCATTGCTTTTCATAAAGATAAGCGCTATCATTAACACATGAAGAAATTTATTTTGCTATCACTCACCTTTATTTTAACACAGGCATTTTTGGCACTTAACGCAAGTGCAGACAGTGCGGGGGCAAACTCAACGCCTCGCGTTCAGGCAGAAAGAATCGGAGTCTACAAGTGCGGAAGGCAGCCCAAGCAGGTTGTCTTTAGCCCGGACGGAGAATACATAGTAATGCCCCTTTTGGAAGACGACGGCTTTGACATATTCAGCATAAAAGAAAAGAAAATCATAAAGCGCATAAACCCGCCCAACGCAAAAAAAGTAGGCTTTGCGGAAGGAATCTTTGTCCCCTCAAAAAATGCCTTCTTTGTCTCGCAGATGACAACCGCAACCGTCTACGAATACACATACCCCGGCTTTGAATACAAACGCGCAATCCCCACAAACGCAGTCTGGTCAAAAATAATCGAATGGTGCCCGCAAAAAAACATGCTTGCAGTCTCAAACTGGTGCTCAAACGACGTTTCGCTAATCAACTACGACTCAGGCAAAGTCATTACAAAACTAAGGACAGGAAAAGCACCCCGCGGCCTTTACTTCTACGACGGAGGAAAAAAACTGCTGGTCCTCTCATACGAATCAGGCACCCTCGAAGCCTTTGACACGGAAAGCTTTGCAAGAATAAACAAACTGGAAATTCCCAAAGCCAGCATGAGACACGCAGCCCCCAGCGCAGACGGAAAGACAGTCTTCATAAGCGACATGTACTACGCAAAAGTCTACAAGTTTGACCTTGAAAGCTTTACCATCACCGCCAAATTTTCAACCTTCCACAAGCCAAACACAATCGCCCTCTACAAAAACCGCTACCTCTTCATAAGCTGCCGAGGCCCCAACAACCCGGTAGACTACACAAGGCGCAGCCCTGAAAACGGCAAAATCCAGGTCGTAGACACAAAAACCATGACGCTGCTAAAAGAAATCCCCGGCGGAAACCAGCCCACAGGCCTTGCCCTAAGCCCCGACGGAAGCATGCTCTGCTTCTCCAACTTCCAGGACTACAACATAGAGCTATACAAAATTAGCATTGACCAATAATGCCTTATATTCTTTTGGAGCATATTTTTTATTTTTACTGTTTCCGGCACTACGTGTCCGGAAAAATTGAAATTTTTCCCCGCTTTCCGTGGCTACGCTTCCGCTCCGGCCCGCTTCGCGGTCTTGCGTTGCAACCACTCCAATCGGGGCTAGGCTCTTTTTGCAGTAGTGTACAAGATGGCCTGTCACCCTGAGCTTGACTCAGGGTCTGTGTAAGTCCAAACCGTCAGCTTCCACAGATTCCGGGTCGGAGCCCGGAATGACAAAAATATTTTTACCGCGAGTTTCCACAGGAAACTCGTAGCTCAAAGACGATTTTTTCCAATCCATGCCTTAGCACGGATTGCTTTTAGTTAGAAACAGAGCGCACCACGCGGAAACCAAGGAAGTTGCCTTCGTTGTAGTAAGGAGGGAGATTACCCCGGTAGAAAACGTAGCAGCTTTGGCGGGTAGAGTTCCAGGCGCCGCCTCGTCCGACGCGGACCATACTATTATAATCTACACCAGTGGAAGGCGTATTATTGTTTATAGTGCCCCCCCAGTCCCAGCACCATTCAAATACATTCCCGGTCATGTCGTAAAGGTTCAGTCCATTTTTCTCCTTACTCTTTACGGGATGAGTTCCATAATCCTGGCTGCTCTCGCCCACATCAGACGCATTTTCTTTATACCATGCAACACTTTCTGGACCATTGCTGCCACTGTAGATCGTCTGCCCGTCGTTGGTAAGGTTTCCTCCGCGCGCAAGGTATTCCCATTCAGCTTCTGTGGGCAAGCGGTAGCCGTTTGCATTAAAGTCGCATGTTACCGCGTCCCACGGTGAACCTGGAATGTACTGTGTAGGAATAAGAACATCGCCGGAAAAGTCCACTCCGCTGACTGTATAGCAAGGAGTTAAATTCTCCGCAAGGCTCCTCTTATTGCAGTAATTTATGGCATCGTACCAGCTTACATTGTAGGCAGGGTAATTATCTCCGTCTCCGTAAGTGGAGCTAGGCCGTTCTCCATGGAAGCTGCAGCGTTGCTTGTATTCAGCCTGAGTTACCTCGTGGTCACAAACAAGAAGGCTTGGTATGGTAATCATGCGTCCTGCAAGGAATACCTCGGAGTGAAGTATGCCTGTTCCGCTGAATCTAGTTCCCGGGACCAGCACAAAACCTTCAGGCACGCTTATGCTTGTGCTTCCACCACTACCGCCAGAGTTTCCACTTTCAGAGCCAGAGCCATTTGTGCTTTCGCTACCAGAACCAGAGCTGGTAGAAGAACTTCCTGAACCTGACTCAGAAGAGCCACTTCCAGAGCCAGAGACACCTGAACTTCCGCTTACCGCAACAGGTGTAACATAATCGTCATTGGAGCCGCCACCACCTCCGCCGCCGCAGCCTGTACTTGTTGCAAGCAGGACTAAAGTGGCAATGGCCAAAAATGCCAGCTTCATTTTTTTCATTGTGCTTCCTCCGTTTTATTTGCTTTAAAAACAAAAAAACCGGGCTCTCCCGCAAAGGGAATGCTCCGGGTGTATTTGAAATTTATATATGGACGCACTACGCCACGACGTGAGACGTGAGACGTGAGACGTGAGACGTGAGAATTTTGACTGGCTCTACAATTGCTGTCAAGGGGGAGACGCTTGTTTTTACTACACTTTTTATCATAAAACTCTCTCTTATGTTTTTTTCAATATAATGAACGAGGTATGCTTTGTCAAGTTTGTTTTCTGTTGTTACGCAAAGTTATTTTTCAAGTCTATCGTACAAAACCAACTCTTGCCCGGTGAATTTATTAACTTTCTTTTTGTACAAGAGCGACCACTTTGCCTGGCCTTCTGAATAATCTTTATCGGCCTGCGGAAAAAAGGAGCGGCAGAAGTATTTTCCGTTTGTTTTATCTTCTGAATATTTGCTCTCGGCTTTCTGTTAAAACACGGCTCAAATCTTTTAGATACTGCAATCCAGCTAGATGAAAGAAGTGATGTTCCTCAAAACTTATGGCAAGAGAAAGATTCTTACCTTTCCTACCCAAAATAACCTGATATTCAACATCTAGTATTTTTTTGTAGGCTTTTGCAGCTTGAAGAATATCCGCCATTGTCTCTCCAAAAAAGAAAAAGCCCCGCGCCAATCGCAGAGCTTTCCACATTCCATTTTCCTTCAGCTGAAAAATTCAGCCTACATCTGGCTTTTGGTAAACGGAGAACCGTCGTAAGACTTTGCAAAGCACAGCCCTTCCAGATTCTACACTTTGCTTTAAAACGCCTAACAGACACTCAAGTTGCCTGCCGCCTTGATTGGCAAGGACTTATTGTATTCAATATACTGCATTTTCCTTGTACAGTCAAGAAAAATAGCTGTTACCTTCCACAGATTCCGGGTCGCAGCCCGGAATGACAAATGGCCCGTCACCACGATTGCATCCTGTCACCCTGAGCTTGACTCAGGGTCTGTATAAGTTTTACTGTCAACTTTTAAAGATCTAAAGCGAGTTCGGGATAAAAGAGTTTTTGCTACGTAATTACAGTCCTAAGACCTGCCTTGCTTCCTGCTGTCTAGGATGTTCTTACGCTCCCTTCTTTCGCGCCCCTTGGGGCGCTCTTTACACAGAGCGTAAATTTTTATTATTCAGACCTGGAGCGTACCACGCGGAAACCGCTGCAGAAATTGCCGGTTCTGCAATATGGATCGTTATAGCTCCTGTAGAAGACCGTGTGGTGAAATAATAAGCTGTTGAGAACTCCGTTGTCAAAGCAGCTACCGCGCTCAACGCGACATACACAGGACGAGGCTCCCGCCCCTGTGGAAGGCGTACTTGTGTCTATAGGGTCGTACCAGTCCCAGCACCATTCCCATACGTTTCCAGACATATCGTATACCCCAAGTGCATTAGCAGCCTTTTTCTTTACCTCATGGGTCATGTCTCCAGAGTTTTCACAAGACCAAGCAACATCTCCTATTGTGTTGCTTCCGCTGTATTCAGTCTGACCGTTGTTGGTAAGGTTTCCTCCACGCGCAAGATATTCCCACTCAGCTTCTGTTGGAAGGCGGTAGCCGTTGGCTGTCCAGTCACATGTTGCTGAATTCCACGTTTCGTTTCTTGCCGTTGGGACACTCCCCCATTCATCAGGATTTGTCTTTCCGCTAATCGTGTAGCAGGGCGTAAGATTCTCTGCAAGACTTCTCTTGTTGCAGTAGACCAAACAGTCGTACCAGCTTACGCAGTCAACTGGGCGGTTTGCCTGAGTCTCTCCGTCTTCAGGACTGGACGAGAAATAACTTGGATTACTTCCCATAACAGACTGGTATTCTGCCTGCGTTACCTCGTGGTCGCATACCCAAAGGCTTGGTATGGTAACAGTTCGACCTTCAATGAATACATAGGAACCGGTTATGCCTGTTGTTCCGTCGAATGTTGCCCCAGGAACAGGAACGAAACCGACTGTTTCAACTTCCGCTACAGGCCTTGCATCATCATCGGAACTGCCACCGCCACCTCCGCAGCTTGTTGCAACAAGTGCAAGGCTTAGCCCAAGAATGGCTGCAAGAGTAAACAAAACTTTTTTCATATTTTCCTCCATTTTTATTGTTTAAAAAACAAAAAACCCGGATTCTTCCGCAAAGGGAATGCTCCGGGTGTATTTAAAATTTATGTATGGACGTACTACGCCACGACGTGAGAATTTTGACTGGCTCTACAATTGCTGTCAAGGGGGAGACGCTTGTTTTTACTACACTTTTTATCATAAAACTCTCTCTTATGAGTTTTTTCAATATAATAAAAGAAACATGCTTTGTCAAGTTTCTTTTAAGGCAAAGTATTTTTAGTGCAAGACAATCACCAGCCCCACTGTATAAATATTACCACGCAAAAGTTCTAAAATGCTACTGCGAGGTACCGCAATTCTGCAAATGCGAAAGTTTATAATAATTTCCTTACAGGTCCAGTGGAGTTTAGTCGGCTGTGCGCACCACGCGGAAGCCTATGTTGACGTTGCGGCCGTAGGGACTGTAGGAGTTACGGCGGGCTACACGGCAGTCGTCCGAATCGTAGATCCAACCGCCACCGCGATCGACGCGGAGAGAGCCCGACGATGCACCTGTGCTGGAAGTGCCTGTTGAAATGTTTCCGTACCAGTCCCAGCACCATTCCCATACGTTGCCGCTCATGTCGTAGAGACCTTTTGCGTTCTTTGCCTTTGTCTTTACTTCATGCGATCCGTACCCTGCCTTACCAACACCCATAGCATACGCATTGTCTGAATACCAGGCAACGTCACCTATCGTGTCACTTCCGCTGTAGGTTGTCTGCCCCGAGTTGCCCCTGTTGCCGCCTCGTGCAAGGTATTCCCACTCCGCTTCCGTAGGCAGCCGGTAGCCGTTGGCTGTAAAGTCGCATTCTGCATTATTCCACGTTGCATTATTGTTTGCCGGGACACTTCCCCATTCAGACGGGTTCGTCTTTCCGCTAATAGAGTAGCAGGGTGTAAGTCCTTCCGCAATGCTCCTCTTGTTGCAGTAGACAAGCGCATCGTACCAGCTTACGTAGTAGACAGGATAGTTTGCTCCCTTGCCGTAAGCGCTGCTGGGGGTGGTTCCGCCGTAAGTGCAGTACTTTTCGTATTCCCCCTGCGTTACCTCGTGGTCGCTCGCCCACTTTACATACAGCTCCACACTTCTTCCGTCTATAAATACACTGGAGCCTGTAATCCCGCCGGACACAGCCTTAGAAGCAACTGTAGTTGAGGCATTCCCCATATATTCGGTTTGGGTAACCCCGCTGGACACCGTCTGAGCAGAAACCGTAGTGCTTACACAGTTTGTTGCCACAAGGGAAAGGCATAGCAAAAGAGTGGCTGTTAATTCAAACAAAACTTTTCTCATATTATCCTCCAATTTTATTGGCTGCAACGGAAGCGCGTCCAGCAAGACTGTCACTGTCTAGTTTAAAAACAAAAAAAACTGACTCTTCCGCAAAGGGAAAGCTCCGGGTGTATTTAAAATTTGTGAAGCGTTAGAATTCTGCCCCAAGAGTTATAAAATATTATAAATCAGGAAAAACAAGCGGTCAAGTTTTAGAATGTGTCTTTTTGCTTATAGAAGCTGCTTCTTTGCAATCCCAAAAGCGGAGGGGGCTTAGCCGGGATTGGAGGGGCGGCGAAGCCGTTGCCACAGGCAATGGAGCGGGTCAGGGTCCCGCGGAACCCCGGAAAGCCCGTAACAAAAGGCCTCCCTGCCGTTTGTTGCTTACGTTTGCTACTTTTGCGCTAACAAATGACGCGCCATCCGTGGCGCTATTGGTTCACAAAAAAATAGAGGCAGGGGCAGTTTAAAAGGACGTGTGCTCCAGAGAAGAAGAAAAATTCAGGGAAGGCAAATGAGTAACTTGTAAGGAATGATTTTCCATTGTTGACCAAAAGGGCGGTTACATATATTATAGTAGAGAATTTTTATAAGGATTAGGAGAAGAAAATGGCTCTTACGTTGGCTGAAAAAATCATACAGAACCATATTGTGAAAGGCTCGCTGGATTTTACTCCGGGGCAGCCCATTGAGCGCGGCAAGGACATCGCGATTAAGATTGACCAGACGCTTACGCAGGATGCAACAGGCACAATGGCATACCTTCAGTTTGAGACTATCGGAGTGCCCCGTGTAAAGACGGAAGTGAGCGTAAGTTACGTTGACCACAATACGCTTCAGACAGACTTTAAGAATCATGACGACCACCGCTACCTTCAGTCGGTTGCGGCAAAGTACGGTCTTTATTTTTCACGCCCGGGCAACGGTGTTTGCCACCAGGTTCACATTGAGCACTTTGGTAAGCCGGGAAAGACCCTTTTGGGTTCGGACAGCCACACTCCGACTGGCGGCGGCATTGGAATGATTGCAATTGGTGCGGGCGGTATTGACGTTGCAGTTGCAATGGGTGGCGGTGCATTCCACCTTGCAATGCCCAAGGTTTTTGGCGTAAAGCTTACAGGCACACTGCGCAAGGGTATTGGCGCAAAGGACATTATTCTTGAAGTTCTCCGCCGTGAGAGCGTAAAGGGCGGCGTTGGTGCTGTCTATGAATATTTTGGCGAAGGTGTTGAAAGCCTTACTGTTCCCCAGAGGGCAACTGTTACAAACATGGGCGCGGAGCTTGGCGCAACTTGTTCCGTATTTCCTTCTGACGCTACTACAAAGAAATTCCTTAAGAGCATGGGCCGCGAAAATGACTGGACGGAGCTTAAGGCAGACGAGGGCGCTGTTTACGACAAGGTTATAGAGATAAACCTTTCCGAGCTTAATGCAATGGCTGCTTGCCCCAATTCACCGGACAACGTAAAGACATTGAAGGAGCTTAGCGGTACAAAAGTTACCCAGGTTGCAATCGGAAGCTGCACAAACTCTTCTTTGGACGACCTTGCATCCGTTGCGGCTATTGTAAAGGGTAAGCACATTGCACCTGGCGTTGAGGCAGGTATTGCACCTGGTAGCCGCACCACCCTCTTGATGGCAGACAAGGCTGGTATTCTTGGCACATTGATCAGGGCTGGATTCCGCATTTTGGAAAGCGCTTGCGGTCCCTGCATTGGCATGGGCTTTGCACCAAACAGCGAGGGTGTTTCGCTGCGCACATTCAACCGCAACTTTAAGGGTCGCTCTGGAACTGCGGACGCAGGCATTTACCTTGTTAGCCCGGAGACAGCAGCGGCGGCGGCTATTACCGGCGTTATGACTGATCCTTCTACCCTTGACTGGGAAGACGCATCTTGGACTGCAAACGGCCGCATTTCGCTTCTTGACGGAAAGGACAGCCGTCTTTCTGCAGAGGAAATTCTTGCAGACGCACAGGACGAAGGTATGCTTATTGCCCCGCTTCCGTTGGAAAAGGCAAAGGATGTAGAGATTGTCCGCGGTCCCAACATTAAGCCCTGCCCACCCTGCAAGGAATGCGCGGACAACCTTAAGCTGCCTGTTCTTTTGAAGGCTGCAAGCAACGTTTCTACGGACGACATCATGCCTGCCGGAACAAAGGTTCTTCCTTTTAGAAGCAACATTCCGGAAATCAGCAAGTTCACATACGAGAGATTGGACGCAAACTTCTACAAGAAGGCAGAGGCAATCAACTTTAGCGGTTGTATCGTTGTTGGTGCGGAAAACTTTGGTCAGGGTTCAAGCCGTGAGCATGCGGCACTGGGACCAATGTACCTTGGCGTAAGGGCAATCATCACAAAGAGCTTTGCCCGCATCCACAAGGCAAACCTGATTAACTACGGAATCATCCCGATTACCTTTAAGAATCCAGATGACTACGACAAAATCAGCGAAGGCGACACTGTTGAAATTTCAAACATCTTTAAGAGCCTTAAAGACGGCAGCGACTTTGACGTTACCGTGCACTCAAAGGCCGGGGATGTTAAGATTTGCGGTGTGAACGACCTTGCAGAACGCAGCCGCAACATCCTTCTTGCAGGAGGCCTTGCTTCCTATACAAGGGCTGGTGGCCAGTAAACCGTCGTAAAATGTCCAAAATGCTTAAATTTTGCCTAAAAAATTTGCATTTTGGAGCTAACTGTTATATACTTTAAATTAATTGGAGAATTCTCTAAAATTTATATTTTAGGGAATTTTCTTTATTTTGAGGCTATAACAAATATGACGGTTGGCTATGACCGTCAGAAAGCTGCGACGGGGTTTTGCATGTTTAATATTCACAATATCATGGAAGAGCAAGTTGAAAGCCGGGTTAACCAGCTGTACGACCATGTTAAGGAGCAAAAGGCTTCTTGGCTGGACTGCGACTGTGAAAACTGCCGGAAGGACACCATCTGCTATGTGCTGAACAGGATTCCTCCGCGCTATATTCTTAGCGGAAGGGGTGTTACTCACGCATCCACTGTCTTGAACGACAGCCAGCTTCTTGCAGACATAGACCGCCTTGCCTACGAAGGCATGAAGATGGTGAATTCCCTGCAGCGCCCCTACCACAAGTCAGCAGCCGCAAATTCCTCAAAGAACCAGGAGTCTGCGTCAAACATACCTATGTTCGTATTCCCAACCTTCATAGGAAACGTTTATGACGGTTCATCATTCGAGCCGCTTGCAAACGCATCCGTAATTCTTAAGGATGGCAAAATTCCTGCGGAAATGATGGATGCAAGCTGGCCCAACCCCTGCAGCACATACGATGCAACCAAGGGAGGCTATTCTTTTTGGGTTGCACCGGAAGTTGCGGACGATGCAAAGGTTAACAAGGAATTTTCCTTTACGCTGGAAGTTTCTGCGGAAGGATATGTTCCCGTAACCTATTCCTTCGATGTTCCTTTAACAAGTGAAGTGAACAACCGCAACGAGTTGAATTCTACAAGCAGTTTAAAAATAAAAGATTTGTTCCTTTTCCGCTCAGACATAAAGAATGAACTGGAATAGGGAAAATCAAAGGAGAAAAAAATGGAACAGTATTCAGTAAACGGTACAAAAGCAGAAACCGGTTATGAATTCTTGGCAAAAACCTACGGATGGATGTTTCTTGCGCTGGTTGTAAGCGCAGCATGTGCATACCTGGCTGTGTCTTACGAGCCCCTTCTAAGAATCATCTGGGGAACAAAATATGCCTTTTATGCGCTTATAATTGCAGAGTTTGGACTTGTAATCGTCCTTTCAGCGGCAATCAAAAAGCTTTCTTTCCCGGTGGCAGTTTTCTTTTTTATTCTGTACGCGGCAATAAACGGGCTTACCCTGTCTTCCGTATTCCTTATCTATCAGACTGCATCAATCTGCCTTGCATTCTTTTCTACGGCTCTTATGTTCGGCCTTATGAGCGTATACGGTGCTACAACAAAGAAGAACCTTGCAACTGCCGGCCACTATCTTATGATGGCCCTTATTGGCCTTGTGATTGTTACCATTGTTAACAGGCTTATAACCTTCTTTACACACACACCGCTCACATGGCTTGACTGGTTGCTTTCCGTTGCTTCTGTTATCATCTTTACAGGATTGACAGCTTACGATGCACAGAAGATTGCAATGATTGGTTCCCACGATGACGGTTCTGATGCCTACAAAAAGATTTCTATCTACGGAGCCTTGCAGCTTTACCTTGACTTTATTAATATCTTCCTTTCTCTCCTCAGGCTCTTTGGAAAGAAGCGCTAGGAAGAAGACAATTCCCTTCGACAGGCTCAGGGAACGGGGTTGGTGCCTCGCAGCGTAGCTTCCAGCGGCTTGCCGAACCAAAAACAAAAAAGCCGGTAACCTTGAATGGAAACCGGCTCTTTTTTTGGCACATTCACATGCCCTGTCTTAAAAAAAATCAAGACTTATTTTGCTTCTGAAGCAGCACCTTCTGCAGCCTTCATACCGTAGCGCTTGTTGAAGCGGTCGATACGTCCTGCTGTGTCAACAAGCTTCTGCTTACCAGTAAAGAAAGGATGGCATGCTGAACAAATTTCAACATGGATGTCTTTTACTGTTGAGCGAGTTTCGATTACGTTGCCGCAAACGCAAGTAATCTTTGTCAACTGGTACTCAGGATGTGTGTCCTTTTTCATAATTCAACTCCTATACTTGCCCGATATTGAAGAAATCCCGGTTAGCCCTACGGAGACCAACAAAAACAAGAGCCCCGTATCATTCCCTCACCGTTAGAAATCAAATCAATACCACAAGCTTGAAATTCAAGTTATATAAGTATATACAAAAGCATTCAAATAGTCAATAGACCTGTTACATTGCTGCAGTTCCGGCGTTCATGCTGGCAAGGAAGGCATCGTTGTCCTTGGTCTTCTTCATCTTGTCCATAATAAGTTCAAGGATGTCTGCGTCTTCCATTGGGTTAAGCACTTTGCGGAGAATCCACATCTTCTGGAGCTCGTTTTCCGTAAGCAGAAGCTCTTCCTTTCTTGTACCGCTCTTTTTGATGTTGATTGCGGGGAAGAGGCGGCGCTCGGCAAGCTTTCTGTCAAGGTCAATTTCGCTGTTGCCGGTGCCCTTGAATTCTTCGAAGATAACTTCGTCCATGCGGCTTCCGGTTTCTATAAGAGAAGTGGATATGATTGTAAGTGAACCACCCTCTTCTACGTTGCGTGCGGCACCAAAGAAGCGCTTTGGCTTGTGCAGGGCATTTGAGTCAACACCACCGCTCAAGACCTTGCCGGATGTTGGGACGGTCTGGTTGTATGCGCGTGCAAGGCGTGTTATGGAGTCAAGGAAGATTACAACATCTTTCTTATGCTCTACAAGACGCTTTGCTTTTTCAAGAACCATTTCTGCAACCTGAACGTGGCGTGTGGCCTGTTCATCGAAGGTGGAAGAAATGACTTCTGCCTTTATGCTGCGCTCCATTTCCGTAACTTCCTCTGGGCGTTCGTCTATAAGAAGAACGATGAGGTAGACTTCCGGATTGTTGGATGTGATTGCGTTTGCAATTTTCTGCATAAGGATTGTCTTACCGGCTTTTGGCGGGGCAACAATCAAAAGACGCTGGCCCTTTCCGATAGGCGCAAAAAGATCCACGATTCTTGTGCTGAGTTCCGTGCTTACGGTTTCCAGGTGGAATTTTTCGTTAGGATAAAGAGGCGTAAGATTTTCGAACGGAATGCGGGTCTGTGCCACGCGCGGCTCGTCAAAGTTTACGGTCTCTATGCGGAGAAGTGCAAAGAAGCGCTCACCTTCTTTTGGGCTGCGGGTCTGGCCGTAGATTGTGTCTCCGGTCTTAAGGTTAAAGAGCCTAATCTGGCTTGGGGAGATGTAGATGTCGTCCGGGCCTGGAAGGTAGGAGTTCTGGGGGCTGCGCAAGAATCCGTAGCCGTCGGGAAGGATTTCCAGTGCACCGCTTGCAAAGATGATTCCGCCGTGCTCCGTGTGTGCCTTTAGGATGCAGAAGATAAGGTCCTGCTTCTTCATTGGGGCAAGGTCGTCTGCGGTAAGACCGTACTGGGTTGCAAGTTCGCGGAGTTCGTGCATGCCCATCTTTGTAAGGTCGTTGATTAAAAGGCGGGGCTTTGACTCGTATTCTTCCGGGTTTTCTATGCGCTGTGCTGCCTCTGCTGCTTCAAGACGGGCCTGGGCATTGCGCTCGTAGTTGCTGTTGCGGTAGTTGTTGAAGCGCCTGTTGTTATTGTAGCGGTTGTTTCCGTTGTTGTAGCGGTTGTTTCCATTGTAGCGGCCGTGGTACTGGTATTCCCTGCCTTCGCTGCGGTATTCCTGAGCTGGAGCCTGGTTCTGGGCAGACTGTTCCTCTTCGGGAGCGGATGCCTGTACAGGCTGGCTTACTGGGGTTTCCGCACTTGCTTCCTGAGCAGGACTTTCCTGTACAGGGGAAGGTTCTTGCGCAGATGCTTCGGAGGAAGGGGCTTCCTCTTCTGCGGCAGCTTCCGTAACCTTCTTTAAGATTCTGCGCCTGCGTGGTTTTACAGCTTGTTCCTGTAAATCGACTCCGTTTTCAGTAGTTGAGTTTTCTGTGCTTTCCGGCTGTTCACCTTCGCTTGCGGCCGCAGAGCGGCGTTTTGTAAAAGCCATTAGAGTTTCTCCATAGTGAGTATAAAAGAATTTAAATAAAGCGGCTCAAATGCCGTGTTTTTAATAAATGTTAAGGAAATCAAAAGAAGTAAATCTCTTTATTTTATAAGACTAATAGTTTTCAGATTATTCCGAAAACATAATGCATAATGAAATAAATACAATAATATCTCTATGCGATTACTTTATTTTACCCATAAAAAATAATTTTTGTCAAGTGAAATACGAAAAAAGTGTTTAATGAAACGAAAAGAAATATATTCGCACGGACTTTTGGGGTAAGGCCTACGCCCGATTGGAAGGGCGGCGAAGCCGTTGCCGTGGTGGGTGAGCTTGTCGAACCCTAGGCAATGGAGGGGGTTTGGGGCCCCCGGAACCCTGCAAAGCGGGGAAATGCCAACAAATCTGACCGGACACGGAGTGCCGGGCACAGTGAGAATAGGCCTTTCGTCCAAAAATTAATTATATTCGGAAGTCTTTAGAACCAGAGACTTTTTGTATTCATCAGATGCGATTGAAAAAATATCCGTATCGGGAATTTCTTCCAGCATGTTGACTGAGCCTTCAAACTCCACGTTGTCTGCAATCCTAAGCTCGGGAGTGGTTATGTCGCCCTTTACCTTGCTGCCCTTGCAGAGTTCCACGCTTTTTGACGCTTCTATATTTCCGTTGACGCGGCCGGAAACAACTATTGTGCCGGCAGTCATTTTGTCTACGTTGCAGACTGCAGACTTTTCTATTTCCAAATTGCCCGTGGCATTGATATTCCCGTTGAACTTGCCGGTAATCACAAGGCTGTCACTGAAGGTAAGGTTTCCTTCAAATTCTGTTTCCTGACCAAAAATGGTTTCTTTCTTTTTTTCGCTAGCCATAGTTTATTTTACCTCATTTTTGAATTCTTTTTCAAGGGGATGGCGCAGGTGTGAAAGGAATGTGTGCAAAATGGCCAGAATTAAAAGCAGGCAGCTGATGACTGTCAGGGCTTGGGCAAACCAGTCGCCCCAGAGGGTGTACAAGGTTTTCTTTCTTTGGGCTCCACACGGGATTTGCACTTGGCAGGCCAGGAAATTCTCTTCAAAGGGAGCCGTCTTTGAAACTACGCGGGCAAAGGGGTCTATGAAGGCTGTAACTCCGCTTGCCGTGCTTCTTGCACAGGAGACACGGTTTTCTGCACAACGGAAGACTGACATGGCAAGGTGCTGGTTCTGGCAGGGAATGCTTAGGGACCAAGAATCGTTGCTTATGTTAACAAAGACTTCGGCACCGCCAAGCACAAACTGGCGGCACAAGGAACCAAAGGTATCCTCAAAGCAGATTGGCACTGAAAACTTTACCGAGCGAACGTTAAAGACGACTGGGTCGCTGCCGGGGGTCCACAAGCGGTCGTTGTCCAAGAGGAGCTTTTTGTAAAGGCCGGGAGCAAGATTTTTGTAGGGGAACCATTCAGCAAATGGAACCAGGTGTATCTTGTGGTAGAAAAACGGTGCCGGCGGTATTACGTTTCCAAGGGACGAGTCAAAGACAAGGGCAGAATTGTAATCGTCCAGGCTTGTGCCGCTTTCTACGGTGCGCTGGTTTCCTATTACAAAGGCACAGTCCTGGCCCGCAAGAAATTCCAGCAGGCGGTTTATGATTTCGACCCTGTCAAAGTCTATGAGCTTTTGGTAGTGGTATTCTATGGGAGGAACAACGGCTGTTTCCGGCCAGACTACAATCTTTGCATCGGGATTCTGGGCAAGGGCCTCTTTTGTAAGGGAAAGAAGGGCTTTTATGTCGCGCCTGTATACGTCGAGTCCGTACTTTTCGGAGTCAGTGTTGTTCTGTATGCATAAGATTTTTATGCTTTTTTGGGCGGAAGGATTTGTGCCTTTGCCAAGTGCAAGGACAATAGCCCCGTAAGCAAACATTAATAACAGGCTTGCAAGGGTGAATGCAAGAGGCAGTCGGTTTGCAAAGATGGATTTTTTTAGGTAAGTTCCATTCGACAGGCTCAGGGAACGTTTTTTTGTTTCTTCTTTTTTAATTGAATGTGCATGGAAAAAGACGGATGCGGCTGATGCTGAAACCAGGGCACAGGCAAGGGAAAGAGGCCATACCCCACCCCAAGACGCATTTTGCACAAGGGGCAAATTCTTCCACTGGCTATAGCCCAAGACACCGTAGCTAAAGCCAACAAAGCCAAGGGTCTTTACATATTCATAAGCACACCAGACAAGAGCCTGGGCAAAAAAGGCGAAGGCAAAAAAGCGTCCCTGCCTAAAAGTGCAAAAGGCACGGTCAATAAGTTTTAAAATTGTAAAGACAAGGGCAAGAATCAAAGCGTAGCAGCCCACGGCTATATAAAGGGTATAGGGATTGAATGAAGAAAGCCAGTAGCAGAAGGATCCGTATGAAAGCAGTCCGTAAACAAAGCCTTTTAGCCAGACAGTTTTAAAAGACGAAGCCCTTACGGCAAGGAAAACGGGAAGCAAGGCAAAAAAACCCAGCGGAAACAATCCGTTCTGAAATAAAATGTTGGGATGTGAAAGAAAAAAAAGGAAAGCTCCAGCTATTACGGCAATCCAGGAAAAAAGATGCATAAAGCTAATTAGAGGCAGGCTTCTCTACGGGCAGTTCCCAGAGGGACTTCTTAAGTTCTTGTCCAGACCTGAATGCGGCCACATAATGCGGGGCAACGGAAAGCTGCTCTCCAGTCTTTGGATTGCGGGCCTTTGACCTGCCTTTGCGCAGACGGGCTTCAAAAGTACCAAAACCGCGCAATTCTATTGTATTGCCGCTTTTTAATGATTCTTTCAATTGAAGAAGAAGGTTTTCTACAATTTCCTGAACCAATTTTTTTTCTGCTTTCGTATTCAAGTACACTGCTTCAACTAAATCATATTTTGTTATTTTTTTAGATGACATCAATCTACCCCTACGAAACAGAATTATCTTGTGTTAAGTTTTTCGCAAACGGCGGAAACTCCTGTGCCGCAGATGCAAACACAGGGAAGCCTCCGTATTATAGATGCGGTTTAGTTAGCTACAGTTTTTGCAGCAAATGTCTTGTTAAGAAGAATTGCCATGCGGCTCTTCTTGCGAGAACATGCATTGGACTTGATAACGCCCTTGCGCTTTGCATTGTCCAATTCAGACTGCAATGCCCTGAAAGCTTCCTGAGCAAGATTCTGATCTTTCTGCTGAAGTGCAGCAAGAAACTTCTTTGCGCTTGTATGACAGCGTGATTTTACAGCGCGGTTACGCATGCGGCGTACTTCGCTCTGTTCATGTCTTTTCTGTGCAGATGTTTTATTCTTAGACAAAGGATTACCCCCAAATAAAATTCAATTATAAAAATCAGAACGCAATTATTTAAAATCTTTTGGTCTGCGCTCTGTACGTTTGCACTTCTGGCACTCAGCGATATTTCTAAGCCTGCCGTTTTCGAACAAGGTCTTCATAATAATTTCGCCGCCGCAATCGGGACACATAAACTTCTGAGTAGCAACTGTGGTACGAGAGTTTTTACTGGCTCCTGCCATGACGTTCCTCCATATACAAAATTCGGTATTTACTGAATATACACGAATTTATAACTTTGTGTCAAGTATGCAAGGGGAAATTCTACGGAATTCAGTTTTGGACTCCGCTCACAGTCAAATCCGTCTGAAAACCCGCGGTGTCGCGGAATAGAAAATTCAAGCATCCCCACCCTACAAAATAAAAACTGCAAATTTATTCAGATTTGCGCCATTCGTCCAGCTGGGCCTGGATAAGAGCCGGGGCTTCTGCCAAAATGCGTTTTTCGTCTTCCTTGGTCTGGGGAACGTCATAAACCTTGAGCACCTTTACACGGTATGCACCTTTCTTTAGGTTCTGAAGCACAAGCCTTATATGAGAAAGCTTCCAGCCTCCGTCCAGGGCGCAAACAACAACCGGAAGCTTTACAGTTTCTTCCAGCCGCCTAAAACCCGCAGAATAAAAAGTTCCAAGATTACCGTCCTTGCTTCTTGTTCCTTCTGGGAAAATCAGGGGAATGACATCCTTGCAGGCATTAACCCTGCCGCCAAAAGCCTCTAGCGACTTCATGGCCTCGGAAGCACCACCGTGACGCGGAATCATGCAGTGGCCCTGGGTACGAAGCATTTTTCCCACCATAGGGACCTTGGAAAGCGCGTCCTTGGCAACAAAACGCACTTCTCTTCCATTATAGTACCTTTTGGAAAAGAAAAGCAGGTAAACGACTATGTCTATAAGGCTCTGATGGTTAGAGACAATAAGAAACTGCGGCGGCAAACCTTCCAGGCTCTTTGTGTCCGCAAGGAAGTCATATCCGCAGTAAGTCTTTAGGATGGCAAAGAAAAGCCTGTCCGTACGGTGGGTTATATAGTTGGACCAAAAAAGCGCCCATTTCTTGCTAAAGGGATAGGTTATGGTTATCATGAGCGTTGGAAAAAGCAGCGCACAGCCTGCAATCAAAAAGGTAAATAAACTTAGCATGAGACCATTATACAAAAAGACGCTTTAAAAGTCCATAAAGTTTTGCAAACGCGGCAAATCAATAGTACTTGTTTTCTTTTTTAGACTTATTCATCAAGTAACCAAAGACAGATCCTACACCGCCACCCAAGAGATGCGCAAGGTTTGAAACATTGTCTTTTACAAAGAAGGCCTGGTAAAGCTGCTGGCCTATGTAGACCAAGGCTACAAGGATGAAGGTTACGGGTATTTTCCCCTCCTGAGTACAGGTAAAGGAAGAAAGCAGGATAAAGGCAAAGACAACGCCGCTTGCACCCAAAAGCCTTACGTTTGGAAAAAAGAAGAAATTGACAAGCCCCGTAACAAGGGCAGTTATAAGTATGACAAGAATTATCTTGAAGGAGCCGTACTTCTCTTCCAGAAGGGGGCCAATGACAAGAATCATCGTGATATTTCCAAAGAGGTGGTTCCAGTCCGCGTGGCCAAGCACGTGGGTGAACATGCGCAGGTATGTAAGCGGATTTGCGAAAGACGAGCGGTAGACGCTAAAAAACGAAGACGTTACCCAGCCTGCAGTAAAGGTGTCAAGCACAAGTACGGCAAAGCAAAGGAAGGTAAAGGTAAGAATTACGGGCGAGTTGAAAGACAAGCTCAGTTTTTTTTCGCTGCTCATGGAAAAAGGCTCCTGTTTATTTTTTTCTTTATACATATATTCTAACGCAAATTTTCCAAAAGGCAAGCGTCACTTGCACATCTTTCAAAAAGTAACGGAAAAGTGCCATGCAGAGCAAGCCATTCAGAGCAAGCCATGCAGAGCAAGCCATGCAAGCATGAAAAAAAATTTGCAAGTGGTCAAAAAGGCAGTTATAATCTATAATAAAGTAAGGGTTGAGCATGATTTCTGACATTTTCACAGTAAAATCCGCACATGTAACTTTTCTTCTCTGGGGAACCATTTTCTGCTTCATAGCATCAGCAATCATTGCCCTTAGCAAAGGCATAAAAAAAGGCCGAAAGATAATCCTTATCTGCATTGAACATTCTGCGGGCAGCCTGCTCTTTATGGACGCAATCGCATGGGCATTCAGGGGCCACATAGGCACTCTTGGACACTATGCCGTAACCATCAGCAACTTTTTGGTCTTTCTTTTTAGCTACGTTGTGGGCTTGTGGTATTCTGCATACGTAATATCCTATGTTTTCCCGGAAAAACTCACGCCAAAGAATTTCTTTGTTCCCGCAGGAAAGGTAAAGCTTCCCGCAATGTTCTACGTGGCAATCTGGTCTTCCCTTGCAGGAATAGTGCTAACGGTAATCACCCAGTTCACAGGCTTTCTCTACTACATTGATGGCATCAACCTTTACCACAGGAACACCATGTACCCGACGGGACTTTTTGTCGGCATGATTCCAGTGGCGGCAGACTTTCTTATCCTTTTAAAATACAGGAAGAAGATACAGAAGCGGGTCTTTACCAGCCTTTTATCCTACGTGATTCTGCCCTTTGCAGGAATGATAGCCCTGCTCTTTACCTACGGAATTTCCTGCGTCAACATAGGAATAGGCATTTCCTCCATGTACATTTTTTATGTTACAGTGCGCGAACAGGACATAGAGCTTTACGAGGACGCAAAAATCATAACTTCCATGCAGGAAGGAATCATCATGGACTTTGCAAACATGGTTGAATGCCGCGACCAGAACACAGGCGACCACATAAAGCGCACATCCCTCTACGTAAAGACCATTGTTGACGAAATGATGAAGAAAAAAATCTACCGGGATGAGCTTACCCCCACCCTTGCCCACAACATGGTAAAGGCAGCCCCTCTGCACGACATTGGCAAGATAAAGATTTCCGACTCAATACTAAACAAACCAGGCAAGCTTACGGAAGAAGAATTTGAAATAATGAAGACCCACACTACGGAGGGCATGAAGATTCTTAGCGAAACTCTTCTTAGCACGAGCGGCAGCGGCTACCTAAAGGAATCTATAGACATGGCTTGGTGCCACCACGAATGGTGGAACGGCAAAGGCTACCCCCGCGGGCTAAAGGGAGAGGAGATTCCCCTTTCCGCACGGGTTATGGCTGTTGCGGACGTGTTTGACGCACTTCTTTCCAAGAGAAGCTATAAGGAAGCCTATTCCTTTGACAAGGCGGTTTCTATCCTAAAGAACGAGTCTGGAAGCCACTTTGACCCGCTGGTTGTGGCGGCATTCCTTAACGCGGCAGACTTTCTTAGAGATGCGCTCGAGTTCATTCTGCCAGGCGACAGGTAATGTTCTTTTCTTTTTTTGGAGCAGCTTTCTTTTGCAGGCGAATCTATTTTTCCGCTAAGCAGTAGGCCATTTGTTACGGGCTTTCCGGGGTTCCGCGGGACCCTACCCGCTCCATTGCCTGGGTTCGACAAGCTCACCCACCAGGCAACTTACGCCCCTCCAATCCCGGCTAGGGTTCTTTTTGCTAAGGAAGTCCAGTTAAACGGAGCGCGTCATTTGTTGGCAGAAAAAGCAAAAACCGCATTTGCTAAAAATATGGAACGGAAAAGAATTCGCCATATCATTCAGTGAAGAATGGGTAGACACAGATATAGAAAATACTGATGCTAGGCTTTACAATGGCACAAGCTACGACATGAACGGCAACAAAATCAAGGATACCTATTACAAAAAAGTCAATGGAAAAAAGGTAGAATGTACAAAAGCAGAATTTGAAAATGCAAAAAAGAATAGTGGCTGGTAAAATATAGGATTTTCTTTTTCTTGCCAAGCAGCATGGGACTGTCCAAAAAGTATTGTCATGCTGAACGTAGTTGCTTGCAACCAATTTCAGCATCTACGTTGCATATAGCGTAGAGATTCCGAAACGAATTCGGAATGACACTGTGCAACGAATTTATTGGACAGCCCGTGGCGCAAAGGCAGGTTCAGCCGAATTAGCCAAGGAACAAAATGGTAGAGCCGGTAAAGGTTTCGTCCAGAAAATAAGAAAAAACACAAGCCCCTCTTTTGATAGCCCACCATGGTTCGACAAGCTCACCAACCGCAAATTTTTACCTACAGTTGCCATAAGTGCACAATTCCGTTATACTAAATAGACAAAATGCCGATAATTCCGTCTTGTGCGGAAATCAATATATATAAGGAAGAGTTTTGCGCTTTTTAAATGGCATTACTGCTTCCACAGGAACACAGATGAATTTCACAGAATTTTCGCTGCATGAAAAGCTGCAGCAGGGAATCGCCGGGGCAGGTTACGTTGAATGCACTCCGGTTCAGGAGCAGGTGCTCAAGAATTCCCTTGAAGGCCGCGACTTGTATGTTCAGTCGCAGACAGGTACTGGTAAGACAGCCGCTTACCTTGTTTCAATTATACAGCAAATGCTAAGCCGCCAGGACGTTGCGGGAAAGAAAGCGCTCGTCATGGTTCCCACCAGGGAGCTTGCGGTTCAGGTTCAGGAAGAAGCAGAAAAGCTTTGTTCAGCAACAGAATTGGTGTGCTCAAGCTTTTACGGTGGTGTTGGCTACGACAAGCAGGTTGCAGCCCTAAAAAAAGGCGTAGACATAATGATTGGCACCCCGGGCCGCGTAATTGACCTTCACGAGGGCGGCCAGATGGATCTTAGCAGCGTGGCATTCCTTTGCATAGACGAGGCAGACCGCATGTTTGACATGGGCTTCTACCCCGACCTTCGCACGCTAATCAAAGTTCTTCCCGCAGCAGAAAAAAGGCAGACCATGCTCTTTAGCGCAACGCTCAACAGCTACGTAAAGAACCTTGCCTGGGAATACACAAGGAACCCCGCAGAAATTACGATTGCAGCAGACAACATTACGGTTGACGAAATTGACCAGGAGCTGCTCCACGTCTCTAGCGAAAGCAAGATGAAGCTTCTTACAGGCATCATCGCTTCTGAAAAACCGGAAAGCCTCATCATCTTCTGCAACACAAAGCGCACATGCGAAGTGGTTGCAAAAAGGCTTAAGATTAACGGCATACAGGCGGACTACATCATCGGTGACCTGCCGCAGAAAGCACGCCTCCGCATAATGGACGACTTTAAAGCCGGCAAGATAAAGTGCCTGGTTGCAACAGACGTAGCAGCACGCGGAATAGACGTAAACGACCTTGCAATGGTCATCAACTACGACCTTCCCAACGAAGCGGAAAACTACGTGCACAGAATTGGCCGTACCGCAAGAGCCGGAAAGTCTGGAAAGGCATACACCTTCTGCTCAGAGCAGGACGTTTATTCTCTGCCGCCAATCGAGCGCTACATAGAAAAGCAAATTCCATCCCGCGTTGCAGAAGAATCCATGCTGGGCGAAGACAAGTCAGAGGGCATGTACATCCGCACGGAAAACTACCACGAAGACTACAACGACAAGAGCGAATTTGGCAGAAGAAGACAGGCTGAATACGAGCGCAGTGGCCGCGGAAGAAGGGGCAGACACGCTGAAGGTTCAGGCAGAGCAAGGGGTGAGCGCGGAAAGGGTCGCTACTCCAAGGGCAACAAGGAAGCCTCACGCGAATACAAGAGGGACCGCCGCGTATTCAATGCGGAAGAAGAAGCAATGCTTGCAACAATGTCCATGGACGAGCGCATGAAGCTCTACAAGGAAAAGTTTGCATCCACATCAAAAACAGCCGCAGCTTCTGGCAAGCAAGCCGCAGGCAAGCAGTCCACAGGAAAACAGGCAGCTGGCAAGCAGGCAGGTGCAAAGGGCAAGAAAGCATCCGGCAAGGGAAAGAAGTCCTACAAGGATTCTTCACGCACAAAGCAGTACTCTGCAAAGAATGAATATTCCGGCAAAAACAGGCCGCAGGGCAAACCGTCTTCTGCAAAGGAAGCATCAGGCAAAAAGCGCGGCATCTTTGGCAGAATAAAATCACTGTTCAGCAAAAAATAAGAGGTTTTACAATTGATTACAGTTTCTGACGTTACATTAAAATTCAGCGAAAAGCCGCTGTTCAAAGACGTAAATTTAAAGTTCGTAAAGGGCAACTGCTATGGCATCATCGGAGCAAACGGTGCGGGAAAGTCAACCTTCCTAAAGGTGCTTTCTGGAGAACTGGAGCACGACTCAGGCGAAATTTCAATCACCACCGGCGAACGCATGGCAAAGCTTACCCAGGACCACTTTGCATTTGACCAATACTCGGTAAAAGAAACCGTAATGATGGGCTACCCAAAGCTCTATCAGCTTGGCAAAGACAAGGATGCCATCTACGAAAAGCCAGATTTTTCCGAAGAAGACGGAATCAAAGCCGCAGAAATGGAAGCGGAATTTGGCGAGCTTGGCGGCTACGAAGCAGAAAACCAGATTGAACAGATGCTCTCTGGCCTTGGACTGGAAGAAGAATTCCACGACAAGATGATGAGCGACTTAGACGAAGGCCAGAAGGTCCGCGTACTCTTGGCACAGACCCTCTTCGGCAGCCCGGACATCCTGCTTTTGGACGAACCTACAAACGGTCTTGACCTCGAAAGCATCTCCTGGCTGGAAAACTTCCTTATAGAATTCCCCAACATAGTAATAGTCGTAAGCCACGACCGCCACTTCCTTAACGCAGTCTGCACCTACATCTGCGACATCGACTACGGCAAAATCACCCAGTTCACCGGAAACTACGACTTCTGGTACCAGATGAGCCAAATCATGCAGAAGCAGGCCAAAGACGAAAAGAAAAAGCGCGAAGACAAAATGGCAGAACTCAAAAGCTTTATCCAGCGCTTTGCAAGCAACGTCTCCAAGGCAGGACAGGCATCCAGCCGCAAAAAGGTCTTGGAAAAACTGGAACTGGAAGAGCTCCCGGTTACAAGCCGCAAGTTCCCCTACGTCCACTTCCAGAGCGACCGCGAAATTGGCAACTTCGTACTAACTGCAGAACACCTTTCGTCAAAAGACAGCGATGGTGCAGTTCTTTTAAACGACTTCTCCATCACCATCCACCCGGGCGAAAAAGTTGCATTCGTCGGAATGGAGCACAACTCCATAACATCCTTCTTTGACATAATCTCCGGAACGCAAAAGTGCGAGGGCGCAAGCATCAACTGGGGACAGACCACAAGCCAGTCTTACATGGGACGCGACAACAACGCCTACTTCAACAACGACATGAACATAACCGAATGGCTAAAGCAGTACTCAAAGGAACAGGACGACGCCTATGTCCGTGGCTTCTTGGGCAGAATGCTCTTTAGCGGAGACGAAAGCCTTAAAAAAGTAAAAGTCCTTTCCGGTGGCGAAAAAGTCCGCTGCATGCTTTCAAAGATGATGCTCTCCGGCGCAAACGTCCTAATCCTGGACGACCCGACCAACCACCTGGACCTTGAATCAATCGAAAGCCTTAACGAAGGTCTCGTGCGCTTCCCCGGAGTAGTAATCTTCTCCAGCCACGACCACGAATTCATCAGCACAATCGCAAACCGCATAATCGAAATCACCCCCAAGGGCGTAATCGACCGCATGATGAATTTTGACGACTACCTCAAGGATGAGCAGGTAAAGCAGATGCGAAAAGACTTCTACGCAGGCAGCAAGAAAAAGATTAGAATCTAAAATATTCAAATTTTATTTTTGCGGCGCTTGCTTGGTTCAACATCCGCTTGGAAAAAGAAGTGTCTACTCCTTGTGGGTGGCACTTCCGGGGTTCCGCGGGGCCCTACCCGCTCCATTGCCTGGCGGCAACGGCTCCGCCGCCCCTCCACCGCCTGCCGTGCTTGGTTCTGCAAAAATATCCAGACAGCCAATGCACCTGCACAAAGACACCGTCACCCTGAACTGCTACGCCACATTCGCACGCACTTGCTACGAATGTGGATTCAGGGGCTGTCTTATATACAGCACAGCATAACGCATTGCAACTTTTTTTGTAAAAAACACGGCAACCCAC
The DNA here is from genome assembly GCA_017534445.1 of Treponema sp. Lineage (GTDB taxonomy): Bacteria > Spirochaetota > Spirochaetia > Treponematales > Treponemataceae > Treponema_D. The sequence continues at coordinate 24,147 of JAFXWC010000062.1, forward strand.
TTGACACAAAACATGCTTTTGTGCTAAGATTACAACATCACGGTGGCGTAGTCCAGTCGGTAGAACAACGGACTCATATTCCGTATGTCACAGGTTCGATCCCTGTCGCCACTATGAAACACAAGGCCTTGCATTGCGCAAGGTCTTTTTTGTTTTACAAGGTCAATATCGAGCATAAAAGCGACCTGTCATTACCAGGTCAGCCCGATAATGACACATTTTACAAGCATCAAAAATGGAGAAGAAAATGAAAAAATTATTGCTTACCCTAGCCCTTTCCCTTGCGGCATCCCTTTGCTTTGCCCAGGGCAAAAACTACGTAAACGAAAGGTACGAAAAACTTGACAAAGAAGAACAGTTCGAATCCATCATAAAAGAAATAGAAGAGAACAGCAAAGAACCCTACTCTGCCAGCGACTACTTTTACCTTGGACTGGCAAATTTCAGGATGGAAAAGGATGAAGAGGCACAAAAATACTTTGGGATGGCAATCCAGGAAGACCCAGATTTTGTGCGCCCCTATTACTATCTTGCGGGAAGTTTTCTCTACACAGAAAAATACGAGGATGCAATCCTAAACTACGAAAAATGCATAGAATTGGACAAAACTTTTCCAGGCCCATACCAAATGCTTGGCATGATATACGAAACACAGAACGACTACCAAAAGGCATTGGAAAATTACTCCAAGTCCTATGAGCTGAAAAAAACACCCGAATCCACTTACCAAATGGCATACATCCTCTACAAATTGGATGACTACAAAAAAGCCCTGCCCTATATAGAATCATATTTGGAATACGACAATGATTCATTTTCCATGACCAACCTAATGATTCTGGCTCTTTATTCAACCGGAGAATACGAAAAGGCCGCAAAATACGAAAAACAAATCCGCAAAATCTGGGAAAACACAAGCGACGAAAGCATAAAAAAGAAGCCATTCTTTATCATATATTCATTTACCCACAATGACTATGAAATTGATGTCTATGAAAAATTTGACCAGAGCGGCAACTTCTACTACCCATTAACATGCAATGTCTGCTCCAATGGAAAAGTCATAAAGACAGTCAACCTGGAATACGATGCCGTCACAGAAAAATTCGGCACCGCATATTTTATAGGCATGGATGAACTGGAACCCAAGCGTCACCTTACCACAAACATAGGCTTCTCAAAATTCCCAAGCTTTCCAGACTTCATTGAATTGGTAAAGCTGGCCGTAGACAACGAATTGGAAATTGGCTCATCAAGTGAACCTGTCACATCCCAATAACACTGCCGATTGTGAATCAACGCACCCGTCTATGCGCTTTACAACTTATCCCCAGAAGAGATTGCCATCGTAGAAACACCTTGTAAAATTACGTGCGTACATTTTCCGTACATTATGTTATAATTACATAAAGAACTTTCTTACTTTCTAACTGTTGAGACTGTAAGAAAAGCCTTAGATGGCCAATAGAAGGGGGCGTTACGGGGGGCGGAGCCCCCTGTAGAAGGGGTAGCGGAAGACACGACAAAGCGGAAAAAATGGCACTGCTTGCAGAGCCATTTTTGTAGCGACTCGTGGCTGGAGCGAGGGGAAGGCTTTCCCCTCCTTTCTGCATAAAAAAAACTGTCCCAAAACAAAAGCTTCAGGACAGTCTTATTCAATGCCATTAACATAAAGAACCGTCATGCCGAACTGCTACGAATGTAAATTCAACATCTCTCTTCAATAGCATAATTTGAGATTCTGAGTCAAGCTCAGAATGACGCAAAGCCAATTGCATTACAGTCTTATTAGAAGTTCATCATCTATTAGTACACGCTAAGAATCTTCTGCAGCGTATCCTTTCCGATAATCCTCATAAAGTTTGCCAAGCGCGGGCCCTGATCCTTTCCGATAAGGGCATGGTACATTGCTGTAAAGAGTGCCTTTGACTCAAGGCCAAGCGATGTTGCAAGGTCGTACATTTCCTGCTGGCAGTCCTTGTCCGTAGCGTAAGTGCCAACCTTGGGAACAATCTGGTCGCGGACCTTCTTTACGGCATCAAGCATTGTGCCTGTAATGTCTTCTGCCTTGCTTCCGTCCGTGCGCAGGGCAAACTTAAAGTCTTCCGGTGCACACTCTGTTACCCAGTACCAGGCGCATTCACAGCGGCGGCGAAGGCATGCTTCCTGTTCGCTCTTTACGTCTCCCAAAGATTTTATTACAGCATCAATGTTTCCAGAATAAGTCTGCAGCAAAGTTGTAAGCTGCCTAAATGGAACCTGGTAGGGCATTACGCTGGGCATTCCGTCAATCTGTGAAAGCTCGTACACCCTCTTTTCCTGCAGCAAAAGGTTGTCGCTCTTTGCCTTGTCAATTCCCCATGCAATGCGTTCAGTGCGGTCGTATGCTTCGTACATTGTAATAACGTCAAGGTCAAAGCTGATTGAAAATTCATGGTCAACCTTGTTAACGGCAAAAATGTAGCGCAAAACTTCCGGCTGGTAAACGGTAAGGGCATCCACAAGAGAAATTACCTTTCCCTTGGAAGAAGACATCTTTCCGGGAACGCCCTTAAGCTTTACAAAGTCATACTTCATGGTAACCGGTGCATCCCAGCCGTAGACCTTTTTGCTTACAAGCTTTGCTGTGTCGTAAGATCCGCCTGGAGAGATGTGGTCCTTTCCGCCCGGCTCAAACACAACTTTTTCTTCGTTCCATCTCATTGGCCAGTCAACGCGCCAGCCAAGCTTTATGTTGCCGCAAGATCGGAGGTCAACTGTCTCTTCGTTACCGCATGCCTTGCACTTGTATGTTACGCCGTACTCACCGTCGTAGCTTACAATTTCCGTCTCGTCCTTGTTGCACTTTGAACAGAAGGCGGCAATTGGCCAGTAAACGTCGCTGTCCTTCATCTTGTGCTCGTCATCGCGGTAGCAGTTAAGGCACCACTTGATAAGGTCCTTGTTCTGCAAAGCCTTTTTCATTCCTTCTGCATAGCGGCTGCTCCTGTAGCGGGATGCCTGGTACAAGAATTCAGGATGGATTCCAACGCGGGGAAGCTCGTTCTCTATGTCCTTTTCGTGGTGGCGGGCATAGTTTTCGTCGCGGTCAAAAGTGTCCGGCACAAGGGTAATCGGATAGCGCAGGTATTTTTCTAGCACTTCAGGCTTTGGCATGTTGCCAGGAACCTTGCGGAATACGTCGTAGTCGTCCCATGAATAAATAAAGCGCACATTCTTGCCCCTGTCGCGGAGGGCGCGCACAATCAAGTCAACAGTGATAATCTCGCGGAAGTTTCCAATGTGTACGGTTCCGCTGGGAGTAATTCCGCTTGCACACGTATACAGAGGCAAGTCTCCCCTTTCCTTTATGATTTTTGCTGCCTGCTGGTCTGCCCAGTGGCAAAGTTCCTTTGGATTCCTTTCGTTTTCGCTCATAATGGAAGGAATTATAATTCAAAGCAAGATTTTTTGCAACATCACAATTGAAGCTTTCTCAGGGCGTCCCTCGAAGATTCTCTGGGCGTCCCTTGAAGCTTCGCTGGGCGTTCCCGCCTAAAGGCGGTCGGGCTGCTCCAGGTTGCGCTTTCGCTCCAGCCTCCTCACTTCGTTGCGGTGGCCGGCTACGCCGCCTTGCGCATCCCTAACGCGAATCAAGCACGATTTTGTTTTTTTTCATGGTACCATGAAAAGTATCGTTGACAGACGATACTTTTTTGAAAAACATCGCTAACGCTCGTTTTTCAAAAAAGATCAGAAACATTTTTGCAAAAAAAATACATTTCACTATGGATAAGGAAACTATCATGACAGAAAATGAATCAACAGAACGAAAACAGGTATTTGTTGGCAATATACGCAAATGTCCGAACTGTGGCGCACAGATTACAACAGACACGGCAAAATGTCCGTCGTGCGGATTTGTGATTGAAAAGGAAAAAGTATCGTCTGCAATGGACGAGTTTGCAAAGAAGTTCGTCTCGCTCCAAACCGAAGCCGAAAAGAGGGATCTCGTAGAATCTTATCCGGTTCCGAACAACAAGGAAGACTTGCGCGGATTCTTGAACTATGCGGCAAACCAGCGCGACAAAGACTACCCGACACCTGCCAACAAAGTGTTCTGGGTAGACGCATGGAACAACAAGTGCCGCCTTATTGTAAACCAGGCAGTTGATGTGTTTGGCTCGGATGCTGAATTCATGCAGTACCTTAGGACATACAAGGCAGAGGTTGAAAAATCCAGCAGCGAAAACAAAAAACTCAAAGGCCGACTTCGTTTTGCAAAGATAGCAAAATTTTCTGCTATTCCCGCAGTGGCACTTGCATTGGTAGGACTTATTGGCACAATTTCTTATACGAAGCAAAAAAAGCGGGCGGAACTGATAGCTGGCTGTGTCGTGCCAAAAGAAAATGTAAGTATAGATCACGATTCGACAGAAATTCTTTCAGACGCAAAAATCGTTACAACAAACATCTCGCAAAGAAACGAATCCTCGAACAGAGAAAAAGTTTGGTGTTTGGATACGACAGTCACAGTAGATGTCAAATTCAATACAAACATGATGAAAGCGATTCTTGAAGACACTAAAAAAAATGACCCAAAATATTACTCTTCGCCTGATTTTAAAGGCAAAGCATGGTTTAGAACAGGCGGATTAGGAGAAAATTCAGAGAATTGCATCGAGTGCTCTTATCAGTCAAAAAGTGCGAGACTGCATAGTTTTGACAATGTGCACCAGATTTCTGAAACCATTATGAACTGGACGGAGGCAGGTAGGACAGAAACACTTACCATCCGCCTTACCCAAATTGCGGGAAGCCGCAAGGAATGTGAAGACTTGGCAATAAAACTGCACGAAAGCGGAGAGTTTTCTTTTAGTATTAAAGCCCAGTACGATCAGTACCAAGTGACTTGGCACCAAAAACATGGGAGGTAAACAGGGAGCTGGCAATGAATCAATCTGAAAATGCAGAGCCGCACCTTCGAGCAGAAAGCAGAATTCTTCTTGCGGGGAACGGAATAAGCGATGCTCAAAAAATCCAGTGGGATGATATACTCCGCTATGTTCAAGATAAAATGCTTGAAACCAAGGATATTTCTGAAGACGACTTTAATGAGAATGTACGTTCCGTTTCTCCGACATTGTTTTTTGAATCCCTCTGCAAAAAATCTTCAGATTCAAAGGAAGGTGAAAAACGCCTTCGCCAGCTGGTAAAAGAATATGTCGGCGACAAGTCAAATTTTGTTCATAAGCTATGGAATATGTACAATGTTATCCTTACTACCAATTTTGACAACAACCTTGTCATCAGCAAAGGTAATTTATACGAAAACAACGAAAACCCAAAAGAAAAGCACCTCACTTCTGAAGATAATCCCTTGTATCGCCGACTTGATTTTACCTATGACAAAGTAAAGAAATCTATTTTCTTCATTCACGGATATTTTAGAAATCCTTCAACAATTTGTCTTGGGTTTGAGCAATACACCTACAATCTAAAAAGAATCGAAAATTTCGTAATCCAAGAATATTCTGAAAAAAATAGCAAAAAGAAAAAATCACGAAAATCAATCTCGTGGATTGATTATTTTTTTAAGGACAACACAACAATCGATATTCTTGGACTTTCTCTCTGCAATGAAGAGATTGACCTTTGGTGGATTCTGAATTACCGGAAGAAAATCCTTAACCGTATAAAAAACAACAAAATAAATTACTACGACATCTCGAATGATGAAATCAAAGATGAAGAAGCAAAGGCAAAGCACAATGCAAAAACAAAGGTTTTAAAGTCATTCGGAATAAATGTAGTTTCAGTTGCAAAAGCGAAGTCTTATAACTCAGATTTTTACAGCCTGTGTCTCAAAACGATAAAACAGAAATATGCATAGATAGAAAGGAGACGTAACCGATGGGACTTTTCGGAAACAAAAACAAAACAAATGAAGGCGGCTTGATGGATGTCATCCGCTGTGACGAGCCGAGCTACCTTATCTGGAAGTGGCGGCCTGCTGGCGAAGATGCAAACACCACAAAAAAGGAAAATGCAATCCGCTACGGCTCTTCTCTCCGCGTAAAAGAAGGCGAAGTTGCCGTATTTGTTTATCCGCAGAAAGACGGAACTCAGCAGGATTTTATAGTCGGTCCTTATGACGAGACAATCAAGACAGGGAACTTTCCTGTCCTCACTTCAATTGTCGGGGCAGCATTCGGTGGAGCAAGCCCATTTCAGGCAGAAATCTACTTCATCAACCTTGCGGGTATCATTCAGGTAAAATTCGGTGTTCCATTTTTTGATGTCGTAGACCCACGTTTCATGGATTATGCAGTCCCTGTTGCAGTTCGTGGAACAATCAGTTTTAAGATTTCAGATTACAAAGAATTCATAAAACTGCACCGGCTTATCGATTTTAATCTGGACGCTTTCCAGACGCAAATCCGCGATGCTGTTATAAAATACTCAAAAGGTGTTGTAACAAATATTCCGTCGGACAATGGAATCCCAGTCATTCAGCTTGAAAGAAAAATTCTGCTAATAAATGACACAATCGAGCAATACATAAAACCCCGCTTGCAGAATGATTTTGGTGTAACCGTTAGTGCCGTTGATATTTCGGATGTAGAGCTTGACAAAGACAGCGAAGGCTACAAAGAGCTTAAAGCAGTCACCGCAGACATCACCACGCAGACAACACAGGCTCAGGCTGCTGTCAACATCAAACAGATGCAGGATATGCAGCGTGTTCAGATGGAAAATCTTGAGGAAACTCAAAGAATCCAGCGGGAAGAAATGCAGCGAGCACAGAAACTCCAGACAGAAAGTGCAAACTTGTCGGCATTCCAGATTGAAAAGCAAGCGGAAGTTGGCATTGCAGGAGCAAATGCGCTTGGTCAAATGGGAGCAAATGGCGGTGTTGGCGTAAATCTTGGAAACGGAGGCGGCTTCAATCCTGCTGGTATGATGGCGGGAATGGCAATGGGAAGTGCAATCGGTCAGAACATGGCTGGCATGATGAACGGTGCCTTGGGCGGAATTAATCAACAAATGCCACCACAGATGCCGGGTGTTGCAGTTCCTCCGGTTCCTCCAGTAAGCCAGTACAATGTTGCCATAAATGGACAGAGCACAGGACCTTATACAGTGCAAGTTCTCTCTCAGATGGTGGCAAGTGGACAGTTTACAAAGGCAAGTCTTGTCTGGAAAAACGGCATGGCAAGTTGGCAGCCCGCAGGTGAAGTTCCTGAACTTGCATCCCTTTTCGCACAAGGCTCAGTACCGCCTGTTCCGCCAGCACCACCAGTTCCACCAGCTATGTAACGTAAGGAGCAGTTTTTATGAAGCCTAATATTTTTTTGATTATCGTTTCTGTCTTGATTGCTACCCTCGCAGGCTACGGCTTTTATGCCGCAAACTCGGGCGAAAATTTCAATCTTCTGCTTTCTCTCGGAAGTGGCTTGACTTTTGCGATTACCTTGATTGGCACATTGGGAATAAAGCCTAAGGAAAGAGCCGGAAATGTAAATTTTAAAATCATATCTGCTATTTTCTTTATTTTGTTCTTGATAAGCAACTTGATTTTCGGATTCACAGGAATGAGTGTTGCTCCGTACATAATAGTAAACGGAGTAATTCTGTTGATTTATATGATTGTTGGATACGGAATAATCAAATCAAAAGAGTAAACCATTGCCTTTCTCTCCCCCTTTTGGCAGAGGGGGTTCACCACCGCCTTGCGCATCCCTAACGCGAATCAAGCACGATTTTGTTTACTTTTATTACATTTTTAGTATGTCAACAAAGTATGAAACAGAAAAAATAGAAGCTAAACAAAATATTATTTCATGGCTCAAGGAAGCAGAAGAAAAAGCAGACGAACTTTGGAATAAAAACCAAGAACAGGTGAAGCTATATTTTAAGGGGAATGATGAAAGAAAAGCAATAGGAATTATTCCAGAAAATGCAATGCATATTTTTTCCGGGATTAAAGATTATCATCTTTATGCAGACAAAACCTATCTGATTGACCATTATTTGAACAGGCATTATGACAACCGCTTATTTGAAAATATCCAAAATATTTTGGATAATTATACCAATATATATTTTGATACTGCCCAAAATTCTTTTGGGTTCGTAAAAAAGAATTCTAAACTTGTAGACTGTCTGTTTGTAAAACAAATTGAGAATAAGATTGTTTTGTTTGCCTCAACATACAAGCAACCGGAAATAAGACTTCAAAACAAACGGTATAAAAAAATAACTCCTGCCAAAAGACAGGAGCAGTAAACATCGTTAGAGGGCAGCACTCCTCTGTCGCAGAATCCAAAAGGAAACACCGCAGTGGCTATCTCTGACGTAAACGATACTTTAAATATATCATGTTGCATAAAAATGTCAAGTCTGCATCTCTTCAAGCACGATTTTGTTTCACACCCTTCTTTTCTGTATAGGATTACTTTTTGCAGAAATCCGCTAAAATAAAAACATGAAAAATAAGATTGCCCGCATTGCCATTATACTTAACCTGACAGTGATGGCTGTACTTTTACTTCTTTGTTTTGTTGGAAAGGCTGTTGGTTTTGAAAGCGAAGTTTTTACTTATATTGCCTTTGCACTGATTCTTCTGGGGATTGTGATTCCGCCGGTTGTTATTGCAATTTTGTACCTGCTTGGAAGTGAGGCGGCGAACGATTATGTATTCCTTTCGGTGGCGGCTGCATTTGTCTTTAACCTGATTATTGCCATACCCAACAATTTTAGTGGCTGGCACATTTTTGCAGTACCAATTGCTTATGCTGTTTTTTATGCCCCCTTCGTCATCATCAGGAACAGGAAAAAAATCACGGCAAAAATGGTTCGCTGGGCACTTATTTGCGTTTCGGTTATAGCCCTTGTTTTTCTTGCCAACAAGGTGGAAAACATAATCAGGGATTCGTCTGTATACAAGTACGATGAGCAGGGGAAGTTGCTCGGCAACAAATACGACAGTTACGATTCATCTGTAAAAGTCCACAAGAAAAAGTTCAAAGACGGAACAAGTAAGAAATACGACGACAAAGGAAATATTGTTTCGGAAACAGACACGGACGGAAAGTGCACAAAATATGAATACGATGAAAAAGGAAAGCTTGTTAAAGAAACGGATTCAGACGGAAAAGTAAAAATGTATGAATACTATGAAAACGGAATGATAAAAAAAACATGGTCAGATGAATTTAGCGAAGAATACGAATACTTTAAAGACCAGCCGGAAAAAATACGGCGTATAAAAAATAATGTGTTCGCCGGTGAATATGCATTCCTTGGCAAATGGGAAGAAACTTTTGACAAAAATGGCAACCTCATTTTAGAAAAACACGGCAAGCGCTGCACCAGGTATTTTTATTTTTTTACCCACTGGAAGAACGGCAATGTAAAGACAAAAAGGGTTTTTACAGTTGACTTCTAAAACTTAATTCTGAATTTTTGCAAGGCTTATAAAAAGCGATGGCCGCTATTTTACCGGGTAGTTGTCAAATCCTGCGGCCTTGAGCTTTTTGGACACATCGCCTGCCTTGTTCTCGTCTACAACGACAACATAATAGGTTTTGCCGGAAGAACGGGTTTCCGTAAAGCAATATGCATCAAAGCCCTTTGCCTTAAGACGGTCTATTAACTCCTGGGCATTTTTCTTTACGCCAAAAAAGCCCACCTGGTAGCGGACCTTTTTACCAAGAACTTCAGCCCCGGAAGGAGGATTGTCCTTTGCGGATGCAGAAGTATTTTTTGAAGAAGAATCATTCTTTGGGCTAGAAGACTCTTTTGCCAAAGATACATTTTTTGTGTCGACTTTTGCGTCGGCAGAATCAGTATACTCTGTGTCTGCAAAGCCGGATTTTGGATAAACAGAGCGAGGCACAAAATACCAGAAGGGAACATTTGCAATCTGCGCGCTACCCTTTATAAGGGCATACTCGGCAGAAAGAGGATAAGACTTTCGCAAGGCCTCAGAATACTTTTTGTTGTCTGTAAGGAACCAAAGGGTAAAAAGAACGGCAGGACGGACGCATTCCATGGACTCCATGGAAGCATAGGCCCCAAGTATTTCTATTGAATCCGAAGCTTCGGCGTAACTCTGCGCACGGCAAAGCGCACTCCAAACAGAATATAAGTTTACAAAGGCAATTATCTTTTTGTCCTTGGAAGAACGAACCGCACTGTTAAGATAAGAGTCAGCAGTTTCCCAGTCACCGGAATTAAGGCAGCACCTTACCGCATCAAGAACAAGCTGCTCGGAAGAAACCTTTTCCACCCCCTGGGCATCGCTTGCGGCAATGGCTGCGGCTTTTGCATAAGAGCGTCCAGCCTCGCTGTAAATGCCAAGCTGCTCCTGAAGGGTGCCAAGAAAATACAGGGAAGACCTCTTGTCCGCACTGGAGGCGCATTCATCCAAATGCTCCTGAATAAAAGAAATTCCCTCCTGCACAGAATCCTGCTTTAGAGCCTTCTCCCTTAATTCAGCGGCAGAATAAGAAGCCCCCTTTTCCGCGGCAAAAATAAAAGAGGAGAGGAAAAATGAGAAGGATGCAAAAAGAATTTTTTTTGCAAAGGGAATATTCATCGCAAATCCTCGTGTCTAGTTGCCGGAAGAGTCACTTGCAGAAGATGAGTCACCGGCATAAGTAACGTTGGAGCCGTCTTCGGAAGACAAGGGAAAATGCACGGAAGAGGAAACCTTAGCCTCTTTGGCAGCTTCCTTTGCGGCAGCCTTTTCCTTTATGCGCTCTTCCTTTTCTCGGTTCTTTTCTGCCTTGGCAAGAGCCTTTTTTACGGCCTCCTTGTTGGACTTTCCAAAAGTAAATGGAAGCGTAAGCAGAACGCCGCAGACAAAGGATGCAATCACCGTAACAAAAACAGGCACGTCTTTGAAGGTATGGAAAATCCACAGGTCACACTTGTTGCCAAGATTAAAGCCTGTGAAAGTAGCAACCAAAACCATAAGCAAAATAGAAAAAATCAATTTGATGGGCATAAAAAACCTCTCTTTTCTACTATTATATCCCTTGTAGGACAAAATGTCCATTAGCATACAAAACGGAAATCAATTTTGTGTTCCACTCCCAGAAAAATCTGGCAGAAATGCCTCAGTTGCGCGTAATAGGTATTAAGGTCGCTACGCGGCTTGAAGCTACGCTGCCGGGTTCCCCCGCGCAAAGGGGCCTGCCAGATTTTTCTTCCGTTCCACACAAAATTGATTTCCTGCATTGGTCCCCATAATAATAGAAATGTACTAGAGGAAAAGCACTCCAAAAACCGCACCGGCGGCAACTATGAAAACCGGATGGATCTTTTTTACAAAGAAGAGGACTGCAAGGGCTATAACATAGAAGACGGTCTGCTTAATCTGCACAAGGTCCGCAACCTGTCCGCTGGCCTTAAAAGCCTCTACATTAAGAATGGTAATAAGAAAGACGTTGGCAAGGGCAACAAGAACCATTCCCCCGGTGGCAGGACGCAGCCCCGTAAAGGCAGCCTGAACAAGAGGCTTCTTTTGAAAGTCAGCAAAAAATTTGGCAATCAGCATTATTATTATTAGAGACGGAAGAACTTCGCCAAAGGTGGTGATCACTCCGCCTACAGGACCGTATACTTCGCAGCCGCAGTAAGTTGCAAGGTTAATGCCGATGGGCCCAGGGGTACTTTCGCTAATAGCCAGCATGGAATAGAATTTTTCCTGACTTATGACCCCGTATTTTTCCACAAGAACCTGCTGCATGAAAGTTGCCGCAACAAGCCCTCCCCCAATGGCAAAAAGGCCAACGTAAAAGAAAATGCAAAAAAGATGGAAGAGTCCCAAAATTCCGGTGAACATCAGTTTCCCCTCCTTGCCGACGACACCGCCAGAGATACGAAATGAATCACAAGCCCAAGCACAATGGCCGCAAGAACAACCAGTACGGACGGCAGCTTAAGGAAAAAGACCGCGCAGAAAGAGCAAATGTAAAAAAGAGCACCCCACCAGTTCTTGACGGATTTCTTGGCAAAGTTAAAGACCGCATAGGAAAGAAGAGCGGTAACGGCAACGTTCACCCCCGCAAGAGCCTTCTGCACCCAGACAATGTCTTCAAAGCTGGAGATAAAAAGCGCAATGACTGTTATTATTATCACGGAAGGAGACACAACGCCCGCAGTAGCCGCAACTCCCCCCAGGACGCCAGCCTTCTTTGTGCCCACAAAGGTTGCCACATTAACCGCTATGACCCCAGGCGTAACCTGAGAAACCGCATAGTAGTCAAGCAAGTCATCGCCGGACACCCATTTCTTTTTTTGGGCAAGTTCCCTCTCAAGAATGGGAAGCATGGCATATCCGCCGCCAAAGGTAACGGCACCAATCTTAAAAAAAGTAAAGTACAAATCAAGCAAAAGTTTTAGCATACCGTATGATAGCGCATAGGAGATTTATTTTCAATTCTTGAATTCTGGAGCACGCTCTTCTTATTACTGTGCCCGGCCTGTCTGCCGGTCAGTTCCAACTGATTCCCCGCTTTCCAGGGTTCCGCTGCCGCTCCATTACTCCACTTCGTTCCGCAACGGCTACGCCGCCCTTCCAATCGGGGCTAGGCTTAATTTGCATAAGTTTCTTAAAAAAAATTAAAAAAAATTCATCAAATTCGGCGTCTAGGTGTTGACAAGAACATAAGAAATCTGTATAAAATATTTCTTTTTTTTTGTAAAAAATATTACTTGACTAAAAAACGCATTTTTGTATAATGAAAAATTATGAGTATTCAGTCTGAATCGGCTCTGTCGCAGGCATACAACCTAATAGAAAACGGTAGCCCTGCACAGGCAAAAGTTTTACTAGAAGACGCTTTAACTGCCGATTTGGACAACGACAATCTTGTTTTTGCAATTCACTGCTGCTCCTTTTGGGCGGACACGTTTGCATCACTGGCAGGCTACAGCCCCTACGAAGGCGGTGAGCTGCTTGTAAACCAATGGAAGAAATTCACGGTCCTTGTAAGCAGGGAAGAAAAGGACCAGGAAAAACGATCAATCGAAAAAGCCGCCCTTAAAAACACAGTCTATGCTTTTAAGAGGGGAATTTACACTTGCGCGCTTTCAAAGTTCAGCGCAATACAGGAAGAAAAGGATCCGGTCTTTAACTCGGAGGTCTTGCGTAAAGCTGGCCTTTGCCACAAGCGGCTGGGTTCCTACGAACTTGCGCTCAGCTTTCTGAACAAGGCGAACGCAATCCATCCGGCGCAGCCAGCGGTGCTTGCAGAACTTGCCGACTGCTATGATCTTTGCGGCGAAACAAAAATCGCCAAGCTCATGTTCCGCGAGGCATTTTTCCTGGACGCGCAGAAGATAGAGCTTTCCAACCTGGACTCTCCGCTCATCAACTCACTTGCGGAAAAGGTAAGCGAGGAAGGCTATTCGGGAGCGGAGCTTCTGGAATGGATTCCGGTGTACGGTACCCTGCTAGAGGTGTTCAACATAAAGCGCCCCTTAAAGTCGCAGGAAGTCGGCAGGCTTAAGCAGGACATCTACGCCAGGGAAAACGAACTGAAGAACCCCGCCAACAACGAGGCTCTTATCAAGCCCAGGCTCATCAGCATGTACCTGAGGCTTATTGACTCTTACATTATTGCTAAGGAAAGCGTAAAGAGAATCAAGGAAGTTACGCTAAAGATAAAACTGCTTGATTCAAAATTATATAAGAAATTTGTTGAGTAGACATTTGCTTAACGTGCGGTGCTGGATTCAACTTAATTTATATTTTAGGAGAAACTTATGTCTGAAGAGCTTGAAAATTCCGTAAGGGAAACGCTTAAGAGCACAACTTGGACCCGTGCGGGAATCCGTGACTTTACCAAGAGCAACCTTGTTGAACTGTCACAGATGCTTGATAAGGTTTTTGAAGAGAACTGCAACAAGCAGATCAAAGAAATTTGTGACGAACAGCTTGCAAAGACAAACGACAGCATCGTTGCGCTCTACCTCTCGGGTATGATTGCACTGCGCGACCGCTCTCTGGACAACTCAAACCTCATCACCCTCGTGGACATTCTTGAAAAGAACCACAAAGAGGCCCTGATTGAATACCTCTGCAACTCCATCCTTGAAGAAGACCCACAGAACAAATTCGCACTCCGCAAGCTTGCAGAATTCTATAAGGAAGCAAACAACGACAAGGTATGGGAACTTTACGAGCAGATTGTAAAGATTGACCTTGAGGAAGCAGAAATTGCCAAGACCCTTGCCGAACGCTACGAAAGCCAGAACAACCAGGAGCTTGCCACCAGCTTCTACAAGAAGGCTCTCCTCCGCTTTGTGGGCAACCACAACATCAGCAGCGTAAAGGAAATCTGGACAAAGCTTGTTTCCCTTATCCCGGATGAAATAGACTTCTTCCTCCTTATTCAGCGCAAGATTGCAAAGTCAATAAGCGAAACAAAGTCCGCAACCCTCATGCAGGAGCTTTACCAGTACTACAAGGACACAGCAAAGTGGGACACTGCAATTTCCATCCTTAAGCTCATCCTTTCTATAGACAACAAGGACACTTGGGCCCGCAAGGAAATTACAGAATGTTTCCGCGGCAAGTACTCTGACCACAGCCACCTTGAAGACTACATCCGCACTTCAAACCTTGACTCTTCTTTCCGCAACGTATTCGAAGCAATCAGCGACTTTGAAAAGCACATTTCCTTTGACGCAAAGAACTACGTCTTCCACCGCACATGGGGCGTTGGCATCATCACAAAGGTTCAGGGCGACCAGCTCACAATCAACTTTGGCAAAAAGAGCGGCATCCACCCAATGTCTCTTAAGATGGCGGTAAGCGCACTCCAGCCTTTGGCAAAAGACCACATCTGGGTTCTTAAGGCCACCAAGAAGAAGGAAGACCTTGCCAAGATGGTCAAGAGCGACGTAGAGGGAACCCTTACCACAATCATCAAGAGCTTTGACAACAAGTGTGACGACAAAAAGATAAAGGCAGAACTTGTTCCTTCAATCCTTACACCAGGCGAATGGACAAGCTGGCACGCAAAGGCCCAGAAGGTATTTGCGGAAAACAAAATCTTTGGCGTAAGCCCTGAAGACATCAGCATACACACTGTACGCGACCACGAAATTTCCGCAGAGGAACGCTACAGCAACGAATTCAAAGCAGAAAAGGACTTCTTTAAGCGCATAGAAATCATCACCCGCTATGTTGAAGACGACGAGACCGACAAGACGGATGAACTCTTTGCCGACATGTACAACTACTTCGCAGGCTACCTCAAGTCCTTCCAGACTTTGGACGAACAGGTTGTGGCCTCATACCTCGTTGTGCAGAACATCACAAAGAAGCTTCCAAGCTTTACCTTCCCCGCAACCTTTACCTTTGAGCAGCTCTATGGAGACATAGACAACAAGCGCGACCTCTTTACAAAGCTCAAGGACTCAAAGAACACAAGCCTAAAGGCAGACTTCATCGCAAATGTAAGGCAGCTTCCAGACTGGGACGAGCAGTACATCCACCTCTTCCCCACAGTCCTCGACAAGAGCATGCTCAACCTACTCATCTCAAACGGAAAACAGGATAAGGTTCAGAAGCTTGTACAGGACTGCTTCGAAGACTACCGCAACAACCGCGACGCAACGGTCTTCCTCTTTAAGGAATGCCGCAACGAAGACTGGTTCAAGAGCGCATCAATCAGCGAAGAAAAGCAGCTCATAACCCTTGTAAACATAATCTCCCTCTGCTACCGCGAAGTTGACAACCACGTTAACACTACGGAAAACAAGAAGACAATCAAGAACGCAAGGACCCTTCTCTTTGCAGAAAAGGACACAAAGGCTCCAGACGGAAAGCGCAACAACATGCTTGAGTTCATGCTCAAGGGCGGTACGGACACAATCACCCGCCTCTACACCATGGTTAACGACGTAAAGAATTTGGACTCATCAGACAAGATGCAACTCCGCAACGGCATACTTGCAAAATTCCCGGACTACAAGTTCCAGGAAGCAGAAATCAAGCACGAGACCCAGAAAGGCCTCCTTGTTACCGCAAAGATGCTTGAAATCAAGCGCGACGAAGCAGAGCACATCGAAAAAGTCCTTCTTCCACAGATTACCCAGGAAGTTAGCGAAGCCCGCGCCAAGGGAGACCTTAAGGAAAACGCGGAATACTCT
The DNA here is from genome assembly GCA_017534445.1 of Treponema sp. Classification (GTDB taxonomy): domain Bacteria; phylum Spirochaetota; class Spirochaetia; order Treponematales; family Treponemataceae; genus Treponema_D. The sequence continues at coordinate 40,299 of JAFXWC010000062.1, forward strand.
TCTGCAAAAGAGGCTCAGCACATTGCAAACGTCAAGCTTTCAAACCTTAAGGATGAGCTTGCACGCGCAGTAATCTTTGACCCTACAACAGTCACAACCTCAATGGTTTCTTTCGGAACAAAGGTAACCCTGCAGAACAACAAGGAAAACAAGGAAGAGGTCCTTACAATCTTTGGACCTTGGGAATCAGACCCGGAAAAGGGATTCATCTCCTACCTTTCACCCCTTGGCAACAACCTGCTTGATGCCCGCACCGGAGACAACCTTAAGTTCAACATCAACGGCAAGGACTTTGACTACACTGTTAAGAGCATAGCAGCTGCCCAGTTCTAAGGAAAAGAAAGTGCCCATAAACGCCGGAAGCTTTAGAAAACTGTCTACACATATAGGAATGTTTCCGTCCTACACCAACATAGGCGTAATAGAAGACGGAGACTCTCTGTATGTGATAGATTCTGGCGTTAATCCAAAGGACGGAGAGGACATAGTAAATTCCCTAAAGGAAATCTACCCATCCTCCACCGTCAAGGCCATTCTGAACACGCATTCCCATTCAGACCACTGCGGCGGAAATGCAAAGATTCAGGAGCTTACCAAAGCAAAAATCTACGCCCCCTTCAACGAAAGCCGCCTTATGGAATTCCCGGAAACAATGTTTTCCATGTACTGGGGCGCAAGGCCATTCGACGAGCTTAGGAAAATCCACTACATGCAGCTTGAGCCAACCTTTCCCGACACGCTCTTGCATGCAAACGACCAGATTGAATTTGCAAACGCAAGCATAAAATGCATCCCCCTGCCCGGCCACTATTTTGACCAGACGGGCTTTCTTGTTACGGACAAGGCAGACGGAAAGACAAGCTTCTTTTTGGGAGACGGCCTTTTTGGCATGAGCATGATAAAAAAATACTGGATTCCCTTTATGTTTGACCCAAATGAATTCAGAAAATCAGTAATGCTCATAGACGAAACCCCGGCAGACTTCTTTATCCCCTCCCACGGAGACGTTACCGAAGGGGACAAAATCCATGCTCTTGCCGAAATAAACATAATGATTACCCTGGAGACGGAAATCCTAATCATCAAGACCCTGCAAAAGGCAAGCCTTACCCACGAGGAACTTTTGGAGGCAGTTGCAGGCTTTGCGGGAATAGACCTAAAGCTGGGCCAATACGTGCTCATCGGCAGCACCCTAAAGTCCTACCTTTCGTCCCTTCTGGACAAAAAAATCGTAAGTTATACTATAGAAGACAACCGCATGCTCTGGTCTGCCACCAAGGGTCAGGTCAATTAGTTCCCAACAGTCACTGAGCTAGTCGAGAACCGTCACCCAGAACTTGCTTCAGGGTCTGTACTGCTATTCGCCCGCCAACATTCATGGACTCCTAACCAAGTTCGGAATGGCGGCAGACTCTTATGCAAAGGGCTTTCCGCCCTTCGGTAACCCTCATCCCGCTGCGCGGGACTAAAGGGGCTCCAATCCCTGCCGTGCCTTAACGGTGTTAGTATAAGCTAATTCGTTAAGACACATCACTTTTTTTATTGAATTTTTACCCCACCAATGATATATTATATGCATCAAATGACGTGTAAGGAGTAATTTATGGCTTACAAGATTGACGATAGTGCATGCATCAACTGTGGTGCTTGTGAAGGAGCTTGCCCAGCCGGAGCAATCAGCGAAGTAAACGACAAGCGCAGCATCGATGCCGACAAGTGCGCCGGTTGCGGTTCCTGCGTAGGAGAATGTCCTGTAGAAGCAATTTCAGAAGCATAAGCCCTGAAAGCGCAAGCAGGATAATCCAAAGGCTTTCCCCAAGGCACAAAACCTTAAGGGAAGGCCTTTTTTATGCCATCAAGCAAACTCGGCCATCTGTTAAAATTGATGCTTAGTATTTTCTGTAACCCCTTCCCCCTATTTTTTTATTTTTAAATAGTGTATAATAAGCAAAAGGACGATTATATGATTAAGAACATAGCAAAAGGCTACCGTAGCCTTATATCATCTACGGTAAAAATCATCCTGCTGATTGCAGTTTGCGCGGGACTTGGATTCTCTATAGTCTACCCGCTCTGGAAATGGGCAACCGTCTCGCCCTCATCCTACACCATCGTATGCCTTTGCCTTTTGGCTGCCGCAGCCGTATTCCTTGCTGTAAGGTCCTTCCTAAGGCTAGGTGCAAAAAAATGGCTTGTCCGCTTTGCAAAACTTCTTACGGTATTTGCAGGGCTTGGATTCATCATATTCAGTGTGATTAGGGGAAACAGGATAGCAGCCTTGGCAGCCCTTCCTGTCATCTTTATACTTTACGGCCTCTTGGCCATAGGATTCAAAGAAAAGTGAAAAGAAAACTCTTTAGGCATCATCCGCTATCCGCAGCAACGCTTGTACTGGCAGTCATAGCAAACATCATTTTTGCACAAGGCATATCCGCCCAGGAACCCCAGGAGGAAGAAGAAGTACAGGCAGCCCCCTCCTCCCAGGGAATGCTGGCCTATCCGCTAATAGAAAGCCTGGACTCAAGGAACGTACTCTTTAAGCAGTACCAGCAGGCGGTACAGGAAGCATCCATGGCAGAAATCCGAGGAGACTTGCCTTCAGCCCTTGAATTCTACTCCTACAAGGCGCAGAAAAAGGACACCGCAATGCTCCTTTCTTCCCGCTGTGCAATCCGCTACGACAGCCTGGTAACGCTAAACTCAATAGCAGAAAACGGGGAGTCCCTGGAAGGCCGCACCCTCATCCTGCCAACGGCAAACGGCCTCTACATCCCCCACGAACCTCAGACACCAATAGAAATCCTCCTTGCAAAGGAACACTCAAAAGACCTGCTAGAAGGAAAATACCCCACGCTCATCATAAACGGAAAGAAATTCTACTTCATGAAGGGTGTAAGATTCTCTCCCGCACAAAGGGCATATTTCCTTATCCCCGGAATGCGCCTCCCCCTGGACAAAAGCGTGCTCACGTCATCATTCGGCATGAGGATAAGCCCAATATCAGGAAAGTGGAAATTCCACAAGGGAATAGACATGGCAGCTCCCCTTGGCTCCAACATCTACGCCTGCAAAAGCGGAACCGCAACAACCGTCGTAAAGATGAACCCCACCTACGGAAACTACGTAGTATTGCGCCACGATGACGGCATGTCAAGCCTTTACGCCCACATGAACGACATAAGCGTAACAAAGGACCAGAAAGTTTCCACCGGCCAAATCATAGGCCACGTCGGAACCACAGGCATGAGCACTGGTCCCCACCTACACTTTGAGATTCACCTTAACGGAGAAGCCCAAGACCCGCAGAAATACCTAAGGAACTGATTCGCGGTCTAAAATCATAAGAAGTACTAGCAAAGAAGCGAATCTTCTATTATACTGTCTCTATGCCCGCAAAAAACAGTCTCAGGCTACTGGTGGCCTTTTCGTGCACACTGGCATTTTCTCTCTTTGGCCAAGCATACAGGCCCTTAAGCGCGGAAACATTCACGGTCGCGTCTGTACATACACTATCAGTCTCATCCACCGAGGACAAAAAGTCCATAACTGCCTTAATAAATGATGCAGTAGAAATACTTCTGCCCCAGGAAGGCGATTACGTCCAAGGTATTGAAATAAACTTTAAATTACCGCAAAAAATTGCCGAGCATCACGAAAAAGTCTCTTGGTCTGTCTACAAAGACAACCTTTTGGTCTATTCGGAAGACAATTCAAGCGTCTATTCGGGAACAAGGATTGCCCTGGGCTCCTTTGGGAACTACCTTAGCATGGTGCTAAAAATACCCCTCTACCCCAACAGTGCCATAAAAAGGGATGCATATTCCTACTACATCCCCAACACCTCTGGCTCATACGGGGAAAAGCTTCTCATAAGGATTCAAGGTTCAAGGCAGCTCTCCGAGGAAGACCTTAAATCATGCCCCATAGAAATATCAGCAAAGCCTATCTTTATAGAAAAAAGCCGCCTCTTTATAAGGCTAAGGCCACCCGCAGGAAAGGAAGTCCAGCCCTGCACCCTCTTTGTTGACGGAAAGCCCTGCACCCTGGACAAGAACGGAATGCTTGTCTCTCCCGGCATACACGACATAAGCGTTACAAGCGACTTTTACCGCAACGAGCTTCGCGCCGTAACCGTGGAAAACGCAAAAGACACCTATGTGGAAATAGAGCTAAGGGATATAGCCCCCCTCCTAAGGATAATCGCCCCCGACGGAACAAAAATCCTATTGGACGAGCAACCCGTCGCAAACACGCAGAACTACATCCCCCTTTCACAGGGAGAGCACACTCTGCGCCTAAAGCTTGGCAACTACGAGGTTATCCGCTCAATAACAGCCCTCAATGGAAGAAGCTATTCCGTTAACCTTACCCTGGAAGCCACCGTTACGGTAGAAGAATAAGCCTTCCTCTCTTCCAAATATCGTTCAAGAATTCGCCCCCTTTGCCGATAATTAAATTACCGGGCGGACAATTTATCCCCTCCCACCCATTTCCGCCCGGTTGCCTGATGGGCAAGGCCGGCGGTCTCCGCCGGTCTCTTTTTTTATGAGGGACGCGCTACATTGACAAACAGCCACAAATTTTCTATTATTATAGAATGAAAAAAATCAAGAAATGGCCTTACATTCTTCTTTCAGCTCTCATTTTTGCCTCAGCACTGGCAGGAGCAGGCCTCGGTAAAGCACTCGCAGTCACAAGAAATACCATAAACACAGAAAATTTCACTGAATTCACAACGGCTTTGCCAACAAAGCTTTTGGACATAAACGGTGAGCTCATCACGGAATTCGCAAGCGATGAAAAGAGAGAGATTATCTCCCTCAGCAAGCTTCCCCCGCAGATGATAAACGCCCTCATCACCCGCGAAGACAGAATCTTCTACGACCACCACGGCTACAGCGTAAAGGCTCTTTCCCGCGCTGTAATAGGCATACTCACCCACAGCAAGCTTGGTGGAGGTTCTACCCTTACCCAGCAGATTGCGGGAACCCTCTACTGCGACCGCCGCGAAAAGTCCATCAAAAGAAAGCTCAAGGAACTTTGGTGGTGTATCCAGATGGAAAGACGCTATTCAAAAGACGAAATCCTTGAAATCTACCTCAACAAGATATACTTCGGTGGCGGAACCTACGGTGTAAATGCCGCCTGCAAATACTACTTCGGCCACAGTGCAATGCAGATTACCCCAGCCGAAGCTTCAATGCTCGTAATCCAGCTTTCAAACCCGGTTTACTACAACCCCTTCGAAAACACAACCCGCGCTCAGGAAATGCAGAACTACATCCTGAACGAAATGGTACAGGAAGGATACCTTTCCCAGGAAGAAGCAGACGAAAGCTTTGACACCTTCTGGGCCAATTTCGACTACAACAGGGCCGGATCATCGGCACACGCAATGAGACGCGACGAAGCCCCTTGGTTCAGCGAATACGTCCGCCGCGAGCTTAGCAACATGCTCTACGGAACGGAAGACCTCTACACAGGCGGCTATACTGTAAACACAACGCTCAACCTGCACTACCAGAGGGCTGCAGACGACATAATGGCAGACTACATAGTGTATGCAAACAAGGCCTACAAGCGCACCCTTAGCGAAAACAGGCTGGACTACTTCCGCCGCTACATTCCGGTAACGGAACTTATCACCCTGGCCTTCAACCTTACAAACCTTCAGGTAAGCGAAAAGAGGGCAAAGCAGCTTGCACTCAGCGCCTACGCAAAAGAGGCAAACCCGGTTATGGACATCATGTCCCTCCTTACAGGCCTTGACACCCTCAAGACGCAGATGGTAATGCGTGGCAACGAAATAACAAGACGGGCATCCGAAAAAGACACGGTAGAAGGAACCATGATAGCCGTAGAAAACGAAACCGGCTACATAAACACTATCGTCGGCGGTTCAAGATATGACGAATCAAACCAGTTCATCCGCGCAACACAGGCAAAGATTCAGCCAGGTTCCTCTTTCAAGCCGCTCTACTACTCAGCCGCAATCGACACAAAGCAAATAACAATGACAACCGTCCTTAGCGACACGCCGGAAGTATTCATTAAGGCAGACGGTGAGCCTTACTTCCCCAAGAACTACGGTGGACACTACAGGGGCAACGTAGAAGTATGGCAGGCCTTGTGTCTCTCCCTAAACATCCCGGCACTCAAGGTTTTGGAAACCGCAGGATTCGATGCCGCAATCGTACGCTCCACAGACCTTCTTGGCATACCGGAAAACGAATGGGAAGAACGCAGCATTTCTCCTTTGTACGCACTGGGTCTTGGCGTATGTTCCGTAAGGCCTATAGAAATGGCAAAGGCCTACGCAACCATTGCAAACAACGGAAAAGAAGTTACACCTATAGCAATCCGCTACATAGAAGACAAGAACGGAAACATAATGCTCAATCCTGAGCGCGAAATAAAGGACAAAGAAGCTGCCAACGGTGGTCCAAAGCAGATTATTTCTCCACAGAACGCCTTCATAATGCAGGAAATGCTCAAGATGACGGTTTCCCGCGGTACCCTGGCAAGCGGTTCAAACTACAGTTCCACAAAGAAGACAATCCAGAAAGACAAGGGCAAGGGATATAAATTCCGCTTTATAGACGAAACAGGAAAGGCCTTCAACATGCCGGTTGCAGGTAAGACAGGTACGACACAGAACTGGGCAGACGCATGGGCAGTAGGCTTTACACCTTACGTAACATCCGTATTCTGGTTCGGTTTTGACCGCCCAGGACAGTCACTTGGTCTTTCCATAACAGGTGCATCACTTGCGGCTCCTGCATGGGGCGACTATATGCACATTGCAAACGAAAACAGACCATACAAGCCCTTCTTTAACAAGATACCACGCGGAATCGTAAAGAAATCCATCTGCTCAAAATACGGCGGAGTCTATACAAAGGAATGCGGAAGCGACCTTATCGTAGGCTACTTCTACGCAGGAACTGAACCCACGGAATCTTGTACAAAGCATGCCAACGACAACTCTCTTGAAATTGGTGCGGGCAACTTGGAAATAGCGGCAGAACTTTCAGGCTGGGCATTCAACAATGACGCAGACGATCCTCTGGAAGTAAACCTTGACTTCCTTGACGACGACGACAGCGGTTCATCCAACTGGTTCTCCGATTTGTTCGGTGGGGACTCTTCCCCAATGCCAACTAACGATGACGATGACGATGATGAATCATCAAAACCGGAAGACCCAAGGAAAAACGCTCCTAAACCAGTAGAAATTTATCCTCCTCAGGACGATGACACCAACTGGCTCTTGCAATAGCAAAGGAATAATATGCTTGTAAAGATAAGCGAAATAAAGGTAAAAAAAAGAGTCCGCAAAGACCTTGGCGATTTGGATGCTTTAAAGCAAAGCCTAAGGACTTACGGACTTTTAAACCCCATAACGCTAAATTCAAAGTATGAGCTTATCGCAGGAGAGCGCCGTCTGGAAGCCGCAAAGGCAATCGGTTGGGAAAACATAAACGCAATAGTTCTTGGAAGGGAATTGGACGATGTTTCCCAGCTGGAAATGGAGCTAGAAGAAAACAACCAGCGCAAGGAATTTACCGACGAAGAGCTGCTTGACGGCTACCACCGCCTGGAACGCCTTAGAAACCCTACCCTTCTTATGAAGCTTTGGAAGCTAATCAAAAAGCTAATCGACGCAATAGCAGAAATGCTAAAAAAACTGTTCGGAACAAAAAAAGGAAGCCTTACCGACACAATCCAGTAGGCTTCCACTTAAAAGAAAAACCCGGAAGGCAATCCCCCGGGTCTTATGCAAAAAATCCAATCTATTCTATTTTATTTTAGAACAACGCGGCAGAATTTCTTCTTTCCAGCCTTTACAACAAATTCTCCGTCCTTGTCCGCATCGGAAGTCTTAAAGACAGCCTTTACGTCCGTAACGCTATTTCCGTTAACACTTGCCCCACCCTGCTGAATCAGGCGGCGGGCATCTGACTTTGTTGCGCAAAGCTTTGTGTTAAAGAAAAGGTCGCAGGCGTTAACTCCGGCATCAAATTCAGCCTTGGAAAGTTCAACCGTGGGCATCTGGGACTTGTCACCGCCGCCACCGAATGCAGCCTTTGCACCGGCAACCGCATTGTCTGCTTCTTCCTTACCGTGAATGTCCTTTACAACCTCGTAGGCAAGAGTCTTCTGTGCAATACGTGTTTCGGGATGCTCCTTCTGCTGGGCGCAAATCTCTTCAATCTGCTCGCGTGGAAGAAAAGTAAAGACCTTAAGGTATTCAACAACCTTGGAGTCGTCGCTGTTATAGAGGTACTGGTAAATCTGGTAGGGAGAAGTCTTTGACTTGTCAAGCCAAAGTGCATTTCCCTCGCTCTTGCCAAACTTCTTTCCGCTAGGGTCAAGGATAAGAGGCATGGTAAATGCATAAGCGGTCTTGTTCAGCATCTTGCGGATAAGGTCAACACCGGTCGTAATATTACCCCACTGGTCGCTACCAGCAACCTGCATTATGCAGTTCTTTGTTTCATAGAGGTGAAGAAAGTCGTAGCCCTGAAGCAAGGTATATGAAAATTCCGCCCAAGTAATTCCGCTTTCAAGACGGCGGCGGATTATGTCCTTGTCCAGCATGTAGTTTACGTTTATGTACTTTCCTATGTCGCGCATAAAATTAAGAAGCGTGTAGTCCTTCATCCAGTCATAGTTGTCTACAAGCTCTGCCCTGCCTTCCAAAAGCCTGTCTACCTGAGCCTGAATTGACTTGATGTTGCTGTTAACAGCTTCTTCCGAAATAATCTCACGCTCGGTCGTAGGACGAGGATCTCCGATTCTACCGGTTGCGCCTCCGCAAAGAAGTACCGGATGGTGTCCCGCGATGCAGAGTCTCTTTGCCATGCACAATGATGAATAATGGCCAAGGTGAAGGCTGTCCGCAGTAGGGTCTGTTCCCCAGTAAAAGGCAAAAGGCTTTCCGTCCAAAACCTTCTGCAGCTCGCTCTCTTCACCAGCAACATCTTTAATAAGTCCACGCCATTTTAAATCTTCATACAAAGTCATAGTTCTTTCCTTAATTTTAGTCTTACAAAAAGTAATTGCTAGAGATAGTAGCATTTTACAACAAAAATTACAATTACCAAGGAGGGGAAAGCCTTCCCCTGCGGCCGCACTTCGTTGCGTCCTACCCCTTCTGCGGGGCAGTCTCTTTGCAAAGCCCCGCAACGCCCCAAGGCTGATTGGTGTTAGCAAATAAATCCGCGAGTTACGAAGTAACTCGGTAGCTCGCGAAGCGAGCGGACAACGCCTGCTAAAATGGATTAGTGTCAACAGTCAACAAGCGGACAAGGCCCCAATATTGAATTCTTCCATACTTATGCGATATAATCAAAACATGATGTATGGAATTTTCCGGGTTGGATGCGTAAGCCCAGCCCTTGCCATCGCAGATTGCGATTATAATGCCGGACAAATCGTTAGCGCAATTAACGAAGCAGACAAAAAAGACGTAAAGCTCCTTGTTTTTCCAGAGCTTTGCATCACGGGCTACACCTGCCAGGACCTCTTTTTGCAGGACAAGCTTCTTGACTCTTCCCTGGAAGCCCTCGTAAAAATTGCAAAAGAGACGGAAGGCACATCCGTACTTGCAGCTGTGGGACTCCCCTTTAGACTGAACAATGCCCTTTTTAACTGTGCGGCTTTTATCTACCGGGGAAAAATCCTTGCCCTGGTACCAAAAACCTTCATACCAAACTATTCTGAATTCTACGAAAGGCGCTGGTTCTCTCCTGCCCAGGGTAAAATTCAGCAGCCGGTTTACATAAACGAAGAATTCAGCGAAGTTCCCTTTGGAACAGACATTTTAATAGAAGACAAAAACAATCCGCAAATTAAAATTGCAGCGGAAATATGCGAAGACCTTTGGGTGCCACTTTCGCCATCCACCCTACACGCCCTTAACAATGCAACCGTTATCGCAAACCTTAGCGCAAGCAACGAAGTCATTGGGAAGGCAGAATACCGCCGTACCCTTGTAAAAGCCCAGTCCGCAAAGACAATAACAGCCTACCTCTATGCAGATGCAGGCCGGGACGAAAGCACTACAGACATGGTCTTTGGCGGCCACAACATAATTGCCCTCAACGGTTCAATCAAGGCAGAATCAAAGCTTTTCTCCGACTGCTCAAAACTCCTCTGCTGCGACCTTGACATGGAACTCATTCAGAACGAAAGGCTCCGCACTACAACCTATGCCGCAAGCTCCGCAAAAATTGGGGCAGATCCTTCAAGCGACTACCATACAGTCTACATTGAATTTAAAGACAACCAGAATCAGCAGGGCTCAATAGGATTCTCAGCCGGTTCAGACGGCAAAAAAAATGACGCAAGTGACTTCTTAGGCTTCATAGATCCCCACCCCTTCGTTCCTTCCGACAAAGAAAAAAGAAGCGAACGCTGCCGGGAAGTAATAGAGCTTCAGGCAGAAGGCCTTGCAAAAAGACTCCGCCACATCCACGCAAAAAATGCCGTCATCGGTCTTAGCGGGGGCTTGGATTCAACCCTTGCCCTTTTGGTAACATGCCGCGCCTTTGACAAATGCTCACTGGACAGAAGCGGAATATGGTGCATAACAATGCCCTGCTTTGGAACAACTGGACGCACCTACGGAAACGCATGCACCCTTGCGCAAAAAACACAGGCAACCCTAAAGGAAGTGGACATAAAAAAAGCCGTTCTCCAGCACTTTGAAGATATTGGCCAGGACGAAAACCTTCATGACGTAACCTACGAAAACTGCCAGGCCCGCGAACGCACGCAAATTCTTATGGACATAGCAAATAAAACAGGCGGAATCGTAATAGGAACCGGAGACTTAAGCGAGCTTGCCCTTGGCTGGTGCACCTACAACGGAGACCACATGTCCATGTACGGAGTGAACGCATCCATTCCCAAGACCCTTGTGCGCTACCTTGTTGACTACTTTGCAGACGAAGCAGAACAGTCAGGGAACTCAGAGCTTTGCAAAGTCCTAAAAGACATACTTGACACACCAGTAAGCCCAGAGCTACTTCCGCCGGAAAAGGGAACAATCAGCCAAAAGACGGAGGAACTCGTTGGCCCCTACGAGCTGCATGACTTCTTCCTCTACTACATGTTGCGCCGAGCCTACTCCCCAAAGAAGATTTTCTTCCTTGCCAAAGTTGCATTCAAGGACAGAAGCGAATATCCTGCAGAAACAATCCTAAAGTGGTTAAAGAGCTTCTACAAAAGGTTCTTTGGTCAGCAGTTCAAAAGGAGCTGCATGCCGGACGGAGCCAAGGTTGGTACGGTAAGCCTTTCCCCGCGCGGAGACTGGAGAATGCCGAGCGACTCTAGCGCAAACCTCTGGCTAAAGGAGATTGAGGAACTGGAGAGGAGCCTCTAATGTTTTCTTACCAGCACGAATACCATGCAGGAAACCACGCGGACATTTTTAAGCACGTCTGCCTTACGCTAATCTTGGAAAGCCTCTGCAAAAAAGACAAGCCCTTTACGGTAATAGACATGCACGCAGGCTCTGCCCTTTATGCCCTGAATGACGAGCGCCTTTTAAAAACCGGAGAGGCCGAAAGCGGAATAAAAAAGCTTTTTGAATTCTGTTCCATACACAGCATTACCCTTCCGGAAGGAATGAAGGAATACCTTAAGGCAGAAGAGCCATATTTAAAGAACGGACTTTATGCAGGAAGCCCGGAAATTGCAAGGCTTTACATGAGAAATGGAGACGCGCTTTTCCTAACGGAAATGCATCCCCAGGCAGCAAAGAACCTAGAAGAAAACATGAAGATGACTCTTTTAAGAACAAGGGAAGACGGTTCATGCACGGAAGAAAAATGCCCGGTAAAAGCCGTAATAAAAATAGAAGACTCATACACAGCACTTAACGCCCTTACACCGCCAAAGATAAAGCGGGGACTCATACTTTGCGACCCAAGCTACGAAGACGCATCCGACTACAAAAAAGTAACGGAAGCAATAAAAAATGCCCACAAAAAATGGAACACGGCAGTTATTGCGGTTTGGTATCCGCTCTTGCTAAGAAGAAAAAACGAGACGGCTCAAATGCTAAGCTCACTTGAAGACTACGTAAAGCTTGGCTTGAACCAGGTTCAGACGGTAAGACTTGAAATGGCTGTTAAAAATCCAGGTGAACTTGACCAGGACAGCAATGCCCACCTCTATGGAAGCGGTATGTTCCTTATTAATCCGCCCTGGCAAGTAAAAGAAAAGATGGAAAAAGTTGCATCCGTCCTAAAAAAAATCCTGGTCTAAGAACAAGCGTTTTTATGACAATCATTTAAAACCAAAAGCGGAATCCTGCCGTAAGCGGAAAATGTGCGGCAGGAAATTTTAGCCCGTCATCACCTGCAAAGTTAAGGCCAAATTCTAAAGCCCCCTGCATGTAGGTTTCAAGAAAGTCAAAGACAAAGAGGTTTGCGCCAAGGACAAGCCGCGTTCCAAAAAACAAATGTGCAAGCCCTTCATCCTTATCCATGTAGGAAGAAAAAACAAGGCCTGGTCCCATGTATGAATGGAGCATTCCAAAAAGCTTGGGATTGTTCATCCAATAGTCTATGTAGCCGCAAAGACTCCATTCATTCTGTGAACTGTTGCCAAAAACGCCAAAGACCAAGGGATATTCGCTTACCCTAAGAGTAACCCCTGCCCTCCAAGAAGAATCGCTTCCTATTGGAGAGTAGCCAAATTCACCGCCAAGCCCACGGTCAGCAAAAAGCGGAAGGGCAAGAGCCAAAAACACAAGGCAGACAAACACTTTTTTATTCATCATAAAACGATGATAGCAAAAAATCCCATATATGTCAAAGTGAAGGTCTTTGGAGACACGAAAATCAGTTTCCACAATATTATCTTATGTAAAGAAACAGGAAATCACCCTTCGGGTACACCGTACGCACTTGCTACGGTGTATTTGTGCAGCGGAAGTCACACAACGGTAGCAAGTGCGTAGCGTTGTGGACTGAAAACTCGCATTGGAGCGGAACGTACCCGGCAGCGTAGCTTCAAGCCGCGCAGCGAGTTTAATTTCTTATTCCGCGACACCGCGGGTTTTCAGACGAATTTGACTGGGAGCGGAACACAAAACTGATTTCCATGCTTACGAGAAGACTATGCTTCCACCAGAGGCAGATGCCTTTATTGTAGAATTCTCCGTGAACTTTCCGGCAAGCACGTCCTTTGCAAGAGCATTCTCCACGTAGGTCTGGATTGCCCTCTTTACAGGCCTTGCACCAAAAGACGGATCATAGCCAGCGTCTGCAATAAAGTCTATTGCGCTTTCGTCAAAGACAAGGTGAATGCGCCTTTCTTCCAGCCTTCGTACAACGCGGTCAAGCTGAATACGGACAATGCCCTTTATGTTTTCCTTGGCCAAGCGGTTGAACATAATGATTTCATCAATGCGGTTAAGGAATTCTGGGCGGAAGGTCTGCTTTAAAAGAGCGTCTATCTTCTGCTTTACAGCCTCGGTCTCAGAATTGTCCTTTGCCTCAAGGATAAGGTCGCTACCAAGGTTACTGGTCATTATTATGATGGTGTTCTTAAAGTCTACGACACGCCCCTGACCGTCGGTAAGCCTTCCGTCGTCAAGCACCTGCAGCAGAATGTTAAAGACATCGGGATGGGCCTTTTCCACTTCGTCAAAGAGAAGAACGCTGTAGGGTCTTCTGCGCACTGCTTCCGTAAGCTGGCCACCTTCGTCATAGCCAACGTATCCTGGCGGTGCTCCAATCAGGCGGGTAACGGAAAACTTTTCCATGTACTCGCTCATGTCAATCCTTGTAAGGGCCTTTTCATCGTTAAAGAGGAAGTCTGCAAGTGTCTTTGCAAGCTCCGTCTTTCCAACGCCAGTAGGACCAATGAACATAAATGAACCCAAAGGCCTGTTTGGGTCGCTAAGGCCTGCACGGTTACGCCTTATAGCATCCGAAACAGATGCAACTGCTGCTTCCTGACCGATTACCCTCTTGTGAAGAACGTCTTCAAGTTCCAGGTACTTCTGCTTTTCGCTTGCCATCATCTTGGAAACAGGAATACCAGTCCAAGTGCTAACAACACGGGCAATGTCTTCTTCCGTAACTTCCTTCCGCAAAAGGCTCTTTCGCTCTTCGCTTATGTCCTGAGCACCGGATGCTCCTTTTGACTCGCTTTCCTGGGCAGCGGCAAGCTGCTTTTCCAGAGAGGGGATAAGGGAATACTTTAACTCCGCGGCTTTTTCCAAGTTGCCTTCCCTTGTATACTTTTCCATCTCAAAGCGGGCCTTTTCCAAGTCTTCCTTTACCTTGCGGCTTCCTTCAATAGCAGTCTTTTCGTTCTGCCACTGGAGCTTCATTGCGTCGCGGCGGCTTGTAACTTCCGCAATTTCCTTTTCAAGCTTTTCAAGCCTTTCCTTGCTTGCCTGGTCATCCTCTTTGGAAAGGGACTGCTTTTCTATTGCAAGCTGAAGGATTTTCCGTTCAAGCTGATCAAGTTCCACCGGTTGGGATTCAATTTCCATCTTGATGCGGCTGGCGGCTTCATCAACAAGATCAATGGCCTTGTCGGGAAGGAAGCGGTTTGTTATGTAGCGGTTGCTAAGTGTTGCAGCCTCCACAAGTGCCTCGTCGTTTATCTTTACGCCGTGATGAATCTCGTACTTGTCGCGGAGGCCACGAAGAATTGCTATCGTATCTTCAAGAGACGGCTCTGCGCAAAGAACCTGCTGGAACCTACGCTCCAAGGCGGCATCTTTTTCTATGAACTTGCGGTATTCGTCCAGAGTTGTAGCACCAATTACGTGAAGCTCCCCGCGGGCAAGGGCAGGCTTTAGAAGATTACCCGCATCCATGCTGCCTTCCGCGTTACCGGCCCCAACAATTGTGTGGAGTTCATCTATAAAGAGGATGATTCTTCCCTCTGACTTTTTAACTTCATTTATTACGCTCTTGAATCTCTCTTCAAATTCACCGCGGAATTTTGCGCCTGCAACAAGAGAGCCCATGTCAAGCGAAAGAAGCCTCTTGTCCTTTAGGCTGTCTGGAACGTCTCCGCTTGCAATGCGTCTGGCAAGTCCTTCCACAATGGCTGTTTTTCCAACGCCCGGCTCTCCTATGAGGACAGGATTGTTTTTTGTGCGGCGGCTTATAACCTGCATAACACGCCTAATTTCTTCGTCACGGCCAATTACAGGGTCAATCTTGTCCTGGCGGGCAAGGGAAGTCAAGTCTGTGCAGTATTTTTCCAAAGAGCGCATCTTGCTTTCCGGGTCATTAGAATCTACCGTTTGGTTTCCGCGGACTGCCTGCAAAGCCTTGAGTGCTTCCTTGTGGCTACAGCCAAACCTTTGCAGCAAATTTCCAACAGGGCTGTCGCTTTGGGTCATGGCAAGAAAAATGTGCTCGGTGGAAAGATACAGGTCTTTTAGAGAAGACATTTCCTTTTCCGCATTGGCAATTATCTTTTGCGCAGACGAAGAAAATGCCATCTGAACGTTGCCGCTCACCTGTGGGTATGAATCAAGAAGCCTTTCTACTTCGCCAAGCAAGGTCTCGCTTTGAACTCCAATACGTTCAACCAAAGGAGGAATTGTTCCGTCTTTTTGCCTTAAAAGTGCATATAAAAGATGCTCAGGGCCTATCTCGCTGTGGTTCTTTTGCTGGGCAAGGGAATTGGCTTCCTGTATTGCATCCTGTGTTTTTAGAGTCATCTGGTCGTAATTCATTTTTTACCTCCAGTTTTACTTCATCAACTGTTTAAAAAATAATTACGAATCGCTCAAAAGGCAAGATTTTTTTTATGTTTCCGGGAATTCTATGTTGCCGTATTCGCAGACCACATTTGCAATGCGCACGTCTTCGATTAGCTCCAGGTTCTTTTTAATTTTGTTGAAGACCTTAAGCTCGCCGGTACCGTTGCCACCGCCAAGGATTTTTAAAAGTTTGCGGCCACCTTCCGGGCATTCGTAGTCGCGGATGAACATTGCAGATGCGTTGCAGAAAACATCTATGTCTACAACGCGCTTTCTGTCGTGAATGCTAACAGTCCAGTGCAGGCGCACACCCTCGTCGTCTTCCGGCATTTCCGTACATTCGTAAGTTATCGTGTACTTTTTGTGCTTGTCTGCGTGGAATTCAATTTTGTTTCCTTCAAGGCAGATAAGGACGGAAAGCTTGTCATTGTACACCCCCTGAACGGCAACACATGAATGATCCATTACCTTTCCGTTTATGATGCTGGTAAAGTTTGAGGAATTAAGGTGGTAAATTGGAGAAACAAAATTCTTGCCCCAGTTCTTGTCTATGTAACCGTATGATTTTTTGGGCATAACCACGTATTCTTCGCCGTCAAAGATTATGCGTCCTTCAAAAGACGTGCGGGCTCCAAAACAGGCCCAGTGGTTTCCAACGCCATGATAATCAGGTGTAAACTCTATTTGCTTCTTGAATTTAAGGCTCCAGGACATGCTTCCTGCCTGGCACAAGAGTTCCGGCTTTTCCTGAAGTTCAGCGGCAGTTACGCACACGGAACCATAAGTTGCATCATCAGTAAGCATGCACATTTCACCGCTTGCACCGCCAACCTTTATAAGATAGTCTGTCTTGCCAAATTCAAGCTGTTCAGGTGGAAAGTAGGCGTTCATCTGCTTGCCGTTTTCCGAAAGCATTCCGGCCTTTACCATTGCAAAAGAAGGCTGAACATATTCTTCCGTCTGCATTGAAGTTGCAGCCTGGGTTCCCGCAAGTGCATACTGCAGGTCAGAAGCGGATTTTTTATTGCGGCTCTTGAAGCCTAAAATACATTTGTCTGGGGAAAGCGCAGGGTTTACAACATAAAATTCTATGAGGAAGGTCTTTTCTTCGCCTGTTGTCTTGTTAAAACCATTGGTAACGATACGCCACTCGTCAAAGCCATTCCTTTTTAAGGCACCCTTGAGCATGTACCGTTCATTACGGCTGATTTTCTTTACTGCCATTTTTTCCCACCCAAAGCAAATAAGTTAAGCCCGAAATCAAGTTTAAATCCGGGTTCTTAACTTTATCTTCGGCAGAAGGGAGGCTCTATTTAAACATTTTCTGCAAGGTTTTGGAAAGTTCGTCCTTGTCAGCGGGGAAATTTTCGTCTAGGAATTCAAAGCAATTCTGGGCATTAATCTGAACATGCTCATACCAGATTGAGTACAGCTCAGGCTCAAAGCCAGGCCCCGGATAAGGCGCTCCCTGCACGTCTGAAACAAGCTGCCTTATCATCCCTACAAATTTTTCCATAGAAGCTTTTTTATCCATATCAAACATACCTACCCTTCTTTATCGGCTATTATCATAACATTATTTTAACATATTTTCCACGAATTTGGGCTCCGTCAGGCAAAATGTCCTTTTTACCGGCCTTTTTAAATGGATTTCCCGCCATGTCAGAACCGAAAATCACCACGTACTTGCCCTTTTTAACATTGTCACTTAAGCGGTTTACAGCCTTCTGAACGTCCACCGGCTTTATCTTGAGCAGCTGCACCTGTTCCTTAAAGACAGAGGCCGCCTCTATGCCGTAAAGCTTTCTGAAAAAAAACATGGCTCCCTTTGTAGAAGGAGTGCGAGGGACAACTTCCGCAGAATAGCAACCGGTTATAGCCCTGTCCACAACATCCTTTGAAAATTCCCTTCCAAAATCCTTCTCAACAGCCTGAATAAGGGTTCCCAGAGAATCGAATGGATTCGGGTCACGGTAGGTGCTGTACTTTAGGATGCCAGAGTCGCCCCTTGACGTAAGCGAAACACCGTATGCACCACCCTGCATGCGAACATCATTCCAAAGTGTTGTAGTAGAAAGCAGGTGGGAATAGACATGCTCAGCAACGGAATCCTTTGTTCCCGAGAAAGAAGCTGGAAAGACATAGGCCGAATATCCTGACGCTCCTGGAACCTCTATGTATTCTGCCTCCGCCTCAGATAAAATACCCTTAGAAGAATTAACAGCCTTGAATCCGCGGAGTGCCGTCATTGCATAAAAATCAGAATCCTTGTTGGCAAACTTTTTGCGAAGCGAATGAATTCCAGCCGATTTTATGAAAAGAGGTAGCTCTCCTGAAAAAAGAGCCAGCCCCTTCTTGCTAGCAATCACGTTAACCACCGCACCACCTTTTTTTACCTTAGTAAAAATTTCGTTGAGCTTAGCGGCAAGTTTTTTTACCGGCATTGAATAATTCTTTTTTGCAGTTTCAACAGAAGACAGGCCTTCCCAAATTTCGTGAAGTGCGCATGCCTTGTTAACAGTGCAGGAAGCCCTCATTGCAGAATAGACATTGCCGTAAGGAATTATAGTCGTACGCATTGAATTGTACTGGGAAGTTACCAAATCCTTAAGTCTTGCAGTGTCGGAAAAATCAGTCTTTTTGATGCAGTCCGCCAAGACGGAAAATGCATCCTTAGTGTATTCCTCAAGGAATTTTATGCGGAAGATAATCCAATCCCGCCCCGCATAGGGTTTGCTAAAGTATTCAGCAGAAGCGTTGTATGCAACGGGTGCAGTATGCGGATAGGCACCGATTCCTCCGCTCACGCACTGAATCTTGGTCTGAACCTTGTCCCATGGTTCGCCACCCCAGCCAACTTGTCCCATGCACATGCAAAGGCAGGGAATAAACTCATAGTCAGCGGCAGAAAGAACGTCGGCAGGAAAAGCAACATGAACATAGGTAATTCCGTTCGTAGCTTCCTTGGTGGAAAAAACAGTAACTCCGCCAAAATCCTTTTCCGAAGAAGAAATTTTCATCTTCATTGGAACAAGGTCCTTTACATTCAACGAAGGAATAAGGCTTTCTTCTTTTTCTGTAAGAGGCTTGTTCTGGAATTTCCTCATCTTTTGCAGGGACGCCAGAAGTTCTTCCTTGTTCGACTCCCTGTACATTTTTTGCGCAAGCTTCTTTTCCATAAGGGCCCGCTTCTTGCTCCATGCCAAGGAGGCCGTTACGGTAACAAGCGAGCGGTTCTTATTTTTAAGAAGGTATTTTTGTATAATAGAAGAGACGTATTCCTTATCACTGAAAATTTTCTTCTTGAGCTTTTCATATTCGGCAGTGAACAAAAGAGTTTCCCAAGGCTTTGCACCGTAGCCCCATCCGCGCAGGGAACGAGAAAGCAATGAAAGGGATTCAGGCCCAGAGATGCGGACAATTTCCTTGTTGCTGAACTCAACGTCCATGCAAACGCGCTTAAGGTCATCCTCCGGGATTCCTTTTTGGCAAAGGTCTTCCAGCGTAGAAAGAACAAGGCTTCCAACTTTTTTTATGTTCTCGCTTTTTACACCACGCAAGCCGCAAAAAAGCAAGGGGTACTTACTGCTGATGTAATGACCTGTCTGGGGAGCAGAATCTTCTCCAAGACCAGAATCAAGAAGAGCCTTTTGAATCGGAGCACAATCATCACTCCAAAGAAGGGTACTAAGGAACATGGCTTCCACCTGAACACTTACGCGGTCAAGGCACTCTGGAATTTTCCAGGAGCAGATTACGCTGTTTGTCCCTTCCTTTGATTCTGAATCAGCAGGTCCATAGGCATGGAAATATTTTTTTATCTTTACATTCTTTTCCTTTGGCCAGGCAGCTTTCTTTCCGGCAGAAGAAATTTTCTTTAGGATGTTCTTGTCCAAAAAATCCAACTGCTCTTCCGTTGGAATGTTTCCGTAGAGGAAGACGCGGCAGTTTGCGGCGCAATAATGCTTTTTGTGGAATTCCTTAAAGTGCTTGTAGGTAAGTTCCGGTATGCAAATTGGATCACCGCCAAAGTCCGTAGTGTAATGGGTTCCAGCAAGCAGGGCTTCTATGGGCTTGTCCATGGCAATTGATTCAAAGGATGAATAGTCACCCTTCATCTCGTTGTAGACAACACCGGATATGGTCTTGTTCTTGCCTTCCACTTCCAGCCTTACGCCTTCCTGCATAAAGACTTCTTTTTTTAGCAGGGGAAAAAACACCGCATCCGCATAGACTCCCATCAGGTTAAAGTAGTCAGCCTTTAAAACGGAAGCTACCGGAAAAACCGTAAAGTTCTGCGTGGTGTAGGCATTAAGATAGGTGTTTACGCTCTGATTTTCCAAGCGGATAAAAGGATCCTTTAGCGGATATTTTTTTGAGCCGCACAAAACGCTGTGCTCAATTACATGTGCCACACCTGTATTCTCTTCGTTGGGAGTGGCAAAAATAAAGGCAAAGGTATTTTCCTCATCATCATTCAAAAGATGGAAAACTTCCATGCCTGTTTTTTCGTGAACAAGATAAACACCACTTGAATCGCAATCAGGAACAGGAACTACGTTAAGAACCCTAAAGCCCTTGTATTTCTGGTTCACCTGCATCATACGTAAACCTCACCGTCGTCACGTCCGTCTACGCGAAGGTCTCCGTCTTCCCAAGCACGACGCAACTCTGAGTAGAACTGGTTTGTGATTCTGTCGCAGTCAATCTTTAGGACATGCTCACGAAGCTCTTCGTCTTCCAGAATTGCCTCTGCCCTGTTTCTTGAAACGTTGCTCAAAATCTTTTCGCGGAAGGCAGGACTCTTTCCCCTGATAAGAAGGGCAATATCCTCTTCCTGCATTGAGTGCAGCTTGTTCTGCATAAAGCGGTCGTCCGCACCAATAACGTCTTCCTCGGTAAAAAGCCTTCTGCGAAGGTCCTCTCCAAGCTGGGGGTCCTGGTCGAATATGTCTTCAAGGATTGCATTCTCCGCAAGGGGATCCATGCGCTTAAGAATTTGTGCAAGGACTCCGCGTCCGTCAAGGTTCTGGGTGTTCTCCGTGTTCTGCGTGAGCATCTTTTCATTAAGGCTCTTGCTGATTCTTTTCATTACCTCAGGGGCTACGGGCTTCATCTTTGCAAGGCGCATAACGATGTCTGCCTTTGCGCTGGGGTCCATTGCCTTGATTACGGCAGCGGCCTTCTTTGGTTCAACCTGGGAAAGAACAAGCGCCTGTACCGCAGGAGACTCTCCGCCTATAAGGATTCCGATTCGCTCCGCATTGGCATCTTCAAGATAGTCAAAAGGCTTTCCTTCTGGATACTGGACGGACTTTTCCAAAAGCTCCTCTGCCCTTTGTGAGCCGTATGCCTTTGTAAGGATTGTGCGTGCAGTGTCTATGCCACCGCTTTCCCTTGCCTTGTCCAAAAGGGTTTCAAATTCGGCAAGAACCTGCTCTGCTTCTTCCGGCGTAACTTTCTGAACCGCAGCAATCTCCGGTATTATCTTTTCCGTCTGCTCTTCGGTCAAATGCGGAATGATTTTTGCGGCCTCGTCAACTCCAATAACAACAAGGAATTTTGCAACGCGACGGTAGATGCTTTCCTTCTCGCCAGGCTGCTTTGGCTGCTCGGGAACTTTTACAAGCCCCCTTGAAACAAGTGCCTTTGCGGCCTCACGGACATCCTCATCCGTAGCAGACTGTTTCTTCTTAAAATAAGTGCCTGTCTTTGCGGCTATCTTAGCCTCTTCCTTTGCGCGCATGTCGGCAAAGAGGTCTGAACTTTCAACTTTGTTGCGTCTGGGAGCTGGTGGCTGGGAAAGAGGAGCCCTGTTTTTCTCGCGCTCCTTTGCATTCTCAAGAATAGAATCCACCTGCCTGTTGACTTTCTGAAAAACAGGCTTTCTAACAAGGGGAACATGCCCCGGTTCCTCTGTTCTTCGTATGTCGCGGGACACGCTCTTTATTAAATCTTCTCCACTGGAAGCATTTTTCTCTTCCGCAGAAGCATCAGGGTTTCCAATATCAGCCACTTTCTTGTAAGCATTCAGGCGCAAATCGTTTAAATTCATGGAATATATTTTATTTTATATAGCAAAGAATTACAAGTAGTTGGCGGGGATGGGGAGGTGACAAAGATAAAAGTATGGAAATTGTCTGAGTTTTCCCAGTTCCAGGAGGCCCCTGAATAATACTTACCTGATTATTTAAGCAGTGCTTACAGCTTTAAGCCAACTATTGTTACAACAAAAAGAAAATATTAGCGAGTAGATTTTTGATTATTTGAAAAGATGGAATAAACATATCGTGGAAGACATCCATATCATTTTACTCTATCAATTTTAACTCTGAAATATTTATCAAGTTTCTAAAATCAGTATAGTCCATTGCAGACTGAGGTATAATAAAGGGCCTGGTTTCCATTTCTGCGGTTTCACTTGCAAACGGCCTAATAGTCCAGCTTGTTCTAGATGTGTTTACATCTTTAGAAGGATATATAAACACCCCTTTTCTTGCATCCATAATATGAATATAAGAAATCATTTGTGCAATATCATCAGCAGGTGGATTCTTATCATCAAAGTTTTTGTATTTTGCATCAAGAATCACATCTGCTAATTCGTCCTTTAAGCTGTGTCCAGCTTTTGGTTTATAGAAATCAGGATAAAAGTTTCCTACATTACTTTTCTCAAACGGATGAATAACTCCATTCTTCTTTTTATTTTCCGGATGTTCATATCCCTTTTTCTTTAATATTGTTGCAAGATATTCTTCCCAAAGCCAGGCTCCATCAAAAAGCAATCCATAAATCTGGTTCTTAGAGTTGTCGTATTTAATCTTTTCATGAAGTAATATCATTCGGCAAATCTTTTGAAGGTCTCTGTACCTGTAAAAGTATGGAGATTTAATTGACCTGCTTGTTTTAGAAAGGATCTTATTTCTTTCCATCCGGTTATAAAGTGGAGTTGCATTTACAATGGTTTCCACGGCCGTTTTGACTTCTTCGTTGCTTGCCAGAATAGATTTGAAGGTATTACTTGAATGCATATATTCAATGGTATGCCTTACCAATTCTGTAATTGGATTATCAAAACTATATTCCCGTATATTGTATGCAATTTTTCCATTTGCCGGTATGTTGAACCGTATATGGCGATTTATATCGATTATACCTCTAACATTTGAATCATTGTATTCGTGTTTTTGATACTCTTTGTAAACACCTTGTCTTAATGCACTTATGAGATACTGGGGAAACAAGAATGGAAGCAGATTGAATATTTTGTCGGGACTTCTTGTGCTTTTTAAGTTTGTCAGATTTATATGACAAACCTTTTCTAACATATAATGAAGGAAGAAATCATTCTTTTCTGAGATTTTTCCATCAATATTATGAGTAAAGCGGGAACAAATATTTAACTCAGTATCATTGCGTCCGATAAAGCCCATGATATTTCCAGTATCTATGGAAAAGAAATTATCGCTTTCTTTCAAAGTAAAAATAACAGAATCTTTAATCTGATCATCAGTATCTTCAATTCTTGGAGGAAATATGAGAATTCCAAACTCTGACTGTAAATCACCTATTGTTTTATTTGCAATCTTTCTGAGGTTTTCAAAGTCGTGAATAAGATGTGGTAGAGGAAGTTGTTGTTTAAAAGTATTATCAATTACTGTAATTCGACTCATGATTCAACTGTAAGGCTATTATTATCCGTAACGTTTAGCGATGGATTATTTGCATTACGATTAAAATATGCATCTTCAATCTTTTGATATTTAGATCCATCGTCATCAATTCCACGAAGATATTCTTTAACAAGAGAAGAAAGTTTGATTTTCCAAAGCTTGTCAAAATCATCTACATTCAGGAAATATGCTCCACCAATTTTGTAAGCATCATTCAATCCTTCTGTTTTTGCTATAACATCATTGATGCGTTTCATTCGTTCTTTTGTTGCTGAAGAAAGATTCATATTTTCTGCGCTGTCTTCTGCAGTAACTTCTTCAAAGATGAAACGACGACGCATAGCAAAGTCCATGCTTTCTACACTACGGTCTATGTCGTTCATGGTGCCAATGATGTAGACGTTTTCGGGGATGTAGAAACCTGTGTAAAAAATATTGTTTTCTTTAATTAAATTTTGATACTGTGTATTTATTTTTCCTGTTAATCCTCGATAACCAGGATCAATAGCATAAAACAACTCACCGAATATTTTAGAGAGTTCACCTCTGTTTATTTCGTCAATAATGAAAACATAAGTTTTATTTTTTGCATTTGATGATTCAGAATTCTGTGCTTGGTTTGTAGAATATTTCTTAACAATATCAAACACATCTTGTATAGAAATAGATAGTTTATACACACTTGCAAGCGTTAATGATTTACCATGATTTTTTTCAACTATATTCTCCTTAATTCCTTTTACAAGCCATTTTACAGTTCTATATCTAGGATAATTTCCACCTTCAGGTCTATATTCATATTCTCCTGTAATGATACCAATTGCATCAATTTCGTTAGCAGAATAGCATGATAATACAATATCTCCAACTTTCATTTTTGATTGGAAGGCGACAAGAACTACGCTACCGCCATCTTCTGTATATCCAGAAAAATTTGAAAAATCAGCAACTTCTCCATAAGCTGGCCAACCTATTCGTATATAGCCGTTAGCCATACAATCTGTGCGCGTTGGATTATCACCAGTTCCTTCAAGAGAAACTTTCCAAACAGTCGGATTATCATTTAGCTCTTTCCATATATTTTCTGTATCACTAGATGAAAGAATTGCCTTTTCACAAAACTTCTTAAATACACCATCTTTACGTTCAAACCCAATTTCACCATTAGAATTTTCAGATGGTCGTAATCCTTCAACAAAATCCGTATAATCATAAGATGGATGGAATTGAACAAAACCAATTTCATTTTCAGTACATCCCATTGCTTTTGCGATTTCTTTTGCAAGATGAGTTTTACCTGTACCAGGGGCACCGTGAAGTATGATATTATAATTTTCCAGGAGAAGATCCTTATAGTAATCTGTATTATTCATCTTTCGTATTACCTCTTTTTGTTCATATATAATTGGCCTATAATTTCTCTGTTTAAGAAATTCAGCGTATTTATTGAGTGCTGCCTGAGGACGACCTCTTTGATCTTTTCTATTCACTTCATAAAAATCATTATCATCTCTTATTTGATTGAGTGTTTTTTCAAACTCTGCTAATGATTCATAACGAAAAAGATTGCCAACACCAGCATTTGGTAATTTTGAGTCCAACCACCATTCCAATACATCAATAGCATGGCTAATATAACCAGAATCCTGTGAACGAATTCCACCATTATTCGCCCATTCTGTAAATTCTTCTTTCAACATTTTTTCTTCCTCTTTACTCCGCATTCTTCTTAAAGTTTTCAGCTTGTTCAAAGATTTCATTGTAAACTTTGTTTCTTGTGACTATCTTACTATTTAAACTATTTATTATTCGCTCATTTCTACTTTTCTTCCTCATTTTCCAAAAAGACAGATGCTTTTGTATCTTCTGTAAGACCGATGCCATCTCTTGCATTGAGTGGCGTAACGACTTTCTTTCCTGTTTTTTGTTCAAGCTCGATGCGGGCATTTTTTGCGATGCTTGCACCGTCTACTGCATTTTTTACATGGTCTCCAAAGTTTTTTGGGTCATTGGATTCAGAGATTTCTTTTGTAGAAAGTTCTGCCAGCATATTCAAGACAAGTTCCTTGTTTGTCATGTTATCGCGAAGATTTTCTTTTTTGAGACCTTTGTATTCCTTGTATTCTTTTGCAGTTTTGCCTGCCCATGTTTTGTAAATGATGTCGGTAAGAGTGGCAAACTGAACGCCCTCTTTTAAGCCGTGTTTTTTCCATTCATCTGTAAGATCTTTGCGAATTTCGATAGCTTTTAGACGCTGGTTTATCCAGTTTTCTGAGTATCCTAAGGCTCGGTATTCTGCCAAAGCCCGTTGAATTCCCCGCTCCGGATCTTGTATTTCATCAAGCCTTTCTTTTGCTACCTGTGCCATCCAGAGTTTGAATGGTTCAGCCTTTGGAGATGGAATTGACTGAATGAGACGGAAAAGCTGCTCGGTATTCATGCAGTCGGTCTTGTACATTTTTCCGTCGGAAGATGGCATTTTCAGTTGGTTACAATCTGTAACCAACTGACTTCCTTCTTTTTTAAGGCGATTTTTCAACACCTTCCAATAGTTATTTGGATTTGCACTTTCTGTCAGGACGGCAACTACATCCACAACCGAAAAATACCACTCTTCGCTTTCTTTATCCCATAGGGTGCGGACTTTTTTATCTTCAAACAGTTTTATCTGTGTGTTTTCTGTCATTCAATCACCTCCCAATGGCCGTTTTTGTCTGCGCCCACTCGTTTAAGTAAATTCATTTTTTCAAGTTTTCTAAGATTTACTCTGACTGTTTCGCGTGTCCGGTTTATCTTTTCTGCTAAATCATCATAGGTATAAGATGGGTTTTCTTTTAAAAAACTTATCAACTCAGCTTGTACTTTATTTACAGGCAGATTTACAGGCAGGTTTTTATCATTTACAGGCAGATTTTGCACCGAACTTTTTTGATTATCTCCGAACTTTTTGATGTATCCATCATAATCAATATGGGTATATCTGTTTTTGAGTTCGTTGTTTTCGTCAAGTAGAATGTTGCGGAAGAACTTTTCAAGGTATTCCGTATTCATGTAAATGCCTTTCTGCATGTTCGTATAATTTGCGCGTACTAAAGCATTGCGGAAGTACCAGCTGTGTTTTTCAAATGGTTCGTTGTTTACATTAAAGCCTAACGAACGAAGATATTTGATTGTAAAAACAGCGGTTGTTCTTGTATTGCCCTCTCCAAATGGATGAATCTGCCACATGTTCGCAACAAATCGTGTAATATGCTTTATAGCATTTTCTTTTGTAAGTTTGGAATAGTCAAAGTTTTTTTCTGTTTCAAAATCATATTTTAGCGTTTCTTTAATCAGGTCGGCATTGGCATACAAAACTGTGTCGCCATTCAAAACCCATTCTTTTTTTGTAATGTTGTAATCACGAAATTTTCCGGCTTTTACTTTATAAAATACGCCTTTGAATAAACGCTCGTGAATCGATAATAATTGATTAGGAGTAAAACTAAAAGACTTTTCAGAAAGCAGTTCTGTAATTCTAGTTGAGACTTTATCTGCTTCTTCCTTGTCATCATCATCTTCGGGACGGGATGTTTTTGATTCGTAATAAGAGTCTATAAGTTTTTTTGCTTCTTCAATTGAAATCTCACCTTCAATGTTACGCTTTGCAGTTTCATACAAATAGGCTGACGGTGTAAGGCCATCAACCTGCTGCAAGCCTGTTGCTATTGACCAGGCGATGCTTTTTTCTTTTTTGTCAGGCTCACCTTCGCGGATGTAGGATTCAAAATCTATTTCAAAAGGATTTTCTTTTTTCATAATTTTTCAAGCTCCCCAAAGAGCATCTTCAAAGCTAACCTGTTTTTTTGCTTTTGCCATATCCCCATTATACCACAAAATCGAAGAAATTAAAAGTTTGCAAAAAAGGCTTCTGTAAAATACGCGCAAGGGATTGGAGCCGCGCCGGAGGCGTTCCCGGTGGGTGAATTGTTAGGGGTGTTTTTAGTGATGGTTAAAATGGCACTGCGGGCAGGATGAAAAGTTTTTTTCTGCCAACCACCGGGAATGGAGCGCGTAAGACGCGGAACGGCGGAAAGCCCGGTTTTTGCGAAAGCAAAAATGCGCCCATAAAAAAAAGCCCTGCAACAAATGCGTTACAGGGCATTGAGATAAAGTTTATGCTATTACAAACCGTATGTGGCTATAAAGACACCGGCTGCAATTGCGGTTCCGATAACGCCAGAAACGTTGGGGCCCATTGCATTCATCAGGAGGAAGTTTGAAGGATCATATTCCTGGCCAACTTTGTTTGCAACGCGGGCTGCCATTGGAACGGCAGAAACACCGGCTGAACCGATAAGCGGATTGATTTTCTTTCCCTTTGGAAGGAAGAGGTTCATGATTTTTGCCATGCACAAACCGCCAGCTGTAGCCACAGCGAATGCCACAAGTCCAAGAAGGATGATTCCCGCAGACTCTGGGCGGATGATGTTTTCCGGAGTCATCTGGCTTCCAACGCCAAGAGAAAGCAAAATGGAAACGATGTTCATAAGCTCATTTTCCATTGTCTTTGAAAGGCGCTGTACGCAACCTGCTTCGTGTACAAAGTTACCGAATGCGAGCATACCGATAAGCGGTGCTGCAGGCGGCAAAAGGAGGATTGTAAGAATAAGGAGCATGAGCGGGAACAATACGCGCTCAGTCTTGCTTACAGGGCGAAGCTGATCCATGTGAATCAGGCGTTCCTTCTTTGTGGTAAGAAGCTTCATGATTGGTGGCTGAATCATCGGGACAAGTGCCATGTACGAATATGCGGCAACTGCGATTACAGCCATAAGCTCTGGTGCAAGCTTGCCGGAAACATAGATTGATGTAGGACCGTCCGCGCCACCGATGATTGCGATTGCACATGCCTGCATGATGTTGTAGTTAAGTCCAAAGATGTCCATTACGGCAACACCGAAGAGCGTAAAGAATACGCCGAACTGTGCGGCACCGCCAAGGATTGCAGTCTTTGGGTTAGCAATAAGCGGGCCAAAGTCCGTCATTGCGCCAATGCCCATAAAGATGAGCATGGGGAAGAATTCGTTTCCAACACCAGCCTTGTAGATGATTGCAAGCATACCGTCGGGAAGGTTTCCCATACCAGCACCCGGAATGTTTACAAGAATCGTACCGAATCCAATCGGGATAAGGAGAAGCGGTTCAAATCCCTTTGCAACTGCAAGGTATACAATAAGGAAGCCGACCGCAATCATGATTACGTACTGCCAGCCTGGCTTTGCGGGAGAGTTTGCAAGTTCTGCCTCGCCAGCCTTCTTTTTTGCTTCAGCTTCCAAAGCCTTTCTTTGAGACTCTGCCCTTTCCTCTGCGGTTTCCTGATGAATCATCTTGTAGATACCGGTGGACTTTCCAATGTTCCTGATGAACTGTGTTACGGAAATGTCCTTTGAACCGTGCCAGTCTTCCGTACCTACGATTACCCTTTCAAGACCTTCGCTATTTGTGGCCGCAGCAGCACTGCCGTCACTTGCCAAAGCCTTTGTGCCAAAGGAAACAACTCCAGCGGCAAAAAGCATGACAAGCATGATAAGGAATATTTTCTTGCTATACTGAACTTTTGAATTCATATCTTTCTCCAGTCCTTAGTTGATTTCTGCTACGGGCTGACCGTTTGCAACCTGGCTGCCAACAGTAGAAAGGAAGTGAACCTTACCGTCTGCGCCAGCCTTAATTTCAAGCTCCATCTTCATGGACTCAATGATGATGATGTTGTCCGTTGCCTTTACTGTAGCGCCTTCTGAAACGCATGTGCGGAGGAGTACGCCTGCAACAGGGGCATTTACCTTCTTTCCATTTCCGGAAGCAGGTGCTGGGGCACTAGCCTGGGCAGCTGGAGCAGCAGCAGGTGCCGGTGCAGCAACAGGAGCTGGAGCAGCCTTTACCACGCCGCCGATTGTAGCAAGAACCTGTCCGTTTGTAATCTGGGTTCCAGTTGGAACTGTATATGTGATTGTTCCGTCTTCTGTAGCCTTTACTTCAAGTTCCATCTTCATGGACTCAACGATGATTACAGTCTGTCCCTTAGAAACCTTTGTGCCGTTTGCAAAGCACTGCTTAAGCAAAGTACCCGCAACAGGAGCCTTAACGTCAACACCGCCAACTGCCACTGGAGCTGAAGCTGCAGCCGCAGGAGCAGAACCTGCCGCACCGAATGCAACCGTATAAGGTGTTCCGTTTACAGAAATATTTCCCTTTCCGTCTGAAGTAACAGAATAAGAAGTGCTGTTTACTGTGATTGTGTAAGAGCCGCCCTTTGAAGAAGATTCAGAAGCAGGAGCTGCAACCTTGCCGAATGTTTCCTTTGCGTCTACAGGGCCGTTTGCGCGGTTCTTAAAGAAGCCAGGAGCAACCTTTGGGAACATTGCGTATGTAAGAACGTCTTCCTCAGAACCGTTGCCGCCGTTTGCCTTTGCCTCTGCAACCATCTTGTCCCATTCTGGCTCAATCTTGTCTGCAGGACGGCAAGTAAGAACTTCATCCATCTTGTTCTGCTCAAGAGCCTTCTTAACAAGGTCCTTGTTTGGTTCAGCAGGAAGCTTTCCGTACTTTCCAACAAGAAGGTCGCGGAATTCCTGGGTCATGTTGTTGTAGCGGCCAAAGAGTACGTTGAATACAGCCTGTGTTCCAACAATCTGGCTTGTAGGTGTTACAAGAGGAACATAACCAACGTCCTTGTGAACAAGTGAAAGTTCCTTAAGAACGTCGTCCATTTTGTCTGCCTTACCCTGCTGCTTAAGCTGGCTTTCCAAGTTGGAGAGCATACCGCCCGGAACCTGGGATGTAAGGATGCGTGTATCTGCACCAAGGAATTTGGACTCAAGAGAAGCGTAGTGTGTGCGTACTTCGCGGAAGTAAGCGGCAATTTCAAGAAGGGCCTTTGTGTCAAGGCCAGTGTCGTATTCAGTGCCCTTGAGCATTTCTACAACAGTTTCTGTAGGGCTGTGGCTTGTACCCATACCCATGGAAGAAATTGCGGTGTCAAGAACGTCTGCACCTGCTTCTGCTGCCTTAAGCTCTGTGGCAACAGAAAGGCCTGTCGTTGAGTGTGTGTGGATTTCTACAGGAAGGTCGCAAGCCTTCTTTACAGCCTTTACAAGGTCGTATGCAACATAAGGCTTGAGCAAACCGGACATATCCTTAATACAGATTGAATCTGCACCAAATTCTGCATAAGTCTTTGCAAGCTCTGCATATTTTTCTATTGTATGGTAAGGAGTTACGGCATAAGAAATTGCCATCTGAACATGCTTGCCGGTCTTTTTAGCGGCCTTTGTAGCGCGTTCAAGGTTGCGTGGGTCGTTGCAGGCATCAAAAATGCGGAAAACGTCAATGCCGTTCTTTGCACAGGCTTCGACAAACTTGTCTACAACATCGTCTGCATAGTGGCGGTATCCCAAAAGGTTCTGTCCGCGCAAAAGCATCATAATCTTATTATTAGGCAAAGCGGCGTGGAGCTTGCGCAAGCGTTCCCACGGATCTTCGTTCAAAAAGCGGATACAGCTGTCGTATGTAGCTCCACCCCAGCCTTCAACTGCCCAGTAACCAATCTTGTCAATCATGGGGCATGCGGGGAGCATATCTGCCGTAGTCATGCGTGTAGCGTGCAGTGACTGATGGGCATCGCGTAAAACCAATTCGGAAATTCCAACCTTAGACATAAAAACCTCTCTATAATTTACGGAAATCTTCCATATATAATATTTTCTTGTTAAGCGAGTAAAAAAGCGGCTAAATTTTAGGCTTCTTTCTCATGGATGGCAGCGGCAATTGCTGCAACAAGGGCACCATTGTCTGCCTGGGAAGCTGCGGGGGCAATGCCAGAGGCGGCAGAAGCAGCAGAAGCAGCAGGCGGTTCAGCCTTGTCCCAACCAAAAAGATGAATCACGCCGTGAAGCAGATTCATTGCTCCGATCATTATAATCAGAAACGCAAAAACCACACACATTCCGAGCAAAGTCAAAATTCCGCTCTGCTCCAGCATCTGGGCGATAGTCATAAGTCCTCCAAAGAAAAAAACGAAAAATTCGGTTGCATACCACTATAAAGAATTTTTTGGAATTATACAATAGATGTTCTTTGATTTGGAGCCACTTTTATGGTTAAACTGTGCCCGGCACTCCGTGACCGGTCAAACTCCGCGGCATTTTATCCTGTAAAACAAGTAGCGCCACGGACGGCGCGTCGTCTGTTAGCAAACGAAACTGGCAAGTTTTCGCCAGAAAACTTGCGGGATAAAATGCCACGGAGGGGGTTATCCCGCTTTCCAGGGTTCCGCTTTCGCTCCAGCCTCCTCACTTCGTTGCGGTGGCCGGCTACGCCGCCCTTCCAATCGGGGCTAGGCTCTATTTGTATTCGCTGACCACAAAAAGGCCATTTTTAACTAATTTATGCTTGCATATTCAAAAAGCAAATATAAGTCTATGCCGTCCTTGCCATAAATGCACAAAGAACCGTCCTTATTTGCCTCGTCAACATATCCGTCAACACTTTTCCCTTCCTTGCTGCTCCCAAAAAAGAAAAGCCTTTCCCCCAAGCGCGACTCCTTGAATTCTATAAAAAAAGTGGCTTCCGGCTCAATTTCCTTGCATTCGCAGGCAAAAGCATCCTTGTCAGACGCATGGTAAAGCAAAAGAAGGTTTTCTTTTATCTCTATAAAATACCCGCACTTAAAATAATGCGAAAATTCCCCAAACAAATCATCTTCG
This sequence comes from Treponema sp., assembly GCA_017534445.1. Lineage (GTDB taxonomy): Bacteria > Spirochaetota > Spirochaetia > Treponematales > Treponemataceae > Treponema_D. The sequence goes on from JAFXWC010000062.1 coordinate 72,467, forward strand.
CTTTTAACAACCTTGCCCCCGCTCTTCTCTATAACAAGCGAAGGTAAAATCCTATATCCCCTTCCATAAGCCGCAAAGCCAGCAATCAGCAAAAGCAAACCCAACCAAAACTTTTTATTCCTCGCCATTTATCCCCCCCACAACAAGTACTTTATTATAAATACGAGCTTGCTTCAAAAGTGTCATTCCGTACTTGACAAACACATGTCATGCCGAACTAGATTCGGCATCTCTCTTCAATATCGTAATTTGAGATTCTGAGTCAAGCTCAGAATGACGCAACGTTAATGTATTTCGATCCTAGCAATCAGAATTGCCAAGAGTATACTTTACATTGCAACAGATGTCCATAAGAGCTTTGCTTGCGGCATGTTTGCAAGTAGACAACGCCGAAATCCTTCACACGCAGGGAAAAAACTATATTCTGGACAGCATAGACGATTATATAAAAAATTACCCTTTATCAATATAATTTTCGTACCACAGACTTTGTTCTAAGAATTTTTACAGATTCAACGCAAAGCAAAAAATCTGTGTTATGATGCCCGGTTTGCGCTTGCATGATTGTTCCTGTAACCCGATAGCGCACGCCGGTTTTTAGCGATATGTCCCGATTCATAAGAATAAGCTGCATGGCAGAATTCAGCACCACTTCCTCTGCCTCTTCGCCACACCATTCAACGACTTTCCCATCGCACTTTTGTCCCCAATCAGGAATAAGGACAAAAAACTTTTCAATATCATCTTCTTCAGGATTCTCTCCATAACCAGGCGCTCCATAACTAGCCATTTCACCAACAAGTCCGGTAACAGTTACTTTCTTGCCGCTATTTTGTGCCCACAATGCAGAAAAAGTAAAAACCAAAAAAAGCAGGCATAATGATTTCTTCATATTTCGATTCTCCTTGCAAATCATTATATCACGAAAAATACATCTTATGCAAAATGTACACATAGAAGACATCATTGTCCGTAGCGCAAGACAAGCTCTCCGCGGTCGCCAACGCCGGTCTTTTCGTAGATGATGGAGATGTAGTTTTCTACGGCGCGCTTTAGCTTCTCCTGGACATTTCGAGATTTTAAATCAATTCGTGTATAGTAAAAAAGGAGACATGGCATCAAAATTCTATCTTGTCCAGGATGACCTGCCCTTCATCCTGCTTAAGAAACATAATCATATAAATTGGCAGATACGTCACCTTTCCTTTTTTTGAAACATTGCAGTTTGCAAAAACGATTCCTTCGTCCATCTGATACTCTGGGTTTGAAAGGCAGTTGTTCATGGCGGAATGAATCGTGTAATCCTTGCCGCTCTTAATCTCCAAAGGCAGAACCTTGTTCTTGTGTTCAATCACAAAATCCAGCTCCCCCAGACGGTTTGAATTATAATAGTAGAGTTTGTACCCTTTTGAACGAAGTTCCTGTGCCACAACATTTTCGTAGATTCCACCGGCGTTCAGGCTTTGATTTTTTGTAAGGAGCATGGTCTTTGTACTCATTCCGTATTCCGACGTAAGCATTCCAACATCAGAAAAATAGAGTTTGAACAGACTGCTCTTTTCGTTTAGCTTTAGCGGAATCCGAGGCTCCGTACTGTTAAAGACAGTCAATGCAACACCAGCGTTTTTTAGCCATAGGAAGGTGTTCTGCACCCGCTCAAAATGAAGTCCGTTTTTCAAATCAGAAACAACATACCTCCTGTTTTGCTTAAGGAGTTCAGAAGGAATCAGCTCATAGGCATTTGTAAGAATCAGCCTCTTATCCGCTGCCTCGTACTGGGTAAAATCAAGTTTGTACAGTGCCTGAATGTCGCGGTGAATCTGCATCACATCATTGACATTTCCTGTGTCGGCAAAACGGCTCACGGCTTCCGGCATTCCGCCCACCACAAGATAGCGTATAAACAAATCAAGCATCTTCTGATTCACTGCATCCATGACGGGAGTACGGTTTACAAAAGAATCGCGAAGGCTTGCAAGAACAGTTTCGCTAATGTTCGTAATTTGCAAAAACTCCTCAAAATCAAGCGGGAACATTTCCACAGTCATCATATAGCCCACTGGTGCAGATGAAAGGTTCGTAAGCTCCACTCCAAGCAGAGAACCACTCAGGACATAGCGGAAACTTCCCTCTTCAACAAAAAACTTTATTTTTGTAATCATGTCCTTGTATTTCTGGACCTCATCTATAAAAATAACAGTCTTGCCCTTCTCTATTTTCTGCTCGCTCAAAGTTGAAAAACCTATCACAAGATCCTCAACTGTATTTGCATTTTCAAGGACTCTGACCGCCGCCGGAGTTTCTATGAGGTTGATTTCAAACAGATTTGCACCCTCGGCTTTCATTACAGACCTTATCGCATGGGTTTTTCCAACCTGCCTTGCCCCCGTTACGAGCAGAGCCTTTTTATCTCCGTCCTCATACCATTTGCTTATGATTTTCTCGCTTTTACGCCTTAAATCCATAAAAATTCCCCTGTCACCTTTATTTTATCAAATCATGTCAAAAAAACAAGGCAAATTTTGGCGTTTTTGTCAAAAATACATATAAATTTTAGGCAAATTTGTCAAAAATACAAAAAATCACTACTGGCCGTAGCGCATGACAAGTTCCCCGCGGTCGCCAACGCCGGTCTTTTCGTAGATGATCGAGATGTAGTTTTCCACGGCACGCTTTTTTATGTTCAGGCGGTTTGCAATCTCATCGTTGGAAAGGCGCTGCAGGAGAAGGTCCATCACTTCTTTTTCGCGGCGGGTAAGGGCATCGGTAATTTTGTTGTATTTTATAAGGTTAGTCTGAAGTTCCGCCTGAATGAATTCACCTCCACCGTTTATTTTTTCCATGCAGTCAAGAAGCTCCTCGGAACTGGCATTCTTTGAAATGTAGCCGTTTGCACCGCTGTCCATGGCATTCTGCACCATGCCTGCCGCAAAGAACATGCTGTACACAATTACCCTAACGTCCGGGTAAAGCGAATGGATTTTTTGAATAAAGTCAAAGCCGGTGTTCTCTCCGTAAAAGTTCAGGTCGCAGATAAGGACAGAAGGTAGCATCCCCTCTTTTTGCATACGTTCAAAATCCTGGTAGGCCTGCTCATGGGTTCCAGAGTCTCCCAGGCAAACCCAGTCAGACTGGGTCATAATCCAGTTCTTTGTTCCAGACCGAAGCATCTCGTGGTCATCAATAATATAAAAAGTCTTCCGCATTACAATACCACCATTATCTGTGTGCCACAATCTGCCTCCGAGCGGTAAACAACGCTGCCACCCAAAAGCTGAACCCGTTCCACAATATTCCTTATTCCAAAATGCAAATCTTTTATGTTAGAAAAAATTCCGCCGTTAATCTGTTCAACCATATCTTCGCTCATTCCAATGCCGTCATCAGATATGATTATTTTTAGCCTGCCGTCCGTATCCTTTCTGAACAAAACCGTAACCTCGCTTGCGTGGGCATGCTTTTGTATGTTCTGAAAAGCCTCCTGTATTATGCGGTACATGCTCATCAGCTGAACGTCGCTCCAGACAGAAAAATCAACAGTGTCCTCTGCAACTATGCGGAGGTCAAAATTATCGCCAGTGCCGTTAAAAATCTTTCCGGCCAAAAGTTCAAGCGCACCAATCATGTCTTCAGCGGATATTGCGGGAGGAGTAAGGTTGTAGCATAGCTTACGGATGTCCTCTATGTTCTGGTTCTGTGTACTGATGATTTTTTCTGCGGCTGCCTTGTCCAAAAGGTTTTCCGCAAGCAAAGAAACGTAGCGCATACTCTGGGCAACAGTGTCGTGAAGTTCCTGCGAGATGCGCTTTCGTTCTGCTTCCTGCACTTCTATTGAATGGCGCAAAAACTGCTCCGAGTTGTAGATAATTTTGTCGCGCTTTTTTACTTCGCGGGCATTAAGAAAAATAAGGATAACGCTGGTTATAATAATAGCGGCAAGAAGCCACACAAAATAGTCAAAAATCTTTTGGTGGGTTTCTTCAAGCACATAATTCTGGTTGTAAAGATAGGAGAGCATGCTCAGGTTTATTTTGCGCCCCTCGTCGTAAATCAAAAGGTCATCGCATTCACCCGATTCAATCATCGAAAGAATTTTTTCTGATGCATCACGGCAAATTTCAATCTGCTCATTTGTCTGGGCATGAAGCTCTGGATATGCGTCGAATGATTCAGGTTCAAATTTTTCAAGCTCGGCAATGAAGCTCCTGCATGAATCCGCATCTTTTTTTTCATTAAAATTTTTCCATGCAAGATAGAGTGTCTTTGAGTCGTGGTTTCCAGATGCATTTTTCTTGCCACAGGATGCAAGGGAGAGAATCAAAAGACTTGCCATAAGGAATAAGGGTAATTTTTTCATGCTCATTCGTTGTAACCGCCAGCCTTATCGCTGCCCCCCCCTAGACAGATGTTTAGTATACAAGATTGAAAGTCCGAATCCGGCAAAAGTGGTGATTATCCTGTCCAGAACAGTAATTGGAATGCGGCCAAGGATGCTTGAAGCAAGCACGCCAAACTGGTCACCGGTAAAGGCAAAAATTATTTTTTCCACATCGAGGCTTCTTGCGTTCATGTTGTAGGCAAAGAAATTGATAAGTCCAGAGATTACGCAGCAGCAAAGGGCCGCACAGACGCTTGCCGTAAGTATGTAAAGGAAGGTAAAGTTGACGCTCTTTTTAAGCTTGTCCTTCTTGCGCACAAAGAGCCAGGTTACAAGGATGATTGCAAGTGCGGAAAGTGAATAGAGGTAGACAAAATCGGTGGAACCGTAAACGCATTTCATCCTTATGCAGACAATCGTAACGTTCACGATGTAGACTAACATGGATTCGATTGGGCCGTAGACAAAAAGGACGGCCATGGCAAAAATCATGTCAAAGAAAAATGGCACGTGCAGCCCTTCCTGAAAAAAAGTCTCCGTCAAAAAATCAAGGATGCCCGCGGAAATTACAACGAGAGAAATTTTCAAAAAGTTCTTTGTTTTTTCTTCCATTTTTTATCTCCAGCGTTTTAGTCATTCTAACACATTTTAACACATTCTAACAAAAAAAACATATAAGTGCCACAACAAAAGAACCCCCAGAAAAGCAGCTTTCCGGGGGCAAAGAGTTTTTAAATACTATTATTTGGCATTCTTGCAGCAAGAAATATCTTTTTCGTAATAATTGCCCTTGTAGCCAGATTCGTTCAACTTTTTGCGGAGGGCAACTGTCATGTTTCCCCAAGAGTTGCAAGATGCAAATGCACCGTTGCCGTATACCACAGCTGTATCGCGGCTTGCAATTTCAACGTCCTTGAGCGGGTTGCCTGCAAATGCATGGTAGCCTACATTTTTTAGGCTTGCGGGAATATTGAAGTTTGTGATGTTGCAGCTGGAAAAAGCGTAATCACCTACAGAAGTAATGCCTTCGTGAAGTTCAACACTAGTAAGTCTTGTTCCGCTAAAGCAGCTTTTGGAAACGCTTGTAAGTCCCTGCGGAAGTTTTACGCTGGTAAGATAAGTATCTTTAAAAGCAGATGCTTCTATTGTTGTAACGGAAGAAGGCAAGGTAACTTCTTTGAGTGAACTGCCATTGAATGCAGATGCCCTTATTGTAGTAACGGATGAAGGCAAGGTAACTTCTTTGAGTGAACTGCCATTGAATGCAGATGCCCTTATTGTAGTAACGGATGAAGGAAGCACAACGGATGCAATGTTCTTGACTCCTGAAAATGAACTTTCACCGATTGTTGTTACTTTGTAGCCTTCAATTTCTTCAGGAACAATAACGTTTCCGCGGGAGCCAATATATTTCTGGATAACAACAGCGGAACCGTCAACTGTTGTTTCATAAATAAAGTCAGAAGCGGCATTCGCGTCTTTTGTATCCACAATCTGAATTTCAACAACCTCTTCCTTTTCGCCGTCCTTTGTGTCCTGTGCAGAAACCTTTGTCTTGTCTGCCTTTTTGCCTTTGCCGCAAGAAAGCAAGGCCACGCTTACAAGCACCACCGCAAGTACAGCAGCAACTTTTCCAAAGCCTGCAATTTTCATAAAATTCTCCTTTACAGTTTTGTATAGGTCAAATGACCCCATACAGGATCAGGATTGTCTAAGACACCTTTTGTAGCATTTGCACTGGAAAGAGTGAATGTGCCATGCTCCACCTCACCGCTTTCATGGTCTACCAAAGTTATGTAAGCTACATTATCCCGTACTGTATAAGTGAATGAGTCTACTTCTATAGGACTTCCAGAAGTTATAGTACCACTTCCATCCTCGTTGAATGTCAAGACAGATTCCATGAAAGTCCACTCAGTTCCGGCAAATGGAGCATAAGTACCACCAGTATTATCATTATCGTCATCATCACTACTACTGCCGTTGCTGCATGATACTACACACAAGGCTAAAACCAGCAGCATTGCCAATAGCTGAAATATTTTTTTCATAATGAAACTCCTTTGTTGCCCCCCATCACTGATATAGTAATGGGGAGTTCAAATACTTATTGAAACTGTTTTACTAGAAGATGAATGAATCAGTATTCTTTATAATAATGATACAGGTAATCAGCATTACCGAAGGTAAGATTATAGCCGCCTTTTTGCAATACCCAATATCCAGCTTGTTCCATAGCTGCCTCAAAATCGTCTTCAGGCAAGAAATTGGAACCTGTAATAGTCTGGATGCGATACTCATTGTCTGAACTTGAATGTACTATCATCTCTACAGCACCAATTTGTGCTGCAAGTTCATTTTTTTGAGTTCCTGTTATTTCATTATCATCATCATCATATAGATGAATTAGCTCCATGATTAAGGCTCCCCTTGCAGATGAGCCACTGCTTCCTCCAACCGCAACATCATCATCACTGCTGCCGCCACCGCTGCTACATGATACAAAGCACAGGCCAAAAACCATAAGCATTGCCAATACCTGGAAAATTCTTTTCATAATGAAACTCCTTTGTTAAGCCCTCAGGCTTATTATCTTTTTTGAACTCCCATACGGGAATGTTAGACACATTATAAACATGTATAAGAAAACAATTCCAGTGAGTTTTTCCCAGTGAATTTCAGTGAGTTTTCTCACTGATTTTTTACCGTCCCCAAATGCCAACATGAAATTGAAAGTCTAGCCTATTTTTTTTTATAATGAATTTTATGCAGAAGATTTTTTTTGATTCACGGATACTGGATAAGGCGGCAAGGGAAAACTTTGGCCTTACGGAAGACATAATGATGGAAAACGCAGCCATGGCTTTGGAAAAGGAAGTGGCTGCAGAAGAAAATGTCCTTATTGCTACGGGGAGCGGAAACAACGGAGGTGACGGCTGGGCTCTTGCGCGGAGGATTTGTGCGGCTGGTAAAAAGCTTACGGTTCTTGAAGCCCTGGAGGCAAAGAGCGAAGCATGTCTTTTGCAAAAGGAGCGGGCGCTTAAATGCGGGGTGAATGTTGTTAACGCAAGGGATGCGGAAAATTTTCTGAATGAAAATGGCAATGGCTTTGGCTGCGTGGTAGACTGCGTGTTTGGAAGCGGCTTTCACGGCGAGTTTGCAGATGAAATAAAATGCCTGATGAAAAAGCTTAATGCACTTGAATGCAAGAAGATTGCCTGCGACATACCGTCCGGGCTTGACTCTTACGGAAATGCGGCGGAAGATTTTTTTATGGCGGACACTACGGTTACGATGGGGGCCTTAAAGCTTGCCCTTTTTAGCAGCACGGCAAAGGATGCTTGCGGAAAAATTGTAGTAGCAGGCCTTGGTATTGACCGGGAATTGTTTGAAAGCGGAACAGAAGAGATTGCCATGCTTCTTGAAGAAAGAGACCTTAGCCTTCCCCACAGAAAAAAGCAAAACGTGAACAAGGGGACTTTTGGGCATACGGCTATTGTTGCAGGCGAAAAAACAGGGGTAGCCCTTATTGCGGCAAATGCGGCTCTGCGTTTTGGTTCAGGGCTTGTTACGCTTGTGGCAAAGGATGCGGACAAAAGAAACATTTCCTGCGAGCTTATGGCGGCAGAAGACTTTCCTGCAAACACAAGTGCCGTTGGGCTTGGAATGGGGCTTGGCAGGAAGGATGAAGACAGCGCGGCTTACCTTGACTTTCTAGAAAAAAATGAGGATATTCCCTGCCTGCTTGATGCGGACATTTTTTATTCGCCAAGGATAAAATCTTTTCTTGAAAAAAGGACTGCTTGCGGAAAAAATGCCAGCCTAGTTCTTACCCCTCACCCCAAGGAATTTTCGGTGCTGCTTGAAAACTGCGGTCTTGGAAAATATTCAACTGCGGAAGTTTGCGCCAATGCCTTTGAGCTTGCAAAAAAATTCTGTGCTTGCTTTCCCGGGGCAGTTCTTTTGCTAAAGGGGGCTGTGGTTCTTATTGCGCTTACGGAAAACGGAAGGGTATGCGTTTACGCCAATCCACACGGAAGCAATGCCCTTGCAAAAGGTGGAAGCGGAGACGTTCTTTCTGGACTTGTGGCTTCACTTTTGGCTCAGGGCTGGAGCGCAAAAGAAAGCGCGGTAAACGCATCTCTTGCTCACGCACTGGCATCGCATCTTGCAAAATGCGACTATGCTCTTACACCACTTGAGCTTATACAGCATGTTTGTGAACTATAAGAGTCATCAAACAGCTAACATTCATAGATGCTGAAACAAGTTCAGCATGACGGTTCTACTTGACGGTTCATGCATGACTGTTCAGCATTAACGGCCCAGCTTTTTGTCTTCTTCGTTGGCGCGGGCAAATTCACCGGCGGCTTCTGCGGCAACTGCTTCGTCGGCTGAATGCAGGTAATCACATTCTGGGTTGATGCAGCTCTTGTAGCTTCCGTTCTTTTTGTCGAACTTTTCTACCAGCGGCCACTTGCACTTGGGGCAGTAAACGTCGATGGGCTTAAAATGCGTGATGAAGCCGCACTTGGGGTAGTTTGTGCAGCCGTAGAATTCTTTTCCGCGTCCCTTTGTCTTTCTTGCAACAATGTCCCCGGTGCAGCCCGGCATTGGGCATTTTGCAAGCGGTATGCTTTTTGTGTTGTGACATTCGGGGAAGCCTGAACATGCCAAGAAGTAGCCGAAGCGGCCAAGTTTTTTTACCATGGGCTTTCCGCACTTTTCGCAGATGCGGTCGGTTGTTTCGTCCAAGGAACCCTTTAGGCTTTCCTGGCTTTCCATAACCTGGTCAACGCGGTTTTTGAAGGGCTGGAAAAATCCTCCAATCATGTTGTTCCAGACCAGGGTGTTCTGCTCTACCTTGTCCAAGTCGTTTTCTACGTCCGAAGTGAATTTTTCGTTTATTACTTCCGGGAAGGATTCAACCAGTATGCGGCAGATGATTTTTCCAAGCTGGGTTGGAACAAGCTGCTTGTTTATGCGGGTTACGTAATAGCGGTCAAGGAGTACGGAGATGATAGGCGCGTATGTTGAAGGGCGGCCTATTCCCTTTTCTTCCAGGGTCTTTACGATGGAAGCGTCCGTGTAGCGGGCTGGTCCCTGGGTAAAGTGCTGCTCAGGGTAGAATTTTTGCGTGGCGAGTTTTTCGCCCACTTTTAGGGAAGGAAGGTTTCCCGTTACCTCTTCTTTTGATGAAAGGGTCTTTATTACGTTGTAGAAGCCCTTTTCGCTAAGGCGGCTTGCACTTACGCGGAAGAGTGCATCACCGGCAGTAATGTCTACGCTTGTTGTCTTAGACTTTGCGTTGTTCATCTGGCTGGAGACAAAGCGTTCCCAGATGATTGAATAAAGGCGCAGCTGGTCGTGGGTAAGGTATTCCTTTACACTTTCCGGCGTATATTTTACGTAGGTGGGGCGGATTGCTTCGTGGGCATCCTGGGCACCCTTTCCTACCGAGTATTCAATTTTTTCTGGTGGCAGTTCTGCGGGGAAATTCTTTCCAATCCATTCCCGAACGTCGTCAATTGCAGTCTGAGAAATGCGGACAGAGTCTGTACGCATGTAGGTAATAAGACCAACGCGGGTTGAGCCAATCTGAATGCCTTCGTAAAGCTGCTGGGCAACCTGCATTGTCTTTCTAGAAGTAAAGCCCAGGCGGTTTGCCGCTGCCTGCTGCATTTTGCTTGTGGTAAAAGGAGCCTTTGGCCTAACGGTCTTTTCGCTTTCTTTTATGTCGGTAACAAGGCAGTCGCTGTTCTGGATTACGCTTATTATGCTCTGAACTTCTTTTTCGCTCTTAAGCTCCGGCTTTGACCCCTTGTACTGAACAAGCTGGGCTGTAAACTTTGTCTTACCTTTTAAGAAGTCTGCGTCAAGGGTCCAGTATTCTTCCGGGATGAAATTTGAAACTTCTTCTTCGCGGTCGCAGATAAGGCGGAGGGCTACAGACTGAACGCGTCCTGCACTTAGTCCGTTCTTTACCTTTTTCCAAAGAAGCGGGCTTAGGTTGTAGCCAACAAGGCGGTCAAGCACGCGGCGGGCCTTTTGGGCGTTAACCTTTGCCTCGTCGATTGTGCCGGGATGCTTTACGGCTTCCTTTATGGCAACAGGCGTAATTTCGTTAAAGACAATGCGCTTGATTGGTGCGGCAGTCTTTTCCGCAAGCGAATTGTAGAGGTGCCAGGCTATTGCTTCCCCTTCGCGGTCGTTATCAGATGCAAGCAGAACTTCGTCGGAATTCTTTGCGTCCTTCTGCAGTTCCTTAAGGAGCTTTGCCCTTCCGCGCACCGTTATGTATTCGGGCTGGAAATCGTTTGCTATGTCTATTGCAAGGCGGCTTTTTGGCAGGTCAATCAAATGCCCCATCGAAGCCTTTACCGTATAGGACGGCCCAAGGTAATGCTCTATGGTCTTTGCCTTAGCGGGAGACTCCACTATGACAAGCGTTTTCTTTGACTTTTTCTTAGCAGCTTTCACAGCCATTTGTACACCTCAAAACCAGCCCTTGCTAAAAAAGTTCAAGCTGTTCTTTTTTTATAGTATTAGATCCGGGTTCTGACCCCAAGACCTTTACGAATTCTTCAAAATTCTGAACCACGCAAGCTCCGTCTTCTACATAAGACTCGCATGTTCTGGCAGCCTTTGCAGAAAAAGCCCTTCCCCCACGGCTAAGCAGGGATTTCTTTGCCGCCTCACTTATGCGCACCGCATCCGGGCAAAAGCAGCTTTTGTGGAAGACAAGCTCGCGTCCGTAGTCAAGGGCAAAGTCTGCTGTAATCAGGGCACCGCTGTTGGGTGGAGCCTGCACAACAAGCGTTCCTTGGCAAAGGGCCGCAATTATCCTGTTCCTCTGCACAAAGCGCCACTTCTCCGCAGGAACTCCGGGAGCGTATTCGCTTACAATGCAACCGCCACCCTTTAGGATGGAAGCTGCAAGCCTTTTGTTTGCACCCGGAACTATAGTGTCTATTCCGCAGGGAAGCACCGCAACAGTAGGGGCAAGTCCAAGCTTACCTTCCTCCAGAAGCGAAACTGCACCCCTGTGGGCAAAGGAATCAATTCCGTCCGCAAGACCGCTTACCACAGTCCAACCCGACGCACAAGCCTGCCTTGCAAATTCAAAAGCAGCCTCTGCACTTTCACGGCAAACGCGCCTTGTTCCCA